>NZ_CP043761.1:4502664-5145902 GCF_008386395.1 Paenibacillus sp. 37 | reverse complement strand
TTCCTGTGAACCGAGCAAGGAACAGATCTGTGTTGCCGGGTCTAACTCGACCTGATAACGCTGCTTGTACCAATCGCTTGTAGCTTGCAGCAACTCACTCTGATCATTCACAGCATATATATAATTAGCCGGATCTGCAGCGGCCTCGCATAGTGCAGTTATAATATGCTGCGCAGGTGGGATATTCGGCGTACCCACACTGAGATCAATAACGGGCTGCCCGTTCTCCAGTCTGCGGCGTTTGATCTCCAGCAACCGGGTGAAAATTCCTTCATTGAAATGATCCATTCGTTTGGCAAAGTTCATGATGATGATTCAGCCTCCAATCCTCTTCGTACGCATATTCATTAATAATAAATGGACAGCGACTAAAAGAGAAGAGCGGGTGAAAGCTTGCAGATCATGACTTTACTTTAAACTGGCTTAGTTCGTCTTGCAGTTTGCCAGATAGCTGGTTCAACTGTTTCGACAGATCAGCTACCTGTTCGATACTATCCAGCTGATCTTGCGTGCTGGCGCTTACTTCTTCCGTTGATGCCGAGTTCTCCTCTGTGGTGGAGGAGATAATCTCCAGTGCCTGGAATATCTCATCTTTGTGTTTGTGTACATTGGCGGTATTAGTGGTAATCTGCATCATACGTTGCTGCAGATCTTTCAGGTCTTTGTTAATACTGAAGAATACATGTTTGGTATCTTCTACGGATTTGGCATTCTCCTCCGCAATCTTCATACCGCGCATGGTATGTTCAACCGAAAGGGTTGTTTTCTCTTCAATAACATTCACCTTTTTGTTGATTTCCTCTGTTGCCTGAGCCGTCTGTTCTGCAAGTTTGCGGACCTCTTCGGCAACGACGGCAAATCCTCTTCCATGTTCGCCAGCACGTGCAGCTTCAATGGAGGCATTCAGTGCGAGCAGGTTCGTCTGAGAGGCAATCTGTTTGACTGTATCCACAAAACTGGATATTTCATTCCGACTCAGGTCAATCTCCTGGATAATAGAGGACATTGCTTGGGTGGACTGATGGTTTTCCTCGGACCATTTCGATAATTGTTCCACGACCGCAAGTCCTTGGCTGCTCTGATCAGCAGATGTCTGCACGACCGATCCCATAGCCTGCGCATCGGTAGCAATTTCATCGATTTGGCTGGATAAAGAGCCTGTTTTTCGTAAAATATTTTCCGTTTCGATGGACTGATAATTCGTTGCATTAGCAATCTCGTTGATGGCTGTTGATGTGTCATTCATGGTCACAGCTGTTCGAGAGGAGATGGCTTGCAGATCATTCGACGACTGGTTCAGGATTTGCGCCGAGCTGCCGACCATTTGCAGCATGACCTGAATTTTCTGTACCATGGAATTCAAGCCTGTAGCGATCTGTCCAATTTCATTATTAGATTTGATATCCAGTTGGACAGTCAGATCACCTTGTTCAATCTGTTTAATCTTAGCCAGCAGCTGTGGTATGGAGCGTAACAGACGGCGAAGGGTAATGTAACAGATAATCACAAGTAGAAGGGTAGCTGCAGCAAAACCGCCAAGCGTAATCCACGTGAACGTTTTTAATTCTGCGAGAACTTCTTCTTCGGATATGGTCAGACCAACGGACCATCCCGTATCCTTGCTGGTAGCGTAGCCGATATAACGACGTTCCCCATTGTCGTTCATAAGCTGTACGCCGTTTTCACCGGCAAGCATTTTCTTGCCGATGTCCCCCATGTCCCCCGTACTGTCCAGGATGTTCTCCTTCAAAACCTTCTCTTGATCCGGATGGTACAGAATTTCCCCGCTCTTGGACAGCAACATGGAATAGCCCGTGCTTCCAAGGGAATAACTCTCCATAATCGCCGGAATATCCTTAAATGCAATATCCGCTGCGGCAAAGCCGATCGTGTTGTTGTTGTCGTCTTTGATCGGATAAAAGATACCCATAAGTACATTGCCTGCTGCAATATCAATGTACGGATCGGAGAAATAAAGTCCGTCTGCGGTGGTAACCGGCTTGTAGTATGGACGCGACTGGATATCGAAGTCCGGTGCAGATACGACACCATCATTTTGAATCCAAAATCCTTTTCCATCCAGACCGGCGACCCAGGCATCGGCAAACGAAGGCTCTGCCTTAACGATAGCGGCGAGTGTTGCCTGTGTTTCCGCAGCGTAGGTTGAACTTTTCGCATCCGCAGCAGATGCTGTTGTTTCTATGTATTGCTGAAATAATGTGTTGGTGGACATTTGCTTGACCAGTGCGCCCTTTTCCTTGAATAGTGCATCAAATTCACTAACAATGGCTTGTGTCTTGGTCTGGAGCATGGATTCCTGCTGTTTCACCAGAATGTTTCGTGTGCTTGCAAACATAAATGTTCCCAGCACGGCAAAGACAACTACGATAATGACGAGCAGCACAATGGACAACGTATTTGCCATACTGGATGTCCGTGCTCCCGTTTTCCCCCACTTGTTCAACATGTTCGACATATTCCATCTCCCCAGATGATTATTAAAAAGCTCAAAACGCCTAAGTTATATGTCGGTATGATCTATAGTTTTATGTAGATTTCTGTCGAATAATCCTGAAAGCAACTTAAAGGAAAGGCATGAGTATGAGAAGGATGAAAGGGAAGAAACGAAAAAAGAGGAAAGGAATGAAAAAACGGGGATCGGTGGTGGTTCATCCAGGCGATCTTGTTTATAATGGAATGACTTGGAACTATGGGTGGAAAAGGGGGATTATCTGTGAGTGAGTTATGGCATGCATCAATACAGGGGGTTCCATGGAATGCCGAAAAGATGCACCAGGCGGTGCATCTGTTGCGTCGCAGAGCAACGGTTCATTTTCGCGTTGACGCGGATACATACGAGGACCTTGCCGAGCTCGATGTCAAAGTATTCTTTGCCCGGCCGGATCTGATCCTACATATATCACATACGGACCCTAAAGGGGTATATTCATCCGGATTTTTGGGGCGACTGGCACAGTTGAAACATGTGTCTGCCTTGCAGCTTGATCTTTCGCAGGCACAGGATTTGACGATACTGGGTGCGATGGAGCAACTGCAGTTTCTAAGATTGAATTCACCTGCAAAGGCGACTGGGCTCGATTTTATTAAACACTACAAACGATTGACCTTTCTTGAACTGCGTGGCAAATTCAACGGATTTGCTTCCATTGCGGCATGCCTCCAACTGCATACGCTCATTCTGAACTGCACGGTCGAAAGTGCTGATGTATTGGCGGAACTGCCCATGCTTCAGTATCTATCCCTGGATCACTGTGAGTTAAAAGGGGGATTGGATGTATTGACAGAGTCGACCATCTCGATGTTGAAGCTCAGCTCTGTTCGCAAACTGACAAGCATTCAGGGACTCGAACAGATGCGCGGGCTGGAATATCTGCATCTGTCCTTGCCCAAGTTGGAGCAGTTATGCGACTTTTCCCAGATGACCTGCCTCAGACAGCTCGAACTGGACTATATGAAATCGTTGCGGGATACCGAACATCTATGGACAGCCGGCACTTTGGAATCTATTGAACTAAAAGAGATGAATACGGCGCTCAAGGCCAATTCTTTTGCTGGACTGACCGAGCTGGAGCACTTGCGCCAAATCGATTTTCGTTATATTGATGTGAACAAAGGACGGATTGCCGCTATGCGTGATCACCTGGCCAAGGCAGGAAAGTCGAATTTGTTATATGAAAATATCCCTGAGCATGAACGCCTGAATTCTATAGGTATTGCGCACTTATCGCATGTATTAATGTAAACGGGCGTCTGTCCATCGTGTGTATACAGAGCGCACTCAGGTGAACCGACCGATTGAGGCGTGTAGATGTCATTGCTATCTAGGTGTTCGTATCCGTTAATGCGGGTATGTTGATCTCTTTCACGCAGGCCGCTTTGGACAAGCTGATGATACATCGAACGATGGCGACCATATCCTGGAGGGGAATGCGGGTCCCATCATACTCGGCGAGTGCACGTTCCATTCCGTCTTCATAAGGAATCTCTGCCGCCAGTTCTCCCGGGTTAATACATGTCACCGCGATGCGGTCCTCTCTCGTATGCTCTCTTAAAGCTTCCGTAACACCCCGTATGGCAAATTTGGAGGCGACAAATGAAACCTGGCTGTTGCCTGCATTGCTCAAACCGGCTGTTGAACCGATCAGGATGATCTTGCCTGCCTCTGACTGGCGAAGATGAGGCAGTAAAGCCTGTATACATACAATCGTTGAGGTCACATTCACATGAATTAGCTGACTGATATCTGCGGGTTCATCCCGATCAAACGTATAGTGCTCTTCAAATCCTTCCTTCTCCCAGATCCCCACGTTATAAATAAGCACATCCAACGTCTCGCCTTGAAGCTGGCTGGCAATATGCTCCGCGGCTTGAAGTTCGGAAAGATCGGCCTGAATCCATATTCGCTGAACGCCATCCTCCACATTCAGACTTTCCGGCTTGCTGCGGGAGACCACCCAGACTTTATCACCGGACTGTGGCACGCCTCTAACGAATGCGTCACCCAATCCTTTGCTCGCCCCGAAGACAATTATATTTTTCAAATGAAGCCCTCCTTATCGATTAGAATGTAGTGAATATACATTAATCTATATCTTACTACAGAGGTGATGTATGGAACATGAAGTTTGAATGAGGTATGCTTCATCCTTGGCATAGAAAAACCACCTCTGTCCCGCAAGAACGGGAGAGAGGTGGTTGAACAGATCGTGATGACATTAATGGTAAAGTTTTAACTCGGCAATGGACCACCACCACTCGGGAGTGTCCGCGGTCAAAGCAATTTTGATGTATCGCGCCGTTTGTTTAGAGAACGTTTGTGAGATGGCAGGTCCTGTTCCCAGGGCTTCCGTAACCCCATTCCAGTGCTCGCCATCATCAGAAGTGAAGAACTGGAAACTGCGAGCATAATCGTTACTGCTGCTGCCCGAATCCATGGTCAAGCGACTGAAGCTCTGCTTGCTTCCCAGATCAATCTGAACCCATTGATCGGCATGTTGACCAGATGAAGAGGTCCAGCGTGAGTTCAGATCGTCGTCTAGCATCGCCGCAACATCTTCAGAGGTGGAGGCAGTCGCTGTCCATGATGTTCGATCCAGTTCAGCAGGTAGCAGATGATCCTGTTCCCCGGATATCCATGGTGTCTGATCAGCGGTATAGACCTCGAATTCAGCCACGGACCACCAATGAGAAGCAGTACCCGTCTGTACGACCTTAATATAACGTGCCTCTTGCGTTGCAAAGGGGATAGAAACCATCGAATCTGATCCTTCACCCGAAGCCAGGGCATCTCCCCAATGCTCTCCATCCAGGGAGGTATATACTTCATAACCGCGAGCAAAGTCTTCCCGGCTGTGCGCGCTGTCCAGCACAATCCGATTCACTGACTGCGAGGTTCCCAGATCAAGTTGAATCCATTCGCCGCCTGTTTGAGTCTGACCGGAGGTCCAGCGTGTTTGGTCCGAGCCGTCGACTATAGCCGATGCATCGTCTCCAGTGGAAGTGATCACGGACCAGCCGTCTGGCAGCAAAAGTTTTTGTTTGCCCGTTCCATTATGATGAATAAACAACTCGGAGATCGACCACCATTGATCGGAATCCCCGGTCTGCACTACCTTAACATAACGTGCCTGCTGTTCAGGGAAGGTGATGGACGTGCGTCCAGGCGTGCCTTCGCCGCCTGCAATGGACGTGCCCCAGTGTTCACCGTCATCCGAGACATAAATCCGATACTGTCTCGGATAGTCTTCTTTCGCATGACCCGGGTCCAATTCTATGGCATCGAAAGAACTCTTTTGGCCGAGGTCAATGGTAATCCATTGTCCTTCGATTTGTTTCCTCCCATTTGTCCATAGGGTATCTGAACTTCCATCCAGCATATTGGCTGTCACAACGGCTCCTTGAGTAGAGGAGGCGGTTACGATCCATGAAGAGCGATCTGGAAGCGGTATGGGCTGTGGGAACTCCGGTGTTGCTTCAAGTTTGCCAAAACGGGCAAGCTTGAGTTCAGAGATCGACCACCAGCTGTCCGCAGAGGAAGTCAATACAATCTTGACATAACGGGCGGTTTGCATGCCTAATTCCACGGACAGACTTGGAGATGTTCCAGCGCTCTCTGCGATAGGCTGGCCCCAGTTCTCGTTATCTTTGGATACGTAGATTTCGTACCCGTGAGCATAATCACCGCCGTTGTTGCCGGAGTTCATGAATACCGTATCCATAGACTGTTCGCTTCCCAGATCAATATGCAGCCAATCGCCGGGCTTCTGAAGCTGTCCGGATGACCAGCGTGTAGTCAGATCACCGTCGACCATGCGCTCTACCGGCTCCGAACTGGAGGACGCCGTAATGGTCCATTGGCTCCGATCGAGATAGACTACACCCTGAGAGGCATCCGGCTGTTGAACAACGGAATGTTCCAGCGGGTTAACCTTTACTTGCGCTTTGGCATAAACGGTAGCCGAACCCAAAGCGCCATTGGCATTGTAGAAATGCACTGTTTTGACAGTGTCGGACGGATTCCAGATTTGCGCTGTATAGACGCCGTCTTTTTCATACACGGTTGCTGCCGGATCATCTGCCCATATATCCATCGTGCGTGTTCCCGTAGAAGCCATGCTGTGCATGAACCAGTACGCGTTAAAGACTTCATTTTGCTGCATCTCGCTCGTATTCCATTTGGCTAGAGCACCTTGCGGGTCTCCAATGGACTGGAACGGCCAAATAATATGCTGCCATGTGCGTTCCTGCTGACCGCCCAGATCCTTGATGAGACCATTGTAGAGAGCCTTAGTATTCTGCGGATCACGTCCATAATAGGTCATCCATTCCGCTGGTGGCAGCCAGTGAATACCGTAAATGTGCTCGGCCTCATTCGAGAAGTACGTTCCATACAGGTAGGCGCTGCCGTAGACATGACCTACCGTAGCATGTGGGTAATCCTCCAGCCAGTTATCCCCGTCATAGTTAAACCAGTATTGCTCGGCAGCCTTCTCTTCGGTCACGAAGCCCCAGATCCCGGTGTCGCGATAGGCTTTGTTGCCTGTCACCTCACCCCACATATATTGGCCGACCCAACTAAAGAGGGCTTCACCTGCCGCCTCCTGGTTATTCCCGCTGCGATTATCGGCGTAACCACCTGCCCAGGAGTGGCCTGCGTACGCATCAAAATTGCGAAGCCTTGGAAACTGATCATCTGTCCGTGAAGGATTGGCGTAGTCCCGAATCAGAAGGTCAACCATGTCGCCGTAATCTTGCAAGAATGTCTGGTCATATGTGGCCAGCACAGCCGATGCAAAAACATAATAGCCGTAGGTAAAATGATGATCTGTCAATCCGGTATTAACACCAAATCCACTACCGTAAGGGAAAATGGTTCCCCATTCATCCGAATAATAAAAATAATACGAGTGCAAAGGTTCATCCGGCGAATAAGTATACCAATCTGTCAAAATGTTTCGAAGCAGGGACAGATAGTGGTCTCGTCGCACCGTATCTCCGATCTGGTCGCTGATAAGTACACCCAGCGCAAGCGGATGAAGCTTTTTCCCTTGCCAGTAAGGATCCTCGCTCATCAGATTGCCTGCCGTATCCGCGTCAAGCTGATCCAGATAGCTGATTAATTGTGCACGCGAGTAGGTCGGATCATCCGGCTCTACAAACTGCGGAATAATGCCATAGAATCGATCCTGTGTCGTAAACGTATTGCCTTCACTTACTTTCATCATGCCGCGAATGGAAGGGTAAGCAAGCTCCGTTAATGGAGTAGTCGCCAGTTTCCATTGGTGCGGAAACAAGGCCATGAGTGTCTCGGAGGAAAAGCCTGCCCGTTTCGTCTGGGTTACCGAGTTGAAGTTAGTCGTTACCAGTGAAGTGCTCTCGTTATATTTGTAGTCCACTTGTGTATCGGTAACAAAGGCGTAGGCATGCTGGTAATAATAAGGCAGCTCTGCCGCGGACGACAGGGTAGCCAGTGACAGATAGTTTTCGCTCTGGCCCAGCTTGATCTTGAGCGTATTGCCAAGTTTCATAAATACGGTTCCTTCAGGTGCAAAGATCCCGTAATTTCTTGTAAAGGTCTGAGGCTTGGGCGCTCTGTCCTGATTGGTTATTTCAACGCCGATATGATCGGCCGTCAGCGATTCTCCATCCTTCAGAACAATTTCACGGTTCTGATCATCGAAGAGACGTGTGATGTTGGGCGAACGAACAATAATGGTATCCGGGTTATCGAAGGTGTTGTACAGGAAAGGGGAACCCTTCACAAACGTGGTGTTCATTTTGGCCGTGTCATCATCACTCATGATGATCGTTGCAGAATAATCCCCGTATCCCGCCACCTTGGTATTGACCTCCGCCGGATTCATATTGCTGGTGGTCATGATCAGATCCGGTTCCCCGTCAGCGTCCATAGAACCGCCATTAGCCGAAACGTAACCAGCTCCGGGATTCAGAAGTTGAAGTCCTTGTTTGGTATATCTGCTTTTGAGCGGGAGTGTGACCAGACTGTTGCCATCCCCCAGATCGGATACAAGAATAGACTGCCACCAGTCATTGGAAGGGAGAGGCGCCGTAATATCAGATGTACGATTTTTCGGGTTCTTCGGCTGCAGCATCGTGATGTCATTTACAGCGTAACTGCCGGAACCCACCTGTACCGAGGACGGTTCAGGGATATTCGGAATGGTATGCACAGGTTTGGCATCGCCTTCGATATACTCGTAGACATCTAAGGCGTACAGGGAGTATCCGTTGGTTGTTCCTCTGCCAAGTCCGGCCAATTTCACATACCGTGCTTCGGCGTATACCGGAATTTCGTCCCGTCCACCGTCGCTGTGCAGTTCCCGGTACAATGTAGTCCATTGCTGTGCATCATTGGATACTTGAATATCGTATGCACGTCCGAAAGCGTTTTCCCATTGCAAGGATACGTTCCCGATTTCCCGGCTTAATCCAAGGTCAACAACAATCCATTCCTGATCCTTGTAGATGGAAGACCAGCGTGTATCGGGATTGCCATCCGTTACATTCCGGGCTTCGTAATTCCCTTTTTCCATTTTGGCCTTATCCTCGGCTGAACGGCTGGGCTCATCAATTTCTTCCGAAGACGCGGTAACCGGTTGTCCAAGTGCAAGGTTCATGGCTGCTGGTTTGGGAGGTGGATTTGCTCCGCCCGTCCCGTATACATTGAATTCGTATACAGAGATGCCATAGGCTTGCTGTGCTCTTTGATGGCTGAACAAACGCACATATCGTGCCTCCGCTGTGACCTCAATCTCGTTCAGGCCGCCTTGCCCCTTTGTTGTGGAGTAAACAGACTGCCAATGGACCTCGTCGTTGGATACTTCCAGATCAAAGGCGGAAGCATACGCATTTTCCCACTGGATAGAGATGCCCGAGATGGAGGCCACCGCGCCTAAGTCAACATAGATCCACTGCGGATCTTGCTGCCATATACTTTCCCAGCGGGTGTTTTTGTTGCCGTCAACCACATGGTCTGCCGTATTGCCCCCCAGAGATGAGGAACTGTACACAGGCCGGTTCAGGGATAACAGATGATGTTCCTCATCTGCGGCGTTCACTTTTGAGACCGGCCACAGCGAGATGCTGCTAATCAACAACAGAACAGATAACAGCAAGTTGATGTAGATGTTGCGTGTTTTTCCTCTTTGACTCGTTCGTACCTTCATATGACTCTCCTTCTCCTTTGTTAGCCCTTTCCATCTCACCAGATAGAGCTTATCTTTTTCCCTTACTCGCTACCGTATGTATCATTCTGTTCTCCCGTGTTGCATTTGTGAGATGTGAATCCAATGCTCAACAAGGGATATTCAGGTGTCCCATTTTGTATATCGATCATTTGGTCTGGAATATAAAGGTTTTTTAAACGTTTTCGTGGAAAAAGAGACATATGTCCTACTTAATGTATGGAGGATGTGCAACTGTGAAATCAAGACTCGGGCTGGTTGTTCTCCAACAATACAACATCTTCGCCCCGCTGCTGTCTGAGAGCAATATTGTCCCTTCCCCAAGTACACATGACATCCACGATGGTGTTGGCGGTAACGCCATATTCTGTAAGCCCGTATTCCACCTTGGGAGGCATCTGCTGGTAGACATGTCTGGTGACAAGGCCGTCCCGCTCCAGCTCGCGCAATTGTTGAATTAACACTTTTTGCGATATGCCGGGGATGCTGCGCTCTAATTCGCCTGTTCTCTTGACTCCGGACATCAATAAACAGATGATCAAGGCTTTCCACTTGCCACCTATAATTTCGAGCGTCGCTTCAATGCCCAGATTGTATTGTTTCATATCCTGATTCACCTCAAGTTAAATTTTACGTGTTATATAGGGTGTAACTATTTATTTTCTCATGGTTCTGACACGGAAGTCCATACACACTTTGAGGTAAGCATCTTACTTCATTGTGTGTATTTTCTTTTGACTGGATGTGATCGATAATGGTCCATATCCAAATATAGAAACCAACACCCTGGATGGGAAGAAAGGAACTTATGATGAAAACACTTGTTATTCTGGCACATCCCGATATGGAAAGTTCGAGAGTCAATCGTCGCTGGAAGGAGGAGTTGCTGCAGTATACAGATAATATTGCTCTTCACGAATTATATACGACCTACCCCGATTGGAAGATTGATGTCTCCCGAGAACAAGAGCTACTGGAGACGCATGATCATATTATGTTGCAGTTCCCGTTATATTGGTACAGTTATCCACCGTTGCTGAAAAAATGGTTTGATGACGTGTTCACCCATGGATGGGCGTACGGATCGAAGGGCAATCAGTTGAAGGGAAAACGGATAGGACTAGCGATGTCCATAGGGGATAAGCAGGAGAATTATGCGAAAGATGGTTCTATCGGTTATAGCGTTGAGGAACTTGTGGCACCTTTCATAGCAAGTATGAATCATGTAGGGGCTCAGGCGCTGCCGCATTATGCACTCTATGGTGCCTCGTTCCAGGCTACGGATGAAGAGATTAACCGAAGTGCTGAAGGATACATGCGTTATATAAAACAGTTCCGGGCTTTTTGAAGTTACAAAGAGGAAGATCTTCATAAGAAATGTACTAAAGGACCCGGCTCCACACATGGTGAAGTTACAGGTCCTGATCAATAAACGAAAAATTAATAACCGAATAAAACTACATTTATTCTACGCGGAAATAATCAAAATCTGCATATCCTCCGGTAGACTTTGTTGCATAATTGAATAGTGCAAACCGGTATCCCATAAAGTGTGGCAGGGTGTAAGACATTTGAAGTGTATTGCCAATGGTTGTCCAGTTGCTGCCATTCAGGCTATAAGCAAAGTAGGATTTGTCGGTCTGGTTCGTAAAATCACAGATGACGCGAAGATAGATTCTGTTCTGGTTTAATGGCACAGTTGCTACTTCAGTCATTGTGCCAGAACTGGCATTAGCCATAACGATGGATTTGGTGCTGCCCGTCATTTTTACGCCGACCAAACCATATCTGGCCTGAAAAGCAGCAAGTCCAGCATAATCACCATCCTTCATGCCTGCTGTATCCAAAGCGGTAATGCCTGTGCTTTTTGGACCAAAGGTTCGTTGTGTCAGCGTGTTGCGGGCTTCCAACAGGTTTTTGCTGATTTTGCCTGCAGTTAACCGCATAAAACCGGGCCGCTGGAGCAGGGACCAGTTGGCAGTATCGGGGTTATGATTCCACTGCCAGTATGGAGCCAGACTGGATGTGCCGGTAGATGAATTGCTCGTCAGGGAGACGTCATCCACATAAAACGCCATCAGATCATTGGTCGGGTCCGGATTCAAGTTATACGGTGTTTCCACAAAAATAAAGCTTTGGGACAGGTCGGTATTCGACGGAACGGTATACGTACCTTGAATGGTACCCCACTGTCCGCGGGTAAGCGTCGCACTGCCCATAATGGTAATTCCGGTATAACTTGCACCATTCTGGATGCTAAGATTAAACGTTTTGGTTGCAGGACCAGTCGTGTATTTGATCTTAGCCGAAAAAGAGTACGTTCCTCCCGGTACCAGCTTGCCTGTAATCATCTGTTTGGCACCGCCTGCTGTCTGCTGTCTGCCGCTGACGAGCAGGCTTTTGGAACCGCCAAAAGCTTCGGCATTTGTTACGGTGATGTTCGCCGTATTGTTGCTGGTCCAGGGCTGAATGCTGCTCTCCTCAAAGCCGCCGTTCACTAACAGTTGCGTTACTGAGGGTGTGCCTGATGTGGTTGAGTTGAACTCATCGGACCCGTAGATTTTGGCAGCAGGCTGACCTTCAACGGGCATATTCATGTTCAGGGGAACCTTGCCGTTCACCCCAAACACAGGCCAGTTATCGGACCATGTCACCGGCACGAGATAGGGAATGCGTCCAACAGCCCCGCTATCTCTGAACAGCAAGCCGTACCATGCACCGGATGCGGTATCCACGATACCTCCTTGGGCAATGCCCGAGTCTCGTAGTACAACTTTACCTGTGTATGGCCCTGTCAATGTGTTTGCACGATAGGCAAGCTGAATGCGGCCATCACCTGAAGGCCAGGCAATCAGGAATACATAGTACATGCCATTGATCTTCTGAATGTGTGCTCCTTCTGCCTTTACAATCATGTTAGAGCCAGCTATGCTGCTTGCGTTTGGAATCAGAACCTGACTCAGCCCGCCGGACTTGACGGCCTTGGCATCAGATGTCAGCTCGACGATACTGATGTTATCACTGCCATGAACAAGAAAGGTTCGATTCCCGTCAAACATAAGGGAGGGGTCATGATAATAACTGTTCAATGTGTAAGGTGTCCATGGCCCTGTTTCAATATTGCTGGTTTGGTAAATATATGTCTTGCCCGTGGAAAGCGAGCCAAAGGCCACATAATATATACCGTTGTTGTACCGCAAGCTGCTCGCCCATGAACCACGCCCATACTCGTTTTGTCCGTTGTTCAGATTTTGTATATCCCCGTTTCCAAGCGTATCATACACATAGTTTACGATGCTCCAGTTGACTAGATCATAAGACTTCATCACAGGTACACCCGGATTCATATGCATCGTTGTGCTGGTCATATAGAAGGCATTGCCCACCCGGATGACATCACTGTCAGGAACATCCGCATAAATGACCGGATTGCTGAACGTTGATGCGGAAGCGGTAGGACTTGTCGTTGACATCGATGCCACAAGTAACGGAAGAGAGAGCAGAAGCGTACAGATTTTTTTCCACATAACTTGTCCTCCCAAGTCTATCTTGACCTTTGTGTTATTGCGAGTGTTCAAGATAATCAATATAAGCATCCCACGTACCATTATCCGTTGTTACGACCAGCTTGACTTCCTGATTGCCTGTAGCATGTGTGATGTTCGACAGGGTCTGTACGGTCGGTTGTGTACCGGTAAAGTAGAATGAACCCGCCGTTACACCCCCGATGACAAGATCGACACGGGCCGTCTCATTGTTGTTGGAAGCACCGCGGACAGAGAAATGATGGGTTGGGAAAGCATAATATTGATTGTATGCTGCATAATCATTGTTGGCGTAGAGCGCTACTCCATTAAAAGGGGAGCTGATCACACCGGCATATTGACCGCCAAGTGTCATGCTTTCCGTTTCGATGCGAGTAACGGATGGGTTAGGATTGGGGTTGGGGTTGCCGCCCGAACCGGATGTAAACTGCCAGTAATCCAGTTTGAACAGGTTTCCATTACCTGAGCCTGTAAACACCAGATACAAACGATGTACGCCCGTAGCGTTGGTTACATTGGTCTCCATCTCGCGCCACGTTTGCGAACCGCCGGTTGAGCTTACATTAAGTGTTCCAGCCAGAGGACCTGTCGGACTGTCCAGTCGTACCTCGATGTTGCCATTTCCGGTAGAAGCGACATTAGCCTTGAACTTGGAGGCTCCAGCTGAGCCAAAATCAACATTGCCGACCGCGATCCAATCTCCATTATGAATATTAGTAACATTCTGATTGGCTACAGGTCCACCGCTCGCTTGACTCGGCTCGGTGTTAATGCCTGCTTGCCAGCCAATGGTTTCCGCTTCCACCCGGACATACGGGTTGAGGTTGGTCGTTTGGGATACACCAGTCATGTTACCCTGCACTTCCTGGATGGAGCCATCCGCGTTGTGGGTCAGCTTGTTAATGTGGGTGGAACGGTACCCTTTGCCATCCCCAAGGAATGCTTTACTTACCGTTTGTGCATGGTACGCCACATACCATTCGTTGTTGAACTGGAACACGGCATGGTGGTTATTGCCGCCTACCCCGAAGAACGTGCCGGGATTTTTCAGAAAGTGTCCTTTATACGTGAAAGGCCCCATTGGGCTGTCGCTAACCATGTATCCGATCTCACCTTTCGGATATGCCGTGGGATGTGTTCCCGCGAAGTTGATGCAGTAGGAGTAGTAATATTTGCCGTTATACTTGTGGATGCCAGAATCTTCGAACATATAAGGAGAATCAATAGTAACCGCACTGCCCACCACGCTGGTCATGTCGGCACCGAGACGAATGACCCGAGCTGTTTTGGGATTGGCAATGGAAGCAGCGTTGGTATCGTTCGGAATGCCGCCTCCAGCATACAAGTAAGCAGAGCCATCATCATCGACAAGTACAGCCGGATCAAAGAGCCAAGTTACGCCGGACATACCCGGTGTACCGTGAGTCAGGAGGGCACGTCCGATTGGGTCTGACCACGGTCCAATAGGAGAATCAGCCGTGAGTACGCCAATACCTCCACCCGAGTTGGCAAAATACAGAAAAAACTTTTCTTTGCCAGCAATGGTTTTCTTCGCCATGGCAGGAGCCCAGGACTGAGTAGCCCATTTGGCAATTCCTTGTCCATTATTGGCATTATTCGCACCCGCTACCGGGATGGAACCATGGTCTGTCCAGTTCACCATGTCAGCTGAGGAGATGACGTTAATCTTCCCGATCGTGCTGTACTGGTTCTCTCGGACAGAGCCGTCACTATTGTACAGATATGCATCACCTGTCATGTAGACATAGACCCGATTGTTATGGACGAGCACATAAGGATCGGCTCCCAGTTTATGATCGATGAGGGGATTAGAGTTTCCAGGAAGTTTGGCAACGGCTGCATTTGCTGCATGGCTTGATTCCACGGGCAGGGTGACAAAGATTAACAGACACGACAACAACAAAACTAGCGGTTTACGAATCATACGTTTCGCCTCCATGAGATTGGATTAGTTGGTGAGCTAAAATTCAGGATAGCTGAGATGATGAAATGCCGAAAAAACGAAAAGATTTTCCTCATGTCACCCCCTTCTTGAAATAATGGTTATATTGGCTGTTAGGATAAGTCTTCATGTTGTCATATATGGTTTAAGCCAGACAACCTGTGTACCGGGTACGTAGTAACGGCAGCAAGGGGAGTGGCTATAACCCGAATTAAGCCTGCATCTGTGGGTGCGATTAGAAAAGCTATAATCTGTCAGGTTTCTTTTTGTAATCGCTTTCAATAAAATGAGTTAGAACACTGAAATTTGGCGAAGAAAGAGGTTTAGTCACATTTAAATGTAATTATTTTTCATATTTTCTTTTAAATGTTTATTAACTTGACGATATCATATCACAATTTTAAGATAATACAATCTTTTTCTATTTTTTAGTAGAGGATGAAGAGACCATTATTATTCTATGTGTTTAACATTGGGCTTAATGGTAAAATACTCTCTCGTATTCTATAAAACTGCACTTTCAAGCATAGTTTTACCCGGCCAACAATTAGATACGAGAAAAAGACGTCTTAAGCTGCGACCGTTTCCCTGGAATCTACCGGGGGAACGGTCATTTCGTTTTTTTCTGGAATCGATCCTGGTTACATAACAAAATCTACTCTTACTTGCTGACCAACTTTGATATTGCATAATTTTTTCTCTTTGCTGTACATATCCCAGTTTTTGTATAGCTAAAGCCCTGTGCGTAATAGGGTGTTAAGTGACAATGGTGGATTGCCCCCTGTGTTTTGTCCACACCGTTGATTGAGTGTTTGAATATTACTATCGAGTGAGCTTATGCCAAATACTGCTAGAGTCAGAGGTTCATAAAGGTGGGATGGGAAAATGGCTATTTTGTCAACTGGGCCGATTGAAAACAATCCGGTTTCCGGGGTTAGACCGACCCAACAGGTAACGATTAGATTGGTAAGTCGGGCTGAGGTGGACTCGGTAACCGTGTCCATTCAGGGTTATGTGCTCAGCACAACAAGAACGCTATATGTGAGTGAAGTGATCAGTATTGCTCCTAATGAAGCAGTGACCAGAACTTATTTTGCAGATTTAGATGCTTTTGAGTTTGTTTTTGGAACAGACGTGGAAGGTGTGGAGGAAGTAGGGATTTCAGTGTGGGGCAAACAAGCCTCTGGGCAATTGGTAGATGCACACCGGGTGGTGGAGCACGAAAAAACAGTTAATGACATCTAGGAGATCAGAAATCCCTAAAAGAGGAGATGTAGCGATGAGCTTTTTATCAACAGGGCCGATAGAAAATAATGCGGTTGGTGGTGTAAGACCGACTCAAACAGTTACAGTAAGAATAGATAATCGTAGTGATGTGACAGTATCAACCGTACAGATACAAGGGTATTATATGAGCGGTGGCTTGAGGGTTTTGTATGTCAGTGAGTCTTTTGACATCGCACCGAATCAAGTAATAACCAACAATTATTTTGCGAATCTGGACGCCTTCGAGTTTACTTTTACAACAACAACCATGGTTAATGATCCTATTCAAGTATCTGTATGGGGTAAGAGCAGTACAGGCTCATTGGTAACAGCCCATCGTTTGGTTTCTTCCGAATTGCTGGGTGAAATCCCAGGTATCACGGGAGCCACAGGTGCAACCGGAGCTACAGGAGCAGCAGGCACAACGGGGGCAACCGGAGCAATGGGAGCGACAGGCAGCGGGGCAACTGGAGCGACAGGCACGGCAGGTGTAACCGGAGCTACAGGAGCAGCAGGCACAACGGGGGCAACCGGAGCAACGGGAGCGACAGGCAGCGGGGCAACTGGAGCGACAGGCACGGCAGGTGTAACCGGAGCTACAGGAGCAGCAGGCACAACGGGAGTAACCGGAGTAACGGGAGCGACAGGCAGCGGGGCAACTGGAGCGACAGGCACCGCAGGTGTAACCGGAGCTACAGGAGCAGCAGGCACAACGGGGGCAACCGGAGCAACGGGAGCGACAGGTAGTGGGGCAACTGGAGCGACAGGCACGGCAGGTGTAACCGGAGCTACAGGAGCAGCAGGTACAACCGGAGTAACGGGAGTAACGGGAGCGACAGGCACAGCAGGTACAACCGGAGTAACTGGAGCCACAGGCACAGCGGGTACAACCGGAGTAACTGGAGCCACAGGCGCAGCAGGTACAACCGGGGCAACCGGAGCAACGGGCACAGCAGGTGTGACAGGGGCAACTGGAGCGACAGGCGCAGCAGGTATAACTGGAGTAACCGGAGTAACTGGAGCCACAGGTACAGCAGGTACAACCGGAGTAACGGGAGCAACGGGTACAGCAGGTGTGACAGGGGCAACGGGAGCCACAGGTACAGCAGGTACAACCGGGGCTACGGGTGCGACAGGTTCTGGAGCAATTATTCCGTATGCATCAGGACTTCCGGTTGCGTTGACTACGGTATTGGGTGGACTTTTGAATACTTCCAGTTTAGTTGGTTTTGGTAACAATGCTACAGGAGTAAGTGTTACCGGAGGAATTATTGATCTCACTGGCGCTGCGGGTACCTTGCTTAACTTTGCTTTCTCGGCATCACGTTCAGGAACGATTACTTCACTAGCCGCTTATTTCAGTACGACTGCCGGACTTAGTTTGGTTGGATCTACAGTAACGATAACTGCACAATTATTCCGTTCCACTACACCTAATAACTCCTTTACAGCTGTACCGGGTGCATTGGTAACTTTGGCTCCTGCACTTACCGGGGTTTTGGCACTGGGGACAATATCCAGCGGGTTAACTACGGGACTGAGTATTCCGGTATCGGCAGGTGACCGCCTGCTGATGGTCTTCTCGGCATCCGTAACAGCCGGAATTGATGTGGCTACAACCGTGGCCGGTTATGCAAGCGGTGGGCTTACCATCACGTAACGGAAAATGGGCTATATAACAAGTTTAAAGACAGGGACCCTTGCCAACATGGTGAGAGGTCCCTGTTTATTTGTGTGCACAACTACGATAGCATAACACTATTGGAACAGATCGCAGGCTTCGTCGGTAAATAGGTGTGTATTCTGTCCAGGCTTTTTCAAATGTGGCAATGTTATATATAAGTCGCGTTTTTGTTTTCAAACTCTCTTTAAATGAAAGATAAGGACTATGCAAAAACATAAAAAGACGAGGATTGCTCCTTGCCTCGTACATACCGTGGTCTACTCCATTTCACTCTGTTTGGGTTAGGCTGTCTACGACAAATTTAAGTTGGGCTTGCAACGAAATCAGGTCACTAAACACGAAGCCACGGCTTTCCTCACGATAAACGTGATTATTCTGGACAGCAGGGAGGTTATCCCAGATAAGACCTTCAAAAACGGAATCCTCACTCTCATCACCTGTCCATCCACTTTTGAGTTTTTTTTGGATTTGTACTTCACCGTTTCCTTATAGTCTTTTAAAAGCCACGATCAACGCAAGAACTATAAAAAAGATATTCACGCCTAGCTCCCGGTACTCTTTACGCCAAACATGAAACAGCATCCCGAACAGGGTGACCGTAGCCAAAGCGATTGCGGCGATGGGCGTAAGCACCGGAGTGATGTTCAGCGCCCAAGGAAAAACAAGGCCAAGCGCTCCTAGTAGCTCCGCGATTCCGATCAAAATAACTAGACTTTTTGGCACATTATTGACCCAGGCCCAGGTCTTTTTTGACGACTCGATACGAATGGTTTTCATCCATCCTGAATATACAAAACCTAGCGCCAATATGATTTGTACGATCCATAACGTTACATTCATCTTTTCGTATCCCTTCACTTGCTCGATTTTAATATCTGCCTCTATACTAAAGTGAGAAGGCCCAATCTGGAAGTAGGCACTTAAACCTAACCAGGTAACCAAAAGTATACCCGGATATGGTCAGAAAGTGAGGAATAAGAATGACGGTATATTGCAAATTCGGAACGGCCTTGGATATCCTCACGGGTAAATGGAAATCTTTGATCCTTCTACGACTGCTGAGCAACGGTACAATGCGGTTCAGCGAATTACAAAAAGCCATTCCGGATATTTCAAAAAAGATGCTGACCCAGCAGTTAAAAGAACTGGAGTATCACGATATTGTGCATCGAGAAGTATATGCCCAAATTCCGCCTAAGGTCGAATACTCGATTACGGAGTACGGACAGCTCATGAAACCTGTGCTCCAGACAATGAGCGACTGGGGAGCCGGCCATGTGCAGCATATGGAGAAGCTGTACGGCGAAGAAGACGAAAAAGGAGCACACCCATCCGAACCTCGGAAAATCGATCCCTTGGGGTGATAGGGTGACAAGGGAGAGTTAGTTTTGAATAAACAAAAAATTGTGATTATTGGTGCAGGGATTGTTGGGGCGTGTATGGCCTATCATCTAGCCAAACGAAATCAAGATGTAACTGTTATTGAACGGCACTCAGCCGCGGCGCGTGAAGTCACAGAAAAATCATTTGCCTGGATACATACGACGCATAGAGTGGCTCCTGAATACTGGCATTTGTACGATGCAGCTGTGGAAGAATATCACACACTTCAGCAAGAGTTGTCCGAACTGAAAATTCATTGGCATGGCGCGCTAACTTGGGACATTCCGCCTCTAAGGGAGCAACAATTTCAAAAATTAAACCGGGAGCAGCTTGAGGCATTGGAGCCCAATCTGAAGGAATATCCGGATGAAGCCATGTTTGTCAGCAAAGAAGGTGCGGTGGACCCTATAGTGGTAACGGAGCTGTTGTTGAGCAAAGCGCAAGAGTACGGAGCAAAGATTCAGTTCGACACCAATGTTACACAACTGAAGCAAGAGGGTTCCCGTCTGGTTGGTGTTCATACATCCAGGGGTTTTGTGGAGTCAGATATTGTGGTATTGGCCGCAGGAACAGGTACACCCGAACTTTGTAACCCGTTAGGTTGTCACGTGCCAGTAACTTTGTCACCTTCGATTCTGATTCGGATAAAAACTGCTAATAAACGGATACACACATTAATCTCCAATGCGCAATTTGAAGCGCGTCAACTGACAGATTATACGCTGCTGGCTGCGGAAGACTATATCGACGAGTCGGAGGAAAACGGACCACAGGCGGTCGGTAAGCGAGCTTACGACACATTGCGTCGCAGTCTCAAGCACGGAAATCAACTGGAACTGGAGAGCATAAAGGTTGGATGGAGACCTATGCCTGAAGACGGTTATCCGATTGTGGGCTTCCATGATCACATGAATGGACTTTATCTGACGGTAATGCATTCTGCAATTACGCTGGCGCCGCTGATTGCGAATCTGGCTGCAAGTGAAATTATTGATGGAAAATCAAGAAATGAATTAGACCCTTGTCGCCTCTCACGTTTTTAGAATCACCACACAACGAAAAGTACATCGCTCAAGTGGTGATGTACTTTTCGTTGTGTATATTTGTTGGAGTCTTCTACACATCCCCAGTAGCCACTGGATTCTCTTTATAACTGTATTCGCAGCCACTGGCAATTGGCAATTCTATGCTAGCCATTCATCTACCTGTGAATCTCGCTAGCGGATTTGGCACCTTGACTTTCAAGCCACGGGATCAGTTCAGCTGAAAAATTACGTTTTGCTGTGTCCAGTGGAGTCAATCCATCCCAGCTGGCTATCCAATTCAATTCGGCACCTTGGTCAAGTAGGTACTCGGCTGATTCTCTTTGTCCTCCATGGCAAGCACACCAGAAAGCAACGGTTACTGCATCGGGAGGAGAAGGGGAGGTGCTTGTTCCCCAAGGATAACGTTCTGGGAGTTTAGCTCCTTTAAAGTGTTCTTGTATGGCGTGAATATCTCCTAGGGCGGCCGCATGCCAAAGGGCAAAGATCGCGCCGCGCTCAACCAAGCGCCGTGCTGCATTCCATTGTGCGAAAGCAATAGCATCGTCCAGCGGTGTGCCTCCGGCGATGACTGCGCCAGGGGCTTCAACATCTGCGCCAGCATCAAGAAGGGCATCGAGCACTTGAACATCATTGGAGCTTGCAGCCCAATGCAAAGGTGTCTCGATGTTTGGACCGACAAAAGGAGCGTTCACTTCCGCACCGAACTTGGTCAACACTCGCACGGTATCCGCTCCATTAGGGAAGTGCCCCGGCCAATCCGTTACCACGTGCAGCAGCGTTCGAGAGATTCTGGAATCTGAATCTACGTTGTCAGGCTTTCTTTCCAATATTCTTATCTTTGCCAACCCGGGATTCTCTGCCAGCAGTTGCTGTAACGATGGAATATCTCCAGTGTGAATGGCTTGAATAAAGCTCACTGCAAGTTTTTCATCTTCGTAAATAAATTCCATGTTCAAACCTCCTTTCAGGCTTATATCCATATTCATGTTTATAGTGTTATCACAGTTTGATTAAGCGGGATAATTAAACTTTTTGGCTAAGCATCTGAATTGCACATCTGGCATGATACTCCGCGAGGCCTCTTGCGAATTGCTGATCGGGGAATTGTCTGTGAAGCAGTTTCAATCCTCCTGATATCAAGAACAAATGATGGCAAAATCGATAAAATGTCATCCGCTCCGGGTCGAGATCATTATTTTTTAAGTATTGATAAAAGTCTCCAAATCGAAACTCCAGAAAGCTATGCTCATGTTCGAGATCGAAAAATCCTGCGCCCTCAATATCAATAAGGCATGGTTGCATAGCATGATCTATCCATATATGATCCGGACCTAACTCTCCATGAATGAAACTATAGAGATCTCTGGGTTGAATGGCTGCTTCCAATTCGTAAAGTTTCTCAAGCAGCCTTTCGTCATTATTCCTTATATCTGTCATGTGCTTGGATGCATAGGATAAGGCTGCTTCGGCATCTAACCGCTGAACTTGGTAGCAAGGCCCAGCCTTTTTGTTGTTATTGTTGGCGTTTCCATAAACGTTTCTTTGGATGTTATGCATATTAGACAACATATCCCTGATCCGTTGAAACAACTCATCCCGATCTTTGTGGTTTTTATGCTGGAAATAGGCTTCGGCTTTTTGTCCATCTACATACTCAACAAGAGCAAAATCATAAGAGTGCCGGTCTCTATCGTTATTTAGATCATACAAGATTGGTGTTCGAATTCCATGTTGAGCGAGAAAGCGAGTATTCAAAGAGAAAAGTTCGCTGCCATAATAACTGTGGAAAGTGGAGTCATTCAAGATCTCTTCCTGAAAATAGTTGCTGGAAATATCCCAAACGTAAAACATACAAGTGAAACCATTCGTGCAATCAATTTTGTAAATGACTTTTTGTGCGCCTCCATGAATTCTTGCGCTCTGCGTTATGTGGTAACCGGCACCAAATACATTGTACAGATAATCCTGTAGTTCTTCACGAGTAAGATGGTTGTTGGAAATCATTGATTTATGCTCCGTTTCATCTGTATTTTGCCGGCCAGCAACCTAAATATATAGAACATTTCCCCAAAAATATAGACTGTTTCTTTTCGATCTGTTATAGTGTTGCTTAAGGTCTGTATATTCATATGTATATTAAAGCAAGGGGCAGGGCACTCATGTTCATGAGTAACCCGGCCCCTATTTTGCATGCAAAGATGTAAAATGGATGAAAAGCACTTCAATTGGAAAGGAGACATCATTCTTTGAACTATTATTTTCTGGAATCTCAATATCCACGTAGAGGGTTTATTAGTGGTGGAACGATTTTCACTCCCCAATTAGAGGTGAATTATCTGGCGGTAGGGAATCCGTTGCCAGAGGGGACAACCGCAGAGGTTGAGTTACTGTCCTCGGTGCGCAACCTGAATGTAGATTATTTTGAGACGATCACAGGCACAAGACACGTATCAGATTGTTTTAAAAAGCTGCTGGAGGAAAAGCAAACAAACACACAGTTTATTCCGACAACGGTATGTTACCATGACGGTCGTTCGGTTGATCAAACCTATTGGACTGCACATCACCTTGATCGTTTGGATGTTTTTGATTATGAACGTTCCGAATATGGGCGCAAAGCAGTCATTGCTGCATCTGTAGAACAGCCTCCACGTAAGAACGTCAAAGTTGTATCTCGAATCTGCCTTCATAAAGAGCGAATTGGCGAGCATGAATTTTTTATGCTGGATTATATCAATATCTTCAAACCCATTGTTTCAAAAGATTTTTACGAAGTATGCCAAAAACATAAGCTGAATCTAAACGTTACAGAAGTCGGAGAGGTAAGCTCCTGAAATGCATGGATATGGATGTATAGAAAGCACAAAGAAGCCCGCGTCAGACGCGGGTTCTTAATCTTTATTTTTCCCCGATAACCACCGGATTTTCCTCATAACTTATTCAGTCGCTCCTGCTGCAGATGGGATTCTGCTACGCTTTGGCACGCTAACTTAACTCCCCGATCTGTGTGTCATGCTTTCCTTCAACGTATAATCCAATGGATATAGTCTTGTATCATTTCTTTGCTTCGTGTTCGATTTATCTTATGCGGCTCTAGATACAAATTGAGAGCCATCCCATTCATAAAGGCATACAGCTTTTCGTGTTCCTTCTCTTCATCGGTAGTGCGCAGAAGACCTTCATTTTTTAAGTACATAATGCAGTTCCTGATTGCACTCTGCAGGTCCTCATAATTGGCATCGAACCCTTTTTGCGTCTTTCCATAGGTTACAAATGCAAACCAAACCTCCATTTCCAATAATGTTTGTTCATCCGTAGGTACTAGCTCGAGCAAGTATTCAACAATTCTTTCTTGAGGCGCCAGTTCTTTTGCATTCAGATTCCTTAACCGAGTAAGTACCTTTTCTTTAACTAACTCCATTGCAAATGCTAGCAGGCTCTCTTGTTTGGAAAAATAATGTCTTAAGGCTCCTTGTGATAATCCGGCTTCCTTCGCAATTGTTCTTGACGTTGCATGATGAATGCCTTGCTCACTAATGATTTTCCAAGTTGCTTCAGCAATAATATTCTTCATCTTCTCATGGTCCACGATTTTTGGCATACACACAGAATATCATATTATTTAACTCAACTGAAATAAATAGACGATGAAGATGAGATGTGCTAGAGTTTATTTAACTCAATTGAATTAAAAAAGAAGCAAAGGCGACATAGCACTCAAGGAGGGGAATTGGAATGAATCAGCAATTCAAAGTAATGTTTCCAGCATGGGGAAAGGCAATCGGCTTATTATGCATGATCATGATATTTGCTGCTGTATTGTGGTTAGTGTGGACAGGAAACTTGAATATAAGGTACACGGCTGATCGTGAGGAAGTGATTCCAATATGGCATAGTATGTTGCCGGCATTCCTTGGCATTGTTCTAATCCGTATGATTCCTTATAAAAGTCAAGATCTCTTTTATTTCAAGCAAATGGAGAAAAAGCACTTGGTCGTTCAATCCATTGTATTATTGCTGTCAGGCGTTTTATTTACGGTTTCTCTGATAACGATAGACCCGCAAGGATTACATTTCCAGCTAAATTATTTGACGTTCAAGTTGACGACATTATTGTTCATCCCATTGATTTTATTACTGATTTATCGAAAAATGACTGGCGGACAGCAAGATAATATCTCTGCAAAGCCTCGTACCCACAGACACGTCATCGCACCACTAATCGTTATTGTGGTGTGGGGTTATCTAAAGTTCTATTCCCCAATTGCACAACCAGAAGGAGCAATTGTAGGAACCGATACGACAGAATTACTTCTCTTGGTGTTGATTGGTTTTGTGATCAATAGCGTATTGGAGGAAGTTTTTTATCGAGTATGGATGCAAACTCGATTGGAGGCGTTGCTTGGAAGATGGCCCGCCATACTACTAGTTTCAATACTATGGTCCATTTGGCATATCGCCATTCAAGGAAATGGTCAGTGGGATATAGATGTGGCAACAGTGATTGCAAATCATGGGGTTACGGGTCTGTTTCTTGGTTATATGTGGGCCCGCTATCGTAAAATATGGGTGATTATTCTGATTCATGGACTCATGAATGCTTCTCCTCATTTTCTTTTACAGATTTTGTTTCATTAAGCGGGAAGGGATCTGGTTGGATCAGTCTTCCCGTGCAACGATGCCTCTCTTCAGTATTCCCGGGTGACGCTGAGGCCGGCAAATACACCGCCCCAGGCATCAGCCTGCATGGCGGTGTATTTGCCGTTGAGATCCTGTAGACTTGTGCTCCGTATCTATCTCTTCCCCGGTAGCCACCGGATTTTCTTCATAACTAATCCAGTCAATCCACCTTCCGGAATACAACTCCACATTCGTGAGTTGCTTTGTATATGGTAATTATAATGACATAGCATTTATTTTTATAAGTTTATTCTTAAAGAGTAGTTAATTTGTGTTATGTTTTTTAACAAAAAAATATTGTTGTAAATGTATTTATATGTTAGTGTTTATTTGTGTTAGGTAATATTACATATCACAGAGGGGGAGCGTTATGTTTATTAACCGAACGATTAGGAAATTTGGGGTTTCAGTAGGGATTATAAGTATGTTTACATTTGCTCTACCTTCAGTGGGCTTTAGTATGCCGCTGCAACCAACAACCCTTGCAAAGGTTGAAGGTGATTATTATGTAATGTCTGCGATTGAGAACATTCGCTGGGGATCACTGCCTAATCGAGACAGCTCTCCGATTCTTACTGTACCATCAGGAAGTGCTGTAACATTTGACACGGTATCGCATGAGGGACTGATGGAGGATCAAGGGAGAAATCCAGGCGAGTACTTCGGCAAATTTGGTGTCTCATCCGATGGCGTGTTGGATGATGCGAAGGCAATTGCAGCTTCTGAGATTAAGCATGATTTTGTAAAAGACGGACCTCATATTATCACTGGGCCAGTAGCGGTTGAGGGAGCAGAGCCGGGTGATGTTCTTAAAGTAGAAGTCCTTTCATTGCAAACGCGAGTTCCATATGGTGTCATTTCTAACCGCCATGGTAAAGGTGCCCTTCCTAACGAATTTCCAGAAAATACAGGCCCACAAGAGGGAGCTAGCGCAACAAAACCGGAATTATATAATAATGTATCTATATTTACGCCTATTGAAGAAATCAACGGCAACTGGTATGGGGTATTACCAACAAAAGCTGGCAAAAATGTACGTTTCCCCATTAACCCGTTTCTAGGTGTTATGGGGGTTGCACCAAATACCAGTGAAGTTGTGAGTTCGATTCCACCTATTGAAACAGGAGGGAATATGGATATTAATGAGTTGGGTGTTGGTGCAACTATTTATTATCCGATTCAAGTTAAAGGCGGTCTATTCTATACTGGAGATCCACACTTTGCTCAAGGAGATGGAGAAGTGGCGTTAACTGCATTGGAAGCTTCCTTAAGGGGGACAGTTCGGTTAACGGTGTTAAAGAAAGGTGATCCATCACTACCACACAGTGGAGAATTCACGCAACCCTTTGCTGAAACAGAGGATTATTGGATTCCGATTGGACTGGACCCTGATTTGGATGAAGCTATGAAAGAATCAGTACGTGAATCGATTCAATTTTTATCCGATAAGCTTGATATGGATAGAAGTGTAGCTTATGCGTACCTATCGGCCGCAACGGATTACGAAGTATCTCAGGTCGTGGACCGAACAAAAGGCGTTCATGGACTCATTAGAAAGACTGATTTCCTTGAATATGTTGATGTTGCTATGAATGTAGGGGGGACGACAATCAAACCGGTTGTTCATAATGATGAGTTCTACGTACCGATTCGAACCATTTCGGAGCTATTGGGCGGTACAGTAAAATGGGATCATAAGACGCGTACCACGCAAATCAAATTAGGTACGAAAAATATAAGTGCTCAAATTGGTTCAGATGTGTATTCAATTAACGATAAACTAGTGTTCAATAGTAACGTACCAAAGCTTTTAACTGGTGAAACTGTCATTCCAGTTTCTGTTATTAATGAAATACTCGGTGCTTATGTCAACTGGACGACGATCGACAAGACGTTAACAGCAAATGTATCTTTAAGTAAAAAGCAATAATAGATTTCATGATTCAACCGTGGTGGACAGATGTCCATCACGGTTTTTCTATTATCATGAATCCAAACAAAGAAAAATACATCGCCGGGGAAGATAAGCCCCCTGGCGATGTATTCAACATCGATACACTGCTATACGTCTTTATCCGCTTCCGTATCACCTATAGCCACCGGATTCTCCTCATAACTAATCCAGTCGCTCCAGCTTCCGGAATACAATCTTACATTCGAGAATCCTGCTTCTTCCAGCGCAATCACATTCGGGCAGGCAGAGACACCAGAGCCGCAATACACGATAATCGCACCATCCTTGTCCAGCTTACTAAAGCGCTCTTCTAACACCCCAGTATCTGTCCAACGTCCATCCCAATCCAACACATCTTTCCAAAAATAATTCACCGCACCCGGAATATGTCCGGCCTTGGCATCAATCGGTTCCTCCAGCCCCGCATAGCGGCGAGCATCACGGGAGTCAATTAGCACGGCACTGCCATTTGCAGAGGCTTGTTGCACATCCTCAACACTTGCCAGCATCTGTGGCTGTACGTTCACTTCAAAGGAAGACGGGATCTGAACGGGCACATCCTGAGTCACCGGGAATTTGGCATTTTGCCAAGCGGAGAAACCTTCGTCCATGATATACACCTGTTCATGACCGATATAGCGAAGCAGCCACCATAGCCGAGATGCATTCATCCCGCCTTGATCGTCATAAGCAACAATACGACTATTGGAGCCGATGCCAGCTTTGGAGAGTCGACTTGCGAGAACAGCCGGATCAGGAAGAGGGTGACGTCCTCCGTGCGCAGATACAGGAGAAGACAGATCTTTTTCCAAATCGAGATAGACGGCCCCTGGAATATGTCCAGCTTCATAGGCTTGTCTTCCAGCCTCCGGCTGACCGAGCAAGAATCGGCAATCTGCAATGACGACATCCGGTTCATACATTCTGGCGAGCAGCCAGCGCATGGATACAATATTTTTCATCAAAATACACCGCCTTATGAGAGTGGTAGAGTCTTTTATAACTATGATTTACGAAAAAATACGTTATACAGTTGTAGGTTCAATAGGCCCTTTTCCCGCAACAGAGGCTTCTGTTGAAGCAATCTGAGGTTTGGTTTTGCCATATCGAATGAAGATCCATACCCCGAATATAATGACGACCCCCGCAGACATCTGTATTGCACTGAGCGATTCGCCGAGCAGCATCCAAGCCAGTAATGAAGAGAATACGGGTTCCCCAAGTACACCCATGGATACCGTCGTGGCATTCATATATTGAAGCAACCAGTTGAAGAGATAATGTCCGAAGATCGTTGGTACAATGGCAAGCAGCAGGAAGATTCCCCACTCTGACGCAGCGTAACCCCCGAATGGGTGGCCCATAATCAGATTATATACCGCCAACGTACAAGCAGCGACAAAAAATACCCAGAAGTTATACGAAAATGCACTAAGTCCCGCTCGTAAAAATTGACCCAGCAGCATATGGATAGCGACGGCAATTGTGCCAAGTAAAGACAGGATATCCCCTTGCAGGGCAGTACCTGCCAACTGGAAATCTCCTGCACCAATGACAATCGAGCCAAGCAGGGCGATGCCCATGCCGATGATCATCATCCGGTTAATTTTGGCTTTGAACAGCCATACCGAACCTGCAAGAATCAGTATAGGCTCCAGCGCAAGAATAACGGTGGAACTGGCAACACTGGTGAGCCGCAGTGAACCCATCCAGAGCAGGAAATGAAGGGCCAACATCACACCGGATGCAAGCAGCAATCCCCACTGTCGTGCATTCAGACGCATCATCTCGTGTCTATATTTCCAGACAAAAGGGAGCATCAGCAGGTTGGTCAGAAATAAACGGTACATGGCAATGACCGCAACGTCTGCGGTAGACCAGCGTACAAAGATCGAAGAGAAAGAAATCGCGATAATGCCGACAAAGAATAACAGATAGATGGATCTGCCGGCACGGTTCAAACTTGTCATGGGTGTAGCTCCTTCTTGAAGTCTGATGGCGTAAATCACTTCATTATACAGGAGAAGGTAACCGCAGGAAAGATATATAGAGCGAAGAGATAAGTAGATTGTAACCGGGCTTGTAACTATTCTGTCATTCTCCCGATCCATTTTTCTATTAATCTTCTATATAGAGACATGAAACGAGATAATATACCAATAATCGGGAATAAATGAAAGTAAGGAAGTGGCATGACAGTGAGAGTCCAACAAGAGAGAGCGGGAGATCGTGGAAGTATTCCGCCTAGCACAAGTCGCAAGAAAACACATAAACGAAGAAAAATCCGGTATGGAAGGATTAGCATAGCTCTAATGCTTCTGGTATTGTTCGTTACCGGTGTAACCTATATATTCCTTGGCATGACGCATTGGATCAAAAGCGTTGTGGCGCCGCCTCCGATGACTGTAATCGAACAGCCGGCCAAGCTCGGCATGATACAAGTTACTCCGGATGCGAAGGAGGAGCCGGTACGGTTCCAGGGCCAGGTTCGCAAATTGGCATACATAACGTTTGATGATGGGCCAACTGAATATACAGAACAACTGCTGGATATATTGAAGCAACATGAGGCGAAAGCTACCTTTTTTATGATCGGACGTCAGTTGAATCAGCATCCAGAAGCAGTGAAACGGCTGTTGAAGGAAGGCAGTTATCCTGGACTTCACAGCATGACGCATAACTATAAAAAGCTGTATAAGAGCGGCAACTCGGCAAACTTTGTGAAAGAATTCAAGAAAGAGCAGAAGATGGTGCAGGACCTGATTGGTTTTACGCCTCATCTGATTCGTGCACCTTATGGCAGCAGTCCACAGATCGGTGAAAAGTTCAGAGGTGACATTGCTGCGGCCGGGTTCAAAATGTGGGACTGGACGACAGATTCACTCGATTGGAATCTTCCCGGTCAGCCAGACAAGATTGTGGCCCGGGTGAGCAAAAGTGTACATCGGGATAAGGAAGTGATTCTGATGCATGAGCGCGAGCAGACGGTTCAGGCTTTACCACGTATTCTGAAGTTACTCGAAGATCGGGGTTACGAGTTCGAAGTATACGATCCGGATGCACACTGGGTAGCCAATTTTAGCGGAGATACACGCTTGTAGTATAACAACAAGATGATGCAAGAGAGGAAGGACTTTGGTGCTAACGAGTAAAAAAGTGGCGCTTGCAGCAGTTAGTGTATTGCTAGTTTTGCTGGCGAGTGGTTGTGGAGATCCGCAGGAGCCTGCGGCAAATCAGGTAAACCAATTGGTGCTCAGTGGTCAGAAGATTGATCAGAGTTTGAACAATCTGACCAGTCATGAGCAGGAAGATATGAAGTTATACAAGTCCATTTTAGACAAAGGCAAGAACAAAAACAGTGATCTCGAAGCACTGCTGGATCAGGCGGCAGATCATATTGATGAACGAAGAACGTTGTTGAAACAGGCAGAAGAGGCCATGAAACAGACCAACGAGAAGACGGTAGACCTGCGCAGTTCATTGAAAGAACTATCATTTGAAAACAAAGAAACGTTGGCACAGGCTGAGAAGGTGCTGGATCAATATGAAGCAAGAGCGCGTGCATTGGAAAATTTTATTGCCTCGTATCAGCTGAGTCTGAGTGCCGATGAGCAGTTGTATGATCTGATGAGAGAAAGTGCAGAACCTAATCTGGTTAAGATCAAGCGAGCCATTCGGTTACGAAATAGCGAATATGCGAAGCTTGCTGAATTCCGCAAGCAATTTAACCTCCAGACCAAAGCATTTAACGTAGCCAATGCCAAACTGGTACAGATGGATCAGGCCAGTTAGGTAGAGGACTACAAAAATCGTTCAGACATTTTGCATGATTGAGCTGCCTTTCTCCCGTGTAAGTACTAGTATACAGCCAAGCCAATGGATGAGAAGCAACATGGACAAGCATCATTGCGTATAAGCTAACGGAGGTGTTCATATGCGAAAAGGAAATACAATGAAAGTCAGTGCATCACTCCTGGTTTTACTTATGGGATTCTCGCTTGTGGCCTGTGGGAACAGTAATCCTGCTGCACAGCCGCCAGTGAATAATACGGAAGAACAGTCACCAGCACCGGAGCAACAACCGAATGAAAGTGCTGCAATAGAAGCAGAAGGTATTCTGACTGGGTGGGCTGATCCACATACCGTTGAGATTCGAGTGAATGAGAAGCCGATGTCATTCCAGGTGAGCGAAGATCTGCAGAAGTCTCTGGATGATATCGATGACGAAGATTCCGTTCGTTTCAAATATGTAGAGAAAACGATTGATGCAACAACAAAACAGTTGGTACTTACAGAGATTGCAAAGATTGAATCGAGTGATGACAATAACGGTTCCAATACAGGCGGTACAGTAACTTCCGATCGTCCGAAGACATCAGAGTTGGAAGTGGCGGTAGAAGGAATGACCGAGAAACGTCCAGTCACACTGGCACAAGCGAAAGGTTATTCACTTTATGTGTTTGAACCGATGGCTTTTGACGCCGAAGACCATGAATTAACAATGAAGATTGATCCCGATTATGAGGTAGAGATTGAGAAGTTGCCGGTGAATTACAATCTGGATGCGCTGAAGATGGATGCCAAGGAAGAGTTGTCCGAGACCGGAGAAGTGAAGCAGTTAACGGCTGAACAACTCAGCAACGGCCCGATGAAGGATGCGAAATTGTACATGATGTCCCAGAATGATAAGAAAACAGAGTACTTTATTGTCAAAGAACTGGACGGGAATGGTTACATTTTCCACATCCAAGCACCTATTGGTGAACCTTCGGAAGGTTTCCTGCCCATGGCATATGCATCCCTTAATTCCATCATGAATGAGTAGAAAAGGGATGAGGCCCAAGGCTGAGCCAAACGATGTAGTAAATTTAAAAAAAGATTCCCTAAACAGCGTATTTCCTTGAGAGAGGAGGTGCGCTGTTTTATTAACGTTACTACAATGTAGATAGAATGTACCGTGCCATGCCACGCCGTGCATAGACAAAGAGCCGGAAGGAGCGATGCTGCAAAGGTTCCTCCCGGCTTCTTGGCTGTGTTTCTATTCAGTTTGCAGGATCGAACCCATGCCCTGATCCGTTACTCAGGTTAGTATAGTCGATTCCTTGCGCCCTCTAAGTTCTTGATAACGGGCGATTACATTCTGATGAACGGGATGTTCGTCGGGAATTCCCATGCGTTCACGGATGAAGGCGGAGACGCCATCTTCGCGAATCATGTGTTGTAGCTTCATGGCTTCCTCGTCGCGCTTGTCATTAAACAACATTGCGGCCGCCATAGCAGAAGTTAAATGAGGAATGTCAATTCCGAATTCAATGGCCTGCAGCGCTGGGCGAACAAGCCGATCATGAGGCGAAAGCTTGCGAAGGGGGGAACGTCCGACCCGGGTGACCTGATCCGTCAGGTTGGGATTGGCGAAGCGTTCCAGTATGGTGTCGATATATTTGTTATGCTTCTGTGCGTTGAATCCATGCTTCTGGATAAGCATCTGACCCGTCTCTTCCATAACATGGCGTACCTTGGCCCGAAGGGTGGAGTTACTCATCACCTGGCGGATCGTCTTGAATCCTTCGAGATAGCCGAAGTATGCAGCGACACAGTGGCCTGTATTGACCGTAAACATTTTACGCTCGATATAAGGTTCAAGCGAATCCACATAGTGGACGCCGTCTATTTTCTTGAATCCATCCAGAAGTGCTGGACGATGAACGACCCATTCGTAAAAAGGTTCAACAGTGACCTGCAGCGGGTCTTTGTGGTTTTGAGCCGGAACAATCCGGTCCACAGCTGCATTGGGGAAAGAAACATAACGTTCGGCTTTTTTGCGAGTTTGTTCATCCAGATATGGATAGATGCGTTTCTTCAGCCTGGTGCTACCACCGATGGCATTCTCGCAAGCGATAATATGCAGTGGAGCCTGATTATTGTTTTTCATGCGAAGTTGAATGCCTTTGGCGATCGGCTCGGCGATATCTCCGAGTGCAGATACCCCCACCGCGGTTGTGATCAGATCGGCTGAAGCGATCTCTTCCGCAACCAGATTCTGCTCACTCACATTGATCGCCGTCACGTTGTTGACAATCGTAGTGTCCTGATCAGTATTGGCAAGTGTAATCGGGTATTCTTGTCTCTCTTGAAGCATGGAGATTTTCTTCGGGTTACGTGCGACAAAGCAGACTTCGTAGTCGGAAGCGGACAACATATGACCGATAAAACCGCGGCCTATATTGCCCGCACCAAAATGTACAGCTTTCATGTGAACTCCCCCTTTAAGGATTAAATCGCGAAATTCGTGCAAACCTTAGACGGTAGTGACGAGTGGCTTCGAAATCAAATCGTTAAATGCAAGGTCAGTCAAGCAAGACAGCCGTTGGTGAGGCATATCGAATTCCAGTGTTCCTGTGATGGTATTCGAGATGACTACGCAGTGCATACCAGCCGCAGCAGCTGCACGCGCGCCGTTAGGTGAATCCTCAATCGCTACGGCTTCGTCTGCAGTTACTCCAAGGGCTTCAAGTGCTTGAGTGTAGAGTTCCGGGTCAGGCTTTACATTCGCTACATCATCTGCCGTACGAATGACTTCAAAATAATCTTTCAGTTTCAGTTGTTCCAGATGCTGTTCAACCCACTCCCGTTTGGAGCTGGAGGCTACAGCGAGTTTCAATCCGGCTTCACGTGCTTGTTCGAGATATTCCTGAATACCAGGACGCACCTTCTCTTTGTTCATCAATGCAGCGTGCTGCAACTGAACGGACTCCCTGAACGCTTCCCGATCGATCGGAAGATTCAAATCTGTGATGAGGTACTCATACGGATTAAATGTTTTTAGACTGGTCCCGATGCATTGTGAGTACATCTCCAGGGTTAGATCTACGCCATGTTCCTTGTAAGCATCACGAAAAGCAATATACCATGCTGTCTCTGTATCAATAATCGTTCCGTCGAAATCAAATACCAGTGCCTTAATCATAAATTTGTTCCTCCTGTTTCAGAATTAGTTTGGGATAAAATAAAATGAAAATTTTCCGCAAATTCATTTCCGTATATTCATTAACACGCGGAATGTTATCTGACGCAGTTTATCGTTAATGAATATTAATTTGGGAAAAAATATGCGTTAAAAGCTAATAAAACCGTAACATAGGACAAACTTGAGGGTCAAGTGTGTTATGAATGTTTACATTGAAAGTTTTCATATGTATGACGTGTTTTCAGAAAGTAATGAACCTTGCAAATCGTTAAGCCCTTTACATGTAAGCGGTGTACTGAATAAACTGTTTTTTCAGCATAATAAAATAAAAGAATTTTTATGAAAATTGGTTTTTCTGATCGTTCAACAGCTTTCGACACTTTTATAATAGAAGAAATCGTGTTCCTGTTATCAGGAAGATTAGCTTTACGCCAGATTAAACACTGTGGGAAAATAGAAGAAAGATTCTGAAAGTATATGGAGTAAGGGAGGAAGACAAGCATGCTGCTAAGAGACCGTTTCAATGGCTGCTTCATTGGACTTGCAGTGGGTGATGCGCTCGGAACTACCGTGGAATTCAGCAGTCCGGGTACGTTTGAACCTGTGACGGATATCGTGGGAGGCGGCGTATTCGGGTTGGAACCTGGACAGTGGACAGATGATACATCCATGGCTCTATGTTTGGCAGAAAGTCTGGTACGCAAGGCAAACTTCGATCCTGCGGATCAGATGCGCAGATACACCAATTGGTACAAGGTCGGGTATATGAGCAGCACAGGCGATTGCTTTGATATCGGCGGGGCAACGCGAAGTGCCTTGCAGAGATTTGAGATAACCGGGGAAGCTTACAGCGGATCAACTGACCCGATGACGGCAGGCAATGGCTCTATCATGAGGCTTGCTCCTGTCGCGATGGCTTATGCCAATCAACCAAACGAAATGGTCCGCTATGCCGGGTTGAGTTCTCGTACAACACATGCCGCAGCGGAAAGCGTAGAGGCATGTGAGGTATTGGCTGCCATACTTGTTGCTGGTCTGCGCGGAGCGGACAAAAACGTTATGCTGATGCCGGAGACATGCAGACAGTGGAGGGAAGAACCTGCCTTTTCGCCCGCTATTGAAGAGGTTGTTAGGGGTTCCTATCAGAGCAAAGAACCGCCAGAAATCAAGGGCAGTGGCTACGTGGTTCGTTCACTTGAAGCAGCATTATGGGCGTTCCATAAATCGGCGAACTTTGAAGAAGGTGCGTTGCTAGCTGTTAATCTGGGTGATGATGCGGATACCACGGGTGCGGTGTATGGGCAGATTGCAGGTGCTTATTATGGACTGAGTGGTATTCCGGCACACTGGCGGGACAAGCTGGCTATGCGTGAAACGTTCGAACAACTAACAGAAGCCTTGTGGTTGAAGGCGACAGAAAATCGTTGATTAAGAGACTGGAGAAGAGAACATCTATGAGCACGACTGGACACAATACAGGATACAAAACAGAACTAGAGGCTTCGCAGCCGGGTAAACGTGGGGCGTTTCCATTGTCCCTGTTATGCCTGACGATTGGCGCTTTTGCGATTGGTATGACTGAATTTATCATTATGGGCCTGCTGCCCAATGTGGCAACAGACTTGAATGTAAGCATTCCGCAGGCAGGACAACTCATTACGGGATATGCGCTTGGTGTAGCGGTAGGTGCGCCGATTTTAACCGTGTTTACGCACAAGATTCCACAGAAAAAACTGCTGGTGCTGCTCATGTGCATTTTCATTATCGGGAACGCATTGTCTGTCATTGCTCCCACATACGGGTTGTTAATTTCAGCACGGATCTTAACGGCATTTGCTCATGGTACGTTCCTCGGTGTAGGTTCAATCATGGCAACACGGCTCGTTGCACCCGAGAGAAGGGCAGGAGCGGTATCGGTTGTTCTCGCTGGGCTAACGATTGCCAACATCATTGGCGTTCCGTTTGGTACGTTTATCGGGCAACAGCTTGGGTGGAGATCATCCTTCGGAGCCATTACAATTCTTGGCATTATCTCATTAATGGGAATTATTCGTTTTATTCCGGTTATTGCACAAGGACCGCCTGCAAACCTCGGTCAGCAATTCCGAAATCTGGTACGTCCACAAGTGTTGCTGATTCTGCTTATTGGGGCGTTGGGGTGCGGAAGTTTGTTTACAGTCTTCACCTATATTACGCCGATGCTTGTGGATATTAGTGGCTTTGCGGAGCAAAGTGTGACTTGGATTCTGGTGTTGTTTGGCTTCGGTGTAACCTTGGGCAATTTGGTTGGCGGCCGTCTGGCAGACTGGAAGCTGATGCCTTCGTTGATCGTCAACTTTGGGATACTGGCGGTTCTTTTGGCTGCACTTACGATTACACTAGAGAATCCTTATCTCGCGGTAATCACCATATTCTTCTGGGGTGTAGCTGCTTTTGGTATTATGCCGGGACTTCAGATTCGGATTATGAATATGACTCGTGAAGCACCGCTGCTTGCGACAACCTCAAGTCATTCGGCATTTAACCTGGGAAATGCCGCTGGTGCCTATATGGGTGGGTATGCAATTACGCATACGGGACTTATCTCAGTGCCTTTGTGTGCCGCAGTAATTGCTGCACTGGGTTTGCTGGGCTTGTTCATCAGTCTGTTGATGAAAGACAGACTGGCTTCACCCGAGGGTGCAGAGGCAGTTAATCCAGTATCCGTACACTAAACAGATGTCAAGAAAGCCTCAGCCATCCTGTGTAACCAGGAGCTGAGGCTTTTTGGGTATGTTGTTTTAATAGATTTCAAGCTCATTGATTCGCACATAGGTTGACTGATGGGAAGGACCTTTACTCGCTACGACACGGATCTTGGAGGTACTGACTGCTGAAAATGTGTGTGAACGCATTAACTCTTGATTGCCTGTAATCTGTACAAGATTTACCCAATTTGAGCCATTCCAGTATTGCAGATCATAATTGGCAAGCGGGTATCCCTGGGTGGTATACAGATCAATTCGTTGGATTGAACTCGATGCCGGCAAATCAATGACGACATATTGGGGAAGTGAGGAATTACGGTTATTGGCCCAGCTATAATTTTCCCCCAAGGCCGTGTTACGATCCCCGTCATTAATTCTGGCTGCTGAATACCCGGGATAGGTGGAAGTTACCGTTATGGCAGCATTTCGTGCCAGGTTCTGTCCGGTTCCCGGATTGGTAGGGGTTTTCACCAGATTCACCAAATTCCAGCGCAGCTCGAAGAGTTTGAAGGACTTATTAAATACAGCTCCTTCTCCTTTGACGAGAGCATCAATCTTTAGAGACATGGTACTGGGCACATTATTGCTGCTTGTCCATTTCCCTGTGCCTTCAATGCCGGCAAAAACACTTACCTCAAGTATTTTTTTGCCGGCAATTTTCAGACCGACTTCCGCTTTGGCTCCTGCCCAAGCAGTGATCTGTCCTTCAATTTTATGGGTTACCGTAAGATATCTGTTCACACTGCTGTAAGGCTGGATCTTCACGGGAATAAAGACACGTGTTTTCCCTTTGACTCCCGCGGTAACCGTGTATCCTTGATCGACCTGAAATTCAAAGGTGACGTTGCCGTCAATACCAATGACCAGAAAAACGCCGACAGATACGGCTCCGAGGTTGCCAGCACCAATGTTGAAGCCCATGATTGGAACTTTAACTTCTTTTTTGAACTTGGCATCACCTTTGATATAGATGTTGGCTTTCTCACCAGCAGTAAATTTCAGATCATATTTCCCCCAAAATCCGTATTTCCCCGTAACTTTGGGTGCAATCAAGGTGAGCTTGCCACCTGCTTCAACGAACACTTTGTTACCGTTTGCATTTTGTTGATTTACAAGTACCTTCTTGAAATCACAGACAAACTCATTGCCGGATTTTTTGCAATTGGCAAAATCACCTGCTCCAGCAGCACGAATCACATCATTCAGATCCATATCGTTTGTATCATTCATGTCCATGGAATTCACATCATTCAGATCCATGGGTGCGATATCCGTGGAAGCGATATCCATTGTTTCTGCATCCGCAAGCATGTCCATATTTGCATCTAAATCATTTTGAATCGTGTTGTCGATGTTGAACTGTCGCATTTCAGCATCGTCAGTTATATCGGTCTCTAACAAGGAGGGGGTTTCCTGAACAAGCCATTCCTTGCTATCCAATACCATCTCAGGATCAGGCATGACGATGTTACGCTCTTCGAACGAGACCTCCTGCTCGGGAATATCATAGTAATCGAACAATTCCTCCACACCCGGAGTGGTGTAATCTACCCGCATACCACCAGAGCTTCTATTGACGCTTGTAACTTTGATAGCCCGGGCAGAAGACTGATCGAGAAAGATCTGACCAGGAGCTAGGTTATTACCGATTTGGGCAGCTTCTTGGGTGCTAAGTTCTATAGAACCGTTCTCTTCCACCGTTTCAAAGACGGCATTTACCACGGGAAGTCTCTTCACCATGGAAGCAGGCATGGGTTGGGTCGGTTTTAACTGATAATCGACTTGCTCGAATTGACCGGAAGAAGAAATGGGACTGCTAATAGCCAGTCCATCTTCGGATACGTTAAACGAGATTCGAAAATATGCTTCTGAAACTGGAGCATCCACATTGGTCTTGCCTGCCCAGATCCAGCGTGCACTGGTCTCCTCAGGCATGCCGCTAATCTGTTTCCAAGGATCACTGCCATACCGTCCGAAGTCAGTAGCACGTGACCATGACGAATCATCGAATTTGGGTTGCTCCCAACCTTCGACATATCGTTCAGATACTTTCCAGTTGAAATCCGTAACCAGATTCTCATCTCCGTAGCTAAGGTCTGCCAGCAGTCCCGCATAGAGGCCTATATCCTTCGCTTGAACCGCAATCACATTGATGCCAGATTGAATCGGCACAGGGAATGTATAGGCTTTGGCCCAGTCGGTGCCTTTTCCCGTCTGTCTGCCGTTTATAAAAAGTGTGAACTCATCATCTGCGGTTATGGATATTTTTCCTTCATTGTTAGATGCAGCATAGACATTAGATGGCCATAACCCCACAAGTAAAGGCAGCAATAATGTAATCACCAGGAATGAAGCCCACGCTTTTTTGATCGACAAGCGTACATTGAACATCATCATTTTCCTCCCAGAATATAAAGTAGTTGCAAGAGATATAGGCGGCCGAAACGTTGAGAAACTTTTGCGTAAGCATATCTCTCAGAAGAAAAATATTATGAATCTATTGAAATTGTTCATAGACACCCCCCTATGGAAGCTATAATAAGGTAAAATATTCAATTTAACAACAGTATTTTACATTTTTAATTATGATTCGAGGATAAAGAAGAAAAACTCTGATGCTCTAAGATTCATTGAATTGAATCGATAGAAATGAAAATATTGTTGCAAAAAATGGATAAATAAGTTTAAATATACTATATAAGTAATTCTATGTCGGGAAAACAGAGTGAAATCTACATGTTTTAGTGTTTTTCTGAAGGGAAGGGAGGTGATCTAACCTGTTTATTGTAAGGGCTTTCAATTTTGGGTTGAGAGGAAGCTTGCTTCACCGCTTTATAAAAAGTTGAACTTCAGCATCAAGCGTACTCCAGTGAAACTTCGAGAAACGCATACTTAAGTTTGACAAAATTGAGAGGAGAAATTGAGATGAAAAAACGTATTTCAATCCTTTTAAGTCTTTCGATAGTCGTTGCCATGATTGCCCCAACAATGGCTTTTGCTACGGATTCCAGCGAGGTTGGTGCTCAGAACACAGCGTATGAATCTATGAATGTATCCAGCAATGACGCAAACAATGCTCTGGCTAACACTCCGGTGGTGCCGGCACCATCGGGTTTTGATGGCTATCGAAACAATATTCCGCATGGAAATACCAATCTGATATCCTATTACTCCACAACGGTGGGCAATACACGCAAAGCGACCGTGTATACACCGCCAGGATATTCTCCGAATAAAAAGTATAACGTCCTGTATCTCCTGCATGGCATCGGCGGAGATGAGTATGAGTGGGTTAACGCAATGAAACCCAAGAACATTCTGGACAACCTGTATTCGGAAGGTAAGTTGTCTCAGATGATCGTTGTCATGCCGAATGGCCGTGCCATGAAGGACGACCGTCCAGTCGGTGACATTTTTGCTCCGGACAAAGTGGCTGCGTTTGAACGGTTTGAGCAAGATCTGCTCAAGGATCTGATTCCTCATATCGAAGCCAATTATCCGGTGTACAAGGACCGCAATAGTCGTGCGTTGGCCGGTCTGTCCATGGGTGGTGGGCAGTCGCTTAACTTCGGGTTGAAAAATCTGAATACCTTCGCTTGGGTAGGAGCCTTCTCGGCTGCACCGAATACGCAATCTGTATCACAGCTGGTTTCCAACCCGGGACAAGTCGCTAGCCAACTCAAATTGTTGTGGATCTCCTGCGGATCAAGTGATGGTCTGTTATGGGTCAGCCAGAACTTCAAAAACGGCTTGAGTAGCATGAATATTCCGCATACGTTTTATCTGGATGTAGGTGGACACGAACCATCTGTCTGGAACAGTGGACTGTATCAGTTCTCTCAACGAATCTTCAAATGATTTAATTTGAATTAGCTTCTTGAAGCAATTGACAGGAGAAACAGGAATTCATATCGATATGCAGCCTCAGTTCTGTTCTGCACAGGACTGGGGCTTTATGTTGGTTAGTGTGCGAATATGACATGATGAATGAGAGAGAATATGTTAGCATGAAGGAAGCAGATCCACATGGAGCGGGTAGTTAATTACATAGGTAGATACATGAAGGAGAGAAATAGGATGTTCTATTACAAAGGTGCATTCCGTGAGACGGACAATGTGATCTATTTTAAAAGCGATGTTTCATTAGCCCAGAATGATGTTGTCCTATTTGGTGAAAAGAAGTATTTTATCGAAAGTGTGGAAAAAGAATTTCTCCTGCTTCAGCGGGTGGGCTCCATTGTCTCTGTGAGCCTGTGAAATAACTACAGAAGCTTCACCTTTTTCAAGTGTACGTGCACTTCTGGGCCTCTGCCTACATACAATAGATCGACCCTGTTCCCACATGTGCTCAGGCCAGATCGTTGTAAAACTGCAGGAGGTGTCATCTGTGCCCGGATTGTTTACCGCAATTGCTCTATTCATTAAAGAGTTAACGTTACTCGTCTCGTATGTCAAAAATAATGCGTTCCCCCAGCCACTGGCTGAGGGTGATGAAGCCAAACATTTACGCCTTATGGCTGAAGGCAATGCCCACTCTCGCAATCTGCTCATTGAACACAATCTGCGCCTCGTCGCGCATATCGTCAAGAAGTTCGACAATACGGGTGAAGATCAGGAAGACCTGATTTCCATCGGAACCATTGGTTTGATCAAAGCCATCGAAAGTTTTCAACAAGGCAAAGGCACGAAGCTGGCCACATTTGCGGCGAGATGTATTGAAAACGAAATTTTGATGCATCTCCGTTCCCTGAAGAAAACACGCAAAGATGTATCCCTGCACGACCCTATCGGTACGGACAAAGAAGGCAATGAAATTACATTAATCGATATCCTTGGCACAGAAGCTGATGATGTTGTAGATCGGGTACAGCTCAAGATTGAAAAAAGCAAAATTTATCGCAATCTCGACATCCTGGATGATCGGGAGAAGGAAGTTGTAATCGGTCGATTTGGCCTGGAAGCGGGCGGGGAAGAACGAACTCAACGCGAAATTGCGAAGGAACTGGGCATCTCACGCTCTTATGTATCACGGATTGAGAAGCGGGCGTTAATGAAGCTGTATCATGAGTTTTATAAGCAAAAATAGTTGCTGGTTAGATAGCGCTGTTCGTTAAAACGATGGTGCTTTCCGAACCCATTAATTGTAGCTGGATGCATGAAGATCGAAAATTTGATACACTGCGCTCTCTGAAATTGGTACGGACAAAGAGGGCAATGAAATTACACTGATCGATATCCTCGGAACAGATTGGATAAGCAAAGAAATTACTAAACAGACCAGAGGGCGCCTTTATCGGGGCCCTTTTAACTGTGAGGATGCTTGAAATTGGGTCTAAATCGTATTTATTATTTGGGATTATAACCTAAATAAAGGAATTTATATCTACTTCGAAGAATATCTTGTACATAGACCAATTTAATATATGAGGAGTACATCTTAATGAAGCAGCTTTTTCTGAAAATTCCACTTTGGTTTTGGTTCATCTGGATCATAGGATTTATGATGATCGTGTTCAACTCGTTTCAATGGTATTCCAGTGTTATCAACTTTATTGCGTTAATCATGATTAATGTTGCTAATGCGATTCGAATTTGGAAAAACGATCGACCATTAGCGATTGCCTTTTTATTCGTTTCCGTTCTATGCTTGGTTTATATTTTAATATATTTCCTTAGGTATGTATGGTAAACATGTACATAATCAGGAACTGTCTCAAAAGGGAATCCGCCTCGCACAATTGCTAACGAACCTACCGCACCTTAAATGGTAGATCATTAACGGTTGCAAGATTTAACGAACCTCAGTAACGCTATTTCGTCATAAGAGGGGTTCCGAACCTAAAAATTCCAGTAAATCGACGAATTAGCGTCTCTGTGATTCGTTAGATCTCAGATCTAGGCAAATGGAAGCGAATAGCGTGTGTCAGGTTGATTAAAGCAAAATAACACAGCAAAGAGGATGTCACCCGTCATATCCATGACTTATGGGACATCCTTTTTGCTGTGCAAAAAAATATATAAAGAGGGATATGTATTCTGGGCAGATTATTATATGATGATTAATATTATTTTTCATCGTAGAGAGCATGTGCAGAAAGAGAGTGGTGGTTGATCATGCAGCAAGAAACGTTAACAAGGGGATTAAAGAACAGGCACGTGCAGTTGATGGCGATCGGAGGTGCGATCGGTACAGGTCTGTTTCTCGGAGCAGGCAAAACGATCCAGCTAACAGGGCCATCCATCTTGCTGGCCTACATTATTACGGGTGTTGTGTTGTTCCTGATCATGCGTGCATTGGGGGAGCTGCTGTTAAGCAACTTGCAGTATCATTCCTTTGTCGATTTTGTGCGTGATTACCTGGGAAATATGGCGGCATTTATTACAGGCTGGACCTACTGGTTCTGCTGGATCTCCATTGCCATGGCTGATATTACGGCAGTTGGATTGTATACGCAGTTCTGGTTTCCGAATGTACCTCAGTGGGTGCCGGGATTAATTGCGTTAGTCATTTTGCTAATCATGAACTTGGCAACGGTCAAGTTGTTTGGGGAGATGGAATTCTGGTTTGCCCTGATTAAAGTCGTGGCTATTCTTGCACTCATTGTTGTTGGTTTATATATGATATTCAAAGGTTTTACAACGGATCAGGGTCCAGCGAGCTTCACCAATCTGTGGAGTCATGGGGGATGGTTCCCGAATGGACTGCATGGGTTCATCATATCGTTCCAGATGGTAGTGTTCGCCTTTGTAGGCATGGAACTGGTGGGACTCACAGCAGGGGAAACGGAGAACCCGGAGAAGGTTATTCCGAGAGCAATTAACCAGATCCCGATCCGGGTACTGCTCTTCTATGTTGGCGCACTGCTGATTATTATGAGTATCTACCCGTGGAACGCCATTGTGCCGACTGAAAGTCCGTTTGTACAAGTGTTTGCCGCTGTGGGTATTGCGGCTGCTGCAGGCATTGTGAACTTCGTGGTACTGACTTCCGCAGCGTCAGCGTGTAATAGTGCCATTTTCAGTACAAGCCGTATGGTGTTCTCCATGGCAAAGGATCACAACGCACCTGAATCATTTGCAAGACTGAACAAGAGGAAAGTCCCTTCCAATGCGCTGTTTTTCTCCACGATTGTTATTCTGATCGCGATTGTGCTGAACTATATCATGCCAGAGGGCGTGTTTACGCTGATCACGAGCGTGTCAACCGTGTGTTTTATCTTTGTCTGGGGCATCATGGTGATCTGTCATCTCCGATATCGTCGTACTCAGCCGGAACTGGCGAGTCGCAGCCGCTTCAAACTGCCACTTTATCCGTTCTCTAACTACTTGATCCTAGCGTTTTTGGCATTTGTACTGGTGGTACTGGCATTGGCCGAGGATACGCGTGTGGCACTGTTTGTCACGCCGGTGTGGTTTATTCTTGTTGCGGGGATTTACCTTTTTAAAAAGAAAAATTTGAGTAGTAACAGACAGTAGGTGTTACCATTGTCGCCAAATAAAGCCGCCCAATGATATTGGGCGGTTATTCGTATTTAAATTCTTGCAGCCCCTTTGCTTTCACGAATGCCTGCGTAGATGGCATCACAAATATCGGTGGTATACTGGCCTGACATCCCTTCAAGTGCCGTGTTGGTGAATGCTGCAACACTAAGTTCTTCTTTTGGATCAACAAACCAGGAATGGCCGTAAGTTCCACCCATTCGCCACGTACCCGCTGATTCCGTTGTACCAGCTGCCGCAGGATCTTTAAGTACGGTAAAACCAAGGCCAAACCCTCTGCCTGGCCAGTATGGCATCACGAGATCACCGATTTGATTGGTAGACATCTCAGCCGCAACGGCTTCTGTAAGGAGAGGCTGTCCTCCTTGTCGCAATGCTTCAAGTAAAGTAAGAAAATCTCCGGTACTTCCAACCATACCCGCTCCGCCCGACAAGTAAGCAGAAGTACGATTCGCACGATTGGGTGACAGTCGGAAACCGGCAGTCCCTTCAATAAAAGGAACCTGCTCCAATTGATTATGGAGAAGACGCGGTTCTTCAGATCCATCAGCATATGCAGCGGTCAATCGATCCGAATCGACTGCAACAAAGTCAGTGTCTGTCATGTGAAGTGGACGAGTAACCAGCAGTTGAACAGCTTCTCTTAACGACATTCCGGTTACCTTTTCAATAACGGCTCCGAGTACATCTGTCGCGATGGAATACCTCCACATGTCTCCTGGCTCATATATAAGAGGAACAGAAGCAAGCCTTTGGAGATTCTCCTCCAGACTTAATTCAGATAAATCCATTCCATCCGAGATACCTGCACGTTCATAGGTTCCTTGCTCTTCTTGGAAAAACCGATAGGTCAAGCCAGCGGTGTGTGTCATCAATTGCTGAATTGTTATTTGGGTGTCCTGACCATTGGCAAGCTTGGGCCGGAATGCAGGTAGCCAGCGAGTCACCGGATCATGCAGATTCAGCTTTCCTTGTGAGACCAAAGCCAGAGCTGCTGTGGACACAATGGGTTTAGTTACGGAAGCCAGTCGAAACAGAGTGTTTTCTGCCATGGTACGTTTTTGCTCCCTGTCTGCGAAACCAGCTGCCCGGCTGTATGTCAGTTCCCCTCCTAATGCAACCTGTACAACCGTTCCTACGATTCTTTTTTCGCTTATCGCGCGGTCCATGGCTTCATCCACATAAGTATGCAATGTTGTCTTATTTTCTTTTTCCATTCCAATCTTCCTCTCTTCAGGTGATATGCTTGATTAATGATTGTGACTGTGTATATTATATAAATGATTTATCTTGTATCACATAAGGTGTTAAAGGTATTATGGTTAATTAGCGAATATATTTAAGGTAATATTTAATCATATCTTATAGTTCAAAGGGGTGCATTACATGGACGAAATAGATCAGCATATTCTGTTTCACTTGGAGAATCAGGCGAGATTATCCATGACCGAGTTAGGAAAATTAGTCGGATTATCTCAACCAGCTGTTACTGAGCGAGTCAAACGAATGGAAGAAAAGGGGGTTATCGAGGAATATCGAACCGTAATCTCACCATCCAAATTGGGCAAGCAGAGCACAGCATATGTTCTCTTTCGTACGCGGGATTGTTATCCTTTCCTGGATTTCTGCCGTGCGTCACCTGAAGTCGTGGAATGTTATCGGATTAGCGGGGAGTATAACTACTTGCTGAAAATCCTCACAGACACCATTCAGGGACTAGAGGAGTTTGAGAACAAGTGTGATCCGTACGGTACTTACATGACTTTAATCACCATGTCTTCTCCAATTGCACATAAGAATCTCGTGGAAGGACCAAATCTGTTGGCACAGGCAGAATAAGATTCTGGTCTTTAAAATGAAAAACAGAAGAGGAGTCCACATCAAGTGAACTCCTCTTTCCTCCTGCGTGTAACTCATGCAAAATGCCTTCCTGTTAATTTGCTCTGGTAAATCCATATTTATAAGCACGCATAACTACAAGCAACGCAGGAATGAGCAAGATAAACAGCGCCCCAGAAAGGTATCCTGCTCCAAACACTTCAAGAAGGATGCCCCCGATGATGCCTCCTCCGCCAATCGCCAGATTCCATGCTGTAACCAGCATCGATTGGGCGACATCTGTGCTTTTGCCTCCCGCTTGAGCGATGGCAGTCTGTAACAGTGTCGCGGCCCCGCCAAACGTAATTCCCCAGATCATGATGCCAAAGATAATCATCACAGGTTGATGAGTACCGATTCCCATCACGACAGACGCGAGAGCGAATGCTGCCAGACTGATGATTACTAATCTCCTCAAAAATCGGTCAATGAGCATTCCGGTTAACCAAATTCCCATAATGGAAGTGATACCGAAAATGAGCAAAATCAAGTCTACTCTGTTAGCAAATACGGTCTGGGCAAGGTAGGGAGAAATATAGGTGTAAAGGATATTATGGGCCAGCATCCAGGCCAGAACAACAAACAGAATGGGCCTAACTCCGGGAATTAAAAACACCTTATGCAGTGGAAGACGTTCCCCAGCCGGTTCTCCTGCAAAATCCGGCATTTTCCAGAGAACCCATACGATTAAAGCTGCGGTCAGAAGAGATACAATCCCGAAGATGAGGCGCCAGCCGATATAAGAACTGAGAAAACTGCCAATTGGGACACCCAGGGCTAACGCCACGGGTGTGCCGACCATAGCCACGGCCATGGCCTTGCCTTTTAACGAATCCGGGACCATCCGACGAGCATAACCTGCTGTCATTCCCCATAACACACCGGCAGAGACACCGGCCATGAAACGAGCAGCAAGTGTCAGGATATAATCTGAGGATATTGCGGTAACGGTGTTAAAGACAAGAAAGCCACCGATGCATACCAGCAGAAGAGGTCGGCGTCTCCATCCACGTGTAGCAGCAGTCAAGGGAATGGCAGCAACAAGTGATCCAATGGCATAAAGAGTCACCAACTGTCCAGTGAGGGATTCGGTGACCCCCAAGTCTTTTGCAATTTGCGGCAGCAGTCCCGCAGGCAGGCTTTCAGTGAGGATGCAAATGAAGCCAGCCATGGCTAAAGCAAGTAGTCCCGCCCACGGAAGGCGTTCTGAAGATATGGAAGGCAGCTCCCTTTGCTTGGGGAGGGATGTGTTAATGGCCATGAACTAAAACCTCTTTTCTTATTGTTTAATCCTATCCAGAACTATGCATATAAGCTTATCTAAAAAAAACAAACTTTTGCATACAGGATTAAAGGTAAGAAGGAGGTCTTAACATGGTATTTATTTTATTTTGTGAGTTTTTCCGTTAATTCAAAAGGGTGCTGTCTGTTCAACCATTCAAGAATGAGTTTGACAGGTTCCAAGTACCGTTGGCCTACCAGTAAACCCGTATGGGTTGTATCCCAAAGTCCGGCATATGCAGCGCCCAGTTGCTTGGCAGTTAATTGGCCTCTCTGATCTTCGTCTTCACAGGAAACAGCCTTGATCACCAAGCTGGGACAATGGATCAGGTCGCCATTAATGGATATTCCATCGGCTCCTCGCAGGACTGAAAAGGTAGCAAATGCCTTCGCAGACTCCGTTTGCAGATACTTACGCTGAAAAGCAATGTCTTCCGGCGTCTCATCGATGCTTGCAAGTTCCTGCCGAACAGGTGCAGGCATGATGATGTCCGATACGGTTTCACGATCTTTTTCAGGATAAGGCACGGCGTCATGGACCTCTTTGCTTATACTGGCATCAATGACAACCAGGCCTGCGAGAGTAGCGTTTTCTGCAATCTTTTGACTGAGAATCCCACCCATGCTGAAGCCAATAAGAATGGGAGGTTCGTTGATCCCGGCTAACACTTCCCGAATATCCTCCAAATAATCGTCAAACGTAATCTTTGTCATGTCCATGACCCGACTCATGTAATGGCTTCTCAAGTTCATGACATAACAGGTCCAACCGTGCTGGACAAAACGGGGGATATATTTGCTCCACATCCAGCTGCCTGTGTAGGCACCGTGAAGGAATAGCAGTGGGGGCTTCTTGGTCACTGTTTCGGCATCATAAATCGGGGGTCCTTTGAATATTTCCAAGTGTAAATCATGTTCTCCGATCTTCTTGACCTCATGTTTCGGTAATAATTTTGTGTAATCTGTCATACTAAAACCTCCTCCAAGATATTGGTTTGATATCAAACTATTTCTCCAAAAAAAAATTAGAAGTTACCATGAATTTTCATTAAAATTCGAAGCAGTTCTTTTTTCTCCGCTTCCGTAACGTTCGCATAGAACGCGTCCAGCATGCGCTGCGATATCTCTTCAAAGACCGGCTTTAATTCTTCGCCTTTTGCAGTCAAAGCGACATGAACAACGCGTGAATCTGTTGCATCACGCTCCTTAACGACGTATCCTGTGCGCACCAATTTGTCCACAAGTGCAGTCACCGTGGATTTATCCTTGCCAATTTTTTTGGCGATTTCAGCCATGGTCATCCTGTGATTGTTGTACAGGGCATAGATAATATCCCCATGGGACGTAGCGAGATCCTGGATTCCCTGTTCAGCCATCTCGGCCAGGATGAAACGGTTGACCTTCTCTTTAATTTTGGATATGAGTGAAATAGCGTCTCTTGTTTTCATAAGTGTAATATAGTTTGTTATCAAACTAATGTCAAGCTTTGATCCGGGATTTATTGCATGCGCAGTATAGTAAAAGAGCAGTGAGAATTTCTTCTCCTGCTCCTTTGCTCCAGTTATTACTTGATTGGATTAGCTTTCATTTCCTGTCCCATTTTCTCAATACCATCCAGAATTTGATATCCATAACCCCAGAACTGGCTGAAATCTGTGACATAGATCTGTTTGTTCTTGATTGCGTTCATACTTTGCAGGGCGGGATTGGCATACAGATTTTGAATCAGCTTGTCGATATCCGGTGAACCGGCGTACGCAGACAAGAGCAGATAGTCCGGGTTCGCTGTGATCAGTTGTTCAACACTTACCTCACCTTGCACACCATCAAACGTATTTTTCAGCTTCAACAGTCCCAGTGCATCAAGCTGATACGTATCGTTCTGCATGCTGCTTACCGTAATAGTGTCTTCCGTAGCAGGTACGATGTAGGCAAAAGAATGCTCAGGCTGATCGGCTACACTTGCCTTAATGGCTTCAACACGAGTCTTCAGACTTTCTGTGAATGTTGCAGCATTTTCTTGAACGTCGAAGATCTGACCAAGTTGTGCGATATCGCTATACAGGCTATCGAGTGTGCCTTTGTGATTCGTCGTTTGCAGGAATGTGCGGATATTCATGTCATTCAATCCATCGACGGTACCCACACCCCAGTCTGCATCAGCGAACAGGTCACCCCGTCCGAGTACCAGATCCGGGCTTGCACCTACAACCAGCTCTTTACCTATCGTAATCCTTGGACAATACCGGAATTTTGGCGAAATCATCAGCCACATCAGGTGTAACGGAACCGTATAGAGCAGCAACACCGACCATTTTATCGGTCAGACCCAACTTGATGAGCATCTCTGCCGCAGATTGGGTATTCGCAACCACACGTTCAGGCGCTTTATCGAATACTTGCACTTTCGGTTTCCATTCGCCGCCCTCACCCGAGATTGTGAAATTCTCAATGGTGAGTGGGTACGTCGTTTTATTTGTATTCTCAGCAAGAGTTGAGTTTTCTGTCGTGTTAGTTGTTGAAGTTGTTCCTTCGGCAGGGGAAGAAGTTGAAGCATTCGAACAGGCTGCAAGCAGCAGTAACAGGAGACTTAGAGCAGCGAAGCTAATGGTTCTGGTTGTAAATTTCATGAAATGGTGAACCCCTTTTCGATGTGTTTTAAATTGACAAAGATAATCATTCTCAATTATAATCCGAGAAAATGCTTTGTAAATAGCTAAATTGAATATGTTCTACATTTTACATGAATTGATGGGGGAAGAGATGGCACAGACGGTTCAGGTTCAGACGCAGCGTATGGGGAAAAGAGAGTCTCTGATTCATAGTAAATCCGGTTTTGCTTTACTGATTGCAGCTTTAATCATGATTACGCTTATTTCTGTAGGAATCGCGGTTTCCATTGGACAGGTTCGTATTCCGCTGGCGGAATCATATCGTATTCTTTTGTACAAATTAACGGGATTCCAGTGGGGAACAACACCCATTGAGGCAGGTTCCTTTACCGATATCATCTGGCAGATTCGTTTCCCGCGTGTGCTGATGGCGATGTTTATCGGTTCAGGCTTGGCCTTGTGCGGTACTGTTATGCAGGCTGCTGTGCAGAACCCACTGGCTGATCCATACATACTGGGTATATCCTCAGGTGCTTCACTTGGAGCAACCTTTGCGATTCTCATTGGATTCGGTGCAATTGGGTGGCTTGGTCAGACCGGGGTGGCTTTCTGGGCCTTTGCCGGAGCGATGGGTGCATCCTTACTGGTCCTGACTTTGGCAGGGATTCGGGGGAAAATGACGTCGGTCAAGCTGGTGCTTGCCGGAATGGTGATTAACGCGCTGTGCAGCGCATTTTCGAACTTTATTATTTATTTTGCCAACAATGCTGAAGGCATCAAAACGGTGACATTCTGGACCATGGGCAGTCTGGCGTCTTCTGGATGGAACAAGCTTCCACTCGTAGGTATCGTCGTGCTGGTGGCGATTCTATTCTTCCTTTTACAGTCCAGAGTTCTCAATACGATGTTATTGGGGGATGAAGCAGCTGTCACACTGGGCATTAATCTGAGTGTGTACCGCAGGGTGTACATGCTGTTAACCGCTTTGGTGACAGGCGTCATGGTGGCGAGCTGTGGCATGATTGGTTTTGTGGGACTCATTATTCCGCATATCGTCAGAGGTCTGGTGGGTTCCGACCATCGTAAAGTGATGCCTGTATCCGTGCTGTTTGGAGCCATTTTCCTGATTTGGACGGATGTGATCGCAAGATCCCTGATATCCAGCGTGGAGTTGCCAATCGGTATTATTACAGCCATGATTGGTGCACCCATGTTTATGTATATGCTGGTCAAAAAAGGCTACGGTTTTGGAGGAAATTAAACATGAAGCTGAACGTAGAAAATGTATCCATCTCTGTGCTGAACACGGACATCATCAAGGACATATCTTTACAGGTGGACGGCAAACAGTTCGTTGGACTGATCGGACCGAATGGTTGTGGGAAGTCAACGCTACTCAAGAGCATCTATAAAGTGATCAAACCTCAGCAAGGCAAGGTTTTTCTGGACCATACCGATATTCTCAAATCCAGCCCAAAGGTTGTATCCAGACATATGGGCGTTGTTGGCCAGTTTAATGAATTGAGTTTTGATTTTACGGTGCGCGAGATGGTCATGATGGGGCGTACCCCGCACAAAAAAATGCTGGAGACGGATAATGAACGGGACCACGAAATTGTGGAACAGGCTTTGGAAAAAGTACATCTGACTGGACATGCAGACCGCAATTACGTGTCTCTGTCGGGTGGAGAGAAACAGCGTGTCGTATTGGCGCGTGTCCTGGCACAGCAACCTCAATTCCTGATCCTGGACGAGCCGACGAACCATCTGGACATCAAATACCAACTTCAAATTCTGAATATTGTCCGTGGACTCGGCATTGGCATATTGGCAGCGTTGCATGATCTTGAACTCGCCGCAGAATATTGCGATTATCTCTATGTGGTGAAAAAGGGCCAGATTGTGGTCCATGGCAAACCCGCTGATATTCTGACTCGCGAGATGATTGGTGAGGTGTTCGATGTAGACTGTGAAATCTATAAGAATCCGGTTACGGGTGGCCTGGGTATTGCTTACCTGAGTACACGGTGATTGGGACTATATCTTCGTTTGGATGACGTGGAGCAATCTTTCGAAATAATCAATTGAAGTGAACATAGACCGTACCTGATGGAGCAATGTTGTTAAGTGCTCACAGGGCCGGTCTTTTGTTTGAGGTGGGGGTCGGGATCAACTATTGAAGCTTAGGATCAACGGGATGAGCATGAGCACCTTTGCTAACTTCTTGGAAAATATCTGTGGAGTTATCGCTATGCGTTGAAGGCTTGCTGCTGTTGTCTTGTTGGGGGTGTTCTCCCGTTGCTGGATTACTACCTGTAATCGCATAACTTCGTAGGATCTCTTCCAGATCTCCAATCGTCACGGGACGAGCATGTCGTTTCAGGACATAACCAAGTTGACCATTGGGTTCCACGGTTGCCGTCTCCAGATCATCTACACTTGTAATTCCGTTCTGCCGCATATGCATCTCAAGCTGATCCATCGTATAACGCATACGTTTCAGATTGGGTATAATGACCTTCCCGTCCTCTACCACAATTTTGGAACTGCCACTCATTAACCGTTCAAAAATATTAAATTTCAATTGCAGTTGTTCCACCACAAGTAACGTCAAAATGAATACCGATGCTGATCCAATCGCTTTGCCAAGCTCATGATTCGCGATGGGCTGTACAATCGTTGTTCCGATGGAGATCATGATGACCGTTGTGGCAACACTCATCTGTGAGATCGACTTACGTCCTGCAATTCGCAGGAGAATCATGCCGATAAGTACAAGTAAAACAGATTTCCATATCCAGTCCATACGTATATTCCTTTCTATTCCAGTATGCGCTTTGCTTCTTAGGCTGTTCTGGAGTTGGAGGAATTATGCAGATGGCTAAATCGATAGCTTTCATTCCGCCCACCGGATCGTATACAATAGGGTATTGATGAAGTGAACAAAGGAGCGGGTCACAGTGGCAAAACAGAAATACTATGTTGTCTGGGAAGGCAAGAAGCCTGGTGTGTATAACACATGGGCAGATTGCAAAGCGCAGACGGATCATTATACTGGAGCAAAATATAAATCCTATGAGTCCAAAGCAGCCGCAGAAGAAGCGTATCGTGCTGGATGGAAAGGGAACTGGGGTTCAAGTGCAGGCGGAGCGTCGAAGACAAAGTCGGCTGGTAGCGGAAGAAGTGCTGGCATGGAAACGTCAGAGGAAGTGGATTACGACAGCATCTCTGTTGATGTGGGCACACGTGGTAACCCCGGACCTGTAGAATACAAAGGGGTAGACACCCGCACCGGTGAGATTATTTTCTCCGTTGGACCGATCTCCAAAGGCACGAACAATCTGGGCGAATTTTTGGCCATTGTACATGCCCTCGCACATCTGAAAAAAGAAGGCAGCAGCAAAACGGTGTATACGGATTCGGTCAATGCCATGAAATGGCTAAAGCAGAAAAAAGTAGCCACGACCTTGCCAAGAGACAACTCCACGGAAGAGATCTGGTTGATGATTGACCGTGCGGAGCAGTGGCTCCAGACGAATACGTACAGCAATAAAGTGCTAAAATGGCAGACCAAACAGTGGGGCGAAATCAAGGCAGATTACGGCCGGAAATAAGTATTTCTCTATAAGATGAGCCCTTTATTTCTGGTCTATTAGAATCGTTATTTACAATTTCCAGTTTCCGCTCTATAATCATCTGAATATGATTAGTTAAACATATGGAGGAGCCTGTCATCTGCGGGCCCTCTTTATCTTTTTGGTCCATTGATTAGCAAGTCCATTCAATAGAATGGGGTATTTGAGTATATATTGCAGGAGGCAGACATGAGTTCCATTTATAGAAGTGAAGAAGGCAAGAGCAGCATACTTGAAGAGTATGAGATTTATTTGAACGAGTTGGGTGAGAAATTTACTCGGGAGTATGTAGAGACGCGTTTTGGCAAGACGCATGTTTTACTGACAGGTCCTCTAGATGGCAAGCCGTTATTTATTCTCCAGGGCGGTAATTGTGTGAATCCGATGACATTATCATGGTTCTCTTCTTTATTTAAAGAATACCGGATTATTGCTCCTGATACGATTGGTCATCCTGGTTATAGTGAGGAAGCGAGTATCTCCACACGGTTTGATAGTTTGGCATTATGGGTATCCGATCTGTTAGATCACTATGATATTGAGAAAAGTGCATTTATCGGTCCATCGTTTGGAGGAGGCATTATCCTCAGACTGGCTACCTATATCCCGGAACGTATCTCGTGTGCCGTATTGGTTGCTCCTGCGGGTCTTGCGGTCAATTCCAAAATTAAAACAGCTCAGGATATCACGCTGCCGCTCGTCAAGTATCGGATGACGTCTTCACCATCTTCTTTGCAAAAAATTACGGACAACATGTCGTGCAACTGCATGAAAGAAATGGATAAAAACATTATCGGCAAACTTTTTAAATACGTCAGCATAGATCAGGATTTGCCCAAGCTAACGGAGCGAGAAGAACTGGTGAATTATACGTCACCAACCTTGTTATTGGTAGGGGAGAAGGATGTCTTTTTCCCTGCGGATAAGTGTATTGAACGCGCTCAAAAGATTATTCAAAATGTTCAAGCCATCAAGTATGATACAGGGCATTTTCCTTCACAGGACGTATTGGTTCAGATGAACGAGGAAATAGGACGTTTTTTACAGAATAATTATTAATAAAAGCTGCAAATGAAGGATTGAAAATGTTTTTCTCCAGTTTAATAAAGTAATTACATCCATCTGTCGATACTCTATATAAGAGAATGCTTTTCTTCTATAGAATAGTGTGGATAGGGATTAGCAGTAGATCGTAGAAGGCTTGAACTCATTAATATTTAAATATTTCGCGTTAAGGTGTTTCAAATTGCATCATTTGGTTTATATGTATAGTTGGCGATGAATTGCTGACTGGTTGAACCAAATGATGCATTTACGCGGAAAGTCTTCCGATCGACAAGGTTGAAAAGAGGTCTGTTATGAGAAAAGACAATTGCAAAATGGCATTGCAGCGCAATGTAATTATAAATGATACATATCAGGTAAGACAGGTATTAGCCAGCAGTGAGTTGGCTATTGTATATGCAGGGCGAGATCGTAACACGGGTGCCAAGGTAGCCATTAAGGAATTCTTCCCACAGAGACTGGCTGAACGTCAGGTAGACAAACGGAGAGTGTTCTGTTCTTCGCGAGGATATGGTGGACAATATCAGGAGTTACTGGCAGCATTTCTGCTCGAAGGTGAATTGTTATCGAAACTGGATCATCCTCATATTGTTTCGTATTTGGATCATTTTGAAGCGAATGATACGGGGTATCTCGTTATGGAATACTGCACGGGAATCACATTGACCGAGTATCTGAATGAACATAATCATGCTCTTGATGCTGCCTTCATAACGGAGACGCTGCTTCCACTGGTGGATACATTGGATTACATACATAAGCAAGGCATTCTTCACCGGGATGTGAAACCTTCCAACATTATGGTTATGGAAGATGGTACACCCAAACTTCTGGACTTTGGCTCAGCTACCCGTTGGCCTATGCAATCCGGAGAGAAACAGGTGATATTTACATCGACAGGTTATTCTCCGCTGGAGTTCTATTCAGAGAAATCCAGTCAGGGACCGATGTCGGACATCTATAGTTTGGCTGCTCTGCTCCATTATTGGACATGCGGGCAACCCCCTATGGACGTGAAACAGCGGTTGTTCCAGGATGAATTGCCATCTGTTCGCTCACATAATGAGTATGTGAATCCTTGGCTCGCTCGTGTTATTCATTGGGGGTTGACGGTTCGTTCTGAGAAACGCTGTGCTTCCTTAGTTTGGGTCAGAAGCTCGCTGCGAGTTCAAGCCTGGGTATGGAAAGTGCGCAAGCCAGGTACAGTGGAATGGTCTTTAGCCGAGAATGAACATACACAGGTCTATGAAGTGGAGCCGAAAAAGCAACATGAAATGGCTTGAATTATAACACCTCTTTTGTAGAATGTATGTTAGATAAGCATATTCGTACAATAAATTAAACCAAGCCGACTTGTAAAAGAGGAGATTGGTTTTTTTATTTTTTATTATGTTATACGGAATTGTACCTCTTCCTAAGGATCTAAGGATAATTTGTAATAAATACCCCACCTCCGATACAATATTCTCATAGAGTCTGAGAGAATGGATCAAATACGGTGCAGAAATGGAGAAAACCAATATGACTGAATTTATCAACGCTGACGATATTAATGACGTAATTCTTGGTGCGGCAGCAAACGAGCTGGAGCAGATGGTGGACAAAATGTGTGAGCTGATTGGTACGCCATTGGAACAGACGACAGAACTGGAGCGTCAGGTAATGGCTGCTTTTGGTTTTGGCGCGGTGTATGGCATCACTCATCGAGATCAGCTGGCGGAGCCGCAGGCTCATGCCTTGAGCATTCGGATGCTGATTAAACCGTTTAATTATAGTGAGCAGCAGGCGGTTGATTTTGCCGATGATCTGATTCGGGTGGCTTCTGATCGTGAGGTTCATCCGGTGATGAATACGATTATCCAACGTGGGATTGATGGACACCGCCAATTCAATCAGGAAGACGACGAAGGATTGGAACGTAACATTCAGGAGATTTTAACCGCGGTTCAATCGCAAAATTAGACGGTTTTATAAGATGTGGGAGATGATTGCATTGGATCTGATGAAATTAAGCAAGGAACTCTCATACGCTCTGCGACATGCACCATGGGAGTATGAGCTGGAACTGGACGAAGAGGGTTGGGTGGAAATCTCGCAATTGCTGGTGGCTTTACATGAAAGTCCGCAGTGGAAGGAAGTCACACAAGCCGATCTGGAGCAGATGATTCAAGCCTCGGAGAAAAAGAGGCACGAAATCCGTTCAGGCCGCATCCGGGCATTGTATGGACATTCGACACCTCATAAGATATCGAAGATACCTGCTAAGCCACCGGAAACCCTGTACCATGGGACGCCGGCACGCGCAGTGCATTCTATTATGGAACATGGCTTACAGCCGCGGCAAAGGCAATATGTACATCTGTCCGCAGATATCGATACGGCCAATCAGGTGGGACGAAGACGGGATGATCTGCCTGTCATTTTGAAAATCAATGCTGCTCAAGCGGCCACAGATGGAATCCTCTTTTATCATGGAAATGAAAATATCTGGCTGGCCGATCACATTCCCGCACGTTATATTCTTGAGCAGTGACCAATGAGTGATGAACTGTTGTGGAAATCATAAGTATCTATCTCGAATTGCAGCAGTCGCAATCAACGGGTGAGTGTACAGTCATCCGTTCAACGGGGATATCATTGTATTGATCGATAGCTACACCAAAAAGGGACACATCCAACATTGGTTGGTGTGTCCCTTTCTCATATCCAAAACTTACTTGCCTAAAATTGCTTTAATACCTTCGCTAAGTGGCTGAGCCGGACGGCCAAGCAATTTCTCTAAAGTATCACTCTCTACAGCCAATGCGCCTTCACGGATGGCACTTTGCATATCAACAAGCATCGATACGACAAAGTCCGGTAGACCTGCGCCTTTCATGATGTCAGCGTAAGCGGCATCGTCCACGTTTTGCACGTTGATTTCCTGTCCAAGCACTTCACCAACAATGGCAGCCAGTTCAGCTTGCGTACGTAGTTTGCCGGACAATTCATATACGGTATTCTCATGTCCTTCACCTGCGAGTACAGCTGCAGCAGCATGGGCGTAGTCACTGCGGGTAGCCCAGCCTACTTGGCTGTCATTGGTGGCATGAACCCAAGGTGCGCCTTGCGTAGCGGCTTGCACACTGCCTGCTTCATTTTCCAGGTACCAGTTGTTGCGCAGGAAGGAATAAGGAATGCCGGATTCACGAATCGCTTTTTCTGTAGCGCGGTGAACTTCCGCCAGGGAAAGGGTGTTTTTCTCTGCATTCACAACGCTTGTATAAGCGATGAAACCAACGCCTGCGTTCTTGGCAGCGTCAATGGCAGCCTGATGTTGGCGAATACGCGTTTCATTGTCACCATCGGTGGAGATGAGCAACAGACGGTCTACACCGGCAAAAGCTTTCTCCAACGTCTCCGGTTGATCGAAATCACCGTGACGCACGTCAACGCCTTGAGTGCGGAGTGCTTCCGCTTTCTCTGGATTACGTACACTTACTGCCACATCCTTGGCAGAATCCGTTTTTAACAATGCCTCTACAACCAGTGAACCCAATTGACCTGTTGCGCCAGTGACCAAAATTTTCATCTTCTTTTCCTCCTAGGATATGTGTTTTGTTTGCATATGGTTGTAATCAAAAATGTTATAACAGGTGTGATTACAACGAAAGGGTTAAAAAAAGCTCATTATGAGCTTTTTTATTCAGAGACATGAATCTGATCCATCATCTGCTGTATGGTTACACGATTCAAGCGCTGTTCCATGGCTGTCTGAGCCTCAATGAGTTCGGCACGCAAGGTGTGTTCAATCATGTTGCCGACCGGACATTTCGGATTCGGATGTTTGTGAAAGTTAAACAATTCCCCATCCTCCACGACCTCTAGCGCTCGATATACATCGAGAAGGGTAATGTCGGCCGGATCTTTCAACAAGGAAGCACCGCCCACACCGGGTCTGACGTCAATTAGACCAGCCTGTTTCAGCTTGGACATAATCCGCCGAATAATCACGGGATTGGTATTCACACTCTGCGCTATCATATCTCCGGTGCATTCATTGGGCATAACAGCGATCAGGGACAGGGTATGAACCGCAATGGAAAAGCGACTGCTGATTTGTCTCATGGGATAATCACCACCGTTGTAACTATAATAGTTACAAAGTGATTGGTTGTCAATTCTTTTATATTATATGTTAATTGATAGTTGCTGTTATCCTGTAATCGTATCTGACTAAACAGATGATAATTGAATTATCACCTATGTCAAATAAATGAGTTGTGGTTCTTTTGAAGCGTTAAAAAAGAAGCAGGTTTCAAACCTTTTAATGTAATAATAGGGCTATATTCCTATTATTTTCAAGTTAAATGGAACTATATGGTTTTCTTGTTTGCGTACAGTGGAAGAAAAATGACAAAAGCTTCGACAAAATAGAAAATTATGTATGAATTGACAAATGTAAAAGCGATTATATAATGTGTGTATCTACAAGATTGTACATTTAGTTACAAATGATTCCAAATAACAAACGGCGGGAGTGGGACAGGCATGTGGTTTTTGGTTCTATGGTTGTTAGGTCTAATTTCAGGGGGAGTACACTTATATGTGTTAGGTTTTCCCGGGGAAATGAGCGAGATTAGCAGAGTATTGCTGCTTCATCAGTTTGTGGTTACGTTTGGATTGGTTGGAGTGATTGGTTATGTTGTCAACATTGCCAGAGCGGATCAGACAGCCAAAATGTTAGGATGGCCTGGTGGACCATTTCAGGTTAAATACGGTTTTTCCCAGGTAGGGCTTGGAGTTATGGGGATTATGGCCATATGGTTCCAGGGGAACTTTTGGGTTGGTGTATTGGTAACGATGTACATATACGGATTAAGTGGTCTTTGGTCACATACTTATGTCATGATTAAAAATCGCAAGGCAGATGGAGACAGTATCGGGAATCTCATTATGGATGTGGTGTATCAAACGTTTATCACGGTTCTCTCGGTATTGGCTGGTGGAATCTGGGTAATGCACTAAGCTGTAATTGATTTTTTGCCTTACACAGCTTGAATCTCAATTAAACGATGAGGTGTGGTCGTGATGGTACAAAAAACCGTTGAACTTTCCGAAACACAAAAGGGAATCTATTTTGATTGTCAGGTGAATGATCCCACTTCGTATAACATCTCAGCTTCAATTCAATTTGATCATCTTCAAATGGAGATATTTCGCCGGGCCATCGAATTGCTTATGTATGAGCAAGTGGTGCTGCGTACTCGGATTGAGATTCAAAATGATGTACCCGTGTTATCCGTTCTTGAAGATATGGATTATTCACTTACCTTGTGGGACCTAAGTAGCGAGAATCAGGAGAATCCAAAGGAACAACAGTTAGAAGCACTGGTGGATGAATGCATCGGGACACCTTTTGATCTGGAGAAAGGTCCTCTGTTCCGTATAATGATTGTTCAGATGGATAAAAGCCGATATATTCTGACCTTATGTATTCATCATTTAATATGTGATGGCATGTCGCTTGAACTGATGAAAAACAAACTTATTCAGTCATATACGTGTCTTCTTGAAGATCAGCCTGTGGATGTCAAGCTGGATGAAGGATTCATCTCTTATGTTGAGGCAGAGAACAAGAAACTGCACGAAAACAAGTACTCCAAAGAGCGGGAATACTGGTTAAACAAAATGAAGGGAGCGGAACCTCTTTCTCTAAAGCACGACTTTCCAGCAGGTTCTTTACAAGAAGGAATTGGTCATGAACTGCGATTTGATATTTCGGAATCGTTAATGGCTGATATTACACAGATGTCCAAAGATAATGAAGTAACCGTTTTTATGTTCTTTATGGGTGCCTTTGGCATTCTTATGAGTAAATATGTCGGTACAGACGATATCACCTTTGCCTCCCCATATTCTCATCGTCCCGGTATGGACTTGGAAGAAACGATTGGATGTTTTGTCCATATGTTGCCTATGCGATTCCATATTGACCTCGAATCAACTCTAAAACCTCTGCTGCAACAAGTAGCCACAACCTGGATGGATACGTACAGGAACATCGGATATCCCAATAACCTCATTGTCAGAGACGGCATGTTACAGGCTCAACCCGGATCACCATCGTTGTTTGATATTTCCTTTGTTTATGATTCCTATGAGGAAGATATGCTCGGAACTCGTATTCTGGATCAGGATAAGGTTACGTTTCCAGGAGATCTAATGGTGGTGTTGAGTCGTTTACCGCAAGGTGCTCAGTTGAAGCTGCAATATAAACCAAGCTTGTTTCGTGAAGATTCAATGGAGCGAATGGGCCAACGATTTCTATACTTGCTGAATCAACTAGTAACCAATTCTGATCAAAAAATCAGTGAGTTCAGCCTCCTGATGCAAGATGAGAAAGAAAACTTACTTTACCGATTCAATCAAACTTCTTATTTTCCCTACACTCCACAACATATTATGGATATATTTCACGATAAAGTAGCACGTTTCCCGGAGCGGGTAGCTCTTATGGAAGGGAAGCAGCATCAGACCTATGCGCAGGTCAACGCAAAAGCGAATCAATTGGCTAGGCAGATCGTTGCGAGTAAAAAAAGTGATAACGCGGCAGTTGGCGTGCAGATGCCGCGTTCCTCGGATATGGTCATAGCCCTATTGGCTGTATTAAAAGCCGGATGTGCTTTTGTGCCTGTAGACCCTTCCTATCCTTTGTCCAGAAAGGCCTATATTATATCGGATGCAGACATATCCATAGTGCTGGCTATGCAGCCCGAAAAAGATGACGAGACTCTAGATGTCCAGTACATCTACGTTGAGGGCGATCAGGCTTATACGGGGGATGTCTCAAACCTCGAAGAGGCGCTGAATCCGCATAGCCTTGCCTATATCATGTACACATCCGGATCAACAGGCAAGCCAAAAGGAGTCATGGTTGAAAATCATAGCGTAGTCAATACACTGCTTGATCTGGAGCGTCGTTTTCCAATGCAGGCGCAGGATGTTTACTTGCTGAAAACAGCATATACCTTTGATGTGTCGGCCACGGAACTTTTCGGCTGGTTCATGGGTGAAGGCGCACTAAGTATTCTTGAGCCTGGAGCAGAAAAAGACCCTTCTCGTATTTTGTCTACGGTGGCATCACATAAGGTGACCCACATCAACTTTGTTCCAACGTTATTCCGTCTTTTTCTGGAAACGATGGAGCTCCGCTCCGATCTGTCAGCATTGGAAACGCTGAAATGGATGTTTGTTGGCGGAGAGGCAGTTACGCCTGACATCATTGAGAAGTTTAACAGGTTAGGCATTAGAGCAAGTCTTGAAAATGTATATGGTCCAACCGAATGCACCATATGGGTTTCTCATTATCCATTAAGCCATTACGAAGGCTTGGGCAATGTACCGATTGGCTACCCGCTCAATGAGTCCAGATGGTATGTCGTCGGAAATCATGATGAGCTTCAGCCGTTAGGTATTCCAGGGGAGCTTTGTCTTAGCGGTGTTGGGCTTGCACGTGGATATCTGAATCTGGAACAGATGACCCGAGAAAAATTTGTCCCTAATCCTTTCTTTCAAGAAGGACAGGACGCAGCGCATTTCAGGTACATGTACCGCACAGGGGATCTGGTACGTTCACTCCTAAGCGGTACGATCGAATATCTGGGACGCATTGATTTCCAGGTTAAAATTCAGGGAGCCAGACTGGAGACAGGCGAAATTGAGAATACCCTGTCATCCTATCCGGGTGTCATCCAGACCGTGGTAGTCATGAAATCATTTGAAGGTAGGTCCGGCTTGCTGTATGCCTACTATCTGTCAGAGCAGGAGCTGCCTTCTGTCGGATTGAGAGAGCACCTGTCTCGTTCGTTACCGGCATACATGATACCATCCGTTTTTGTACATAAATCCGAATTTCCATTGAATAGCAGTGGGAAGATTGACCGGAAGGCACTCATGGCAGATATCACGCATGCTCACACTTCCAGTACGTTCTATACCGCCCCGTCTTCCGAACTTGAGAAGGTTATAGCCGAAGTGTGGGCCGAAGTGCTCGGTGTTGAGAGAGTAGGGCGCGATGACCATTTCTTTGAATTGGGCGGAAATTCATTTTCTGTCATTCAGGCTCACAATAAACTAAAACATTATACCGATGTGGAGTTCCCTGTTCCTCGTTTTTTCGAATGCCCGACATTGCGTCAATTTGCCGCGCTGGGTCCGAAGGATGAGGCAGTTCGGGTACCGACTGAAAGGGAACAATTGTTTCAACGAAAAGACGGCATTATGCGTGAGGACATTGCAATTGTGGGCATGGCGGTGAATGTGCCGGGCGCTGAGGATATAAGGGAGTTCTGGAGTAACCTGGTTGAACGGCGGGAAAGCATTCACTTTTATAGTGATGATGAATTGAGGGAGCTTGGTGTGGAGGAAGCGCTGCTGCGTTCACCTCGTTACGTCAAGGCAAAAGGACGTGCCAACGGCATCGATGAGTTTGACGCAGGGTTCTTTGACTATACTCCCGGTGAAGCCAAAATGATGTCTCCCCAATTCAGACTTTTGTATCAGGGAATATGGGAAGCGCTGGAGGATGCAGGCTGCAGACCGGATGAGGCGGGTAAGGTGGGTGTGTTCCTTGGCGGGTCCGATGACTTCGAATGGTACCGTCAAGTGCTTTTTAACGATGCTAACTATAGCAGTAAATACGAAGCATTTACCCTCAGCACCAATCATTTTCTCGCTACCCGAATGGCTTATAAGCTTAACTTAAAAGGGCCGGCCTATACCGCTCTGACGGGATGTTCTACTTCATTGGTTACACCTCATCTGGCATGTCAATCTTTGATCGTTGGAGAATGTGATGTGGCCGTGGCTGGTGGGGTCACCGTGGAGTTGCCCAATGAAGGGGGTTACATATTTGAGGATGGCATGATGTTCTCCACAGATGGACACTGTCGTCCATTTGATGCGGCAGCCAGTGGAACCGTCTTCTCCAATGGTATGGGAATTGTGGTGCTGAAGCGGGTAACCGATGCTCTGCGGGACGGAGATCATATCTACGGGGTCATCAAAGGCTCAGCAATTAACAATGACGGACAAGAGAAACTCAGTTTCCTTGCTCCAAGCGTAAACGGACAGGCTGAAGTCATTCAGGATGCTTATAAGGTAGCCGGAGTAGACCCGGAAACGGTGAGTTATATCGAAGCACATGGTACGGGAACGTTGCTTGGTGATCCAATTGAAGTAAACTCGTTAACTCGGGCCTTTGCTTCCGACCAAAAGCAATTTTGTTATCTGGGTTCGGTCAAGGGCAATGTGGGACATATGGATACAGCCGCAGGTGTGGTTGGTTTAATCAAGGTAGCGCTCAGTCTTGGACAAGGTTATATCCCTGGAACAGCGAATTATGAGCAGCCTAATCCCAAGATTGATTTTTTGAATACGCCTTTTAAAGTTATTGCACAAGGTGTGGACTGGAAACAGGGCAATGTTGGAGTCATGCGCGCAGGAATCAATTCATTTGGTGTGGGGGGCACGAATGCTCACATGGTATTGGAGGAGGCTCCCGAGATGGAGAAGTGCAGTCCGGATGATGACGTAAATATATTGCTTTTTTCCGCCAAAACAGAGTACTCACTGAACCGCACCGCTGAACGGATTATGGAACATCTGACTCAACATCCGGATCAATCTGTGTCGAACGCAGCGTGGACCTTGCAGTCAGGTAGATCTGTTTTTGCGTATCGTAAGGCACTCATTCTGGATAAGACATCGAAGGATAATCCGGACAAGCTGATACAGCAGCTGGGGAAAGCACGCGTATACCATTCAGCTCAAGACACCCGTCCCGTATACTTTATGTTCCCCGGACAGGGCAGTCAGTATCAGGGAATGGGTGCAGAACTATACAGATCTACAGAGCAAGCAGGCCTAGCTCCAATCTTCAGAAGTTATATTCAGGAAATATTGGACCTTCTGCCTGCGGAAGAACGAGAAGATATGCTGTCCGTTGTATACGGGGATCAGCAGCCTGAGCGAATAAACCAGACGGAGTACAGCCAATTCGCACTGTTCATGACCAGTTATGCGCTGGCCAAGTCGCTGCTGGATCTGGGCATCAAGCCAGATGGCATGATCGGACACAGCATAGGTGAATTGGCTGCCGCTGCGGTAGCAGGTGTGTTCGAACTCGGAGATGCTGTCAAGTTAGTTCGGCTTCGCGGACGTCTGATGCAGCAACAACAACCCGGGGTCATGCTTGCCATTATGGCGGATGCACAGCAGGTGAAGTCACAACTGGAGGAAGACATGTGGCTTGCCCTGGTGAATACTACAGGTTCCAGTGTGATTGGTGGGACAGCTGAAGCCATTTCACGGATGGAAGCCAAGGCTGAAGGACTGGGCTGGAAGTGCATTCGTGTGAAGACTTCCCATGCATTCCATACGCCAATGATGAATCAGGCTGCCGAGGAATTTAGACGTTATCTAGCAGAGCATTCACTTCATACGCCACAGATCCCATTACTGTCCAACACCAGTGGAACATGGGCGCTTGGAGATGAAATCACACAACCTGACTATTGGTCCCGTCATATTTTACAGCCGGTGTTGTTTGAATCAAACCTGGCTGAAGTGTTGAAGGATGAGCGCGCTGTATTAATTGAAGTCGGTGCAGGACGAACGCTAAGTTCCTTTGCCAGACAGCACAGTCAATCAAGAGATTCCCAGACGGTACTGAATATGTTGCGTCACGTAAGGGAAACAGAGCAGGACAGTATCTATGTGAACCGCAGACTTGCGGAGTTATGGTGCGAAGGCATTGAACCGGACTGGAAGGTGCTCAAAGGGCAGACGGTACGACGCAAATGCTCTCTGCCTACTTATGTTTTCAACAAACAATCCTATCCTGTCAGTGTTTCTCTTTCTGGCTCATCAGCAGCGGAAGGAATGGGTACCGGGGATGATAGGCAACATGCAGAGCAGGGTAAGGGAAGTAGCTCTGCTCTAATAAAAGGGACAGTTTATACTGGTGGTTCAGACCAATTGAAACAGATTGTTCTGGATGCATATCGAACGATTTTTGGCATCGATGATCTAGATGAAGAGGTTAATTTCTTTGCGGTTGGAGGAGATTCTCTCAAAGCAGTCAGCTTGTCTGCATGGATCCGGTCTCATTTAGGAATTCAGCCTGAGGTAGCAGATATTTTCAATCATTCAACGCCTATTCAATTGGCGGAGCATCTCTATGTCATTGCGAAACCAAAAGTGGACCAACAGACAATTCAATCTGCACCCACTATGGATGCATATCCAATCTCTTCTGCACAGATGCGTATGTTCACACAAGCGATGCTTGATCCAGGCAATACGGCATACAACCTACCGTCTGCAACCATTATTGAAGGTGAATTGGACCGTATAAGAGTTGAGTCTGCTTTGCAGAAGTTGATGCAGCATCATGAGGCGCTCAGAACATCGTTTGAGATACGGGGCGTTGAGATCGTTCAGATCATCCAACCTTCGGTTCGCTTAAGTATGGGCTATGCAGAGCAGCATGTGGCAGATGACCAAGAGTTGCCTGCGATGATCGAGACATTGATTCGTCCTTTTGATCTGGGGAGTGCTCCGCTTATGCGGGTTGAACTGATTAAGATGGGCGAGCGCAAGCACCTGCTATTCTTTGATATTCACCATATTATCGCAGATGGTACATCTGTCGAAATCATTACTCGTGACTTCAATGATTTATATTTTGGCAAAGAGCATGCAGTCCGATTGCAGTACAAAGATTACGCGGTATGGCAGCAGCAGCGTCTCGCTTCAAATGAATACATTTCACATCAAACGTACTGGCTGGACCATCTTGGCCCTTCTTTACCTGTGCTGGAGCTTCCACTTGACCAGGAGCGTCCATCACAGCGATCCATGCAAGGGGGACGTCTCCATTTCACGTTGAATCGTTCGTTAACACAAAACTTGCACGAGCTGGCTTCCTCATCGGAAGCATCCATGTATATGGTAATGCTAAGTGTGTGGAATCTTCTTCTAGCACACCACTCAGGTCAGCAGGACATTGTGGTAGGAACGCCTGTTGCAGGAAGGATGCAAGAGGAGTGGAAAGAGACGGTAGGCATGTTTGTCAATATGATTGCGATGCGGAATTTTCCAACGTTTGATCGTACGTACACTGATTTTTTACGCGAACTCAAACAACATACACTCGATGCTTTTGCGTATCAGGAGTATCCGTTTAATGAGCTTGTGGCACAACTGGGCGTGACACGTGAGTTGAACCGAAATCCGGTATTTGATGTTTGTTTCGATTATCAGAACATGGATTTGCATGGACTCGAACTTCATGGTTTGCAATTCAGTTCTTTTCCGGTGGAGACGGGTACGTCTACTTATGATCTGTTAATGACCTGTCAAGAAAACAGGGAGAAGCAGGTGATTGAAGGATATATCGAATACTCGATGGATCTGTTCCGCCGGGACACAGTTGAAGGTATGATGCAGGAGTTTATCGGACTCTGCCAAGAGGTTGTACAACAGCCCAATCTGTCTCTGAGCGAACTGCTTGAGAGAAACATTGGTTCTCATGAGCACCCAGTCCATCTGCTTGCTGGTCCACGTCTGGATTACACTCCTGCGGTGGGTCTGCATCGGCTGTTCGAGCTGCAGGCAGAACACACACCAGACAAGGAAGCTCTCCTTGTATCATCCGGAGCCGCTTTTACCTACAGGGAGCTTAATGAAAAAGCTAATACGCTGGCTTGGAAGCTTATTGATCAAGGTGTACGCCGGGATGAACCTGTGGGCATATTATCCAGACGTGATGAATCGTTGATCATTATGCTATTGGCGGTGCTGAAAGCTGGGGCGGCTTATGTGCCTCTGGACCCTACTTTTCCGCCGCAGCGTATCCTGAATATGATCGAAGATAGCCGAATGAACGTATTACTGTGTACGCCTGATGAAGAAGGCACAGTGACTTTTAGCGGAGAGCGATTCGTGTATGATCCAACTGCCCAGGATGTGCGCTCATCCGTTAACCCGGACGTAAACTTCCTGTCTTCGGACCTGTCCTGTGTAATTTTCACCTCAGGATCGACGGGTCGTCCCAAAGGGGTCATGATTACTCATGAGGCGATGGTCAATTTTGTTGAGGACATCAGGCACCGACATATTTTTGCACATGAGACAGATCGCATCATCAGTGTAACGACCATATCTTTTGATATTTTCGGATTTGAAGTGTGGGCACCACTATGCACCGGATATTCGCTGTATCTGGCCAATGAGCAGGAACAGCTTGACCCGGCTCTTGCTTCACGTCGAATACGTGAACATGGTGTTACGCACATTCTTAGCACGGTCTCACGCATTAAGGCATTTGTCGAAAATCCGGAATTCGCTCAGGCGCTGGGCAATCTGCGGTGTGTTCTTACCGGAGGGGAAAATGTCCCTGTGGGACTCCTCACCGATCTGAAGCGACTTACGCCCGCTCGAGTCTTTAACATGTATGGACCAACGGAAACTACGATCTGGTCAACGACCAAAGAATTGAATGACACAGCCGCGATTACCATTGGCAAGCCCATTACCAATACAGAGATTTATATTCTGAATGATGAAGGTGAAATACTGCCACCTGGAAGTTATGGAGAGCTGTGCATTGCAGGAAAAGGATTATCCCGCGGTTATCTGCACAATGCAGCTGAGACCGATGCCCGATTCATTGCAAACTCGAATGTGTTGGGAGGCCGTTTGTACCGAACTGGCGATCTGGCCCGTATACTGCCGGATGGGGATGTTGAGTTAATGGGACGGTTGGATCAGCAGGTGAAGATTCGTGGCTACCGGATTGAACTGAACGAGATTGAGCAGGCAGCGATGAATTATGAACGTGTAAGAGAAGCTGTCGTTAAGGTAGAAGGGGCCGAGCAACATTCATTGCAATTAATCCTTTTCTACAGTCTGAAGCCTGGGATTGGGCCTTCCGTTATGGAAGATGAAGACGTACAGCTTCGGACCTGGTTAAAGCAGCGGCTTCCACAGTACATGATGCCTTCTCGCTTGATTTGTCTGGAAAATCTGCCTGTGCTGCCTAACGGCAAACTGAATCGCAATGCCCTTCGTCTGGCTGATTTCGAAACGGGAGAGAGGGATAACCCTGCTCTGGTTTATGGCTCATCGATTCAAGGAATGGAGCGGGCAAAAGTTGATCTGGAGCAGATGCTCATTGCAACGTGGAAGGAAATATTGAATCTGGATACGGTTAATATCCATGATCACTTTTTTGACATCGGAGGCAACTCGCTGGGGCTTATCTTGATCAATAATCGGCTGAATGCCTATCTGGATAAAAGCGTTCCGCTGGTGCAATTGTTTGAGCATTCCTCCATTGCATCACTGGTCAATCATCTGGTGGCTGAGCAGATGCTGCCGACAGTTACACAACAGGTGCGAGAGGAGAGCGGGCATATCGCTACGGCTGGATATCCTGTTACGAACCCGGACCCGACAACAGCTCCCAAAGATGATGTGATGAGCACAGTTGAACACAGCAAAGTGGAGCAGAGCAGACCGGCACAGAGCAGACCAAAACAGAGTATCTCGTTTGCTTCAGACCACAGTAGCAGAGATTCTTCGTCGTCGGATATCGCAGTCATTGGCATGGCAGGGCATTTTCCCGGCTCAAGAAATATTGAGGAGTTCTGGGATAATCTAATGGCAGGTAAGGACGGTATCACCCGTCTGAATGAGGAGGATCTAACCGCTGCGGGTGTACGACCGGAAGACTTCAAACATCCTGATTATGTACGGGCCAAAGGTGTACTGCAAGATACTGAGTATTTTGACTCCGGGTTTTTCGAATATCCGCATCAGGAATCCAATATGATGGATCCGCAAATACGGCTGCTGCATCAGTGCTCATGGGAGGCGCTTGAGCATGCCGGGTGTGATCCTTACAGTTATGAGGGATCTATAGGATTGTTTGCCGGAAGTGGACTGAGCTTACCGTGGATGGTGCAATTTCTAGGTCGTTCCGGTAATTTGCTACATGCTTTTGAAGCCATGACTTTAAATGAAAAGGACTATATTACAACCCGAGTATCTCACAAATTAAATCTGAGAGGGCCGAGTATGGCCGTACAGACCGCATGTTCAACTTCTTTGGTCGCTATCCACCAAGCTGCTGAATCGCTGATTCGTGGGGAGTGTGATGTGGCACTTGCGGGAGGTGTCTCTATCTCCTATCCGCTCAAAGAAGGTTATCGCTGGCATGAAGGCATGATTTATTCAAAGGATGGTCATTGCAGACCGTTTGATGAGCAGGCATCTGGTACTGTGTCTGGTAATGGATGCGGAATGGTTGTGCTCAAGTCACTCCGCGACGCGCAGAGAGATGGAGATCATATCTATGCAGTCATTAAAGGTTCAGCGATTAATAATGATGGCATGGACAAGATTGGATATACGGCACCGAGTGTGGCCGGGCAGGTCAAGGTTATTCAATCAGCCCTTCATCGTTCGGGAGTTTCTCCAAAAGAGATCTCCTACCTGGAGGCGCATGGAACAGGAACCAAACTGGGGGACCCGATTGAAATTGAAGCGCTCAGGCAGTCATGGGGAACAGATCGTAGAAATTATTGTGCTCTAGGTTCTGTCAAAGCCAATATTGGGCATCTTGATGCGGCAGCAGGTGTAGCCGGTTTTATTAAAACCGTACTGACGCTTTATCACCGGGTGGTTCCGCCACAGATTCATATGAATCGGACGAATCCGATGTTGGAACTGGAGCATAGTCCCTTCTATATCAACAAGGAGCCACAGTCATTAGAAGACGCGAAGCATGTCCTGCGAGCAGGTGTCAGTTCGTTTGGGATCGGGGGTACTAATGCTCACGTCATTCTGGAGCAACCGCCCGTCCAAGAGAGCCAAGCCAATTATGAATCATTGCTTCTGCTGCCCTTCTCGGCCAAAAGTGAATCTGCGCTGGAACGCACGTACGATTCGGTTCTACAGGCGATCCATGCATTGCCGGAGCAGTTGCCCAATGCTGCATGGACGCTACAGAAGGGAAGAAGCAGATTCATTCATCGTAAAGCACTAATCGTTGTAGACGGTTATATTCCGCCAAGCGAGCAGTCTGTAGAGTTTGAGACACAGGCAAGTGTGATGAATGGGAAGCCTAAGGTCATGTTTTATCTCAGCGGAAATGCAAGTTGGGAAGCGCGCAAGATTCGGGAACTATATGCTTCTGTGTATCGCAGCCAGGTCTCAGAGATATTCAAGCAGCACTTTGAAGAGATACTGAATCTCTTTGAGTCCAAGGAACAGTATGCCATTCGCCAGGGCATAGGGCGATCGTTAACCGATTCAAGGCTTGAGCGTATGCAGTGCTTTGTTGTGCAATATGCTCTTTATAAAACCGTGATGCAGCTTGGTATCAAGCCGGATGCTGTCTGTGGACAAGGCGTTGGCGAACTGGTGGGGTTGGTTATTAGTGATGCACTTGATCCAGTACATGCCGTTGGGCTTCTATACAATCTGGAGCATTGGTCACTACAAGAAGGAGCATTGTCAGATGCTTTGACAGGAAGGATGACAGATGCAACTGTAACAGACCTTGCGTCGAGTATTGCACCACTGTTATCTCCAAATTTCCTGTTCACGCTGCTAAATCGCAAGACGCTTTCTGAATCTGCTGGGCATACGCTGTGGATCGTTTCGAATCAGCTGCAGGATACAGAACAAATAGCCCCGGATTCATTATCAGAGCCAAACATCATTGCTCTTACTGGAGATCGTCAGAGCTTGCTTGAGGCAGACGTGTATTTAATGAAAGTACTTGCTTTTTGCTGGTGCTCTGGCATGGAGTTGGATTGGGAACAGTTAAACGGAACGGGGCGTAGGCAAAAAATCTCCCTGCCGACGTATTCCTTTGATCCCATTGTTCATCAACATGATGTTGCGTTGTATCAGCTTGCAGGTATGTCGCAGGTTGCAGCGGGTTCTATCGCAGCATTAGACCAATCTCCATCTGGGAAAGTCAGGGTTCAACGGACTGATGATGAGATAAGGCATGTATTGTCGCAATTGTGGCAGGAGTTGCTTGGTAATGGAGAAGTCGGCCTTGAAGATGATTTCTTTGAGCTTGGAGGTCATTCTTTAAAAGCGATTTCCTTGGCGTCGAGGATTAAAGAAATGTTTGGACTAAATTTGGGGCTGGAAGAGATTTTTGATCATTCTGTGTTTGAACACATGGTTCAATGGATTGCTGAACATCAGGCTACAAGTGACTCCAATTCAGTGGACCCAATCTTGCCTGTTACTAAGAAAGAGAAATACAAGACCACTTCTGCACAGCGAAGAATGTATGTGGTGCATGAGTGGATGAAAGGTGAGAGTACGGCGTACAATCTCGCCAGCTCTTATATGGTAAGAGGAAAACTTGACCCTGCCCAATTCAGAGTAATCATGGATGCACTGGTAGAGAGACATGAAGCATTCCGTACCAGGTTTGAAATGATTGACGGTGAGCTTTTCCAAATTGTCGAGGAGCAGGTTCCAAGCGTGGTGGAGTTGCTGGAATTAGAAACAGCAGGGTTAGAACAGGTCATGGAATGGATAAAGCCTTTTGATCTGACCAGCGCACCATTGGTTCGTGTTAAGCTCATTCGCCTTTCTCAAGAGGAACACATCTTATTCATCGACATGCATCATATCATTTCGGATCAGAGTTCCATTGCGATCCTGATGCAGGATTTTGCTCGCATGTACAGAGGAGAAACATTACAATCTCTTGACATTCAGTATAAGGATTATGCGGAATGGCGTGATGAAGCTGCGTCACACGGACAATCTGTTGAAGACGCCAAGTTTTGGATACGGGAATTTGAGGACAAGCCTGCACCGGTTGAATTGCTTACAGACTTCCCAAGACATGGCGCGTCATCTTACAGCGGAGACAGACGTTCCATTGAACTTGGTGAGTCGTTAAGCACACAGGTCAATGACTTCTGTACTCAACAAGGGCTTACACCTTATATGTTGTTTATGGCAACTTTGAATCTATTAATCTGGAAGTATACAGGTCAAGACGACTTGGTCGTTGGTACAGCGGTTGCGGGGCGTGAGAAGCCAGAACTCAACAACGTTATGGGTATGTTCGTGAACATGCTTGCCATTCGCACCAGCATGGACAGAGAATGGTCCACAGAGACGTATTTGAATGAGATGCGTGGCAAGCTGTTATCCTGTTATGAGCATCAACATTATCCTTATGAAGCACTGGTGGAACAACTTGGTCTATTCGGTGATTTAAGCCGCAACCCCCTATTTGATGTGGTGTTAAATTACATTAATATGGGAACCGATGATCCTGAAGCCGGGGAACTGATGCTTGAACCATGGGTCGAAGGTAAGGTGGATGCCAAATTTGATCTGACTTGGACACTGGTCGAGCATAAGCAATGTTACACGGTTGAACTTGACTATCGCTCGGATTTGTTTAAAGCGGAGTCCATGGAACTGATGCTGGATAAATTCCGGTATATCCTGTCTCAGATCACAACAGGGGATAATGAACGAATTGGTCAGATTAAGCTCACTACACCGGAGGAAGAGGAATGGCTGCTGTACGGAGTCAACGATAATGCCGCTCAGTATCCGCGAGATGCGACCATTTCCCAATTATTCGAGGAACAAGTTCATGTGCATGCACAGAAGACAGCATTGGTCTGGGAGGACGGTGAATGGAGCTATGCGGATCTGAATGAACGTGTTCAGTGGCTGGCGTTCAGGTTGCTTGGACAAGGGATAAAATCAGGCTCCAGTATTGCTCTCATTCTGGACCGTGGACCGATCCAGATGATCAGTATTCTTGCTACACTCAAACTCGGTTGCAGTTATGTTCCGATCGACCCGGCTTCGCCGCCATCGAGAATTGAATTTATTGTGCAAGATTGCGATGCAGCTGTGTTATTGACTGAAACGGCTTATGCCTCCACATGGCAGTCTGTAGTTCCTTGTATCGTGCCGGCAGATGAACTGGCAGCATTTGATTCAGGAGACATGCAGGAGCCCGTTGAAGATATGAACACGACCGCTCTTGACCCGGCTTATATCATTTATACATCAGGGTCTACAGGAACCCCGAAAGGGACTGTGATGAGTCATCGCAATGTCACCAAAGTCATGAAAAATAGTAATTTTGTCACCGTCGTGCCAGAGGATCGTATCCTGCAAATTTCTAACTATGCGTTTGACGGTTCCATTTTCGATATTTTTGCTTCATTAATAAATGGCGCTACTCTTGTATTAATCTCAAAAGAGACCATTTTGGATATGGCTCGTTTGGCGGATGTCATCCGACAGCAACGGATTTCAGTATTTTATATTCCGACATCCTTGTTTAATATGCTGGTGGATTGGGATGCTGAATGCTTGAAGAATGTGCGTAGAGTGATGTTTGGTGGTGAAGCTGCATCGATGAGCCATGCCAACAAAGCGCTTGCATGTGTGGGACCTGGCAGGCTGTTAAATGGATATGGGCCAACGGAAGCAACCTTTTTTGCCTCCTACCACTTATTACAGCAAACAGAGCCTTATACTGGCTCACTGCCCATTGGTTACCCCCTGTCTAACACAGCTTTGTATGTTCTGGATGATGAGCTGAAGCCTGTGCCACCCAACGTTCCAGGTGAACTGTATATCAGTGGGGATGCGGTGGGTATTGGATATCTTAACCGTGAGGATCTTACCCGAAAACACTTTCTTGATGATCCCTTCCGCAAGGGAGAACGAATGTATCGGACAGGTGACATCGTCAAACGTCTGGCTGACGGCAGTCTGATTTTTATTGAACGTTCGGATTTCCAGGTCAAAATTAGAGGTTTTCGCATTGAGTTATCGGAGATAGGCAATTGCATGGAGCGTCTTTCGGGAGTTCGTGATGCCTTTGTCATGACAGTTACAGAACCATCAGGAAGTCTTTACATTGCCGCTTTTTATACAAGCGACACTGGGGCAGATGTTGAGTATATTCGAAGAGAACTTCACCAGCAACTGCCAGAGTACATGGTGCCTGCACGAATTATTCGAATGGATCATCTTCCGATTAATGCCAATGGCAAAGTGGACCGAAGAGCATTGTCCGAGCATTTGGTTGAAGAGCAGCAGAGGTCTATGGAAGTGAGTTCACCTCAGACAAAAACAGAGCGTGTCATTCTTGCCGCCATGCAACAGATCCTGGGTAATCCAGGCATTGGTGTGGAAGATCACTTCTTTCAAAATGGGGGGCATTCGCTCAAAGCGATTGCATTCACTCAAATTTTGGCAAAAGAAGGAATTGCCATCAATGTGAACGAATTATTCCAATATCCGACAGTTAGAGGACTTGCCAAATTGGTAGATATTAATCCTCCGGCGTCAGTTTGGTCCGAAGATAGCCTGCATATTCAGTCCCCGATAGTCATACCACAGGACATAACACTTCATGAGAAACAACTGGACAGCCTGGTCCTGCATGTCTTAAACAGCTGCAATCAGGTTTCATCTTTTATGGCTGGCATGACCCCTATGGGTCAATTCCCACTATCTCCAATTCAACAAGCACATGCTTCTACGACTTCACGAGCAAGCGGATTTACAACAACGCTGGAAGGCGAATTGAATGAACAAGCTGTAAAACACCTGATACTTGGGGTTATGTCCCGGCATCAGTTACTGCACAGCATAATATATGAGGAAGAACAATTGTATTGGCATCCATGTGATATGTCATTAGCGGCGGACATGCTGCAACAGCTTATCCCGTATCTTGATATTCGTCATTATGCTTCGGCTACAATGGAGCAGCTGGAGTACAGACTGGTTCAGTCTCTGTTACACAAAACGTATACGTTGAAGGAACTACCATGGCGTCTATGTATTTTGCGTACAGGAGCCACAGAGCATAAGCTGATTTGGAGTTTTGATCACCTTGCGTTTGATGGTATGAGTGCCCAAATTATCAAACAACAACTTGAGTCGAAGGCATTATATAGACCGCAAGGTGTAGAGCTCGAGAGTGATCGAAATTATGAGGATTATGTAAATTTTCTGTCTCAAGGCCCCATAGGGGTAACTGAAGATGAAATGAAGAAACAATTTTCACTTCAGGCATGGCATAGATGTAACACCATCGTCATGAACAAGTTGAAGGAAACAGAAACATTGTCGCCTTCAGCGATGACTGTCGAGTTGTCCCTTGCAGGGAAGGAGCCTGCAGATGTTTGGTGGACATGCTTTGAAACTTTTGCCAACATCATTGCGGCTTATCTGAACATAAGCCAATTGCCAATAGCCCTGGTGCATTACGGAAGGGAGTATGGCGAAGAATCCTACTACGATTATGTGGGAGAATTCCTTGATCTGATTCCAGTGCTGGTAGACAGTGAATTCACACAGGAAGATCTGTTGGAACGTCTGGAATTTACGAAGCGACACAGCATTAACTTTATGGCACTTACACATGATTCTTCCCTCTCGGCACAATATGATGGCATACGGGAACAATTGGGAACTGCCTACAGGCAAGCAGAACAGGAGCCGCGTCAGATGATTCTGTTTAATTATCAAGGCTTCATCTCCAGCAGCGAAGCGATCCCAATGTCGTCTCAGTCGTCGGATGACCAAGATTCGAATTCGGGACTCTCCCAATTCGAATGGGTAATTCGCTACGACGAAGAGTGTCTGTACGTACATCTGGCCTGTCAGGCTGGTCTGGACATCAAACGTATGAAACAGCTGATTGATGACAAGCTTGGTAGCGATGTGAAAGTGGTAGTTCACAATGAGGCAATGGAGGTGCAACATGTCCAGTAAATCCATACAGCGAGGACCCGAGCTGATTGTGCCAGAGCATTATTCAACAGTGGCTGAGATGTTAATCTACATTGCAGATACTCATCCAGAAAAGGGAATGACCTATATCAGCTCTTCAGGTGACGAACAGTTTGAATCATATCCTGAATTACTGATGCAGGCGCGCAAGTACCTGCAGTCTCTTCAGGAGCAAGGCATTCAACAAGGACAGGTCGTTATTTTGGAAATTGACCAGTCACAGGAATTTTACCGTACATTTTGGGCTTGTATGCTGGGGGGCATTATTGTCGCCCCTGTTAGTCCTCCAGCCGCCTGGGAACCAGGCTCAGCTGGTCTGGAGAAATTCACGAAAGTGTGGGAGGTACTCGGGCGTCCGGTTGTGATCGTCGAGGAAGCCTACATGCCCAAGTATAAGCAGCTTGCGGAAAGTCCGGTATTCAAAGATCTTATGTTGATTAGCGTGAATCAGCTTCAAGCAGGCCAGCAGATGGCCGATCTATGCCCAACCTCTCCTGATGACATTGTGTTCCTGCAATTCTCATCAGGAAGCACGGGAATTCCCAAAGGTGTGCAGTTAACAAATCACAATATTATCGCCAACAGTATTGCATGCAAGACTTTTCTTGGAGCTGAAGAAGGAGATAATGTGTTTACCTGGTTGCCGCATACGCATGATATGGGGATATTTGGACAGCATCTGACACCCGTCCTGAGTGGAGCCAACATCATGGTGATGTCACCTTATACCTTCGTACGGTCGCCTTATCTGTTCTTGCGCAAGATTACGGAGCATCAGGGAAAATGGTTTTGCTGTACCAATTTCGGTTTTGAATGGATGGTTCAGAAGATCCCGGATTCCAAGCTCTCAACGCTTGATCTGTCTTCACTGCGTATGACCTTGAATGGTGCAGAGCCTATATCAACGTCTGTTATTGAGCGATTTGTCAAAAAATTCAGCTCTTGTGGCTATCGTCCCAATATGATGTTTCCTGCGTATGGCATGGCCGAAGCGACAGTAGGTGTATGTACCTCCAGACTGGGGGAAGAGCCGCGAATTGAACGTATTTCACGTTCGCGGCTGGTGCAGGATGGACTGGCTGTGCCAGTCCAGCTGCCTAGCAGTGATAGCCATACTTCGGATGTGATCGAATTTGTTCATGAAGGATATCCCATGACAGGGATTCAAATCCGGATTGCGGATGAACAGGGTGAAGTGCTGGATGAGCGGGTTGTTGGCGAAATCCAGATCCGTGGGGAATCGGTAACCTCCGGATATTACAGTCTCCCGGAGATCAATCGTGAAATGTATATGGATGGGTGGCTTCGCACTGGAGACTTGGGTTATATGGCTGATGGCTCCCTGGTTGTAAGCGGACGAATCAAGGACATTGTGTTTATTCGGGGACAGAACCATTATGCGCATGATCTTGAAGAAATTTTGTACCAGAATAGCAGCATTCCTAGAGGGAATCTGACGGTAGTCGGGCACTTTAACAGCCTCAAACAAGTAGAAGAGCTGCTTGTATTTGTTAAATACAAATCGGGCACTCCACAGTTTCTGGATGTACGCCAGGATCTGATCCAACGTATGAGGGCTGGATTGGGTATTGAGATCACCCATGTTCTCCCAATCAAGGTTATTCCCAAAACGACGAGTGGCAAGGTCCAGCGCTTCATGCTGAGAAACGAATATGAGCGTGGAGTATTTACCAAGGACATCGAGGCCATTGAAGAGCTGATTCGCCAAAACACACAACAGCAACAACACGAGACGGTTTCCACATCGTCTTTGGAATATACCGTACGTAAAGCCTGGGCCGAAATTCTTCAATTACCCGCAGGAAAGATTGAGATGGATACTTCTTTTCTCGCACTTGGAGGCAATTCCATTCTCTCCTATCAATTACTTGACAAGCTGTCTGCACATATGGGGCGTGAATTAGGACAAGAACTACTTGTTTTTTGCAGTACAGTACGTGAGATGGTGGAATATCTGCAGGAACTTCCAGCAGAAAAGAAGGACTTTGAACAAGCTGAAACAACAGATAATCACCTGAATGTACATCGTGCTATTGCTATTACCGGGCTGTCTCTGCGTCTGCCTGATGCCGACACCCAAGAGCAGTTCTGGAGCAATCTGGTTAACGGGTTAGATAGTGTTGACCGGGTTAGCTTAGAGCGTGCAACACGTTCCAAGCAACCCGGTTGGGATGACTGGATTGGGGAACTGAAGCAACCGGATACGTTTGATCACGACTTCTTTGAAATCCCGTCTGAACAAGCTGCATTTATGGATCCGCAACATCGGAAGTTGCTGGAAGTTGCTCATGAGGCGCTGGAGGATGCAGGTATGCTCGTGGATCATGAGGAGAAGCGTGATGTGGGTGTGTATGTAGGGATTAACCCAAGCACATACTTCGATCTGGTTGTTGATTATATGAACCGGAGTCTTGGAAAGGCTGTTCATTCTCACGCTATGGTAGGCAATATGTCCAATATTGCAGCGGCCTCCATTTCACACATGTACAATTTTACAGGGCCGGCACTGTCGATAGATACAGCATGTTCTTCTTTTCTGGTAGCACTGACACAAGCTGTGGCGGCCATTCAGGACAAGCGTATCTCTGGAGCAGTTGTAGGTGGAGCGAACATTTTGGCTACACCGCATGTTCATCAACTATCACGCAATGCTGGAATCTGTTCTTCCACTCAACATACGAAGGTATTTGACCGGGAAGCAGATGGTTCAGTCTTGGGAGAAGGTGCTGTTGTTGTATATCTGGAGCCGCTAACAGAGGCAGTTCGCAACAATAAGCATGTTTATGGTGTGATTCGCGGGACAGCGGTGAATAACGACGGATATTCCCTGGGCATTATGGCACCCAACCCTCAGGGACAATATGAGGTGCTCCGTGCCGCTTATCGCGATGCCAACCTAAATCCGAGCGAGATTTCTTATATTGAAGCACATGGATCGGGGACAAGGATTGGAGATCCAATTGAGGTGAATGCCTTGCTCCGACTGTTCCGGGAAAAGGGATGCACAAGCGACAATTCGATTGGATTAGGTTCAGTCAAAACCAATATTGGTCATTTATTTGCAGCCTCCAGTGGAGCCAGTCTTGCCAAGGTTCTGCTCAGTATGCAGCATGGTGAACTGGCACCAAGTCTGCATATGGATAATCCGAATCCGGCCCTACGACTGGACCAATCGCCGTTCCATATTGTTAGCGAGCATAAAACGTGGGATGTACCTGAAGGAAAAACACGGAAGGCAGGCATCAGTTCATTTGGACTGGGAGGTACGAATGCCCACATTGTGCTGGAGGAATGGAAAGCCCCTGTCCGTGCAGTTGCCCCGGCACGAGGCCAGTTGTTAACGTTCTCTGCCAAATCAGAGCATGCTTTAAAAAAGCTGATTGATAACACGGAGCAGTATGTGAAGAAACATGTGGACCTGGCACCAGAGGATCTTTGTTTTACCCGAAACAGATATAGAAAACATTATCGGCATCGTGCAGCAGTAACTGTCAGCTCAACCGGAGAGTGGAGCATCGAAGAGATGGAATTTGGCTTCAAGCCTAGAAACCGAGCTGCTCGTGTCAATATTGTGGTTGGGGGGCATGAGATTTGCGGAGAAGATGAGGCTCAAGCTCGTAAGGTAATCAGGCCAGACGATTCTAATGAAGATACGGTATCCACCTTGAACTACTGGGTGACCTTGCTTGAGACACTTGTACGTCTGGTCCCTTCCATTCAGGAGATTCGAGGAATAGCTGCAGGAGAGGAGCTTGTATCCAGTTTACATCTGGATGGCGAGGAACATCACAGCGCTCATGCAAGCCAATCCATTCCAGTGAACAACAGAGTGACGTTAGACAGTCTGCAGGACACACCTGGCAAGATGGCAAGCGCCGACATTGTAATTATGATTGCTGCAGATCAGACAGTGCAGCAGCTTGAATACAGTGGCAAGGAGAGCTTCATTCGCCTGTCTGCCAAGTCGACGCTTACCATGGAGGATCAGCTTGCTTTATTACTGGGACAGCTTTATGTACGTGGTGCTGCGCTGGATTGGGAACAGTTACATCCGAATGGCTCTGGCCAGATTGTACATCTGCCAGCACATCCATTCGAGCCGTATGTACATTGGATAGATGTGAATCAGGGAACGGAGGTCATGATATGACAAAAGAAGAAATTGAGCTTTTTATCAAAAGCGAGATTGCAGCAGCGTTGAATCAGGAGCCAGAGGACATTGATGAAGAGATGAATTTTTTGAAAATTGGTGTCTCATCTGTGCAGGCGCTCAAGATCATTAACCGTGCGCGCAAGCATCTTCAAGTTGACATCAGTCCGGTTGCGTTGTTTGAATACAAAACAATTGCCGAGTTCGCCGCTTATCTCAATGAATCTCTTCTTCAAGAGGGGGTTGTCGAATGATTGAAGCGGATATAGAGCAAGAGATCATTCATGAAGCTGAATTGTTTGCTGCCCGTGAAATTCGTCCGTATGCTCAACAGATTCAAGAGCAGCAAGCCATTCCCAGAACATTGATCCGTGCCATGGCTGAAAAAGGTTACTTGGCTGCCTCGATCCCCGCTGAATATGGCGGCATGGGTCTCGGCCCCAGGGCGTACGGGCTGTTGACTGAAGTATTTGGCAAGGCTCTTCCAGCCGTTCGCAGCTTGTTAACGGTACATACTTCACTTGTAAGTGAAACTTTGGTACGTTTCGGAACGCCTGAGCAAAAATCGTCCTGGCTGCCCAAGTTGGTGAAGGGAGAATGGATTGCTGCCTTTGGCCTGACTGAACCGGAAGTTGGTTCGGATGCCAAAAGTGTAAAGACCGAGTGGAGAGAAGAATCGGACTGTTATGTTTTGAATGGAAAAAAGAAGTGGATCACGTTTGGACATTTGGCAGATGTATTTATCATTATTGCCTCGAATCAGGGACGAAGCACTGCTTTTTGGGTAGAACGCCAGTTTGAGGGTGTACAGACCAAACCTATTGAAGGTGTCATGGTTGCGGGAGAGACAGGTATAGCTGAGATTGATCTCCATGAGGTGCGTGTACCAAAGAATTACATTATTGGACGTCTAAATGAAGGTTTTGAGTACATCGTAACCGGGGCGCTGGATCAGGGCAGATATAGCATAGCCTGGGCAGGGCTGGCGATTGCGCAGGAAGCGCTGGATGCCATGGTGACTTACTCAAGGAAGCGGAAGCAATTTGATCAGAAGCTGAGTCATTTTCAGCTGATTCGCGGCATGATTGGAGATGCGGTGACAAAAGTCCATGCAGCACGAGCATTATGTTTACGGGCAGCCGAGCTGAGAGAAGCCAGGGACCCGCAGGCTGCCATGGAGACAACAATCGCCAAATATTTTACGTCCAAAGTTGCTGTTGAAGTTGCAAGCGATGCGTTACAGGTGCATGGTGCGAACGGAATTAGTAACCAATATCCTGTTGCCAGGCTGTATAAGGAAGCCAAAATTCTGGAGATTATTGAAGGTTCTTCTCAGATGCAGCAGGAGATGATCTCGCATTACGGATTAAAAGCCTATTACAAGCGTGGCGGTGGCGTATGACGTTTTGTGCGCTATTTCCTGGCCAGGGAAGCCAGTATATCGGAATGTGCAGCGAGTTGTTGGACAGTGAGCCGGAGGCGAATCAGATCTTTGCGGAAGCAAGCGAGGTGATTGGATTTGATTTGAAGGCACTGGTTATGGAAGGGACCCTGGATCAATTGACGGTCTCTGAATATGCTCAGCCTGCTGTACTGACGGCAAGCTACGTTCTATTTGACTCATTTGTTCGCCGGACTGGAATGACTCCAGATTATGCAGTAGGTCACAGTTTGGGGGAGATTTCGGCTTTAGTAGCGGCGGGTGCATTGCGATTTGCTGATGGAATCCGTTTTACAGCTCAGCGTGGTGCGTTGATGCATCGCTCCATTCAGGAGCAAAAAGGAAGAGCGGGTATTGTTGTTGATGTAACCCAAGAAGCGCTTGAAGAATTAGTCGAGAATATTCGTCAGAACGAGTATGTGACGATCTCCGGTTATAATTCACCGGGACAGTTTGTCGTCGCAGGTACTGTGAAGGGTCTTCAACTGCTGGATGATCAGGTGGATGGCTTCGGTGGGGAATTCATTCCTTTTCGTATGATGCCAATGAAGGCAGATGCACCTTATCATAGCGAGTTGATGCAGTTCATTCAGCCTGAGCTTGAAGAGATGCTTGCAGGGGTTTCCTTCTCTGCACCGGTGTTTCCCATATGCTCTACAGTACATGGTGAGTTCATTAGTGGAGCCGAGGACATTCCTCAGCTGCTGAGCAGCCAGCTTTTGCAACCTATTCGCTGGAATCAGGCATTGGCACGCGTTCAAAATCTGGGAGCGACGGTATGGATCGATATCGGTCCAGGCCAGAGCGTAAGAAATATGATGGCTGAGAATAAGACTTTGCCTGCAGCCTATTCGCTGGATGATCCGCAAGATCGGTTCAGGTTATTGGAGCGATATGAAGCAGTAAACCAGACAAGTGGGGGAGGCGATAAGGGATGATCACGGAGATGATGCAGTACAATCAGCGGGTGAAACAATGGCTGCCTGGCGGTGTCCACTATAATTTTCACCTTCCTTGGGAAGAGACGCCGCTCCATTTCAAGCATGCTTCCCGAAGCAGAGTGACGGACATGAACGGCAACGAGTATTTGGATCTATATGCCCGCTTTGGTGCCCTCATTGTTGGCCACGGCAACGAGGAGTATAACGAGTGTCTGAAGGATACCATTGACCGTGTTCTTTCCGTAAGTCATTGCGATCTGGATGCAGAGGCTCTGGAACTGATCCATCAATATGTACCTTCAGCAGAGATGATTCGTTTTGGGTTATCAGGCACGGAGATTGTCCAGAATGCACTTCGTCTTGCCCGGGCGTGGACAGGTAAAAATCGCTTTGTACGTTTTGAAGGCCATTATCATGGCAATGCGGACAATATTATGGGTGGCAAGACTGCACGTACAGGTTTGCCTGTACCTTCAGACTATCCTGGTGACATGAAAGGAACAAAGGGGAGGGCAAGGGATGCCATGGAATCTCAATCCTACCTCCTGCCATGGAATGACGCAGTCCGTCTGGAGGAACTATTTCGCGAGCATGGAGACGACATTGCAGCAGTAATCATGGAGCCGGTTTGTGTAAATGGAGGCGGAGTCATGCCTGCTCCGGGTTATCTGCAAAAAGTCAGACAGTTATGTGACCAGTACCAGGTCGTGCTCATTTTTGATGAGATTATAACAGGATTCCGTATGGGACTCGGTGGTGCCCAACAGTTATTCGGTGTAACACCCGATCTGACTACACTTGGGAAGGCAATCGCCGGTGGCGGAGTTCCGGTGTCAGCCCTGGTTGGCCGAGCGGATATCATGAAGTTGCTTGTAGACAAAAAAGTAATTCATGCGGGTACGTTTAATGGCTATCCATTAGGTACAGCTGCTGTAAAAACTACGCTGGAAATGTTGGGCCGCAATGGAGGACAGGCGATGAACAGCATGAACCGCCACGCTGAGATGATGCATGACATACTCTGCCAGGAAGCAGTGAAGGTAGGTCTGCCTTTAATTGTTCAGGGTCCGTCTGGCTGTGCTTCTTATCACTGTTGCACGGAGCCGCTTACGGATACGGCTGATTATACGTTTGAATTGATGTCTTTTGATATTTTGTTAAATAGCAAGCTTGCTGAGCACGGTGTTCTGGTATCTACGCTCTCGCGAATGTATCCGAATATCCTGCTTGATATGCAGGATGTTGCCTGGTTTAGTGAGCGTGTCCCAGCAGCACTTGCAGAAATGAAAGAGCTCTACGACGAGCTGATCTGATGGTAGCTCAATAAGGAGGTGATTAGGTATGCATAATCGACTCATTGCAATCATTGGCGCAGGGGTGATGGGATGCGCCACAGCACTGGATGTCGCGAGGGCTGGTTATCGTGTGATTTTGCAGGATATTTCGGCATCGGTCATCGAACACGCTCCTGATGTTATACGTCGTGAATATCGTTCAGCTTGCTTCCTGAAGCAAGGGTACGGTCAGGTGCCCTTGGATCAGATCATGGAACGAATTTCGTTCCAGACACAAGATGAAGGTGTGGAAGAGGCAAGTATCATTATTGAAAATGTAACTGAGAATCTGGAGTTGAAAAAGGAAGTTTACGCACGACTATACCACACGGCTCGTCCGGATGCTTTATTTGCGCTAAATACAAGTTGTATTTCCGTGACAAAGCTCGCTTCATTTTTGCCTGACCCAGGTCGAGTCATTGGGGTGCATCTGATGAATCCGGTTCCTGTTAAATCCATGGTGGAGGTGATCAAAGGACATCATACAACGCAGGGTACGGAACATGAGATGGTAGCGTTTTTGGAAACTCTTGATAAAAGTCCAGTTGTCATAGAGGATTTGCCTGGGTTTGTCTCTAATCGCCTCTCGCACTTGTTAATGAATGAAGCGGCGTACATTGTGCAGGATGGGATCGCTACACCCGAGCAGGTAGACGCCATTATGAAGAAGGGCTTCAATTATCAGATGGGGCCGCTGGAGACGGCGGATCTGATTGGTCTGGATACGGTCGTGCATTCATTGAAAGTATTGTACGACAGCTATCAGGACCCTAAATTCCGATGCTGTCCGATGTTGCAGAAAATGGTTGATGCAGGACAGTGGGGGCGTAAGACGGGTCAAGGATTCTATGCCTACTAAGATGAAGGGTGGCATGACCATGGAAAAGCTCAAGGATATCAAATGCATCGTTTGGGATCTGGACCACACCATATGGGATGGAGTTTTGCTTGAATCTGCAGATGTGCAACTGAAGCCGGGCTTAAAGGAGGTGATTGAAAAACTGGACCAGCGAGGTATTTTGCATTCTGTTGCCAGTAAAAATGATGCAGAGCTGGCTTGGGCGAAACTAAACGAACTGGGCATCGCCGAATATTTTCTGTATCCCGAAATCCATTGGGATGCGAAGTCCGTCTCTGTTCAGCGGATTCAGCAGAACATTAATATCGGCATGGATGCCATTCTGTTTGTGGATGATCAACCTTTTGAACTGGAAGAAGTGCAAAGTGTACATGCTGATATCCAGGTACTTCATGCGGATCAATATGAAGCCATGCTTGATGACCCAAGGCTGATGCCCCGATTCATTACAGCCGACTCTGCGTGCAGAAGGCAGATGTATCAGGCGGATACGCTCCGTAAACAGGCTGAGGAACAGTATGAAGGACCTTCAGAACAATTTCTGGCTACGCTCGGCATGAAATTTTCCATCTACGAGGCTACTGAGGATGATCTTCAACGTGCAGAGGAACTTACTGTCCGTACCAATCAGCTAAATGCAACGGGAATTACCTACAGTTACGAGGAGCTGCATCAACTGATGACCTCGCAGGACCATATGTTATTGGTGTGTGAACTCGAAGACAAATACGGAACGTATGGCAAAATTGGACTTGCACTAATTCACATGCAGCAGAAAGTATGGCGGCTAAACATGCTTCTGATGTCTTGCAGAGTAATGTCCAGGGGAGCAGGGAGTGTGCTGCTAACGTATATCATGCGTGAAGCTCAGAAGCAGGGCAAACAGATGCTTGCGGACTTTAGGGATACCGGAAGGAACCGAATGATGAATATCAGCTATCGCTTTGCCGGTTTCAAGCAGCAATCTGCAGATCAGGAAGGAAGAGTACTGTTTTATCATGATTTGCAGCAGGCTGTAGAGTTTCCAGATTACATTGAGGTTTTAGTGCCCGAGGGGCAACATCAATAACAAGGGGGAAGGGCAGTGGATTATCGTCAGGAAATTCGGGAGTTTATCGGGAACAACCTCACCATGGATCATGAGGACACTCAAATTAATGATAATGACAATTATTTTGAGCAGCGGTTCGTCAATTCGCTCTTTGCGATGCGTTTGGTGGACTTTGTAGAGCGTAAATTCCAGATTGAGATCGCAAATGAAGATCTGGATTTGGCTAATTTCTGCACGATTAACCGTTTGCATGATCTTATTGAGAGAAAGTTGACTGAGAAGGAGGCGGCACTATGATTACAGCTAATCAGGCATCCATTCGTCCAGTCACAAGTCCGGCAACCAGCCCGTCCAACAAATATATGTATTTGTTTTTGGGAATTTCCTTTGGCACATGTTATGGAATCGCAAGTTTGTTCATGTTCTTTGCGGATTTTATTGTACCCATAACAGGTGAGTTAACCTTGATGCATCCACTTGCGATCGTTGCTCTGTATTCACCTTCCATTGCCGGATTAATTACATGTTATGTGATGGGCGGAACGGAAGCATTAAAAGGAATGTTTATGAAGCTGGTTCCGCGCAGACAGGACCTGTTCTGGATACCGCTAATTATCGGAATTTCCATCATCTTTGCATCAACAATGCACTTTGGTTCCTTGTTATTCGGCATACCGGTTCCTGAGTTGACATATAGTGTACCTGAAATGATCTGGTTGGGGATTGTGAATCTGATCAAGGAGACGGGGCTGATTGGTGGGCTGTTTGGCTGGATCGGATTTTTGCTTCCATTCTTGCAAGGGAAGTTAAAAAATAATATAACAAGTGGTCTGATTACCGGCCTGTTGTTCGGATTATGGGTGCTTCCGGGATACTTGATTTCCTCTTTTGGCACCTCAACCACTTACATATACTACGTTGTTCAGCTTATGGCATTTATCGTGTTCCAAAGTTATATCTTCAATGCAACCAAAGGTACACTTCTGTTTTATCTGCTTGCATTCTGGCTTGTAGCCACAGGAAGTCAAATTGATTTGTACTACTTTAATCCGCAAGTTCAAATTATGCAATTTTTCTTTTTTGCAATATCGGCTATTGTCATTCATGTCATCTTCAAGCGTAAAAATGTGGATACTTCACTTCAGACATTCCCTGCATATGTTCTGGAAAGAAAGTAAGCCTGGTTATGGTGGTGGATAAGTGATGGAACCGATCTATTTGGAGCAGCTACAAAAGGGGAAGGGAGACAGACAAATGGTCTGTTTTCCTTATCTCGGTGGCAACTCCAACAGTTTTCAGCCCCTAGTGCCGTACCTTCCTGACACGGAAATTTGGGCGTTTACGCCCCCGGGTCATGGTCTGAACACCGAAACACCCCTGGAGCATATGCAGCAACTCGTAGAACTGTATACCAGCAAGTTGCTGGATGTTATACAACCTGGCAGTCTGTTATTTGGACATAGTCTGGGAGGGATTACAGCCTACTTCGTTGCGCAGCGCTTATGTCAGGAACGTCCAGATGTAGCTAAAACGCTACGGCTTGTGTTATCTGCCTGCAACACGCCTGACGAATGCGGGATGCAGAATTATGATCGGATGTCAGACGAAAATCTGATTGATCATCTGTTTTCCTATGAAGCTCTTCCGCAAGAACTGATACATGAAAAAGAATTATTGAATTATTTTCTGCCCGTCATCCGTGCGGATTTCAGGATGCTGGAATCTGCAGCAACGCTTGAATATGAGCCGCTCTCATTGCCGGTATTGTATCTGTGGGGAGAACTGGATCGTACGGTTACCCTTCAATCAGCGTTGAGATGGGGCCGATATTTTCGCACATCCATGAAGCTTCAAACCATCAAAGAGGGTGCTCACATGTTCATGATGCATCAACCTTCAATGGTGGCGCATTGTCTGACAAGCTTTATGACTCCAGATAAATAGGAACAACTTGTAGATGAGAGGAGCCATGTTCGTTTATGCTGCTACGAATGCTGAGAAACGATATAACGAGAAAAAAAGGGATTACGGCTGCGTTATTTATTTTTGTACTGCTGGCCGCCTTGCTGGTATCTTCGGGGTCACGAATGATTATGGAACTGACGAGTTCCATCCAATATCTATTTTCTGAATCCAAAACACCACACTTTGTGCAAATGCATGCCGGAGAACTCGATCAGGCCAAAGTGAACACATGGGCTGAAGAAAATGCCATGGTCCAGCAGCATCAGATTGTGGAAATGGTCAACATTGACGGCTCTAATCTGTTTCTCGGAGCAGAGTCCGAAAAGAACAGCGTTATGGACATTGACTTTGTTACACAGAATCAGGGTTTCGACTATTTGTTGAATCTGGACAGTGAGATTATTCAGGTTAACGATGGCGAGATCGCGGTTCCGGTATATTACATGCAGCAAAAAAAATTGAGCGTGGGCGACCAGGTTCGGATCGATAATGGTCAATTTGAGCGTTCTTATACCATCGTTGATTTTGTCCGTGATGCTCAGATGAATCCATCGGTTGTGCACTCCAAACGTTTTATCGTGAGTGCAGGGAATTTGCAGGAACTGAAGCAGAGCATCGGAGAGATGGAGTATCTCATTGAATTCCGGTTGACGGATCCCGGACTGACGAGTGAATTTACCCAGGCTTACCAAAATGCAGGGCTTCCCAATGCGGGTCCAGTCGTAACCTATGGGCTGTTCCAGGTATTGAATGCCATGACCGACGGAGTTATTGCAGCCGTTATTATTTTGGTCAGTCTTGTGCTGATTCTGATCGCGATGCTTTGCATCCGATTCACGATGCTTGCGACCATCGAAGAGGATTATCGTGAGATTAGTGTCATGAAAGCGATTGGGATCGCAGAGAAGGATATTAAGAGACTGTATCTGATGAAGTATGTATTTATGGCCGGATTTGCATCCGTACTTGGTTACATTGCATCACTTGGCGTTAACAGATTATTTGTTTCCAACATCATGTTGTATATGGGAAAAGCACCTGCAACCCTGTTGCATTTCGCGATTCCGTTATTAGCCGCTGGAATCATATTTGCCATGGTTGTTCTGTTCTGTCGAACGGTACTGCGACGTTTTCGTTCCATCTCCGCAGTGGATGCTCTCCGTACCGGGAGCCTGGGAGATACACAGATCATTCGAAACCGGCTTAGTTTGTCCCGCAATCGCTGGTCTTCTGTACCTGTCTTTCTTGGTCTGAAGGAAGTCATACAGCGAATCAAGATGTTCCGATTATTGTTATTCGTCTTTGTAGTCAGTTCATTTATCATGATTGTGCCGGTCAACTTCCTGAACACTTTGCAGGCGCCAAGTTTTATTTCTTATATGGGTGTTGGACAAAGTGATATTCGCATTGACTTGAGGCACACAGATGATGTGGAGCAGCGTTATGACAATCTGGTTGCCCAGATCCAAAATGATAAAGACATCAAAACATATTCCCCATTGGTAACAAGCCAGTTCAAGATTAAAAATGCGGAAGGAAGTTACGACAATCTGAGTGTAGAAACTGGGGATTTCAGTATTTTCCCATTGTCTTATGTTAGCGGTAATGCGCCAACAACTGAGAATGAAATTGCGTTATCTGATGCCAACAGTAGCGAGCTGCGCCTGAAGACTGGTGAGCAACTTACCTTGCTGGTTAATGGCAAGGACCAGATGATGACAGTCAGCGGGATATACCAGGACGTTACGAATGGTGGGAAAACGGCGAAGGCCTTATTGCCCTACAACAAGGATAGTGTGTTGTGGTATGTGGTCAGTTTGGATCTGAATAATCGCGGGGACATGGCTACCAAAATTGCTGAATATGAGGCGGCTTTCTCGCCGGCCAAAGTAACCGATCTTCAAGGTTATCTGGATCAGACGTTAGGCGGAACCATCCAACAATTGAAATTGGTGACGATGCTGGCCTTGGTCATCGGTGTCTTCATATCTATTTTAATTACAGCACTGTTCCTTCAGATGTTAGTAGCCAAGGACAACAACGACATTGCTGTACTAAGAAGTCTTGGGTTTGCCTTGTCTAAAATCAAGTTCAAGTATGTCGTGATGTCACTTGTCATATTAATCTTAGGGGTTGTTACTGGAACGATATTGTCCAATACGTTGGGTCCGTTGTTGGTTAGTGCCATTATGTCGACGTTTGGTGCTTCCAATATTGTTTTTGTTGTTAACCCGTTACAGGCATATGTTTTGTGTCCATTGTTACTTGCAGGCACGATTGTACTAACAGCATGGATAAGCATCCAATCGATCAAAGAAACGAGCATCTCCAAAATGATTGTCGAATAGGGAGGATCAACGATGACAACTATACTTGAGGCTAAAGACGTGAATAAATCCGTAGCGATCGGCGAGAATGAAGAACATAACATCTTGAAAGATATCAACCTTCAATTAAAAAAGGGAGAATTTGTTTCCATCATGGGGCCATCTGGCTCAGGCAAGTCTACCTTACTGTACAACATAAGTGGTATGGATCAGATTAGTGCTGGAAGTGTCTATTTTAATGGCAAAAAAATATCGGCATTTGAGGAGAGGGATCTGGCAAGTCTACGTTTGACCAAGATGGGATTCATCTTTCAAAATATTCATCTGCTCAAGAATCTGAATCTATTAGACAATATCGTACTTTCCGCGTATCTGGCCAAGAATAGCAGCAGAGAAACGATTAATACACGGGCAATGTCATTAATGAAAAAAATGGGGATTGATGAGCTTGCTGGGCATAACATCACCCAAGCCTCAGGTGGACAGCTTCAACGGATTGCCATCTGCCGTGCGCTGATCAATAATCCAGATATTTTATTCGGCGATGAACCAACGGGGGCGCTGAATTCCAAATCAACGTATGAAATCATGGATATTCTGGGCGATATTAATGCAACAGGTACAACCATTCTGCTGGTGACCCATGATGTGAAAGTCGCTGCCAGATCGGAACGTGTACTGTTTATGATGGACGGTAAGCTTGTTGCAGACAGAAATATTGGAAAATATGCAAGAGAGCGTCAGGATCTAAAAACAAGGGAAAGCCATTTGGCGCAATGGTTGACTGAAATGGGGTTCTAAAAAAAGAACTCCATGACTACAATAGACCGACAGTCGGTCGAACGTATCGGAGGCCAGGATATGAGATTGATAAAAAATCCGGAAGAACGAAGGAACGAGATTTTGGATGCCGCCGAGATTCTGTTCATAACAAAGGGGTACACCAAAGCTACGGTCATGGATATCCTTCAGGCGTGCAACATTGCCAAGGGTACATTTTATTATTATTTTCAGTCCAAGGAAGAGGTCATGAACGCCATCGTCATGCGTTTTATTCTGAGCGGGGAGGCATCGGCCAGGCACGTGGTGTCCGACCCCAAACTGAATGCCCATGACAAAATTTTTCGCATCATGATGGCGCAGAATCAGCCTGACGGCAGAAAACATGATCTCATCGAGCAATTGCACAGTGTTCATAATGTGGAGATGCACCAAAAGAGTCTTGTAGAGACGGTAATTCGATTAAGTCCCATCTTGGCCGAGGTGGTAGAGCAGGGCATTCAGGAGGGGGTATTTCATACACCTAACCCAAAGGAATCCATCGAATTCCTGCTCGTATCGTCACAATTTTTGCTGGATCGAGGCATCTTTCAATGGGAGGAGGAAGAACTCGAAAAAAAGGTTGAAGCATTCACACAGATTATGGAACGTGTGCTGGGAGCAGAAAAAGGAAGCTTCGCCTACGTCACTCGTCTCTATTTTCCGAATCAAGGTTAGCCGAGAAAGGAGTATCATCCATGGAACATACCGTTCAAAAATCATTTAAAAAGTTTCTGGTAGTATGGTTCGGTCAGCTCATCTCCATGATTGGGATTGGACTTACAGCCTTCTCCCTGGGGGTGTATGCTTTCGAAAAAACGAATACGGCAACAAGTGTTGCATTGATTACCTTATTCACGTTTCTGCCGAATATCCTGCTTCGACCTATTGGAGGGGTATTGGCAGACCGATTCGACCGTCGAACGATGATGATTATCGGCGACCTGGGGTCGGCAGCCGGTTTGATTTTCATTCTGTCCATTATGCTCACAGGTGATATCCAATTATGGCATATCTATGTGGGAGTGGCCTTTAGTTCGGTGTTTTCCGCGTTGCAGAGCCCGGCATACAAGGCCTCTGCTACGGACCTGCTGGATAAGGATCAATTCTCAAAAGGAAGCGGTCTTGTACAACTGGCTGAATCCTCGAAGTTTCTGTTTTCACCCATCATTGCGGGCATTCTGCTTAGTATAACAACCATTGAAGTCATTCTGGTCATTAATATTCTGACATTCCTGGTTGCCATTCTGGCTGTGCTGGTTATTCGGAAGAGCATGAAAGTGGAGCGAGAGGATCGAGAAGGAAAAAACTGGATCACCGATATTCAAGAGGGCTGGAGAGAAGTTGTAACCAACAAGGGAGTACTGTTGCTGGTGGTGATTATTTCACTTGTCACCTTTTATCTGGGATTCCTGGAGACACTCATTGGTCCGATGCTTCTGTCATTCACGGATGCAAAGACACTTGGAACGTTTCAGTCTGTAAGTGCCATCGGCATGCTCATTAGCAGCTTGTGCATCGGCATATTTACAATAACAAAGAGATACGCTAGTGTGCTTGTGATGGGTCTGATTTTGTGCGGTTTGTCCTTTTCGCTTCTGGGGATATCTACCAATATTTATTTTATTATCTTCGCAGGTTTTCTGTTCTTGTCATCGCTGCCGTTTGTCAATATGAGCGCAGATGTGCTGGTGCGAAACAATATCGCCAACGAAAAGCAGGGCAGGGTATGGGGAATCATTGGTATTCTGTCACAACTCGGGTTTATTATTGCATACAGTTTGGCTGGATTTCTGGCCGACCATGTGTTTAATCCGCTGTTGATGGAAGGGGGAGCACTGGCTTCGTCTGTTGGTCAAATTATTGGAACTGGGCCAGGCAGAGGTATTGCCTTTCTGTTTATCATCGCGGGTCTGTTTGTTATTCTGATCGCAATAATCACATCCCGTTTGAAAATGATCAAATCTCTGGAGCAGAGCCCAGATATAACAGCTCCATCCGATGTTGGCGGGTTGGCGCACGATTAATTCGAATCCAACAGCGTAAGTCCTTGTCCGCAGCATCGTGTGATACATCTTCTGTACGAAGAAGTATCACACGATGAGCAGACAAGGGCTTTTTTGTGCCGGGGAGTCAGAAGATGTACTCAGACAAGAGTGTTTGTGTATTTGGATTGTCGGTGGAGTTTACCCTTTAACTGCCCCTGAAGTTAGTCCTCCTACAATATACTTTTGCCCAATGAGGAACACAATCAACACAGGCAATGACGTGAGCACGATATCGGCACTGACCAGATTCCACTGGGCACTGAATTGTCCGAAGAAGTTATATACAGCAAGCGTCATCGGCCACATCTCGACCGTATTCAGCATATAGAGTGGGGCGGTGAACTCGTTCCAGACACTCAGAAAATTAAGAACAAATACCGTCACCAAAACGGACGTGAGCAGAGGTACAATAATTCTCAGGAACAGCTTGATACCGTTACATCCGTCCATGATCGCAGCTTCATCCAGCTCCTTCGGGATGTTAGACACAAACGCATACGTAATGAACAGCGAGATTGGAATCCCCATGGCGGTGTAGAGCAGAATCATGCCGAGATGTGAATTGATCATGCTCATCGACTTCATGACTTCCATCAGCGGAATGTAGTTGAGCGGAAGTGTGATACCAAGAATCAGGAAGAAATACAGGAACTTGCTGAGCCTCGAATAATTGCGGGATAACGTGAAGGCCGAGAAGGCTACAACAAACACCAGCAGCAGGGAAGAGGCTCCGGAATGCAGCAGACTGTTGAAAAAGGAACCGCCCAAATGTCCCTGTTCATAGACAATTTTGTAATTTTCGAAGATAAACTTCTCGGGCAGCGTCAGCTTCAGCACTTTGGCCTCGGCGTCCGACTTGAATGAATTCAGTACAATGACGACAAAAGGAATCAGGACCACCAGGCTGAGCAGCCAGGCGAGTGCATTTAACCCGATGGAAGCCAATCTTTTTCTCAATCGCATGTTAGTATTCCACCTTTCGGTTCATCAAACGAATGATGAAAAAGGAGATGATCGCCATGATGACAAACAGAATGGTAGATAGCGCACTTCCGAGCCCCCAATACCCTTTGGCAAAAGAGGAATAGACCGCCGTATTAATGACATCTGTTGCGTTACCGGGGCCACCGTTGGTTAGCACGTATACGGCATCGAATACCCGTAACCCATACGTAATATTAAGTACCGTTGCGATTGTAATGGTAGGCATAAGCATCGGAATGGTGATCCGGAACAACTTCTGCCCGAAGCCGGCGCCATCAATGGATGCTGCTTCGTAGTAATCCCGTGGAATGGCGAGCAGTCCGGCGATGAAGAGCACCATGATGTACCCCATGCCTTTCCACGTATCCACTGCCATGATGGATGGCATGGCCCAGGTCAAGGAGCCCAGCCAGTTCTGGGTCAGAACGTCCAGTCCCATGGAACGCAGGGTCACATTCACGAACCCGTTGTTGGGATCAAGCAGACTTTTGAACACAAGCCCAACAATGAGAAACGACAGCACCTGCGGGGAGAAAATGATCATCCGATGCACATTTGCGGCCTTTACACCGCTGACCAGGAGCAGAGCCAGGAACAATCCCAGAACAGTCTTGGCGATGGACGTAACGAGGGTAAACAGGACTGTGTTTTTGATAAAAAGCAGATAAGTCGGATCACCCGCCAGAATGGTGCGGAAATGCTCCAGACCGATGAAGTTCTTCTCCGAACTATAGCTGTTCCAGTCGGTGAAGGAATAATAGATGCCCAGCAGGGCGGGAGCGACGATAAATAGCAGATATAATACAATCGCTCCAGATGAGAAATACCAGGGATAGATTTTGTTTGCATTCATAACCGGTAACACCTTTCCTTCCTGCCAAAATACATGAGCGGGCAAACGCCCGCTGCATGTAACGTTGTTCAGCGTTTATGTTTATCTGCAATATGCGCTATTACTGCCACTTCTCATCTTTCAGCACTTTGGCTTGTTCAGCACGGCGTTTATCAATGTTTTGCAGAATCTGATCCGGTGTCATGGCTCCGGCGAACATGCCCGACAAGTCTTTGCCAATATCCATCCATTGTGGATCAATATATTTCACAGCGGCCTGCATGACCGTTCCTTTTTCATGATTTTTCTCATAATCAATATAATCCTGTGTCAGCTTTGGTTCGATTTCCGGCCAGCAAATGGTCAGGTTACCTTCACCTTCATCAAACACACGTTGCAGATGATCATGCTCGGTAATCCAGCGGAAGAATTTCAGCACTTCTTCGGGATGTTTACTGTTTTTGTTACCAAACATCGCAGCTGAACCGCCCGGATTCACACCAATCGTCTGATTATCTCCCCACGGCATGACGAAGAACCCCATATTATCTTTCATTGCCGGATACGCTTCGGAGACTTCCTTTTCGGTCCCTGGAACCCGCAGCAACATCGCTGCTTTCTCCTGACCAAACGCTTCAATTCCCGCTTCTACCGTATTGGACAAGAAGTCTTTTCCAAAATAACCTAGATCCGCAAATTCTTTCAACTGTTCAATGACCGTCTTGAGTTGCGTCATATCTGCGACTTTCATCTCATTATTATTCAGTTTCTCGTACGTTCCCGCTGTTGTTTGCTCATAGTTAGGTCCCGTTTCGAACAAAGGCAGAACCTGATACCACCCGCTGGCAGGTGCTTGATAGAACGGAATAATGTCTTTATCCTTAATTTTCTGGCTGATTGCCTTGAATTCGGCATAGGATGTAGGAGGCTCTATGCCGAGCTCCTGGAAGATACGTTTGTTATAGTACACATACCAGATTTTCGTTGGCGCAAAAGAAACCCCGTACACCTTGTCATTGTGACTGACGGTTGGCAAAATCTCTTCAGACATCCGACCTGTGAATTCCTCATTGGTCAGGTCAATGGCATTTTCCTCCGGTCTTACGTTAGCCGGCATGCTCAGTGGGTCCACATCGACATTGAAAATGTCAGGTGCTTCACCAGAGGCCAGCTTCACCTTGATCAGGTCACGCCACTGTGCGTCAGGGACAACTTGGAAGTCAATTTTGATACCGGTCTCCTGCTCATATTCCTTGGCCATCGTCTGCATGATGCCTGTACGCGGAATACCGGATTGGCTTGTTCCAAACGTGAGTGTCACCTTACCCGAACCTTCCGTACTTTTACCTGAGTTGCACCCGGCAAGCAGAAGGGTGGAGAGCAGGAGCACACTTGCAAGTGAAAATAGAAATCGTTTTCTCATCATTGAACCTCCCGAAATATAAAGAAAATTGTCACTTGCCGAAACGCTTAATGTAAGCGTATTCTTATGTGGATAACTTTACTGTGAACAAGGGATGTGCTCAATAGACAAAAGCGTTCTGTTGGGTGGACATTTTCGAATGGTGTGACAGAGATCATCATAGGACGAGGTGTGAGGGGATTGCGATATCGATTTGGAACGCTTCAGCAAAGTCTGTTTGCCTATTACTCTGCGGTATTTATTATCTTTTCGCTGATTGTGGCGGGGCTTCTGTATGTTTTTCTCGCAAGTGACATTCGTCAGCGAAGTGAAGAACAACAGAGACAACTGGGGGTATCAATCGTCAGTAATCTGGATCAGGAAGTGGTGAAAATGAACAACTTCTCCATGAATATTGTGTACTCCAATCTGGTCAAAGAACACTTCAGTCACTACTTGGCACCAGCAGAAGGCAGTGAGCAGACAATGACGAGTGATCCAGCATTGTATAAGGATACAACCACACTAATTGACGTCATTCTCGCGATCATCAGCAGCTCCAATACAGCCAAGCAGGCCAATATCTATGACGTGAACGGCAAGATGTTGGGAGCGGGTGCATTCAACGGTCAATTGTCGGTAGACCTGACTCAGCGACCGTGGTACAAGGAAACCTGGGAGCGGAGTGGCTGGCGAGTGATCCAATTGTTAGAGGGCGGAGCCTTGCCCATTCCGACCGGCGAGGGAAAATCAGATCAACCTTACATTTCGCTTACCCGTGTATACAAAGATGGAAATTATGTCAGCCAAGGCGTCGTTGAGATTTTGCAGGATGCGGGAACCCTGTTTCAGCATTTGAATGAATTGCAGGCGAATAACAACGATCTCCGGATCTATGTAGTGGATGAACAAAATACACGGTTGTACCCACTTTCTTCGGATGCCGATGCTTCTCAAGCAGGATATTTCGATGATGTGGACTTGATTCAAAATCTTTCATTTCCTCCTGATACGATGCAGGAGATCACCGATCCTTTAAGTCAGTCCAAGCAAATGATGACGTACATGACGTCACAGGAGACGAGATGGACCGTTATTGTCATGCAGTCCAAACACTCCCTTTTCGCGAGTCTCAACCGGATGGCTGTGATGTTTATCGGTGCCACGTTAGCTACTCTCATGCTGATTCTGGTTCTCTCGTATCTCATCTCCAAACGGGTTACTTTGCCGCTGCATCGTTTGCAGCGCATTATTCAAAAAACGGGTGAGAATGATCTGCTATCCGGTCAGGATTCTGGTCAATTGTTCAAGCTGGAGCATCCCGGTTCCATCCGGGAGATGGATGAGCTGAATGATACGTTTATCCGGCTGAATCAACAGCTTTTGCAATCGTTTCAGGACAGGCTGGCGATGAAATCTCAGGAGACAGAAGCGAGATTACTGGCGCTGCAATCCCAGATGAACCCGCATTTTCTCTATAACAACATCACAAATATTAGCATCATGGCGGAAGAAGGCATGAATGAGCAGATTGTCGCGTTCTGCACCAATATTGCGTCTATGCTGCGTTATATTTCTACTCCGGGAAAGAATGGGGTTCCCCTGTCCCAAGAACTGGATTATTGTGAGCGATATCTGGAGTGTATGAAGATTAGGTTCGAGGATGATCTACACTATGAGTTTCATATTCCAGAAGAGATGAAGTATATCCAGGTTCCGATGCTGATGGTACAACCACTACTCGAAAATGCCATGAAATATGGACTGGGTGATTCCCCTCCATGGAGACTGAATATTACTGGAGATATGGATGCGGTACAGCAGACCTGGCAGATCCACGTGGAAGACAACGGGCCTGGCATGGAACCGGAGGCACTTGCCAAGATCATGCATTACATCGAACAATCACAGGAGTGGGAGCGTATGCCTGATCTCGAAATTAACGGCATGGGACTCAAAAATATATGGGTCCGATTGAAATTATGGTATGGCACGGCAGCCCACATGCAGATCACGAACAAGCCTTCCGGCGGTGTCCAGATTACCATAGGCGGTTCCATTCGAAAGGAGCATGACTGAACCCATGACAATCAAATACAGAACGATTATTGTGGAAGATGAAGCCCTGATTCGCCGGAATGTCTCGCGCAAATTCAGAGAGCTGGACACCCGGTTCGAGGTGATCGGTGAAGCGCGGAACGGTCAGGAAGCGTTACAGCTCATCGAACATGCCGTACCTGATCTGGTTGTAACTGATATACAGATGCCGGTAATGAATGGATTGGAGCTCGCCAAACATCTGTATTTTGCCTATCCGCATGTAAAGATTGTCATTCTGAGTGGTTACCATGAATTCGAATATGCACGGCAGGCAATCAGTTACAAGGTGGAGGATTATCTGCTCAAACCATTATCGGAAGAACAGCTTCGGACACTGCTGGATGCGATGGAATTGAAGCTTGGGAGCGCTGTGGATTCACTTGCCCACGTCAGTGCCGTGCTGGACGAGCAGGTGAAGCCGGAGGATATCGCAGAGGCCATTAAGTTGTATTTGAAGCAGAATTACATGCATGAGATTACACTCCAGGACATGGCGGGACAGATGCATTTTACTGTGGACTATCTAGGAAAGTGTTTTAAGAAAGTAACGGGGGAGACTCCGCTGAAATATATGACAGGTCTGCGGATCAATGAAGCAAAACGTATGCTTGTCACCCATGAGAATATGGATATCAAGACGATTGGTGGAGCGGTAGGGTATAGTGATTCCCACTATTTCAGCCGGATCTTCAAAAACAAAACGGGCTTGTACCCTAGCGAATACCGACTGCAATTGCAGGAACGAAAAAAAGCCCTGTCCATGGATGAGGAGAACCATGTTGACCTGAGCTGATTACTGGGCCAGAGCTTCTTCGGTTATTTTGCGAATATCAAACGGGGAGCGAATACCTTCTTCAATCATGTCGGGTAGAATCTGTTCCAGGAAATACTGCACACAGTGGAGGTCGATATTTTTGATTTTGACCAAGGCATAACGGTACATAACGATAAACTCTTTCTCCGTATTGCCACGTTGGAGCTCAGCAAAGGCTTCATATACCTGATCCATCTTGTCTGCGACTTCGAGAATCAGTCCTTCAACCGATTGGTCTTTGCCCTCACGCAGCTGTCTGCGGAATATAGGCTGGAACTCTTCAGGAATATTTTCATTAATAAAATGTTCAACCATGCCTTCTTCCACCTTCTGCAGCATCGAACGCAGCTCCAGTGAATAATGTTTGACTGGTGTTTTGATATCACCAATGAAGATTTCACCATAATCATGACTGCTCGTAATTTCGTATAACTTCTTCCAATCCACGATGACTCCATGCTGTTCCTCAATATCTGCGAGTGTTTTGGCGTACTGTACCACTTTCCAGGAATGAGCGGAGACGCTGTGTTCTTCGAATTTGAATTTGCCAGGTGTACGAATAATACGTTCAAGATCATTCAGTGACCTGAAGTATGTATGGATTCCCATATAAGCGATCATCCTTTGCTGATTGAGTATAAATGTGAGTATCCATCGACTATACACCAGTTATGTCAACTGTGGATTAAGGCGGATAGCGACGAAGGTAAAATGAATTTTAATTCTTTATAGAAGGACGAGAGGATGAAAGGGGAACCATGCGAGAGAGTACGATGCTTATCGACAAACCATAAAAAGCCACGATGTGTGACTGAACGTAAGTTCGGCATCCATCGTGGCTTCAGTGTGTAGATGTTGTGTTACCTGGCGCTACATAATTGCTGTTGAATAAAGAATTATGATCTTTTACGTACCGGTGAAGTATACCAGTAAGCCATTCCGACAAATAGGGCACCGCCGATGATATTACCAAGTGTCACCGGGATCATGTTATGAAACCAGCCTGCCAGAGTAATGGTATCCGGGTGGTTAGGCAACAGCCAGGACAAGGACAGCAAAGTCATATTGGCAACACTGTGCTCATACCCACTTGCAATAAAGGCGTACAGACACCACCAGATAAGAGCAATTTTGGCGATATCCTCTTTTGTGCGAGCAGCCATCCAGATCGCCAGACAGACGAGCCAGTTACAGAGAATGCCGCGGAAGAACAACTCCGATACGGGAGCAGCCATCTTTTTGGCTGAAGCGACGAATAACAGATGTTCAGGCGCAGCCGTTTTGAACAGGCCACTGCCTACAATAAGCAGGCTGAGCAGGATCGCACCTAACAAGTTGCCGAGGAAGACGAGCCCCCAGTTTTTCAGTGTATCTTTAACTGTGGTCCGGCCTGCCAGTGTACTCATGGTAAAGAACATATTGTTACCTGTGAACAGTTCCGATCCGGCAAAGATGACCAGCGTGAGCGCGAGTCCGAAGGACATGCCCATCAACATGGTTTGCAGTGGTGACTGTGCCGCAAGGAGCGGAGCACCGATACTGAAGATCAGCACGATGCCAAGTCCTACATAGGCACCCGCCATTAAGGCGGCAACCATGTAGCGTGAAAGATTGGAGTTCATCTGATCCCGTTTTTTAACTGCAGCTTCAATAATTCCCTCAACACTTGGTGTATACATCACGGTTTCCCCCATTATTTTGCATCAATCTTTGAACGTTTCAATGGAGCTATACAGCAATCCAGACCTGGCCGTTCTCTACCTTGACTGGATACATCTGGACTTGACCATTATCCGGTGCTTGCACAAGACCGGTCGTCAGATCGATTTTCCAATCATACAGTGGATCGTACAGATAATGTCCGGACACGATGCCTTCTGCCAGCGGCCCACCCTTGGGGTGGGGGTTGTGATTATCCGCAGCGAAGATGGTGCCATCCGATGCACGAAAGACAGCAAGCTGATGGTCCTTAATCTCAACTACTCTTCCGATTCGTGGCAGGAATTCTTCAACTACTCCGGCAGGGAAGTAGGTGCCTGATTGTTTTGTCGTCATCTAAAACCACTCCTTATCTATATTTAACATTCCGGTAGTATTAATCTTGCGAGCTTACTTATGGACGAGCCGATACTTCGATGCCGTGGAACATTTTGCTTTGGCCTTCCTCATTACGAATCGCTTTTTGCCAAGGTTCTTCCACATGCTCAAGTGCGAATTCAATCCGTTGCATCAACGCTTTGCGTTCCTCAAGATTATCCACGACAACCGAACGAATATGCTCCAGACCCATACGTTCCACCCACTCGGAAGTCCGCTCCAGATAGTTACCTGTCTCGCGGTAATATTGCATGATGGCTCCGCACAATTCAATCAACTCTTCATCTGTTTTCACTTTGCATAGGGAATCAGCAAGTCTTGCTTTAATACCGCCGTTACCACCGATAAAGATTTCCCAGCCGCCGTCGTTACCAACGATACCGATATCTTTTGTACATGCCTCTGCACAGTTCCGTGGACAGCCATTGACAGCGTATTTGAACTTGGCAGGCAGATCCAGACGTTCGAATTTCCGTTCAATCCGAGCACCCATAGCCATGGAATCCTGTGTACCGAATCGGCAGAATTGGGAGCCGACACATGTTTTGACCGTGCGCAGCGATTTGGCGTATGCATAACCTGAAGGCATATCCAGTTCAGCCCAGACTTTAGTCAGATCTTCTTTTTTGACACCAATCAAGTCGAGGCGCTGACCGCCGGTAACTTTGACTGCTTTCACATCATATTTGACTGAAACATCAGCGATGCGTTTGAGATCCGCTGGTGTAGTCACTCCGCCATACATCCGAGGTACGACCGTATACGTTCCATCTTTTTGAATATTTGCATTCATGCGTTCGTTAACAAAACGGGATTCCTTCTCATCTTCGTGTGTGTCTGGTGCAATCATGCCAAGGTAATAGTTGATTGCAGGGCGACATTTCGAACAACCCTCAGGCTGACTCCAACCCAGTACATTCATGACCTCTTTGGTCGTTTGTAATCCTTTTGCACGAATCTCAGCTACAATCTCATCCCGTCCCATGGAAGTACATCCGCATATTCCCTGTTTGGCTCCACTGCTGAAGCCGTCTCCCAGCACATATTGCAGAATCTGTTCCACAACCGGTTTACATCCACCGCATGAGCGTGTTGCACCGGTACAGGCTTTGATTTCATCTACAGTGGTAAGGCCCTGGTTTGTAATTACATCGACAATCGTGCCTTTAGTTACCCCGTTACATCCACAGACGATCTCGTCCTCGGGCATCGTTTCAACAGAGGTTGCTTTCTTATGACCACCGCAGCCTGTACCCATGAGTGAACCGTACAATTCCTCGGTCATTTCGGTTTGATTTTTAATCAGTTTCTGCAATTCGGCAGAATCCGTAATGTCACCGAAGAGAACAGCGCCGACCATTTTATTATCACGAAGCAGAATTTTTTTGTAGGTTCGTTTCCAGTCATCTTTGTGCGAAATGACCGTGTGCTCTGGGCTGTCGATGAATTCACCCGTTGAAAACACGTCTACACCCGAAATTTTCAATTTCGTAGATACTACAGAACCTTCATATGGAGCGGTCTCTACACCGCAGATATGTTTCGCGAGAATCATGCCTTGTTCGAACAAGGGGGCAACGAGGCCGTAACATACCCCGCGGTGCTCTGTACATTCCCCGACCGAATACACATTCTCAAGTGAAGTCTGCATATAGTCATTCACGACAATACCCCGGTTCACTTCCATACCGCTTTCGCGGGCTACAGTCGTATTGGGTTTAATGCCTACAGCCATGACCACAAAATCAACATTCAGAACCGTATCATCTGCAAAACGTATCCCTTCAACGCGTTCGCCGCCCAGCAGTTCGGAAGTCTGCGCACCCATCTTGAACCGGATACCCTGACGTTCGAGTTCTGCCTTCAACATGGCTGAAGCTTGTGGATCAAGCTGACGCTCCATCAGATCTTCCATCAGATGCACTACGGTAACTTCCATGCCAAGTTGTACCAACCCTTTGGCAGCTTCAAGGCCTAGCAGTCCGCCCCCGATAACGGCCGCTCGTTTATACTGCTTAGCAGCTTCCAGCATGACATTGCAATCGGCGATATCGCGGAAACCGACAACACCTTCTTTGTCATGTCCCGGTACGGGGAGAATGAAGGAGTTGGAGCCTGTTGCAATGATAATTTTGTCATAAGGAACGCGAGTTCCATCTTCAGTCACAACTTCGTGTGTCTCGGCATCGATTCGTGTAACCGTTGTGCCTGTGTGCAGCGTAATGCCGTAATCTTCATACCAGTGAAGGTCGTTCAGCACGATATCGTCCAGTGTTTTGCTTCCTTCCAGTACATAAGACAACATAATGCGGTTGTAGTTAGGATAGGGCTCTGTGCCAAAAACAGTAATATCAAATCGCGTAGTTAATTTCAAAATTTGCTCAACGGTACTGATTCCTGCCATACCGTTACCAATGATAATGAGGTTCTCTTTTTTTCCGTTCATGTGTGTATGCCTCCTTGAATAGACGCTGTACATTACTCAAAATTTTAGTGGTTTATATTTGAAATTATACAAGTAGTTGACGACAATTTATGTGATTTAATTCACTAATAAAGATAAAAGAGTCATAAATATAATAATGTGAGCCCCATCACAGAAAGTTATATTAATTTTCATACAAATAAGAAATGCGAACTATTGTTCTTATTTTGTTTTCGTTGTAAAATCGGAATTGGGCCGTATTGTTCCCGATTTCTTCGAAAGGACGTTTTTGCATCATGATGGGAAGATCCCACCTTATTATCGGGACAGGTGTGTCGCTTTCTGTTCTGCAGTTGGCCGGCATGCCGGTGACTGCGCCGGCAGTTACGGTTGCTCTGATTGGTTCGTTATTGCCTGACATTGATGAGCCAAATTCGCTGCTGGTATCCAGAGCCCTGCCTAACAGTCTGATCAGGTTGTTACAGACGATTCTGTTGCCCACAGCTGTATTTGTGTACTTCTATGTTCATGCCAAACCATGGAACCTGTTGCTTGCGATCCTCATTGCGCTTGTGTCATTCCTGCCTTCGCGTTCGCTTCGCAAAGTGTTGATGTTTGCGATTGGACTAGGGCTTGTCTTCTATGGTCATGCGTTTGCACCGTGGAACTTGATTGCAGGCAGCCTACTTATGCTGTGTACAACGCTAACTCACAGGGGACTAACGCATACCCTATATGGAACAGCCATTTGGGCCGGCTTGCTTTACAGCACGACCCAGCAGCAGGGACCGGAGATCTGGGTAGCAGGAGGTACAGCATATGCCATGCACTTGTTGGCCGATTCACTAACCAATCGGGGGATTCGTCCGTTACCACCGCTCAAGTGGCGCATACGGGTGAATCTGATGAGTACAGGGACCAAACGTGGGGCCGTTGTAGAGAATGTCTGCATTGTGCTTACTCTTATTTTGGCCTGGATTGCATTCTCACCGCTATTTCTGTAATGACCAAATACCAGTCCTGCATAAGGGCTGGTATTTCTTTTTTGTTATTTACCTGTAAGCCATGAGAGGGTAATGGGATCAAGTTGCTGTTGGAGTGCTGGATAGACTTTCAATATCGGAGGAGCCAAATACAAATAAAACAACAAGAATAAGCACAATTAACAGTTCGGCGAACCCGGTTCCGTCAAACTCGGACATGTTGCCCACCTCATTTCTTTATTAAGAATTGATTCTCTGCTGAAATGCCTGTATAACATCATTAAGCGTCATATCCCCGCCAGTTTCATCCAGGAATTGTACCAGTTTGTCTGAATTGGAGGGTGTGACCTTTTGAAGTGTTTTATATTGACCAACCAATTCTACAACCAATGTAGCCTCACGAAACAACGTGACTGCATCCACTCTCAACTTTCCGCTCACCAATAACGCCGCTACAATTAGTTCCAGATTTCTTCCTTTAAGGTTGCCATTGAGAAGGGTGTTTGCGGCATTTGTTTTTTTGGAACCTTTATTCGATTTTCCATTCCTTCTCACTGCCATAACAGGTCCCCCACTGGTTGGTGTTTGGTTATTGATCTTCCATTATCGTATATCTTATGTGGCATTCTCCATAATGTTCGACCTATTAATCTAGTTGATTAAACCCAAAAAAGAGACATCCCGGTCTGACGGGACATCTCTTTCAGGTACATCATATTTAAGGACGTTCCGTTTAACCAAACTACGCGTTATTAATTATGGTATTCATCGTTGTCCGATCCAGACCTTTGACCAGCTTCACGATCAGTTCTTTGGCCGCATCGTAGTCATCCGTATGAATGATGGAAGAAGAGGTGTGGATATAACGTGCGCAGATACCAATAACTGTTGATGGTACACCAATTCCACTCAGGTGTACTTGACCTGCATCGGTACCACCTGGTGAGATGAAATACTGCATATTGATCTGATTGGATGAAGCCGTATCTTGAACATATTCCACCATTCCGCGATGGGTGAACATACCCGGGTCAAAAATACGAAGCAATGCGCCTTCTCCGATATGTCCAAATGACTGTTTATCACCTGTCATATCATTCGCCGCGCTACAGTCAAGTGCAAAGAAGATATCAGGCTGGATCAGATTGGCCGCCGTACGTGCACCGCGAAGCCCCAGTTCTTCCTGAACCGTTGCACCAGCGTAAAGCGTGTTAGGCAGTTTTTCCTTGTGCAGCGCTTCAACCAGTTCAAGTGCAAGTCCAACGCCGTAACGATTATCCCACGCTTTAGCCATAATTTTCTTCGGGTTCGCCATCGGCGTGAATTCACAGATCGGTACGATCTGCATACCTGGGTGGATGCCCCAAGATTCTGCTTCCGCACGGTCGTCTGCTCCAATATCGAGATACATGGTGTTCAGGTCAACAGGCTTGCTCCGCTGGGACTCGTCCAGCAAGTGTGTAGGAGTAGAACCTACAACTCCGGTAATCCGACGATCAGGTGTGATGATTTCCAGTCGCTGAGACAGTACAGCCTGACTCCACCATCCACCCAGTGGACGGAATTTGACCATACCCGTTTCCGTAATGCCTGTAGTCATGAAACCAACTTCGTCAAAGTGTCCGGCTACCATAACTTTAGGACCGGATTCCTCCCCGCGTAATACACCAAATAGACTCCCCAGGCGATCCTGGACGAACTCATCGGTATAAGCGGAAAGCTTATCTTTCATCCAGCCGCGAAGCTCACGTTCAAAACCGGATGCGGAAGGAAATTCCGTCAACGTACGAAACATATCCATCGTTTTTTCATTCATGTGTCAACAACTCCTCTGTTGGTATGTATTTCAGGTCACAGTAGAACGGCTACCCGCCTGTTGTCCTTTTAAGATGTAGTTCAAAAAGTCTTTTATCTTTTTGAACATGCATACTAATATGCTGAGGACTTGTTATTTAACCACTGGTCACATTACAGTATGAACCTTGCGCAAGTGATTGTCCATGTTTATGTCACGTATTTAAGGCATATTTTGGGCGCTTACCGTGTCCAAGTTTCATGACTCTATCCGCTATAGTCGTAGTCCTGATGCCACTTCAATGAATATGAATATATGGAGGAGATGTCATCATTTTCGATGTTCTTTTTATTCAATATTTGTTTGTCTGTTTACAGGAAGGAGCTAAATATACAATGAAGCCTCCAGAAGAGGGCACGGAAAAAGTACTGTTTATCGTTCTTTTTATCTTGCTCGTGATTGTTCTTCTTTATTTATAGAGCGTATCTAAAAGTGCTCAGATCCGGCGTATTCCCATCTTGCTTTCACAACATGATCTTGTTGGAAACATATGCTGTCTGTCGCCGGATACATAACCTTCCGATGATTAACAAACAATGAATATAGGATTACACACATTGGCATTCAGCCGTAGCTTTGAACCATTTTCACATAGAGGAGGTCTTGTATCTTGCCAGCTCAATCTGCATCCGGAAGCGAAAAAAAATCGTCGTCCCTGTCCATGGATGAAAAGGAGTACAAAAAGGTCGCAAAAAAACATGAACCGCCTCGTCCAATCCTGAAAAATTGCCTCAAAGCATTTCTGGTTGGGGGTACCGTCTGTTTGATTGGACAGGCTATTCAAGAAGCTTTTATGGCCGGTTTCGACATGACATCGAAGGAAGCTTCCAGTCCTACGGTGGCGGTCATGATTCTCATATCGGTTATTCTAACGTGTCTCGGTGTTTACGATAAAATGGCTCAATGGGCAGGAGCGGGAACGGCTGTACCGGTTACCGGATTTGCCAATTCCATGTGTTCTGCTGCACTGGAACATCGTGCTGAAGGACTGGTGCTCGGTGTAGGAGCCAACATGTTTAAACTTGCTGGTTCCGTTATTGTGTTTGGTGTCGTGGCAGCATTTGTCGTAGGGATCGTTTACGCCTTTTTGGGATTTGGAGGTGGGCACCTATGAAGCGATTGGGTCGTCAAACGTGGCAGTTTGAAAATCGTCCGCGAATTATCGGTAAAGCTACAGTTGTAGGACCAGAAGAAGGCGAGGGTCCATTGTCATCTGATTTCGATTATGTTTATGACAACCTCGAGATCGGCGAAAAGACGTGGGAAAAGGGAGAACGAAAACTGCTCGAACAGGCCTCCCAACTGGCTTTGGTTAATTCAAATATCACCAAGGAAGAGCTTCAATTTTTTGTGGGTGGAGACTTGATGAATCAGATTATCAGCAGTTCCTTTTCAGCGCGAAAACTGGGTGTGCCTTACCTGGGCGTCTTTGGTGCCTGTTCCACATCAATGGAAACCTTAGCGTTAGCGTCCATGATTGTTGACTCCGGAGCTGGCGATTATGTCCTTGCAGGAACGGTTAGCCATAACTGCACGGTTGAGAAACAATTTCGATATCCGACCGAATATGGCTCCCAGAAGCCGCCTTATGCGCAATATACCGTAACAGGTGCAGGGTGTGGCGTGGTCTCACGTACCGGTGATGGTCCTGTAGTTACCAAAGCCACTATTGGACGCATTATGGATTTGGGCATCAAAGATCCTTTTAATATGGGTTCAGCCATGGCGCCAGCAGCAGCCGACACTATAATCTCTCATTTCAGGGATACCGGATTGGAACCCGGCTATTATGATCTCATTGTGACTGGGGATCTGGCCTCCGTCGGTCTGCCAATTACGAAAGAGCTTTTGCAAAAAGAAGGCATTCCCATGGAACAGACGGTTTTTAATGACTGCGGCCTGATGATCTATGATCGGGAGAAGCAGCCTTATGTTGTTGCCGGGGGAAGTGGCTGCGGATGTTCTGCCACCGTCACCTATGGTCACATTTTGAACCGGATGCAGAAGGGTGATCTTAAACGGGTGCTCGTCGTTGCTACGGGTGCGTTGTTATCTCCGATTTCGTACCAGCAGGGTGAAAGTATTCCTTGTATTGCACATGCCGTAGCTATTGAAAAGGAGGGATAAAGGTAATGCAGTTCTTGTGGGCATTTATCGTTGGCGGTTTAATCTGTGTTGTTGGACAGCTTCTAATGGATGGGGTTAAACTGACGCCAGCTCATACCATGAGTACACTTGTTGTGACAGGTGCGCTTGCGGATGCATTTGGCGTGTATGACCCCTTGGTTAAATTTGCAGGTGCGGGTGCTACCATCCCCATCACAAGTTTCGGTAATTCCTTGGTGCACGGGGCATTGACGGAGCTGGAAAAAGAGGGATGGCTGGGTGTGATTACAGGGATTTTCGATCTGACTGCGGCGGGGATTTCGTCAGCGATCATCTTTTCTTTTCTCGCGGCATTGGTCGTTAGACCAAAAGGCTAACATAGAATGAGAAATCTCCTTGAACATATTGCGATTCAGCAGAGGCTCCGGATGACTTCTATCCGGGGCTTTTTTGTCGTATTCATGCGAGAACTGCGGTGAATCTGACGGGCTGGAAACAAATTGTGAGTTCCTTCGAGTGTACTCGTGACTCTGGATCATGTACAATAAAAGGAAATCTGTATGCTTTTTTAGGAGGTTAGACCACATGCCTGTGCGCAAAGAGTCGATCCAAATCATATCCGCAGTTCGTTCAAATCTGGAATCCTGTATTATGGGGAAATCCTTTGAAATTCAACTTTTACTTACAGCTTTGCTTGCAGGTGGGCACGTTCTGATTGAAGACGTACCGGGAACTGGCAAAACGCAATTAATCAAGGCATTATCGAAATCCATGCGTGGTGAGTACCGGCGTATTCAATGTAATCCTGATATTTTACCTAGTGATATTACGGGCGTATCTGTGTTCCATCCGAAGGATGAGCGTTTTTATTTCCGGCCAGGTCCTGTGATGACCAACATCTTGCTAGCTGATGAGATTAACCGGGCCACAACAAAAACCCAATCGGCTCTGCTCGAAGTTATGGAGGAGCGCAGCGTAACCGTTGATGGCGATACGTATGATCTGCCACATCCATTCATGCTCTGTGCAACTCAGAATCCGATTGATTTTGAAGGTACGTATACTTTGCCGGAAGCACAACTCGACCGGTTTATGTTGAAAATAAGTCTAGGTTATCCCGATAAAGAAATTGAGAAAACACTGCTCAAGACACATCAGTTGGGCCAGCCTGTAGATCGGCTTGAATCCGTGACCCATATGGATCAGATCTCGGCAATTCAACAGGAGATCAAAGAAGTCTTTATTGGTGATCCGGTCATGGACTATCTGCTGGATGTTGTTCGTCAAACCCGCTCCCACCCATCTGTATTGCTGGGTGCCAGCCCACGTGCAGCCATATCGTTCATGATGGCCGTAAAAGCCTTTGCTTTCTTGCAGGAACGTGATTATGTGCTTCCGGATGATGTGAAAACGATGGCCCCTTATGTGATCTCTCATCGTATTGTGCTTCGTCCTGAATCGAGACTGGACAGTATGAGTTCCGAGGCCGTTTTGAATGCCGTACTCCAGCAAGTACGCGTGCCCGTCTCCATGGGGCAATAGTTCATGAAGCCGCTTTTGAGAACAGTCAATAGAGGGTTACGCCACCCACGCGTATGGAGCATCGCAATGGTGTGGATGTGCTGTCTGGCTTATGTTTTGTTTCAGGGCGGGAAGACATCCCTTATGTTGCTGTCGATGGTGACCCTGCTCTGTGTGTACCTTGCCATTGCTGGATTTAGCGGGGTAAGACGTGCTCAAGGAGTTCGTAGGTTATCTTCTGGTCCAGACCACGAAGAATTGCTGCATGCGGGTGACCAGGTTCAAGTACAGCTGAGTCTGACGATTCCGGGATTCCTTCCGCTTCCCTATGTTGTTGTACGTGAAATGCTGCATCGGCATAACGGAGAATCGTGGTCGTTCAAGGAAAGTTTGATTCCCAATATGCGTGGTAATGGCGAGTTGTCTTTTCAGACACCGCCACTTGAGCGGGGGAAGTATGTTTTTTCAGAAACGGAATGTGCCAGCGAGGACATATTTGGACTGATTGAACATCGAGGAAAGTTTAAGGCCAAAGGTGAGTTTCGCGTACTGCCAAGAACGGTATTTATTCCATATTGGCAGCTCTACGACCGCAAATCACGGTTATCCGGTCCTCAGACGGCGTTAACCCGCTCACGGAGAGAGACTACTCAGATCAATGGTGTACGTGACTACGTATACGGAGATCGACTTTCCCGCATTCACTGGAATGCAACGGCAAAGACAGGGAACTGGAAGTCCAAGGAGTTTGAACATGAGTCTGTGCCCAAAACCGTTCTGGTTCTGGATGCGCTGGCATCAAGTTATGAACATGGGGATGCATTTGAAATTGCCGTTTCCACGGCTGCCTCTCTGCTGGAATATGGTGTCAGGGAACGAATGGGGATGGGATTGTTGACGTTGTCAGACCAGACATCCTTCATGGCCCCCAGTGAAAGTCTGATGGAACGACAGAAGATGATGCATCATCTGGTGGATATTCAATATAACGGTCAGGATACCCATCTGTTGCCCGGCGTGGAAAGAATCGCACGTCAACTGCCTCAGGGAGCTTACTTTGTCGTGATTTCTCCCCAGAAGGATGAAAAAATAATGGAACTGTTGCGCTGGGCCGATACGAGGGGCATGACTCCATGTCATATTCTGATCGATACCAGTGAATCCCGCCGGAGTGCCGAGTGGAATGCAATGCTGCGTGGAAGAGGCACAAGGTCATTCACTGTTTCTCACCTGCAGGAGCTTCCAACGGTGATGGGGGGAGGTTCTGTATGAGTACAAAAGGAAATGAAAGTATTGCAGGCAAACGATCCTGGTATCATGCAGCGTCATTGCTCTGGATTTTCCTGATTGGCATGCAGTGGATTTCATTTACGCAGGAATCGTGGTACACGGAGACAACTTCTCTGGTGTTATGGACACTTGCAGCGGTCAGTGTGCTGGAGGTCATTCTGCCCTTCAAAACGATGTATCGGGCGATCATCAAGGCGGTCGTTGTTGGTTACATTTTGCATAAAACGCTGATTGATTATACGGTGTACATCCCTTATGGCTCTTTAACGGACCGAGCGGAGCAATTCATATTACACATGACGCCGTACATCTGGTTCTCCCTGTGTGCATGGGTGATGCTTGAAGCTGCGCTTCGACTCGTGACCACAACACGTCGCATTCTTGTTTTTCTGGGTGTTAACATCATTTCGATGGGGATTCTCGATTCTTTCACCCAGATTCCACTCTGGATTGAAATCGCGTGGGTGATGTTTGCGGGGATGGGATGGCTCGTATGTCAGCATTTCCGTAACTATCAGCTACAGTATCCACAAGGTTGGAAACGAATCATCCGGTATCCTTATAAAGTCCTGGCCAATATTGCCATTATCTTTTCTTTAATTATTGTAGCCAGCGTTAATATGCCGGAGATTCCACCCACCTTGACGGACCCATATACGGCGTGGCGTAACTATACAGGAACTTCCACAAGTCAGGCTGGTAACGGAAACCTTGATATTCCCGCGGCTACCGAATCGGGATACAGCAGGGAAGACAATCAGCTTGGTGGAGGGTTCAACTTCGACTATACCCCTGTCATGTCTGTCACCACCAATGAGCGTAGTTACTGGCGCGGTGAGACACGTGCAGAGTATACAGGTACAGGCTGGGATGACCGTGGACGGGGTGCGACAGAGAATGTTGAAGCCGGACAGCCTCTGGAGAACCAAGAATCCGGTAATGTGAATACCAAGCAAGTAACTCAGAACGTAACGATGCTGAATGATAATGTCTATCCGATTCTCTTTGGTGCTTATTCGATCTCGGAAGTGAGCTCCATTAATGGTGAGGACAGAACGGAACGGATGTTGTGGAATGCTGAACAGGCTGAACTGCATGTGGTGACAGACCGTCAGCAACCGCAGTATCCCAAGACGTATACTATCGTATCGGAAGCCCCTGTGATTGTGGAAGATGAGCTTCGTACGAAGTCATTTGAAGATCTGTATAACAGTAATCCGGCAGATGATATGTACTTGCAGTTACCATCCCGTTTCCCTGACCGGGTTTCGGATCTGGCAGCCGAGATAACGGCATCTGCGAATACTCCGTATGAAAAAGTGGCATTACTGCAAAACTATTTACAAACTAATTTTGAATACACGAACAATCCGGATTTATCTCGAAAAGTAAGCAGCGACTTTGTGGAAGGTTTCCTGTTCGATATTATGGAAGGCTACTGTGATTACTTCTCCACTGCGCTGGTGATGATGGCGCGCTCGGAGGGCATTCCTGCAAGATGGGTTAAAGGTTATGCGCCTGGACAATTGTCCCTGAATTCGGACATGCAGGCTCCACGTCAACCTGGCGCGGAGATTGAGACGACCTACACCGTTACCAATGCAGATGCACACTCCTGGGCAGAGGTTTACTTTGGTGAATATGGATGGATTCCTGTTGAGGCAACGCCGGGCTTTGATATGCCGTTGCTGACGGAACAACCTGATGTACAGCCTGTAGATGAGCCAGAAGAAGAGCCAGAAGAGGAGCCGGTACAAGAGGAGGAGCAGACACCTGCACCTGAGCAGACATCGTCTGCCATCCCGACTTTTGTTATCTGGGCTGCAGGAGCCATTATTGTAATGTGGGTAGCATACATGTTCTGGCGTAATCGTTTCTCCATGCGATTCTTCCTGCTTCGTCTACGGACAGGTGGACCGCTCACCCCTGAACAGAAGGTAGTGGCAGAAACCGAGCGTTGGATTCAGTATGTGAAACGCAAAGGGTTAACCCGGAGCGGAGACGAGACACTTCGTGAATCGGTAGCCCGCTGGAGCCAGGCAAAACCTGCTGCAGAAGCAACATTGTATGAGCTTCTCACGAAGTTTGAACAGACTCGTTACAGTCCGGCGTCCGTAACTGCCGACGACTGGAAGGGCGTCTATCAGACCGCCTTGAAGCTGCGGAAGGAACTGAAAGCGGAACGGGCATAGTTGTTGCCCGTCCCGTTTTTCCTTTTTTCCTATGCCATCAGGCGCTGTATGCATTTTCAGGAAAGACGGATTTGTGATATAGTGTGTCGTATGAAACTGAGGTGACTTCTTTGTTTAAAATGTTAATGCCCAAGCTGCGTGTAGACACGGTTTTTGACATTAATCTGGAAGAGCTGTACGCTCAAGGCTACCGTGGAATTATAACTGATCTGGATAACACACTCGTTGGAGCCAAAGCCCCTGACGCTACGCCCGAACTGATTGAATGGTTTGCACGTGTGAAAGAGGCCGGTTTCAAGCTGATGATTGTGTCCAATAACAATTTGAATCGTGTATCCCTGTTTGCGACCCCGCTGGATATCCAGTTTGTGCATAGTGCACGCAAACCATCGAATGTACCGTTTCGTAGAGCAATGAAAATGATGGAGTTATCTCCTGAAAACACGATTGTAGTAGGCGATCAGATGCTTACGGACGTTTATGGAGGGAACCGAATGGGGTTATATACCGTTCTGGTACTGCCAATCTCCATTGGGGACGAAGGTTTTATGACCCGCTTCAATCGACGCGTGGAACGGATTGCTCTAACGAGTTTACGCAGGAAAGGCTTATGGCTTGAGGAGGAAAAGAAGAAATGACAGAACCGCATAACGGCAATCTTGCCGTAAGGTGCAGCGGATGCGGCGTGCATCTGCAAACAGAAAATTCGGAATTACCAGGGTTTATCCCTGAGAAGGCATTGGATCGTGAACCGGTTATATGCCAGCGCTGTTTCCGCATCAAAAACTACAATGAGTCATCATCCGTTACGGTGGATCAGGACGAATTCCTGGCGCTGCTTAGCAAAATCGGGGATAAGGATGCACTTGTCATCCATATCGTTGATTTGTTTGACTTTGATGGCAGTATTATCTCCGGTCTGCAACGTTTTGTAGGCAACAATCCGGTATTGCTTGCTGTGAACAAAACGGACTTGCTTCCAAAAGTAACCAACTGGAACAAGGTTCGCAACTGGGTACAGAAGCAAGCCAAAGAACAGGGTTTGCGTACCGTGGATGTCGTCTTGTGCAGTGCGAAGCAAAATCAGGGCTTTGACCGTCTGCTTGAGCTTGTTGGAACCTATCGCGAAGATCGTGACGTCTACGTGGTTGGCGGTACCAATGTGGGTAAATCCACACTGATTAACCGTCTGATCCGTGATTACAGCGATCTGGAGCAGGAGCTGACCACGTCCCGTTATCCGGGAACAACGCTGGATATGGTGAACATTCCGCTGGATGATGGAAAATATATTATTGATACGCCTGGAATCGTGTATCCATGGCGTTTCAGCGAGATTGTTTCACGTAAGGATCTCGCCGCCATCATGCCTGAAAAGCCGCTTAAACCGGCTGTGTATCAGTTAAATTCCGGTCAGACGCTGTTCTTCGGCGGCATGGCTCGATTTGACTTTGTGGAAGGTGATCGCCAGTCGTTCACTTGTTTTATCAGCACTGCGCTTGATATTCACCGGACGAAGCTGGAGCGTGCAGATGACCTGTACCGCGACCATCTGGGAGAATTGTTGTCTCCGCCAACCCGTGAGGATGCAGCAGAGATGGCTGAATGGACCAGACATGAATTCCGCATCAAACGCGGCAGTCAATCGGATGTATTCATCTCGGGTCTGGGTTGGATTAAGGTTAATGGCGATATTGGAGCGCTTGTTGCTGTTCATGCTCCAAAAGGCATTCGTGTACAGATCCGCCCATCCTTGATCTAGTAATCTCAGAAGCTGTACATCAGATGGATCGGAGGCGGAACACTATGTCTGAGCAGAAAAAGTTCAACTCTTCACTTCCCGTGTTGCTTGGTGTTATGGGTGATCCTATTGCTCACTCTAAGTCTCCGGCAATGCACAATGCGGCTCTGCAGGCTGCAGAAGTGAATGGAATGTATATGCCACTGCATGTTCATCCGGATCAACTGGAAGCGGCCGTTCGGGGAATTGTGGCACTGGGCTATCGTGGTGTTAATGTCACCATCCCGCACAAAGAGCAGGTGATGCAGTATCTGGATGTGATCGATGAAAGTGCTCGCCTGATTGGTGCGGTGAATACCATCGTTAATGAAGGTGGAACACTGACAGGGTACAATACCGATGGTATTGGTTATGTCCGATCGCTGAAGGAAGAAGCTGTGCCTGAGCTTGCGGGCAAACGTATCGCTGTATTGGGAGCAGGTGGAGCGGCAAGAGGCGTTATATACGCACTTGCATTGGAGAAGCCTGAGCAGATCCACATTCTGAATCGTACAGCGGACAGGGCTGTTGCACTTGCTTCGGATTTACGTGGCCATGGCTTGGGAGAAATCTCGGGCAGTGGCATGGAAGACGCTGCAACGGTACTGGCTACGGCTGATATCGTGATTAACACAACGGCTGCCGGTATGCATCCTCATGTTGATGACGTTCCGGTTGATCCTGAACTGATCCGTGAAGGAGCAGCGGTGAGTGATCTGATCTACAATCCGCTGGAGACCCGTCTGCTTCGAGAGTCTCGGTTACGTGGATGCACAGTGCACGGGGGTCTGGGTATGTTTGTATACCAGGGCGCAGTGGCCTTTGAACATTGGCTTGGCATCCCGGCTCCTGTGGAGACGATGAGACGAGCGGTACTAAACAGCTTTGAAGTGTGAAAATGATATTAAGAGTACGTGCAAGACAACGAGTGCAGAACCAATCTGAGGAAACGGAGTGGTCGCATTTATCACCGGATTTTCCCTTTCTGAAAAGGGATCAGAAAAATCTGGGGATAACAGCGATCGGAAGATGGTACTGCAATCGGAGTCACCTTGTGGACTCAGTGATCATTTTCACCAATGAAAAATAATAATTGAATGGTCAGGTCCGGACAGTTTTGCGCTGTCGATCAGGGCCTGCTCAACATAAGGAGTATGGAGTATTCATGTTAAACGGTAAACAAAAGCGCTTTTTGCGGTCACAGGCACATCACCTGACCCCTGTATTTCAGATTGGTAAAGGTGGAACAAACGAGCACCTGTTCCGTCACATTGAAGATGCGATTGAGAAGCGCGAATTGATGAAAGTGCAAGTGTTGAACAACAATGACGAGGACAGAAAAGAGATGGCAGAAGAAGTTGCCCGTGAAACGGGAAGTGAGCTTGTACAACTCATCGGTAACACAATCATCCTGTACAAAGAATCTCGCGATAATAAACAAATCGAACTACCTAGATAAGGGAGCGTGACGCGGGTGAAGATCGGTATCATGGGTGGTACGTTTGATCCGATCCACATGGGACACCTCCTGGCAGCTGAATCGGCAAGGGACTCACATGCACTGGATGAGATCTGGTTCATGCCTTCCCATGTTCCACCTCACAAACGCGGAGCCGGAGCTTCGGGACAGCAACGTCTCGATATGACGGAAGCGGCTGTGAAGGGTGTGCAGCAATATGAGGTGCTGGGTATCGAGATGGAATTGGGCGGAGTGTCTTATACCATCGATACGATGAAGGAACTGTGGCGTCGCCATCCTGAACATGAATTTTATTTCATTATCGGGGCGGATATGGTGAACTATCTTCCCAAATGGGAGCAGATTGAAGAGCTTGCAGAACGCTTAACCTTTATCGGAGTTGGTCGGCCGGGCTTCCAGTTACATCTGGATGATTTACCAGACGAGTTACAGGATCGGGTCCTGCTGGCCGAGATGCCCTTGGTCGATATTTCATCGACAGCCGTACGCAGACGTCTGGCCAAAGGACATTCGGTACGCTTCATGATTCCAGATGAAGTGCACCAATACATTGTAAGGAGCGGTTTATATGGCACTAAGCCGTGATGAACTGATTCAAGCCGTATCCGGACAAATGCCGGAAAAACGCTGGAAGCATACACTGGGTGTAATGGAATCGTCAGTGATGTTGGCTGAAAAATACGGTGCTGATCCTGTGAAAGCAGATCTGGCAGCGATATTGCATGATGTGGCGAAGTACTGGCCCGTAGCGGAGATGGAAGCGGTCATCCGTGATAACGGATTAAACCAGGAACTTCTGCAGCATGACAAACAGCTCTGGCATTCCGAAGTCGGTGCTTTTGTAGCCGAGCGTGATTACGGTGTAGAGGATTCCGAAGTTATTAATGCCATCCGGTGGCATACCTCGGGTCGGGTAGGCATGAGCCTGCTGGACAAAGTGGTATGTCTTGCCGATTACATTGAACCGGGACGAGATTTCCCGGGAGTGGATCACATTCGCGAACAGGCTGAACGTAGTCTGGAGGAAGGTTTAATTGCCGGATTCGATTCGACGATCAGCTTGCTGATCTCGCAAAGACGTGTCATTTATCCTTTGACCATGCTGTCGCGGAATGACTTAATTGCACAATTATAGAGTTGTTCAAAAAGTCCACTTTTGATTACGAAGGATCTTTTTAAACACACAATTATAGATTATGGAGGTTGGTTCATGACAGTATCATCGAAAGAACTTATGAATATGGCGGTTGCTGCCGCTGACGACAAAAAGGCATCCAACATTGTAGCGTTGGATCTGATTAATGTTTCTCTGGTGGCGGATTATTTTGTTATTTGTCACGGGAATTCCGATACACAGGTACAAGCCATTGCCACTGAGATTCGCAAACAGGCTCATGCAGCCGGAGCGACGATCAAAGGTATCGAAGGTATGGATTCCGCACGTTGGGTACTGATGGACATGGGCGACGTTGTTGTTCATATCTTCCACCGCGACGAGCGTGAATACTACAATATTGAGCGTCTATGGTCTGATGCCAAAGTGGTGGAAACTGTATGAGTTTGATTGCTGGAACAGTCGTCTCTTTGCCGGTTTCACGTGAAGTGTCTCCGTTTGGCTTCTTTTTGACGACAGGATCGGAAGATGTACTGCTTCACTACACCGAGTTAACGCGGGATATTAAGATTGGCGAGACGCTTGAAGTATTTGTATTCTTTGATACGGAAGATCGTCTGGCCGTAACGATGAAAAAGCCTTATCTCATGCTCGGCGAAATGGCACGACTGGTTGTGGCTGATGTTCACCCAAGACTGGGTTGTTTCCTGGAAATGGGACTTGGACGGCAATTGCTGCTTCCTATTCGTGAATTGCCTGAACTGGAGGAACTGCGTCCTAAAGTGGGGGATGAAGTCTTTGTAATCATGGAACATGATAAGCAAGGACGTCTGCGTGCCAAATTGGCCGGGGAACGTGAACTTTCACCATTGGCTTTCCATGCGCCAACTTCATGGTTAAACGAGTGGGTTGAAGCGACGGTATACAAACCACTGCAGATGGGTACTTTTGTACTTGTAGAGGGCGGTGTACTGGGCTTTGGCGCGATTGGTATGATTCATTCATCCGAACGCAGTCATATGCTGCGCCTTGGTGAAAAAGTGAAATGTCGAGTGACACTGGTACGTGAAGACGGACGTGTGAATCTGGCCATGACTCAACTCAAACAAGTTGGACGTAACGAAGATGCAGACAAGCTGCTCGCTTTCATGAAAGAACGCCCTATGGGTGGCATGCCATACTCGGATGCAACTCCGCCGGATATCATCAAGCAGCGCTTTGGCATCAGTAAATCTGCTTTCAAGCGTGCCTTGGGCAAATTGATGAAGGACGGACTGGTGGTCCAAAAGGAAAGCTGGACGTATCTGTCCGAATCTGCTCCTGCGGATCAAAGTGAAAACAAATAATCTTCCTGATTAAATAGTTGTAATATGGAACTCGGATAAGGCAGGGATAGGCTGGGTAAACACCGGATGCCCTGTCTTTTCTTTTGTTAACAGGATTGGAAAATGAAATTGAAAGTGCGGTGCCTGACATGTCTTACCGGAAATTTGCCTATGTGTATGATGAATTAATGGAAGATATGCCTTATCCGGACTGGATAAGGTTTGCAAGAACAGCATGGGAAAAGCATGGAATGCCCAAAAGTGTCGCTGAACTTGGCTGTGGAACGGGCTCCATTACGATCCCGCTCGTGAACTCCGGTTTCGAAGTTACAGGCATTGATCTCTCAGCAGATATGCTGTCGGTTGCACGCAGCAAGATGGAGGCTACGCCTCAAGGTCATCGTTTGTATCGGGAAGGCAGTGTCCGGTGGGTGCAGCAGGATATGCGGGAATGGCGAGTTCCGGAACCTGTGGATTCGGTGATATCTTTCTGTGATTGTGTCAATTATTTGCTTGAACAAGAAGATGTCATTCGTACATTCCAGCGCACATATGAGATGCTGAAGCCTGATGGAACGTTCCTGTTTGATGTCCATCATCCCAATACCCTTATTCGTTATGATGAGGAGCAGCCTTTTGTACTGGATGAGCGCTCCGTGTCGTATATTTGGACTTGTGATCTGGATCAGGATCGCTGTGAGATCGAACATCATCTCAGTATTTTTTCGCGTGTGGATGATGGTAGCAAGGATATGTATCAACGGTTTGAAGAAGTTCATGTCCAGCGTGCATATAATCCGGACTGGATGAAGCTGGAGTTATCCAAGGCAGGTTTTAGAGACGTGAAGGTATATGCGGATTTTGAATGGAAAGAGGCCAAAGACAGCGCTCAGCGCTTGTTCTACGTTGCTGTGAAGTAAGAACGAAAGATGACAACTGTCCTTATGTATGGTGCATAAGGGCAGTTTTTTTGTTTGATTTTCCATGGAGAGTGAATAGCAATATTCTTAAATAGGGTAAAGGAGTACAAGAAAAGACATAACGACGTGACAAAAAGTATTGCCAGTTAAAGTAAAGGAGGCGATAATAGTCGGATAGAAAGCGTTTTCTGAGAAAATAAATCAATTGTCAATGTGAGGTGTGAAAATGGAAAGTACATATAAAACAAGACTTACGTCAGAACAGTTGAATGCCATAATAGAGCAGCATTTCTCTGCAGGTATACAGGACTACAAGGAAATGGTGGATGGCTGGGCCAATCATGCATATCTCATTACACTGAGTGACGCACAGCGAGTGGTACTCAAGATTGCTCCATCGGCTTCGACAAATCTGATGCGCTGTGAGCAGGATCTCATGATTGCCGAGGTTGAGGCACTACGCCTCATTACGGAGCTACAGGATGTTCCCGTACCCCAAGTGCTGGCTTATGATGATTCGTTAACCAAGGCTTCAGCGCGTTATTTTATCATGGAGTACATGTCTGGAACACCCTATAATCAGGTCAAGGATCAGTATTCTGCGGAAGAGCAGGAGACCATTGAACAACAACTCGGTTGGTACAATCGTCGAATTAATGAAATCAAGGGTGAGAAGTTTGGATATTTCTCGGAGCAAAAACAGCGTTATTCCACATGGAAAGAAGCATTTATGAATTTGATGGATGACATTCTTACCGATGGTGAAGAAGCCGGAATTACATTTTCGATCGATTACCCTGAATTGAGACGCTTGATTGAAGAAAAATCAAATGTGCTGGATGATGTCAAAGAACCTGTGCTTGTGAGTTGGGATCTGTGGGATGGCAATGTTCTAGTAGACGCAGGTCGTATCACAGCGATTATTGATTTTGAACGTTCACTATGGGCAGATCCTCTGATGGAGCATTATTTCAGTCATTTTAACTATACGCCTGGTTTTGTGAAAGGGTATGGGCATGCGATTACGACTGAAAGTGAGCTGAAAAGAAGAAGCCTCTATGACTTGTACTTTGATCTGGTGCTACGCATTGAGTGCGCTTATCGTCAATATGATAATCAGGAACATGTGAATTGGACCATTCATAATCTGGAGGAAGGCATTGAGCGTTTTCGGTCATCCTGAACAGCAACCAGCGTTATGAACGGTACGAACCGTAGACTTCAAGATGGCGATTATAACGTGTAATATTGACTTTGGGCTTGCTTTTTTATATAATGGTCCCGATATTGTATACATATTTCGATGATAAGGATCAGTAGTAATTCCTGTACATAACAGAGAGCCGGCGGTTGGTGCAAGCCGGTTGACAGTGATTTGCGAACTCGCCTTGGAGAAATGCGGTGATTACACCATTCTGTTTAACCTGCTTGTATAAAGCTTGGGTTCAGGAATGGAAATCCGCATCGGTTAACCGCCGTTACAGGTCCAAAGGGAGTGGATGACGAAGCACGTTCGTCCGCTAACTAGGGTGGTACCACGGGAATTCAACCTCTCGTCCCTAGCGCTGCAAACGCTACGGGATGCTGAGGTTTTTTTGTTGCAATTAAAGCTAAAGCGAATAACCTGAAGGAGGAACAATAGATGAGTGAGAATAACCAGCCGAAACACGGCTATCAGCCACAAGTTATGGAAAAAAGTTGGCAGCAATACTGGGATGCAAATAAAACGTTTAAAACGGGTGAGGACCCTGCTAAACCGAAATTTTATGCACTGGATATGTTCCCTTATCCATCCGGTTCAGGTCTGCACGTAGGCCACCCGGAAGGATATACGGCAACGGATATCGTTTCCCGTTACAAACGTATGCGCGGTTACAATGTATTGCACCCAATGGGTTGGGACGCTTTCGGTCTGCCTGCTGAGCAGCATGCACTGGATACAGGTGAACATCCACGAGATATTACATTCCGTAATATTGACAATTTCCGTCGCCAGATCAAATCGCTTGGTTTCTCCTATGACTGGGATCGTGAGATCAGCACAACGGACCCTGAATATTATAAATGGACACAATGGATCTTTATCCAGCTGTACAATAAAGGCCTGGCTTATGTGGATGAAGTTGCAGTTAACTGGTGTGAAGCCCTTGGAACGGTACTTGCTAATGAAGAAGTTATTGATGGCAAGAGTGAACGTGGTGGACATCCGGTTGTACGCAAACCGATGCGTCAATGGGTTCTGAGAATTACCGAGTATGCAGAGCGTCTGCTGGAAGACCTGGAAGAGCTGGATTGGTCTGAAAGCATCAAGGATATGCAGCGCAACTGGATCGGTAAATCGACAGGTGCGGAAGTTGTATTTGCCATTGAGGGTCGCGAGGAAGTCATCAAGGTGTTCACTACCCGTGCGGACACATTGTTCGGTGCGAGCTTTGCAGTACTTGCTCCTGAACATGAACTGGTAGAAGTAATTACAACCGATGACCAACGTGAAGCGATTCAGTCTTATCAGGAGCAGGCTTCTCGTAAAAGTGATCTGGAACGTACAGATTTGGCCAAAGACAAAACAGGTGTTTTCACTGGCGCTTATGCAATCAATCCCGTTAACGGTGCAAAACTGCCGATCTGGATTGCTGATTACGTTCTTGCAGGTTACGGTACAGGTGCGGTTATGGCTGTTCCGGGTCATGATGCACGTGACTGGGAATTTGCGAAGCAGTTTGGTCTGGATATCATCGAAGTTATTCAAGGTGGAGATGTTACACAAGAGGCTTATTCCGGTGATGGCGCGCATGTGAATTCCGATTTCTTGAACGGACTGAATAATGAAGAAGCGGTTGCCAAGATGATTGCTTGGTTGGAAGAGAACGGTAAAGGACAAGGGAAAGTAACCTATCGTCTGCGTGATTGGCTGTTCAGCCGTCAGCGTTACTGGGGTGAGCCAATCCCGATTCTGCATCTGGAAGACGGAACGATGAAGACCGTACCGGAGGATCAACTTCCACTGCTGCTGCCTGATATCGACCAGATCAAACCTTCGGGTACAGGAGAATCACCACTGGCGAATGTTACGGAGTGGGTGAATACGGTAGATCCGGAAACGGGAATGAAGGCACGTCGCGAGACCAACACCATGCCACAATGGGCGGGTAGCTGCTGGTATTACCTGCGCTTTATCGATCCGCACAATGACAAGGAACTGATCTCCAAGGAGAAACAGCAGCAGTGGCTGCCAGTTGATCTGTACATTGGCGGAGCAGAGCACGCGGTGCTTCACTTGCTGTACGCTCGTTTCTGGCACAAAGTGCTGTATGATCTGGGTGTTGTCGAGACCAAAGAACCTTTCCACAAGTTGGTGAACCAAGGTATGATCCTGGGTACCAATAATGAGAAAATGAGTAAATCCCGTGGTAATGTCATTAACCCGGATGAAATCGTGAATGAATTCGGTGCAGATACATTGCGTCTGTACGAGATGTTCATGGGACCATTGGAAGCGACAAAACCGTGGAATGCAAACGGGGTTGAAGGCATGCACCGCTTCCTGTCACGTGTATGGCGTCTCTTCATTAACGAAGACACAGGAGCCATCAATGACAAGATTACGGTGGACGGTGGAACGGATGAGTTCAAACGGACTGCTCACAAAACGATTAAAAAAGTTACGGAAGATCTGGAACATCTGCGCTTCAACACATCCATCAGCCAGCTGATGATTTTCATCAACGATGCATACAAAGCGGACACACTGCCTCGTGAAGCGATGGAGAAATTTGTGCAGCTGTTGTCACCACTGGCACCGCATATGGCAGAGGAACTGTGGAGCCGTTTGGGTCATGAAGGTGGAATCTCTTACGTGGCTTGGCCTGAATATGATGAGTCCATGACAGTGGATGCGGAAGTAGAAATCGTTGTTCAGGTAAACGGTAAAATCGTAACTCGTGCTACAATCGCGAAGGATCTGGATGCACAGGGTATGCAGGACTTCACGATGGAGCTGGCACCTGTTAAGCAGGCACTGGAAGGCAAGACCATTCGCAAGGTCATTGCCGTTCCAGGCAAACTCGTTAATATTGTTGCCGGTTAATCTCACCGGCTCGGAATAGTTCATCCAGCTTTAACAAATCTTCATCATATTTGTCATGTGTCGTGTGGATCAGGCTGTCGAAAACACCGTCGAGACTTACCTTCAGCAGTGCAAGTGCCTGAGCGGTAATACCGCCAGGTACAGCGACACGAGCCTGAAGCTCTTGCGGGGTGTATCCTCCTTCGGTGAGCAGCTTGCCTGTTCCCAGGAGCATTTCGCCAGCCAGAGCGCAGGCATCTGCCCTTTTGATGCCTGTCAGCTTCACGGCACTTTCGATCCACTGTTCCAAAAAGAACGATATGAATGCAGGTCCGCAGCTGGAGAAGTCGGATGTAATTCGTGTACAGGCTTCATCCACCTGGTACGGCCTGCCTATATGACTAAGCAGACTTTCTAACACAGCGCGGTCTTCACTGGTCATTCGTTCGCCGTGTATGCAGAGTGATGCTCCACTGCCGACTTGGTGTGTGACACTGGGAATTACCTTGGAGACTTTGCAAGGAAGTGAAGATTCCAGATGTCGCAGCTGCACGGGACTGGTGATCGAGACAATTATATGATTGGGATTCACGACAGGCAGGATGTCGTCAATAACATGTTTGAATTCAAGCGGCTTCACGCACAGGAAGATGATGTTGCTTCGGATCACCGTTTCCCGATTGCTCTGGGATTCATGCAGACCGGGGTAACGGAGGGATAACTGACGTACTTTGGACGGGGTTCGATTGCTGGCGGCGATCTGCCGGGGCTCAAGTGCACCCGATTGGATCAGGGCATAGATTAACAGGCTGCCCATGCTGCCGGTTCCGATAAATCCAACCTTCATTGTTTCAGGCCTCCTTTCATGCTTTACGGTACTGGCGCAGTTCATTCCCTCTATTCTATGCGTAAGGACCTGTTTCACATGACATGAAAAATGCACAACTTGTTTCATCAGGAAAGTACAACGGTTCGGAAGCACCGCCCGTGTTCGAAATGAATGATTTTGAATTCAGGGAGAGGTGTGGAAGAATGAGATGGAACAAAGGGATGACCATTGCTGCTGCGGTGGTTGGAAGTATACTAATATTATGGTCGGGCAAAAGTGAACAACCACCTAGTGGCTGGGAACCCTTGCAGCTCGGCACCGAGAAGCCGACGATAGAGCAGGAACTCCCTGCTGTACTGTCGGCTAATTCGGTTCAGGGCAATACAGGAGCATCTTCTTCGGGAACCGAGGCAAGTGGGCTGCAGACTGGAAATGATGCAAAGGCAGATGAGTCTAAAGAGCTTGCGAGCGTTGGGGTTGAAGGTGATTCAGTTGCTCAAACTACAAGTCAGACGAATGATAATCCACCGGACACCTCGAATTCGATTGAACCAGTTACGCAGGGTACGAATTCTGATCCTTCGGTTACTTCGGAGACGGCATCAAGCAGTAATCCACCTGTAGTTCGTGAGGAAGCTGGCGACAATGGCAAGATTGATGTGAATACCGCTCCTGTCTCCAAGCTTATTGAGCTTCCCGGAATTGGGGAGAAGAAAGCTCAAGCTATTGTGGACTATCGGAATACACATGGTCCTTTTGCAAAAGTCAGTGATCTGACAAAGGTCAAAGGAATCGGGATGAAGATGCTGGAGAAGATGGCGCCGTATGTGCAGATCCGGTAAAATATAAAATATAAATTGTATTAAGCGGGAGGAAAGCAGCATGAGTACAGAGGTACGCAAGGACTGGGATACGTATTTTATGGACATCGCGTATATGGTTTCCACCCGTTCCCGCTGTTCGCGTCGTCATGTGGGTGCCGTTCTTGTTCAGGGAAAGAAACTGCTGGGAACAGCCTATAATGGTGCACCCACCGGCGTCCCGGATTGTTCTGAAGCAGGTTGCATGATATCGGAAGAGTATGAATTGGTCGTGACCGATGGGCAAGAAGGAATGGTGAAAAAACAACGATGCATTCGCACAATTCATGCGGAGCAAAACTTGCTTTTATTCACAGATCGAATCGACCGCGAAGGCTCGTCTGTGTATGTGACCGACGAACCGTGCTGGACATGTGCCAATATGCTGGCGAATAGCGGGATTACAGAAATCGTGTTTCATCGTTCTTATCCTAAAGATACCGGCAAGGTTACAAATATGATGGAACAGAAGGGAATAACGTTCCGCAGGCTGGAGAATTACCAGCCTCCGCGGGAAACGATGATGACCGTGAGCAATTAATGTAAATATGATCTAATACGTGAGGGAGAACCTCCGGTAAGCCTGAACTGGCTTCCCGGGGGTTTTTCTGCGTTCAACGGGTGAAATGAAGGAGGGGTAGAAATGAAAGGCAGACCATTATTAAGTTTTACGATTTGTTGGTTGTGCGGGAGCGGAATAGCATGCGCGTTAACAGGCTGGACATTAATCTGGGGGTTAATTGGAGCTCTGGCATGTCTGCCACTTTTACTTCGTTTTATAGATGTGCGTGGATGGTCTGTTTTATTTTTACTCGCTGCCTTTATTGGAGGCGCTGCACATTGGGAGTGGAATGACTCACGCAATCATAGCAGTCTGCCGGAGACCCTGCATATCGCAGCTTATGAGTTGGACGGATGGTCAGCTGAAATTCAGGGTGAGCTGGTGTCAGATGTACGCATTGATGGAGATCGGGCTGACTTTAAGATTCAGATGTCTGCAATATTGCCCTTATCGGATTCATCAGCAGATACAGATCTGGCAGCATCATCTGCATTCAACATAGATGAACAATTGATGGTACAAGTCAGACTGTTGGAGGAAGAAGAACAACAGGCAGCAGCGGGATGGAATAGGGGCGATTTGATTACGCTTAATGGTTCTTTTGTCCTTCCTGGTGAAGCCAGGAACTTTGGCGGGTTTGATTATCGCAGTTACTTGCGCACCCTGCATATCCACTGGTTGTTCAAAGTGAAGGGAGCCAGTTCGGTCACAGTAGTTGCTCCTGAGGGACTTGGACAATATAACGTACTACGGTGGACGGATTGGACTAGGCATAAGTTGGGCTTGGCGGTTGAGCAGTTATTTCCAGAGCCTCATGCAGGATATATGAAGGGTCTTATTATCGGGATGGCTACTGATATCGATCCAGGTACCTATGGTCAGTTTTCACAACTCGGTCTAACGCATATCCTGGCAATCTCCGGAACCCATGTCGCTGTATATGTTGCTTCGTTGCTTCTCATTCTATCTTGGCTAAGGCTTACCAGAGAGACGGCACTCACAATTGTTCTGATCCTGGTGCCAGCTTATGTGCTGTTATCCGGAGGTTCACCTTCGGTGATTCGGGCAGGAATTATGTCCATGATTGGGTTGTACATGGCACGCCGTGGCCTCGCCAGAGACGGTCTTCAGATGATCAGTGCAGCAGCATTGCTGATGATGTGGTGGGACCCGTACTTTTTGCTAAGCGTGAGCTTCCAGTTATCCTTTCTCGTTACCGCAGGTCTGATGATATACATGCCATTGATTAACCGGCTGTTCAGCAGCTGGCCGAAGTCTCTGGCTGCAACGGCATCCGTTACCGTGACCGCTCAGCTGATTTCGTTCCCAGTAACCATTTTGTATTTCAACCAGTTCTCACTACTTTCATTTGTAGCCAACTTTCTGTTGGTTTCTTTGATCAGTGCTATTGTATTACCTCTGGGGACGGTCGCCATGTTATTGTCATTCATATGGGTTCCCTTGGCGAAACCTCTCGCATGGATTGCGATGCAATTGAATCAACTGACATTTGTAAGCGTGGAGTGGATGAACAGTCTGCCAGGTTTTGTGTTGATCTGGGCAACACCGCCCTTGTTATGGATTGCCGCATATTATGCTGTGTTGTATACCTTACTCTACCTGTTGCATCGTGGCAATGGTGAGCAGCAAGAAACAGCGTTTGTTGAGGAAGAGACGGCTCCTCTTGTGAGGGGACAACCTTCAGTTTCAATGACGAATATGGGCATTCGCTCTTCAGTGTCTACGGTGGTGGCACAGGATCAAGGTAAGAACCGTGTAGATGGAAAAGAATCTTCATTAACGACATTAGGAGCCAGTATTGCCTGGCCGGAATATACAAGTGCATTTACCGCACGAGGTGCAGGTTATTATGCGCATCAACGAATGAGTAAAGTTCAGCGCAGGTTGTGCGGCTTGCTCGCAATCAGCTTTGTTGCTGGATTGTGGTGGGCATATCAGACTCCCAAGCCTGCTGGAACCGGCATCGTGCAGTTTTTGGATATTGGACAAGGGGACAGCACATTGATTACAACCCCGGAAGGCAAACACATTCTGGTGGATGGCGGGGGAACGGTTAGTTTTGGGAACACCGAACAATCTTGGAAAACAAGACGTGATCCGTATGAGGTGGGAGCTAAGGTGGTTGTTCCTCTATTGAAAAAAAGAGGCATCCATCAACTGGATGCTGTCATTGTCACGCATGCTGACCAAGATCATGCCGGAGGACTACAGGCTGTGCTGGAACAGATTCCAGTTAAACGTTTCATGTTTAATGGCACGACCAGCGGTAAGGATAACTTTGATAAGCTGCTGAATACAGCCATGGAACGGAAGATTCCTCTGTACGCCATTCGGCAGGGCATGTCCTATAAGGTTGATAAGGAGACAAGTTTACATTTTATAGCTCCAGATCTGGCACATATGGATGTAAATGTATCGGGCAGTTTGCCTGTGTCTGAACACCAGAATCATGATTCGGTTGTCTTTCTGCTGGAAATGGCCGGAGCTTCCATGTTGTTCACCGGGGATATGGATGCTGCGGCCGAGCAGGACCTGCTCTATATGATTCAAGATGGCTCATTGGCTGCTCAGTTTGAACAGAAAGGTGCAGATATTGGAGTTACAGAGGGAGTTGTACAAAGGGTACTTACACGCCCGTTGCAAGGTAATTTAAATGATGCTTCAGCATCTGTATCCATTGACGTTCTAAAGGTCGCTCATCATGGGAGTAAAACGTCGTCAACCGAAGCCTGGCTCCAATACTGGAATGCCAGAACCGCCGTGATATCTGCAGGAGTTAACAATACATATGGGCATCCCAATCCGGGAGTGATGGAACGTCTGGAAGCTGCGGGGTCAGATATTTATCGGACAGATCAGATGGGCGAGGTTCAGATGAGGGTGAAAGATGGGGAGATTGCTATCCGGTACAAGTTGGTCGGGGTTGAGTGACGATTTTACAAGGCTGCATAATAACCAGGTTGAAGTGTTTATAAAACGGTTATGACGGCACGCGATCTATTTATCGGTGTGAAGATGAGTGAAGAAAACTCCGATTTAATACCAACTGGAAGGTTAAAAAGACAAGAGAACATAGAACAATGTGGATAGTTTGAGCAGAAAAAGTATTGAAGTTAAGTGTAAATATCGAGTAGATGATCCCACCTATGAAGCCTAATAGACCATATGCAACGATTGCAACAAGCAATCTCATATACGTATTATCTTTTTTTCTGTATAAACGTAATCCATCCACCAATATAGAAAGTGGCGTAAGTAAGAAAAGTAAAATAGCGAGGTTAATCAATAATCCAACCGCAAATTGATACCCGAATGAATAATAGTAAGTATTCTCTAATCTTTCATCTATAGGGACATAGTGATATATCCCCATTGCAAGTGAAATGAACACTGCAGTTAGTACAGCTGCAAGTATTTTTCCGCGCGGCCTATTGATTCTATGGGTTTTTGTCATTCGTATATTGACCTCCATCTTGAATAACTATATTCAACAACTGATAGACTTAGGGAGTTACTATATTTTAGCATACACAGGCTGAGAAAGAATGAGTGAGGGATATTGAGAAAGTAGTACTTGGTTAATCAATAACAGAAAAAAGTCGTTCCGTTGCGAACGACTTCTTTCTGAATTTCATGATAATAACACATTTCAATCGTTATGCGTTATGAGGATAGTTTGGCTGTCAGTTAGTATAGTTGACTAGGGAGGAACTACTCTCACTCTCTTGCTTTTGAGATACTAATCGGCAAGCTAATTATAGTTGCGCTGAATAAGTTTAGTATATGATCAATTTGATCCCAACTTTTATGCCAGATTATCATATTAAATGCAATCATTTGTATTTGGTTTGTTGGATTTATGTAAAAATATAGTTTTAGTTGCGGTTTTATTATTGTTAAGTAATTTTTGTTACAGGATTATGGTTATTTTTACCGAATAATAGTTAGGCCCACCTTCGAGGAGGGATAGAGATACTTAGTGATCGTAGCACTAGCACTATACATAATAATGAGGGGATCAAGAAAATGGAACTTGTAGAAATGACACAAAGTAAAAGGAACTGTAATGCAACTCAGAAGTTTAGAGTGAAATGGATTAGAAAAGCGATAGCCCTATGGATTGGATTTTTAGTTATCGGTTTGATCGCAGGACAGTCCTCCGCTTTGGCATCATCTGGATCGGGTAACTCCATCACTTCAGTTCTTGACCGGAATGACTATTTGCTGGACGATGGTACACTTTGGTCTAAAGGGATCATAAGTGGAGTATGGACACAAAATAGAAAACTGATTGGTATTTCAAAATCTGACAACCATTTCATCTTTGGGTGGACTGCCGATGGCCAAGTGATTCGGTGGGATAAGGACAATGCGCATAAACCAGTAACGAAACAATTCAATGGTGTGATTAAGGTATATGGCCATGGATGGGTTCAGCTTCAGGATGGAAACCTTTATAATTTTGATGATCAGGCTAAGGTTTTGGAATCGATTATCGATGCGGATTCTTATCGGGATAGTTCTGGGAGAGATTCTTCTTATACTGCATTATCTTCATCAGGAGATATATATTATGACAAATACAACAAAATACGTAAAGCTGGAAATGTACCTGATGGTAAAGCAATTGCAACAAATGGTGTTTACGCAGCTGTGCTGAAAAATGATGGCTCGGTAGTGATCGTAAGTATGCTATATGAGGATGACTACATCACGGTTGCAAATAATGTGCAATCTTTGATTTGGTGGGGGAGTACGCATAAACTGCTCACGGTGAAACAGGATGGAACCGTCTGGAGCTACGATCGAACTGCCAAATATAAGGGTGAGCAACTGCCGGGTTTAAGTAACGTATCGCGGATGGTGTATGCGCCTAATCTGGATGAACTATATGCACAGTTACAGGATGGATCATGGGCTACATATGATAATGGAAAGTTAGCTCCTCTATCAGCTCCTGCGTTAAATCAAGTGACACTTGCGGCATCTTCCAAGGACGCTAATATTGGGGATACGATTACCCTTACCGTTCAGGAGAATTATAGTAATGGATTCAAAAACAAACGTGCGCCATTGCCTGAAGAAATTATAGTGGAGCAGCCCCAAGTTGCACAGATTCAGGCAGGAGCCATACTAAAGGTTACGGGCATGGGAACAACCAAAGTGACTTTGAAGATAGGAGATTTGGCTTCAAGTCTTCAACTGAACGTTGATTCAGAGCAAAAGTTATCAGGCGCCACATTGCTGGATGGAAATGTATACTTGCCAGTACAGTCGGTGTTCAAAACATTGGGAGCCACAATTGATGTGAAGGGCTCATCTTTTGAGATTCAATTTGGAGATGACAGTATTACTTTGCAAAAGGGAAGTGCTGTTGCGCGATTAAACAACAAAGAGCTGAAATTGAAAGGGAAAGTACAAACCATTGGAGGACAAACTGTATTTCCAGCAGACTTGTTAAGACGGGCTGCGGGTATTCAGGTTCAATGGGATGCTGAGCTAAAACAGGCCAAGGTGCTGGTTGGAAATTCTTCTATTGTGGTGGAATCGAAGGATACACTTGCACTGATTAAGAAAAAAGAGTTGGGGAATCTTGCTCGCTTCATTGGCAAGTCCTACTGGATCAACAGTGATACGAGTTTAGGGCAACGATTCAGTAAAGTGACCATATCAGATATCAAAAATGAGAAGATTAAATACGGTGATCGAAGTTACTCTATTATCTTCCGTAATGCAAAAGGAAAAACCGTTTCCGCTTACGCAGGAGGTACACCTTCCAGTGTGACGGAGATGCTTGCCGATTCCAACCAATTCTTCTCTTCTGATCCGTATAAGAAATACAATTGGTCCAAGTCCACTTGGAATAAAATCATTGGTGGAGAGGTAGCTCTAGGAATGAACATAACTCAGGTGCGCCTTGCATGGGGAGATCCATCGAACATTACGTATGAAACGAGTTCAAAAGGCAAAATCGAAGTTTGGGTGTATGGCAGCTCAGCAGGCATAAGAGCTTTAGGGTTTCTCAATGGCAAACTGATGGCGATTTACTGATGAATATACCAATTCATCACTTCATTTGATTGCAGGTTACAGCACAGCACAAAAAAAGCCCGCTTTCCGTTACACTCCACGAGGGAGAATATCGGAAAACGGGCCATTTTTTCAAATTGTAGAAGAGATATAAGAACTATTCAACGCCATCCTTAAAGTGTTTGTTCCAGTGTTTGTCTCCCTTGTGCAACAGATCTTCTACCGTTTTCTCAAGAGTCATCAACAACTGTGCTCTGACATCAAGTACGGTTTCTCTGTACAAGCGTTCTTCCGATCCAACGATTTTATCGCCGTATAATGCCTGTGCAGCTACGTACTTCCGATGTTCCTCGACCAGAGTATCAATGGACTCCAATGCATGTTCCACAAAGTGGGAAATACTTTGGTATTCTTTGGGCATTTGTTCTTTTAAAGCTTGAATTTTCGCAAGAGCTGGCATGCTCATCACCTCGTGTTTATGAATGTAAATTTACAATACACTATTTTCATGAAAATTGCATTAAAATCAGCTTAAATTTGGACAAATTTCGACTTTTTTTATTTTAGGAACCAAAAAAGTGCTTATCTATAATGTATGCCATTGCATTTGAATTGAGTCGTGTAAGTAATGGAATCGCTTTTGGATACGTTTGGTGACTCGTTATGCAATTTCTGTTATTCTAAGAGAAGATTTCAGCGGCCCTAATACATACGCCGTTATTTTGTTATGGCAAATTAAAAAATACTTAACTTTGCAACAATTTTATTGATGATCACGTCTGTAAGGTTGCAGGGAGAGGGGGATCCTTTGTGGTAGAGCCGGAACTCATCAGAGCCGCTCAATCGGGCGATCGCGACGCTCTAATTACCCTATTGCGGGAGATTGAACAACATGTCTATCGGACCGCATATTACATTCTAAATAATGAACAGGACGCTTTGGATGCTGCTCAGGAAGCGTTGATCCGAATTTACACCAAAATCAATTCATACGAAGAAAAGGCCCAATTCAAAACATGGGTACAACGCATCGTCACGAACATCTGTATTGATAAATTCAGAAGAACCAAGCCGTCCGTCTCCATTGACGAACATGACATGGTTTTTCAGGATAATCAGGATGTGGAGTACGAGGTCATGTCTACATATGTGGCCCAGGACATTCAGGATGCGATCAACAAGCTTCCCGAGCACCATCGTACCGTTATTGTTCTAAGATATTTGCAGGACTTATCCTACAATGAAATTGCGGATTGTCTCGATCTTCCGTTGAATACGGTGAAATCTTATTTATTTAGAGCCAGACAGCAGTTACAGAATCTACTACAGGAATATCAGAAAGGTGGTGTGACAGGATGAAATGCGAAGAGGTGGTGGAATGGATGCACCGCTATCTGGATCATGATCTGGGCGAGGCGGAAACCGCGCAGATGCTACAGCATGTGGCAAAGTGTCCGGAGTGCGCCGAGAATTTTAGTTTACTCAGAGCTCTTTCCAGAGAACTGGAAGAATTACCGCAAGTAAGCCCGAAATTTAGTCTGGTTGATGCGATTATGCCACAACTTGATGCCATTGACGAAGCGCGGAAGGAACAAAGTAGCACCATACAGGAAATGAATCCTGTCCCCGCTACATTTGAGAATTTACAACGTTCAAGTGAGCGGAAAACGAAGCAAAAATGGCTTAACTCGATGGCAGGACGTATGTCCATGGGTGCAGCGGCTGCGGCAGTTATATTGGGATTCGCCATCTGGGGGAATCCGCCTGAACAGATTGAGAATGCCGATTCCATGCTAATGAGCTCTGGAGCTTCTCAAGAGGGCGGCAATTTGGATGAGAATTCATTAAGCAAGAATATTGAAAATTATGATCCTGCCCCTTCGTCCCAACCAAGCAGCAACGATGTGTTTGTGGATCAATCGAATGTTTCACCAACTAAACCAGATAACCAAGACGTAGAAACAATTCCTGAAGAAAACGGTGGAGATGGGGTACAGGAGCCTGAAGTTCAGTCAGATCCGACACCTAAACAACCGGCTACAGAATCAACGCCTGCTCCGAATAAAGGGCCGCAGGATAATTCGTCCAGAACTCCTTCGACCGATAATCAGAATAATCAGGTTCATAACCAAGATTCTGAGCAGAGAATTCAGGGATCAGGAGATTCTCCTAAATCTTCTGCAGATGGCGAAGAGAATGGAATAACAGAAACGGAAAATGGAGATGCGCGATCCTTCACTTCTCAGGATACAACACCTAATATGACTGAAGATGTTCCGGTTGAAGGTAACACTGTACCTGATTCAAGTGCAGGTGCAGACGCTTCTGGAGGAAACAAAGGTTTTGCAGCAGGACAGGATCAGGAAATGACAACAACGGCAGCACCAAAAGAATGGAAATCCCCTGACGGCTCTTATGTAGTTATGCTTATTGGTGATCAAATCAGCATATACTCCAAACCTGCGAGCGAACCGGATGTTCTAAATTTGGTTGAACAACGCAGTATAGATGGGACACTGAAGTCAGCGAGTTGGTCGAAGGATGGTACCCTATTTAATTACGAAACGGACAAGGACGGAACAACGGCGAAGAACTCGTTTAATGTGCCTGCTGTTTCAGGTGGAGCTTCTTCGAAATAATTAAAATTGGGGAGTGCGCTCCTCTCAACGAAAGAACATTTTCAGTATGACAAGCATATAGTGGAGTAACAAAACGTCCTATCTCAGTTCAAACAACTGACGTCGTATGACCGCGCTCCGGCTTTTTCTAGAACTGCTGGTGTCTGCGTTTATATAGATGTAGGACAGGGGACCTTCATCCATAACTGGATGTAAGGTCCCTTTGTTGTCTTGCATGTTTTCTGGTAGGATAAGAGGGATAAGGAGGCGCCGTGAATGGATGTAAAAAGTGCAACAAAGGCAATACGTAATGGAGAAACGGCACCGATCTATGTGCTGTACGGAACGGAGAAGTACCAGATACAGCAATTTACGGATATGTTAAAAGAGCAGGTTATTGAAGAAGAACATCGTGATTTTGCGATTATTCCATATGATTTGTCTGAAACGGCTGTGGAGGTCGTTATTGAAGAAGCGGAGACTGTACCTTTTCTGGTTCCACGCAAATTAATTATTGTAAGGGATGCGAGCCTGTTCACTGCAGGTAAAGAATCCAAGATTGAACATCAGGTTGATCGTCTGCTTACATATATGGAAAATCCGGCAGACTACAGTACGATTGTTTTCCTGGCCCAAGGGGATAAGCTGGATGAGCGTAAGAAACTGGTGAAAGCTGTCAAGAAACAGGCAGTAGTTCTTGCTTTTGCTCCACTTAGTGGAGATGAGCTGTTGAGTTGGATAGCGAAACTGGCGAAGCAACGGGATGTTTCCTTGGAGACGGGAGCGGCGGAAACGTTGATTAGCTTTGCAGGAACAGGTCTTCAGACCCTGTCTGCTGAAGTAGACAAGTTATGTTTGTTTGCGGGTAATGGGGGAACAATCCGGCGTGCTGATATTGAATCACTGGTTGCCCGCAGCACAGAGCAGAATGTATTCTCACTGGTGGAAGAACTCGCTAATTTGCGACTGGAGAAAGCATTGGCTCTTTTCTATGAGTTGCTGAAACAACGGGAAGAACCGATCAAAATCGCGGCTTTAATTGCACGACAGTTTCGAATCATGATCCAGGTGAAAGAGTTAGGTCAACAAAGCTACTCCCAACAGCAGATTGCCAGTCAGCTTGGTCTGCATCCTTATGCGGTTAAGATCGCTGGAGAACAAGCGCGTAAATTTCAGCCGGAACGTCTGAGAATGATTCTGAGTCACCTCAGTGAATTGGATTACCAGATGAAAACAGGAGCGGTGGATAAAGTTCTTGGTCTGGAGCTGTTTTTATTGAGACTTGGTGCGTAAATGGATGCGTAAACTGTAATAGATTACTAGTGTGAATAACAAACAAAGCGACCTTTGCTCCATGATGGTTAGATCATCGGAATAAAGGTCGCTTTGTCTGTGTCTTATACTTATCGAATCAGATACTAAAAAATCCTGAAAGCCTATGCTGTTCAGGATTTTTCCATTGGATCGTATAAGTAACGCTTCTTACGCTTGTGCGGAAAGAGCGTTCAGTTTTTTCGCCAAGCGAGACTTTTTGCGTGCTGCAGCATTTTTATGAACCAGACCTTTAGTTACAGCCTTGTCCAGCTTTTTGGAAGCAGCTTGAATCGCAGCTTTTGCAGTATCAACTTCGTTACTTACCAGAGCAGCATCAGCAGCTTTAACAGCTGTACGGAGTGCAGACTTCTGGGAAGCGTTGAGTGCGCGGCGCTTGTCGCTCGTTTTTACGCGTTTAACAGCGGATTTGATGTTTGGCATTACATTCACCTCCTGTAAGGCATTTGCATGAATACAAACGTTTCACAACTTAAAATATTCTATCACGCTAGCATGTAAAATGCAACAGATATTCCTACGATGTTCGACATGCTGTATAAAGAAACCCTTTTTCCCACACAATATGCTCAAATGCGGTAAGGGAGGCAGGGACAGAATGACACTGGATTTGCAAAACTATACAGTTCGTACCGATTTGGCGATCGACTCCAAGGAAATGGCGCAAGGTGGACAGAAACAGACGATTCCCGGACTGCGGGAAGATGTGGAGAAAAAAGAGGGCATTACGATTACACGTATTGATGTCCTGACTGAAGAAGCAGCCACGGCCATTGGTCGGGTGAAAGGTCACTATGTCACCTTGGAAGTACCTTCCCTCCGGAATGGTGATACCGAGTTACAGGAGCGAGTTGCTGCCGAGTTCACACGTGAAATGGAAGATTTTATGGTTAAGGCCGGAATCAACAAAACATCCAAGGTCTTGATTGTTGGCCTGGGCAACTTAAATGTCACCCCGGATTCACTCGGTCCACTTGTTGTGGAAAATCTGATGGTAACCCGTCAGTATTTCGAATTGGTGCCAGATCAGGTAGCGCCAGGGTATCGGGAAGTCAGCGCGATTGCTCCCGGCGTGTTAGGAACAACAGGCATTGAATCCAGTGACATCGTACAGGGAATTGTAGACCGGACCAAGCCGGATGCCATTATTGCGATTGATGCCTTGGCCTCCCGTTCCTTGGAACGTGTAAATACAACGATTCAGGTAGCGGACATTGGTATTCATCCTGGTTCCGGTATTGGAAACAAACGGCGTGGCCTGACCCGTGAGATATTAGGTGTGCCTTGCATCGCCATCGGAGTACCAACCGTATGTTATGCGTCCACCATTGTGAACAATGTGATTGAGATGATGCGCTCACACTTCCGCCAGGAAACGGATCAGACCAAACAGATCATGGGTATGCTGGACGACATCGGTGAGCAAGATCGCTTGAGTCTGGTCAAAGAGGTACTGGAGCCACTGGGTCATGACCTCATTGTTACCCCAAAGGAAATCGATGAGTTTATTGAGGGAATTGCCAATGTTATCGCTACAGGACTTAACGCCGCACTCCATGATGCCGTGAATCCGGATAACGTAGCCGCCTATACACATTAAAACTAAAACTGCTGAGAAGAAGGTCCGAATCTATCGGACTTTCTTTTTTTTGTTTCTGGAATCTTTCATTTTCCTGTTCTATCAATTTGGGCGGGCTCATAGAGTTGAAGTATAAGAGTTGTCCAGCAGGGAAGGAGACAGCAGAATGAACAAGATATTGGCCTGGAATATTGGGAAGTGGAAAAAAAGATGTCTGCACGTGCTGGCCATGGGCCGTACGTTGTTGTTGCTTATGATCATATCTGCCTTGTTTTTTGTCGTACTGGGTCTGGGGGGGATGGCAGAGAAACGCTTGAATAATTCCCCCGTTTCTTCCATGAAAGGATTTGCGAGTGCCGTATCAAGCCGCTTTTTTGTCGATATGCTCGGTATGGAGATGCCCCATCTCACCCAGAAGGAACAGACCTCTGCCATATCCGGTGAGAATCTCACCTCTTTTGTTTTCCAATTACTAACAAATGTAAATCCTCAAGATCCGAAGAGCCTGATTGCGAGAGAAATGCCGGGCATGGGTTCCAACCAACCTGTTCTGCTCCGTCCTGGATCTGGTAACGAAAAAGCCGAGGCTCCCGAAGATTATCAGCCAGGTCCCGGTCTTACGGATACGGCTTCTGCAGGTGGAGGAAAACCCGGTAGTGAGCTGCATGTTCCACCAGGTCAGGACAATACGGATCCACCTGAGTCGAGTGAGCCTGGAGATGGACAAGGTAAAGAGGATCCCCCAGCGAAGAATGGTGAGAAAGACAATTCAGGCTCACCGACAACAGGTAAAAAGTCAATTCTTATCTATCATTCCCATCCACGTGAAGGCTACAATCCACTACTAGGTACAAAAAGTGATAATCCATCATCAGGCAAATCAACAGGCAATGTGTTTCAAGTGGGAACCTACCTCTCAGACAGTCTGAAGAAGCTGGGAATCGGCGTAGAACACGCCAAGGATGATTACCCCACTAAAGTTAAGGACTACAACTGGAACTATTCCTATAAATACTCCCGTCAAACGGTAAAAGCGGCACTCGCTCAAAATGATGATCTGACGTATCTCATAGACATTCATCGCGATTCACAGCGTCATGGCAAAACAACAACCACTATTAATGACTTGGGCTACGCCAAAGTATATTTCATTATTGGACATGAAAATCCAAATTGGCGGCAGAATGAAGCCTTTGCAGCGAAAATTCATAAGAAACTGGAATCGAAGTATCCTGGGGTATCCCGTGGTGTGTGGGGCAAAGATGGCGGAGGAGCCAACAATGGAGAGTATAACCAAACCCTTTCACCAAATAGCATTTTGATTGAGATTGGTGGCATCGACAACACAGGAGCTGAGCTCCAACGGACATCGAAGATTCTAGCAGACATGATTGCCCAAGTGTATTGGGAAGATCAGAAGGTGGACAAAGCCAGTGCCAAAACTTCGTCGCAGGGTGGATAGGAACCATATATGTAAGAAAGAAAAATAGTAGAGCGTGACAGGAGGCAATGTACATGTCCAGATTCGGTAAAAGACTGTTATCCATCGCTGTATTAATGTTGCTGGGTATTCTGTTTGGAATGCAGCTGGCTGGCAGCAACTTTCATATGGGCAATCCATCAGGAGGCACGTCAACCGTTGTGACAACTGAGCCAACTTCATCGGTGACCGAATCTGTTCCGACTGCACCTGTCCAAAAGGAAATTAAAGAACCACCATTTGTACCTGTTCAGTCACCAAGCCAAGTGCTTGGGGCAGATCAAAATAAGGCTCCGGTTGATGTGTTGGCAGACAAAACGGCTGGACTATTGCAAAATCTCTCACACAGTGGAATCAAGTGGGTGGTCTCTCTTTTTAGCGGTGTTGCTGAATAAAATACCATAATTTCAAGGTACAATATAACCTCTGGGAGTGCATGATGACACTTTATTATAAAGTTGAGACATCACGGGATTGATGCACTGTGCTTCAACTGTTATAATGAAGTGATTGACACTAGGCTGTTTCTGGGGGTAAGGAATGACTGACATTCGGGCAAGACAACGTAAAATTCGTAACTTTTCTATTATTGCACATATAGATCACGGCAAATCAACACTTGCGGACCGGATCTTGGAGCACACAGGTGCGCTCACTTCACGTGAAATGCAGGAACAAGTTCTGGATAAAATGGACCTTGAACGTGAACGTGGAATAACGATCAAGCTACAAGCAGTAGCCTTGACTTACAAAGCGGATGATGGTGAAGAGTATTTATTGAATCTGATTGATACACCGGGACACGTAGACTTCACGTATGAAGTATCACGCAGTCTTGCTGCATGTGAAGGTGCTCTGCTGGTTGTGGATGCGGCTCAGGGAATTGAAGCCCAAACACTTGCCAACGTGTATCTGGCATTGGATAACAATCTTGAAATTTTACCGGTTATCAACAAAATTGACCTTCCGAGCGCTGATCCTGAACGGGTGAAGCAGGAAGTGGAAGATGTTATTGGTTTGGACACAAGTAATGCGGTTTTGGCTTCGGCCAAATCAGGAATCGGAATCAAAGAAATTTTGGAACAAGTGGTGAAAAGTGTTCCGGCACCGACTGGTGATCCTGACCAGCCTTTGAAAGCGCTGATTTTTGACTCGCACTACGACCCGTACAAAGGTGTAATCGTATATGTGCGTGTTGTTGACGGCAAAATCAAATCCGGTTCCAAAATCAAAATGATGGCAACAGGTAAATCATTTGAAGTCATTGAAGTTGGAGCGTTCAAACCTCGCATGACCATCGTGGACGAGCTGAACGTGGGTGATGTTGGATTTATCGTTGCAGGTATCCGGCATGTTGGCGATACACAAGTCGGGGATACGGTAACGGATGCCAAAAATCCAACACCGGAACCTTTGCCGGGTTATCGTAAAATTAACCCAATGGTGTATTGTGGTCTCTATCCGATCGAAACATCGGACTATGTTGATCTGCGTGAAGCGTTGGAGAAATTGCAGTTGAACGATGCGTCTCTAAGCTTTGAACCGGAAACATCCAGTGCTCTCGGTTTTGGATTCCGTTGCGGATTCCTTGGACTGCTTCACATGGACGTTATCCAGGAGCGGATCGAGCGGGAGTTTAACATTCCGTTGATCACAACGGCACCAAGTGTAATCTATCACGTCACCTTAACAAATGGTGAAGTGATGAAAATCGACAACCCATCCAACTATCCTGAGGTGGGACGGATTGATTACGTCGAGGAACCATACGTCAAGGCAGATATTATCGTGCCGAATGATTATGTAGGTACCATTATGGAGCTGTGTCAGACTAAACGCGGTGAATATGTAAATATGGAATATCTGGACACAACCCGGGTTACCATTACCTATGAGATTCCGTTGTCAGAGATTGTATATGACTTCTTCGACCAGTTGAAATCCGGTACCAAAGGATATGCATCCCTGGATTATGAACTGTCCGGTTACCGTCAGTCCAATCTGGCGAAAATGGATATTGTACTGAATGGCGAACAGGTGGATGCTCTGTCCTTCATCGTTCACCGTGACCGTGCCTATAATCGCGGACGCATTGTCTGTGAGAAACTGCGCGAGCTGATTCCACGGCAAATGTTCGAGGTGCCAATTCAGGCATCTGTAGGTACCAAGGTTGTTGCTCGTGAGACGGTAAAAGCAATGCGTAAAAACGTACTTGCCAAGTGTTATGGTGGTGACATCTCGCGGAAACGGAAACTGCTTGAGAAGCAGAAGGAAGGTAAGAAGCGGATGAAGCAGGTTGGTAACGTTGAGGTGCCACAAGAGGCATTCATGGCGGTACTGAAAATTGATGACTAAACAATCTATTTTGAGGTACAACACAGAATGTGTGTATTCAAATTAGATTAAGGAGAATTCAATTTCGGTTACAACACAGAATATTAAATAACTAAGCTGAAAGGGAAGCCGGATGGCTTTCCTTTTTTCAAATAGAGGGGGACTTGCCATGACATTGGCAGCACACAGCCGGAAGACAGGTGCGCCCCAAGCGGTGTATCTTCACATTCCCTTTTGCACGAATAAATGTTTTTATTGCGACTTTAACTCCTACGTTCTGAAAGATCAGCCCGTGATGCAATATCTCGAAGCGCTGGAACGGGAGATGGAACATACAGTCAAGGCCAATCCACCGGGTGAGATCAAGACCATATTTGTAGGTGGGGGTACGCCAACGGCTTTGAAACCGGATGAGATGGCCGTATTTCTTCGTTCCGTGAAGACGTATTTCCCCAATTGGGCGGACGATATTGAATTTTCGATGGAAGCCAACCCGGGAACAACAGATGCGGAGAAACTCGCTGCAATGAAAGAAGGCGGCGTCAACCGTGTCAGCTTTGGCGTGCAGGCTTTTCAGAATGATCTGCTGACAGGCATTGGCCGTATTCATAATACGGATGATGTATATCGGAGTCTGGAGAACGCTCGAAAAGCGGGACTGACTAATCTGTCCATTGACCTGATGTTCGGGTTGCCGAACCAGACTGTAGAGATGTTGAATGAAAGTATCGACAAAGCGCTGGAACTGGATCTGCCGCATTACTCCATTTACAGCCTGAAAGTGGAAGAGAATACCCTTTTCCATACACTGTATCAGAAGAACCAGTTACCACTTCCTCATGAAGATGATGAACTGGAGATGTATCTTCTATTAATGAGAAGTATGAAAGAAGCAGGTTATGGACAATACGAGATCAGTAACTTTGCCAAGCCGGGCTTTGAGAGTCGTCACAATATTACCTACTGGCGTAATGAGGACTACTACGGTCTGGGTGCAGGTGCACATGGATATGTGGGCCGCGAACGGCATATGAATATTAAAGGTATAAATCCTTATGTTGAAGCTTCACGTGCAGGGCTGCCTCGTCTGGATCATTTTGAGATTGCTCGCCCGGAAGCTATGGAAGATTATCTGATGGTTGGACTGCGAATGTTGGAGGGAGCTTCGGCCTCACGCTTTAGCGAACAGTTCGGAGAGTCCATGGAAGAAGTGTTTGCGAAGCCTTTGGGCAAAATGTTGAACGCAGGGTTGCTTGAGCGGACGGCAGACGGCTTCCGACTGAGCGAGCAGGGTATCCTGTTCGGAAATGACGTTTTTGCGGAGTTTATCGGGTCCATATCGCTGAATTCATAGCTTGAAATTCTATACGCTCTGTTGTATATTTATTCATATTGATTTTACAGAGCGTGTTAATTTAACAACTACGAAGTCAGCTTTCCTCTGGAAAGCTTGGTAATAGGAGGAGAGCAGGATGTCGGTAATATGCAGAAAAGCTGTGCCGGAAGATGTTGAACCACTGTATGAAATGATTAAGGGCTATGCAGAGCGTGGGATCATGCTTCCGCGATCACGGGAAATACTGCACCGACAGCTGGAGCACTTTGTTGTAGCCGAAGTTGATGGTGAAGTGGTGGGTTGCGGATCACTTTGTCGTCTGGGGAATGATTTGGTGGAAGTCAGGTCACTCGGTATCTCGGAAGGACACAAAGGGCTCGGTATTGGCTCCCGATTGCTGGACCGACTGGTAGAAGAAGCAGAGAAACAACAGATTCCTAAGGTGATGGCGTTGACATATGAAGTATCCTTCTTCCTCAAAAACGGCTTTGCCGTGGTGGAAAAAGAGATTTTCCCCGAGAAAGTATGGACTGACTGTGTTCATTGCAGCAAGCAGGATTGTTGTGACGAGATCGCGGTATTAAAAGAGCTTAACGTTTCAGCCTAATAACTGAATGGACTGCATGGATCGAGCCGAGTCAGCCTCTGCCCTACATGCAGTCCTTTTTTACTTCAAAGTATGTTCAATAAAGTTGTTAGGACTCGTCGACATTGGTCTATACTATAAATAGATGAGCCCACTCATCAAACTCACTTGACAATGTTCACGTCAGTTTGGTATTTTTGTATTACCGCTTAGCACTCATCTAACCGGAGTGCTAACGACATGGGACAGTACAGTCAGAAGGAGGGAATACTCACCATGTTAACAGAGCGTCAACGAATGATTCTGAACGCTATAGTGGATGACTATATCCGTTCAGCTGAGCCCGTAGGGTCCCGGAGCATTTCCAAAAGGGGAGATGTTGGATACAGTCCGGCGACGATCCGTAATGAAATGGCGGACCTTGAAGATATGGGCTTTCTGGAACAGCCGCATACATCGGCTGGACGCATTCCATCCCATAAAGGCTATCGATATTATGTCGATCATTTGGTTCCTTGGAATCAAGTGGAGCCTCAGGAGTTGGATGATCTGAAGTCGTTCTTCGCTGAAAAGTTGAACGTCATGGAGCAAGTTATTCAGCATGCATCCAATATTTTGTCACATATGACGAATTATACTTCGATCCTGCTTGGACCGGAAGTATTCCATACGTCCTTACGTCACTTTCAATTGCTTCCGCTGAACGAGAGTGAAGCTGTGGCAATCATCGTGACCAATACAGGTCAAGTGGAGAACAAGACGGTTCAGATTCCACCAGAAATCTCGGTAGCCGAGATGGAAAATGTGGTTCGCTTGTTAAATACCAAGCTTGTGGGCGTACCCATCTACAAATTGAAATCCCGTCTTTATACCGAACTTGGGCAAGAGATGGAACGGCATATTACACGTTATGAGGAAGTTATGCAGGTGCTGAACAGTGCCTTTGATAACGAACATGATAATCGTCTGTTCCTCAGTGGTGCCACCAATATGTTGACTCAACCGGAGTTTAAAGATATCGAAAAGGTAAAAGATATTCTTGACCTGCTGGAAGAGACACCAACACTCATGAAATTGATGATGCCCGTGCCGGGTGGATCTGGTATTCAAGTGCGAATCGGCACTGAGAATGATCATGAAGCCTTTGCCAACTGCAGCCTGATTACAGCTTCCTATTCATTGGACGGTGAGGCTTTGGGTTCGATCGGTATTCTAGGACCCACGCGGATGGATTATGCACGTGTCATTCATATTCTAAATACACTATCCCGTGACTTGACGGCGATGCTGACACATCGTTTCAAATAAGATTCGGGAATGAACCATTTCATTCGTATAAGGAGGTGAACATCTTGAAAGAGGAGCAATCATTTACAGAAGAACAAGAGGTAACAGCAGCTGAGCAGGAACCTATTAATGAAGCTGGCGCTGCAGAAGCACAAGCTGAAGAGATGGCTGATCAGGAGCAGGATGAGCTTGCGCGTCTGAAGGCAGAAGCTGAGGAGCAACAACAGCGTTATGTCCGTGCACAGGCTGATTTTGATAACTTCCGTCGTCGTACTCAGAAGGAAAAAGAAGAATTGGCTAAATACGCTTCGATGAAGCTGGTCACCGAACTGGTACCGGTTATTGATAACTTCGAGCGCGCCATGGCTACTGTACCGGAAGGAGCAGAGGTCGAATCTTTCTCCAAGGGCATCCAAATGATTTTCCGTCAATTGGAAACCGTGATGAATAATGAAGGTCTGACGGCTATGGAATCGGTTGGACAACCGTTCAATCCTGAATTCCACCAAGCCATTATGCAAGTGGAGAGCGACGAGTACGAAGAAGGTATCGTCGTTGAGGAAGTCCAAAAAGGCTACATGCTGAAAGATAAAGTGCTTCGTCCAGCTATGGTTAAAGTCAGCTCATAAATTCCTTATAGGAAGGAATGAGTCGGCTCCATAGTTGAACAATGTGGGCGAAGTTTAATATAAAGGTTTGTACACATAGAGCACGATTAGCAACATGAACATCTAAATAAGGGTCAGATCAGACCCATTCATTTTAAATTGTTGAGGGAGGAAATTTTCGGATGAGCAAAGTAATTGGTATTGACTTAGGAACAACAAACTCATGCGTAGCAGTAATGGAAGGCGGCGAGGCTGTCGTAATTCCAAATCCGGAGGGCGCACGTACAACTCCATCCGTAGTCGGTTTCAAAAAAGATGGAGAGCGCGTTGTAGGTGAAACAGCAAAACGTCAAGCGATCACCAATCCGGATCGTACCATCATGTCGATCAAACGTCACATGGGTACTTCCCACAAGGAAACAATCGATAGCAAAGACTACTCCGCACAAGAGATCTCTGCAATCATTCTGCAAAAATTGAAAACTGATGCTGAAGCTTATCTGGGTCAAACGGTAACTCAAGCAGTTATCACTGTACCAGCTTACTTCAATGACAGTCAGCGTCAAGCGACTAAAGATGCTGGTAAAATTGCAGGTTTGGAAGTTCTGCGTATCGTCAACGAGCCGACAGCAGCAGCTTTGGCATACGGTATGGAGAAATCCGAAGACCAAACGATCCTCGTATATGACCTGGGTGGCGGTACGTTCGACGTATCCATTCTTGAACTGGGTGATGGCTTCTTCGAAGTTAAAGCAACTAGCGGGGACAACAAACTAGGCGGGGATGACTTTGACCAAGTAATCATTGATTACCTCGTAAGTGAATTCAAAAAAGATCAAGGCATTGACTTGAGTAAAGATAAGGCAGCGGTTCAACGTTTGAAAGATGCAGCGGAAAAAGCGAAAAAAGAACTTTCCGGCGTATTGACTACAACGATCTCCTTGCCGTTCATCACAGTTGCTGATGGCGTTCCACAACATTTGGAGTTGAACCTGAGCCGTGCGAAATTTGAAGAAATCTCTGCAGGTCTGGTTGAGCGTACGCTTGAACCAACTCGTCGTGCATTGAGTGATGCGGGTATGACGCCTAACGATATCGACAAGATCGTATTGGTTGGTGGTTCGACACGTATTCCAGCAGTACAAGAAGCTATCAAAAAACTGACGGGTAAAGAGCCACACAAAGGCGTTAACCCGGATGAAGTTGTAGCTTTGGGTGCTGCTGTACAAGCGGGCGTACTGACAGGTGACGTGAAAGACGTTGTATTGCTCGACGTAACGCCATTGTCCCTGGGTATCGAAACAGCGGGTGGCGTATTCACTAAAATGATCGAGCGTAACACTACGATTCCTACAAGCAAATCTCAAGTGTTCTCCACTTATGCAGACAATCAACCAAGTGTTGAGATTCATGTTCTGCAAGGTGAGCGTGAGATGGCAGCGGGTAACAAATCGCTTGGACGTTTCATGTTGGGTGATATTCCACCAGCTCCACGTGGCGTTCCACAGATCGAAGTTAGCTTCGATATTGATGCCAACGGTATCGTTAACGTATCTGCAACGGATAAAGGTACGAACAAAACTCAAAAAATCACAATTACTTCTTCCAGCGGTTTGAGCGATGCTGAAGTTGAGCAAATGATGAAAGATGCTGAGTTGCACGCTGAAGAAGATAAAAAACGCAGAGAACTCGTTGAAGCGAAAAACAGTGCAGATCAATTGATCTACTCTGTTGACAAAACGATTAAAGATCTTGGCGAAAAAGCTGATGCTGGCGAAGTTGAAAAAGCGAATGCTGCCAAAGAAAAACTGCAAGGCGTTCTGGCATCCGACAACCTGGAAGATATCAAAGCTGCTACAGAAGAACTGACAGAGATCGTTCAACAACTGTCCGTGAAACTGTATGAGCAGGCTCAGGCGCAAGAGCAAGAAGCGCAAGGTGCTGAAGAGCAACAAGGTTCCGCAAAACGTGACAACGTCGTAGACGCTGATTACGAAGTTGTGGATGAAGATAAAAAACAAAACTAATTCGTAGTTCTACGCGAATTAAACATCGGTGACGTTCGAATTAGAGGGAAAGTCATAGCCGGGGCTCCCGCGCTTTGGCTTTCCTTTTGTCACGATGTGCGATAAGGTGAATGATATGGGGGTGGAAGAGTGGCTGAAAAGCGTGATTATTATGAGGTGCTTGGCGTTAGTAAAACGGCTAACGACGATGAGATTAAAAAGGCTTACCGTAAGCTTGCCCGTCAGTATCACCCTGACGTAAACAAGGCTGCTGATGCGGAAGCTAAATTTAAAGAAGTTAAAGAAGCTTACGACGTAGTGAGTGACGGTCAGAAGCGTGCACAATATGATCAATATGGTCATGTCGATCCGAATCAAGGTGGATTCGGTGGTGGCGGTGATTTTGGCGGTGGCGGATTTGGCGACATCTTCGACATGTTCTTTGGCGGCGGTGGCGGTGGACGACGTGATCCTAATGCTCCGCAACGGGGAAATGATCTGCAGTACACAATGACCATCGAGTTCAAGGAAGCCGTATTTGGTAAAGAAACCGATATTACGATTCCGCGTACCGAAGGCTGTGATACCTGTCATGGCTCAGGTGCCAAACCTGGAACGAAACCGGAAACCTGCTCGGTCTGCCAAGGTAGCGGTCAGCAGGAAGTCGTGCAAAATACACCGTTTGGTCGTATGGTTAATCGTCGTGCATGTTCGAACTGTAGTGGTTCGGGCCAGATTATCAAAGAAAAATGTACGACGTGCAGTGGTAGCGGTAAAGTCCGCAAGCAACGCAAAATCCATGTTCGCATTCCAGCGGGTGTAGATGACGGCGCGCAACTGCGTATGACAGGTGAGGGCGAGGGAGGCCTGCGTGGCGGACCAGCCGGAGATCTGTATATTGTCATTCGCGTGAAGACACATGATTTCTTCGAGCGTGAAGGCGACGATATTTATTGCGAAATCCCACTTACCTTTGCTCAGGCAGCTCTGGGAGATGAGGTTGAGATCCCGACGTTGACCGAGAAAGTGAAGTTGAAAGTACCAGCCGGTACACAAACGGGAACGTATTTCCGTCTCAAAGGCAAAGGCGTACCACGCCTGCGCGGTATGGGTCAAGGGGATCAACATGTGAAAGTGGTTGTGGTTACACCTAGTAAGCTGAATGACGAGCAGAAAGATCTGCTTCGCCAAATTGCTGCGCTGGATGGAGAGCAAACACATGAGCATGAACAATCTTTCTTTGATCGAGTGAAACGCGCCTTCCGCGGCGACTGAGAATAACATATAGCAAGTCCAAAAGGACACCACAGCGTTTTTTACCGCAGGGTGTCCTTTTTTGTACGTCTTTTTTTAGTGGTTCATTGGTTTTGGCAAAGTCCATGGATATATGCTACGAAGAACGAAAGCAATTTGTGGGAGCATTTCGGTATATTCTGCGCGGACTTGCGGAAAGATAGCATGGCGAGAGTGATATGCATAGCTGATATACGAGAAATTAGGGAAGCAGGTGAAGCGGATGACCGAGAAAAATATTTTGGCGTACTTTCACAGCCCGGAGCAGGCCCAAGGGGCAGCCAAAAAACTGGAGGCGTTGCGAGTGGAGGACCTGTCCATTAATCGATTCAGCCGTTATGCGGGTGTAGGACCAAGCGGGGCTTCCTACAAGCCGGGCGTTTCCGGCAGTTTTTCATCATGGGTGCCCGATTCGATGCAAACAAATGCCAGTGCTGGAATCATGGCTGCGGCGGACCCTTCTGCAAGCGGCATGAGTGATGGTGGACAGGGTGGACCTACGGGAAGGGATGTATTACTAACGGTCATCGTAGATGAATCGGTACATCACCGCGCCATGTCTATAATCGAACAAGCCGGTGGAATGATCTAGTTTCAAGAAATCCATATTTAGATCACAATATAAGATTCAATCTAAACATTTACACAATAACGGAGAGGATAGAAAAAACTGGAGAAGCGAAGCGTTCGCCTAAAAGCTTTCGCAAGAAAGCTACTTCGGAAGCATACGCTATCCCCGGATTTTTCCTTTGGAAGAAGGGAATTAAAAAAATCTGGGGATAACAGCGATCGGAAGGTTGTTCTGTCATCGGAGTGTCAGTGTAAATATGATTTAGTTGAACTTATACAATTTGAAGGAGGAGCATTACAATGGCAGAACATGAACGTCCAGGCAAGATTTTAACGAAAACGGAAAAGATGAAACGTATGCAATCCGCAAAAAATGAGGACGTGGAATTCAGCGCTGAAGCTGCGGATCATGAAGATATCGAAGCATTACGCCGCAGTGAAGCGGCTGATCGACGTCAGGGACGGGAGCTTCATGACTGAAGATCGCTCGGCAGTGACCCTCGAAGCTGTTTTTACAAGCTGGACTGAGGCCGAGTCTGCACGCAGAGCCCTGGAATTGTTGCACCCAAACCAATTGAGTATAGAGAGTCTTGGCAATGAATCGTCTGCATTGGATTCAAACGATGTTAAGGGCTTCGATAATTCTCCTACAGCCGTCGTCGGAGGATTTAGTGGCGAATTGAATGTACTTGCCCTGATTAGTGATGACACGGAAATGTTGTCCAATGGTCAGGTGTATGATACACCCGAAGAGGATTCGGCAAACAGGCTAAAACAGGAAATTTTGCTTACCGTGTCCGTATCCAACGATTCGCTCCCGCAAGCCGCAGAGATGATCACGCAGAATGGTGGACGTTTTTGCTAAGTGAGATTCGAATGTTGCAAAATGCTGAAGTAAATGAAACAGATATGTATGAATAGATGACAGGATATTCGAGCAGTCAGGCTGCGGATATCCTGTTTTGTTTTTCTTTTACTGGTGCGGCTTTGTGCTCCGGCTAGCTTGTGTAGTACAATAGTTGGGATGTTTGAAAAATGAGGAGGAAAAACCAAGTATGTTATGGCATGAACTAACAATACATACCACAGAAGAAGCTGTGGAGATGATTTCGAATTTTTTACATGAAGCGGGTGCTGGAGGGGTTTCGATTGAAGAGTCCGGTACTTTAAATAAAAAACGGGACACGACATATGGTGAGTTATACGACGTTCCTTTGAATGATATTCCGGAAGGCTTTGCGGTCATCAAAGGCTACTTCTCCGAAGGTACGGATATGGTTGCACTACAGTCAGAAGTTAATCCTAGAGTTGAGGAACTCTCTGAATTCGGAATTGATACAGGTGAGGTTCGTTATGAGACGCGTACAGTGGATGAAAATGACTGGGCAACAGCCTGGAAGCAATATTTTAAGCCGGTACGTGTATCGGAACGTCTCACGATTAAACCAACGTGGGAAGAGTATACGCCAGAAAGTTCGGATGAGAAAATCATTGAGCTTGATCCCGGCATGGCTTTTGGTACAGGAACACACCCAACGACCTCCCTCTGCTTGCGCACACTGGAAACGGTTATTCAGGGCGGTGAGGAAGTCATTGACGTAGGTACAGGTTCTGGCATCTTGGCTATAGGCGCGATTAAACTCGGGGCAAAACATGTGCTGGCGCTCGATCTTGATCCGGTTGCGGTAATCAGTGCCAGAGAGAATGTGGAACTGAACGGGCTGGAGCAACAAATTACGGTTAAAGAAAGTGATCTGTTGTCCGTCCTTGGGAGTCAAGACCCTGCGCTTGGTGTGCAATTACCGGTTAAGGTTGTGGTGGCGAACATTCTAGCTGAGATCATTTTGTTGTTCGTGGACGATGTGTACAATGCACTTGAGTCGGGTGGTACCTATATTGTATCTGGCATTTGGAAGAACAAAGAGCAGGTTGTACACGATGCTCTGGTAGCCTCCGGGTTTGAAGTAAGTGCCATCCACCGTGATGAGGATTGGCTCGCGTTTGTAGCCAGAAAGGGGTAACGTATGGACTTTTGGAATTCGTTCTTTCGTTATCCGATCGATCAGCTTCCGTTTTTCCTGCTGACCATTCTGATCGCATTTACGGTGCATGAATTCTCGCATGCGTATTTTGCCAACAAATTTGGTGATCCAACAGCCAAGCTGTTGGGTCGGGTCACACTGAATCCGGTTGTACACTTTGACTTATTTGGTGTGCTGTTGCTCATTATTGCTGGCTTTGGTTGGGCGCGTCCGGTTCCAGTTAATCGGGCTAACTTCGACAAGCCAAGGTTGATGGGCATCATTGTATCCGCAGCAGGGCCTCTGAGTAATCTGTTGCTGGCGATCATTGGTACAATCATCTATGCTTCACTGGTTGGTTCGGGAGCACTCGGCGGCATTGATAATGAACGGTTGCTGACAGCAATCACGACGTTCTTCGCTATCTTTAACTTAACCAACTTTTTCCTGTTCCTGTTTAACTTGATTCCGTTGCCACCTCTGGATGGTTATCGGATTCTGGAAGATTTAGTGCCACCTGCAATCAGCCGCAAGCTACAAGGGGTGGAGCAATGGTCCATTTTTATCTTCCTATTGATTCTTGTTATACCTCCGTTGCAAAATGTGACGATTCAACCTTTGTATGGGTTTGCGCAAACAATGTATGTGGACTTGGCAAAGCTGGTTATTGAACTATATCGCTAAAAGCGCATCTTGTATTGGACCGGAATACTGGTCAGAAACACGTAAAAGTTGTATGATCATCTGTGGCGATTGGATTCACGCTTGTCATTAGGCAGGGTGAATTCCAGTCATAACAGGACAGAATGGGTGGATTGACTAATGCAGCGATATTTTGTATCTGCAGAACAGTTTAATGAACACGCTGTGATCATCACAGGTGATGATGCACGCCATATCGGCAAGGTCATGCGTGGTAAACCTGGAGATAAACTGATTGTCAGTGACGGAAACTCCAGAGAAGCACTCGTGGAAATTGAGACCATTGAAGTTGGCCAAGTGACAGCGAATATTGTGGAACCTCTCGAGATGGACCATGAAGCACGGATTCGTGTAACTGTGGCACAGAGTTTGCCCAAGGGCGACAAGATGGAAACAGTGATCCAGAGATGTACAGAGATTGGGGCGGTATCATTTGTACCCTTCCTATCAGAACGTACGATTGTGCAATATGACGCCAAGAAAGAAGGCAAACGGTTGGAGCGCTGGCGGAAAATTGCCAAGGAAGCTGCCGAACAGAGTCACCGGAATCGCATTCCTTCCGTCGAGCAGCCGCTTTCCTGGAAAGGGCTGTTATCTTCTTTTGAGGGCTACAGTCTGGTATGTTATTGTTATGAGAAAGAAAACGGTAAACAGCTGAGAGATGCATTGAAACCGTTTGTTGAGCAGCTTGCACCTGAGGCAAGTGTAGAAGTACTGATCGTTGTTGGACCGGAAGGTGGATTTTCTGAGAAGGAGACGGCAGAGGCTGATCAGGCAGGTGCTGTATCTGTTGGACTGGGCAAACGCATTTTGCGTGCTGAGACAGCTGGAATGGCAGCACTAACTTGCGTGTTATATGAATCCGGAGAAATGGGAGGAATGTAATTATGCCATCCGTGGCGTTTTACACCTTAGGCTGCAAAGTTAATTTCTATGATACAGAGGCGATTTGGCAATTGTTCAAAAACGAAGGTTACGATCAAGTGGACTTTGATGAACAGACAGCGGATGTATACTTGATTAATACTTGTACAGTAACCAATACCGGCGACAAAAAGAGCCGTCAAATTATTCGTCGTGCCATCCGGCGCAACCCGGAGGCGATTGTGGCCGTTACAGGCTGCTACGCGCAGACTTCTCCGGCAGAGATTCTGGACATCCCAGGGGTGGATCTGGTTATCGGTACACAGGACCGTGACAAGATTTTGCCATATGTTAATGAAATTCAGGAGTCGCGTCAACCCGTTAACGCGGTACGTAATATTATGAAAACTCGTGTGTTTGAAGAAATGGATGTACCTGATTTTGCTGATCGTACCCGAGCTTTCCTGAAAATTCAGGATGGATGCAATAACTTTTGCACGTTCTGCATCATTCCGTGGTCTCGTGGTCTCTCACGCAGTCGTGAGGCGAATAGCATTATTCAACAGGCGCATCAACTCGTACACGCCGGATACAAGGAGATTGTTCTCACTGGTATTCATACAGGTGGATATGGGGATGACATGGAGAACTATGATCTGACCGATCTGTTGTGGGATTTGGATAAGGTGGAGGGTTTGGAGCGTATTCGAATCAGCTCGATTGAAGCCAGCCAGATTGATGACCGCATGCTTGACGTGATCAAACGTTCAGACAAACTGGTTCGTCACTTCCATATTCCGCTGCAAGCGGGTGATGATACGGTGTTGAAACGCATGCGCCGTAAATATACGACAGAAGAGTTTTACAACAAGATGCTTCGCATTCGGGAAGCAATGCCGGATGTAGCGATTACAACAGACATCATTGTTGGATTTCCGGGTGAGACGGATGAGATGTACCGTAATGGCTATGAGTTGATGCGGAAGATCGGTTTTTCCGAAATGCACGTATTCCCTTATTCCAAGCGTACGGGTACGCCAGCAGCACGAATGGAAGATCAGGTGGACGAAGAGGTCAAAAATGCACGTGTGCATGAACTGATTGACTTGTCTGAGCAGATGCAGCTGGAGTATGCTGAGCAGTTTGTCGGACAGGTACTGGATGTTATTCCCGAAGGTGAAGCCAAAGGCCGCGAGGGAAGTGGCAAACTGCACGGTTATAGCGACAACTACATTCAACTGGTCTTTGACGGAACGATGGATATGGTCGGTAAAGTGTGCCGAGTCAAAGTGGTTGAAGCCGGCGTCAACGAGAGTCAGGCTACGCTGGTACGTGTATTGGAAGAGAATCTTAAGTCCGCCGCGATGTGATCGAGGCGTCAGAAACAAGGATTTCATTTCCTTGGGGAGCTTACCCGGGGAGATGAGGTCCTTCTTTTGCAAAAAATAAGATAAAGATATCGAAGTTGATGGGGGAGAGCACGATGAACAAAAAAGAAATTTCAGCAGGCGGAGTTGTTTATAGAACAGGGGAAGACGGACGTCTTCAAATTCAGCTTATCGTAGATCGTTACGGTAAAACAACTCTCGCCAAGGGTAAAATGGAAGAGGGAGAAACAATCGAACAGACGGCACTGCGCGAGATTTTGGAAGAGACAGGTATGGTGGGTCGCATTGTAGAACCGGTTGACATCATTGCTTACACGTACCAACATGCAGATTTTGGCCCGGTGGACAAGGAAGTCCATTATTATCTCGTTGAAGCCAAGAGTGGTGATCTACAGCCTCAGATTGAAGAAATCAAGGGTGTGGATTGGTATGCTCCGGAAGAAGCATGGTCCTTACAGCAGCAGAGCGGATATGATAATAACGATGATATCTTGCGTGTAGCCCTGAACAAGTTAGGCATTAACGTATAACGCATTATAGTTCTGGTTCGAGTCAGTTAGCCCTCGCGCTTTGTGGGTCTGATAGGCAGATCATCAAGCCACGGGTGACTTCGCCGCGGGGGCGTGGACCGGTGGTTTTTTGTGCCAGATGGGCAAGTAACAGAACGGTAAAGCAAGCAGTGAACTGGTGATGTTAAAAAGGGTCTGGGCATGCGCAATCTGTGCCCCGTTGTCCGCTGACAGCCAGGCCGAAGCTGCATGCAGCTGGCCGATCAGCGGCATAAAGAGCAGTGCTCCCGCAATGTTTAATACAACATGGGAGGCTGCGACAAACTTGCCTGCGGATGCTCCACCCGCGGCAGCGATCACAGCGGTGATGCAGGTCCCCACATTGGACCCGATCACAATGGCGATGCCGATTTCCACAGGTAATACCCCTGTGGCTGCGAGCGTAATCGCCATGCTAATGACAGCAGCGCTGCTGTGAATGAGCGCTGTCAAACAGGCACCTGCCAGGAAGCCCCACCACAAGCTGTCGGCCGAGCGGTCGAGAAACCATTGAAATACGCCCATGCTCCGCAAGGGTAAGGCAATGGATTGCATCACCTGAATGCCTGTCATAACAAGTGCAAATCCCGCAGCTGAGAGGAAGCTGTACTGGATGTTAAACAGAGTCTGGCGCGTACGTTCAGGAGCGGTCAGATTGCGTTCACCAAGTACAACAAACATGGCCCAGCCCGTCAGCGACAGGACAAGCAATGGCAGGGAAGCTCGCCCGATCTGCAGTCCCACCAGCTCCGTTGTCAGGCATGTCCCGATGTTGGTGCCGAGGATGATGCCGAGTGTCCGCCCATAGGTAATTAATCTGGCATTAGCCAGTCCAATGGTGAGTACGGTGACTGCAGTACTGCTCTGTAACAGAGCCGTTGCACCTGCACTGAAGGCCATGCCTTTCCATGGAGCAGAGGTGGCCCGATTGAGCCAACTTTCCAACATGGGCCCAGCCATGCGCTGCAAGGCCGTTTCCATCAGCTTCATGCCACCAAAAAAGATAATAAGCCCATAAAGTAGGGGCAATATAACATCTCTAAACATAGAAACATCATTCCTTCCGTCCGGGTTCCTTAACTCATCCTATGAGTAAGAAATGACAACCATGACAAGCCTATAGGAAATCAGAGGAAGCCAGCCTCCCACAATTCAAGTATTTCAATTGCCGCACCCCAATTCGAAAGATACGGTGATTCGTGCAAACGTAGCGAAGAAGACGAAATTGTTACCGAAGAAGCGAAGCGCTCGCCTTTATCCCCGGATTTTCCCTTTAAGAAAGGGAATCAAAAAAATCTGGGGATAACAGCGATCAGAGGAACAATTCGTCGCCGTAGCGCCACCTAATTGCGCCATCCCAATTCGAAAGATAAGGTGCTTCGTGCAAGTGTAGTGGAGGGGACGAAATCGAATCTGAAGAAGCGAAGGGTGCGCCTTTGTCTCCGGATCTTCCCTTTAAGAAAGGGAATCAAAAAAATCTGGGGATAACAGCGATCGGAAGATCGATTCGAACCCGGAACGCCACCTACGCGCCGCACAAAACCTATCTTTTGAACTATTAAATTAAAGGAAGTGGATCTACCTTGCCATCAGTTAAACTCGAACGCAGTCGCAAAAAGCGGCTTGAACATGCACATCCATGGATATTTAACAACGAAATTGCCTCTGTTGACGGAAACCCGGAACCGGGAGATCTGGTCAATGTATTGAATCATCAAGGTCGCTATCTGGCGACAGGATATTACAATCCCGCATCTCAAATCACTGTAAGGGTTGTAGCTTATCAACCTTTGGAGTCCGAACAAATGGATACGGCGTTTTTTGCAGCGCGTTTCCGCGATTGCTTGCGTCATCGGGAACGTTTTATCCAGGATGGAGAGGCTTACCGTCTCGTTTACGGCGAAGCTGATTTTCTGCCAGGATTAATCGTTGACCGATTCGGCAGCATTCTCGTTGTACAGTTGCTTACACTTGGCATGGATCGTTGCCGTGAAGCCATTGTACAGGCACTCATTGAAGTAATGCAGCCTGAAGGCATTTACGAGCGCAGTGATGTCTCGATTCGTGAACTGGAAGGTTTGGAGCAGACCAAAGGTCCGCTGTACGGAGAGTGCCCACGGCATGTCACGGTTACAGAGAATGGACTACTCATTAAAGTCGATATCGTGGAAGGACAGAAGACAGGTTACTTCTTCGATCAACGTGAGAATCGTGCAGCGATCGAACCGCTCATGAAGGGTTGGGGCTACAAGAGTGGAATCACACTTCAAACGACTGAGCAGGATGGCACAGAGCAGCTCTTGCCTGTGAATAAAAGCGGAAAGGTAGTTACATTCCCATATTGGGATGGTGCCACTGTACTGGAGTGTTTCTCACACACGGGCAGCTTTACGTTGAATGCTTGCAAGTATGGAGCTAAAAAAGTGACTTGTCTTGATATTTCGGAGCATGCCATTGAGAGTGCACGAACAAATGTGGAGCTGAACGGTTTCACCGACCGGGTCGAATTCGTAGTTGCTGATGCATTCCAGTACTTGCGTGAACAAGTGAAGGGGCTGGATGAACGTACTGCACGTGCGCGCGCTGGCGAACAAAAAGTAGATACTTCCAAAGCGCTTGCAGCTGGCGGTAAAACATTTGATGTAGTCATCCTCGATCCCCCGGCGTTTGCCAAGACGAAATCAGCAGTTAAAGGTGCATGCCGCGGATATAAGGATATCAACCTGCAAGGTATGAAACTGGTTAATGAGGGCGGATATTTGGTAACAGCCAGCTGTTCGTATCACATGCGTCCTGACCTTTTCTTGGACACGATTGCCGATGCAGCAGAAGATGCAGGAAAAGTACTGCGTCTAATCGACTGGAAGGCAGCTGGTAAGGATCACCCGCAAATTTTGGGCGTGGATGAAGGACATTACCTGAAATTTGCTATTTTCGAAGTGCGCAGTAAAAAGAATTAATCGTATGATTTCCGTTCAAATTTCACTGTATAGATTGGACTAAAGATTTACACGAGAACGTAGAGGACAGAAATAACCTGAAGGAGTGAAGCTAAAAGCTTTCTGAAGAGCTGCTTCGGAAGCATAATCTTCGCCTTTATTCTTGTTTTTTTTCACTTTTTAAAAATTGAATCAAGAAAATCTGGGAATAGCAGCGATCGGAGGGTTGTTCTGTCATCGCAGTGGCAAGTGTAAATTATCTTTAATTTAATCTATAGATCAAGTCAAAAGTCCACAGTGTGATAGCTGCGGGCTTTTTGCTGTTTTGCTGTGTTAACGGAGATGATCTCCGGTTTTACCGGATAGTGGCAAACGTATGTTCCGAACCAAGTCAGATATGTTATACTGGGAATTAAAATCTTGTACGTGTGGTTTGGAGGATTAGACATGTCCGTTCGTTTTGTTATTGGCCGGGCAGGCAGCGGCAAAAGCTCGCTGATTACCCGGGAAATTACATCCCTGCTTCAACAAGAACCGCAAGGCACACCTTTGATTTTGCTCGTTCCAGAACAGAGTTCTTTTCGAACAGAGCAGGCATTGGTGTCTTCTGGAACAATTAAAGGTACGATGCGTGCAGAAGTGCTCGGCTTTCGCCGTTTAGCCTATCGTGTAATGCAGGAAGCAGGTGGTTCTGCTCGTATTCCGATCGGAGCCGAAGGCAAAAAGATGCTGCTCTACAAGGTCATCCAGCGCCGTAAGGAAGAATTAAAGCTGTTTGGTGCATCCGGCAGCCAGCTGGGTTTTATAGGCGAATTAAATGACTTATATAGTGAATTTAAACGTTATGAAGTTGATCCATCATTGCTGGAAGAGGGGCTGTCTGGAGGGAATACCTCATCGACTTCGCCAATTCTGGAGGATAAGTTGCATGACTTGAATCTGATATATCGTGACTATGAACAGGAACTGACCAATTTATATATTGATGATGAAGACACGTTGACCGAGCTGACAGATCGTTTGTCGGAAAGTGCATTGCTGCAGGATGCCCAGATCTGGATTGATGGTTTTCAGGGATTCACGCCACAGGAGATGAGTGTGATTGGTCGGCTGATGTTGCAGTCCTCTTCCGTGACCATTGCACTGACATTGGATCGTCCTTATGATCACGGCGCACTGCCTGGAGAATTGGAACTGTTCTATCCCACGGCAAGTGCCTATGCGCGTCTGAAAGGGATGGCTGAAGAACTGGGTGTACCGAGCGATATAACCGTGCTAGATTCGGAGATTCCACCGAGATACAAGGATCGTCCGGGACTTGCTCATCTGGAGGCTGGTTTCGACCGCCGAATTCGTTGGAAAAGTGATGGCCTTGATTCCGGAATCCGACTGGTTGCAGCGGAGAACCGACGAGCTGAGATGGAGGGAGCACTGCGTGAGATGCGGCGTCTGGCGCAAAACGAAGGTGCGCGTTATCGGGATATGGCAGTACTTGTTCGTCAGTTGGATACCTACGCTGATATAGCTGAACCTCTATTCAGGGATTATGACGTACCCGTCTTTCTGGACCGCAGAAGAAATGAACTTCATCATCCATTATCCGAGTTTATCCGTTCGGCACTGGATATTGTTCGGCGCCATTGGCGTTACGAGGATGTATTTCGCTGTGTCAAAACGGATCTGCTGCTTCCGCGTGATGGTTCCATCACCCGTGAAGATATGGACCAGCTTGAGAATTATGTACTGGCTTGTGGTATTCATGGATATCGCTGGACTGACGGCAAACCGTGGAAGTATGTCCCAAGCCTTTCGCTGGAAGACAACGGTCAGGATGGACGTAGTCGAGGACGGGACCAAATGCTTTCTTTAATGGAGCGTTGTCGAGCGGTCATTACAGATTCCTTGGGTGTTTTTGAGAAACGAATGAAAAAGGCAAAGACAGCCAAAGCCCAGTGCGAGGCACTATACAGACTGCTGGAAGATGCTGAGATCCCATGGAAGCTGGAGAACATGTCTGCTGAAGCTAAGGCTCAAGGTGACCCCGAACGGTCGAGAGAACATCGGCAGATGTGGGGAGCTGTGCTGGATTTATTGGATCAGATGGTCGATATGATGGGGAATGAACGGCTGGATATCACGCTGTTTGCCGGGATGATCGAGACCGGATTGACGGAACTGAAGCTGGGTCTGGTACCACCGGCACTTGATCAGGTATTGGTCGGTTCCATGGACCGTACACGTCTTCAGGACATCAAATACGTATTTATCCTTGGTGCAGTTGATGGTGAATTACCCGCAATACCTCAGGATGATGGCGTATTAACGGAACTGGAGAGATCGTTACTGACGGAAAGAGGCGTGGCGCTTGGACCAGGTGCAACAAGGCAGATGCTGGATGAACGTTTTTTGATCTATACGGCACTTACAGCGGCAAGCAGCCAGTTGTGGCTGAGTTACCCTGTTGCTGATGATGAGGGGAAAGCACTGCTTCCTTCCGAGATTGTCCGCCATGTACGGAAGATGTTTGGTTTACAAGAACAGCCATTGCTCGCTCAACCACCGGTTGCGAACTCGGAAGAAGCACATTGGTCCTATGTCACCCATCCGGGTCAGAGTCTGTCTACGCTCATTGGACAATTGCGCAAATGGCGCCGCGGAGAAGACATCCCTGAAATGTGGTGGGCGGTCTACAATTGGCATGTATCTCGGGAGACAAGCAGACCTCAGCTGGAAAGGTTGATGGGATCAATCTTTTATCGTAATCGGGCATTGCCACTACGTACAGCTACCAGTCGCAGATTGTATGGCACAGAGGTGAGGACGAGTGTTTCGCGAATGGAGCGTTTCGTCGCTTGTCCGTTCTCCCATTTTGCTTCGCACGGGTTGCGTCTCAAAGAACGGCAATTGTACCGCCTTCAGGCTCCTGATATCGGACAGCTGTTTCATGCTGCACTAAGCCAGCTGGCTATGCGGTTACGTGAAGAAAATCGTAGTTGGGGCAGTTTGACTCCAGACCAATGCCGTCAGGAAGCCGAGCAAACGGTGGAGCAGATTGCACCACAGCTGCAAGGGGAGATTTTGCTAAGCACCAAGCGATACGGTTATATTTTCCGCAAATTGAAGGACATTGTTAGCCGGGCATCCGTTATTCTTGGGGAACAGTCCAGACGTGGAAGTTTTGAACCGATTGGGCTGGAGCTTGATTTTGGACCGGATAAAACGCTGCCCCCACTCCGTTTTGAACTGGAGAACGGATGTGTGATGGAGATCGTGGGTCGGATTGACCGTGTGGATGTGGCAGAAGGAGAGAATGGTCTGCTCTTGCGTGTCATTGACTATAAATCAAGCCAGACGGACCTCAAGTTACATGAAGTGTACTATGGTCTGTCATTGCAGATGCTCACCTATCTGGAGGTGCTGCTTAGTGCTGCTGAAGAATGGCTTGGGGAAACGGCGATGCCGGGAGGAACGTTGTATTTCCACGTGCATAACCCGCTGTTGCAATCCGCAAACGGCATGACATCGGAGCAGGCCGGGCAAGAACTGCTGAAACGGTTCAAAATGAAAGGTTTGCTGCTGGCAGACCGGGATGCAATCGCACAAATGGACAACACCCTGGATAAGGGGTATTCAGCCATTATTCCGGTTGCCCTTAAGGCAGATGGCAGCTTTTATAGTAGTGCTGCTGTAGCTACGCCAGAGCAATGGGATACGCTGCTTGCTTCGGTTCGCAGTAATATCCGTGAGATTGGTACCCGAATTACGGATGGGGATGTGGCCATTGAGCCTTATCGTATTCAACAGGAAGTGGCGTGTACGTTCTGTCCGTATAAGCCTGTATGTCAGTTTGATGAGAATATAGAAGGAAATGAATACAACCTGTTGTCCAAACCGGGTAAACAGCAAATCTGGGATATGTTATCTCACACCAAGGGAGGGGAAACATCATGACGAATATGCCAAAACCGGAAGGAAGCTTCTGGAGTGATGACCAGTGGAGTGCCATCTCCGAAAGCGGAGAAGACATTCTGGTTGCCGCTGCGGCGGGATCAGGCAAGACAGCTGTACTGGTTGAACGAATTATTCGCAAGATCGCAGATCCCTCCCAAGGATTCAGTGTGGATCGCTTGCTTGTAGCTACGTTTACCAAAGCCGCCGCCGCCGAGATGAAACAACGGATTCGGGAAGCGCTGGAACGTGCGCTGGAAGAACAGCCTGGAGAAGAGCATCTGCGCAAGCAGCTGTCGCTGCTTGGACGGGCATCTATTACAACGCTGCATTCATTCTGTATGGAAGTCATTCGCCGTTACTATCAGCAAATTCCGTTGAACCCGGCTTTTCGTATCCTGAATGAAAATGAAGCGGAAATTATGCGACAGGAACTGCTCGAAGAACTTTTTGAGGAAAAGTATGGCGAAGAAGATGAAGGCAGTACATTCCGCGAATTGGTGGACTGGTTCAGTGGAGAACGAAATGATGATGCGATGCATCGACTGGTGCAACGATTGTATGATTTCTCCCGCAGTCATTCCTGGCCGGATCATTGGCTCTCAGAGATGGCATCTGCTTTTCAGGTGGAAAGTGTGGAGGCACTTGGACATACAGCATGGGTTCAGAGTATTTTGCGTGATGCGGCTCTTGCTTTGAGTGGTGCAGCAGGACTGCTCCGTCAAGGCATCCATATTTCCATGCAGCCTGAAGGTCCGGCACCTTATGCGGATACGTTAAAAGAAGACCTGGTGATGGTAGAAGAGCTGTTGTCTGCGGCCCAGGTTATGCCATGGGAAAGGTTGCCTGAAGTGTTTCAACCCGCTGCATTTGGCAAACTGAAACCCTGTAAAAAGGATCAAACGGACCCTGCTTTACAAGATCAGGTGAAGGAACTCCGTGAGGCTGCGAAAAAGGCAGTTATCGACCTGAAAGGTTCATTGTTCGGAAGAAGTGCGTTTTCGTTCTGGCAGGAGCTGGAGCAAGCGGCACCACTCATGCAGGAGTTATCGAGGTTGGTTAGTACATTTGGAGAACGTTATCGACAGGCCAAACAGGAACGTGGGCAAGTTGACTTCAGTGATCTGGAGCATTACTGTCTTCACATTTTGCGACATGAGGATTCAACGCCTGAACTGTCGATGCCTTCCGATGCGGCTATGGAGTACCGTTCGCGATTCGATGAAGTGTTGCTTGATGAATATCAGGATACCAATACGGTTCAGGAAGATATCGTGAAACTGATCTCCAGAGAAAACCCGGGTAACCGATTCATGGTCGGTGATGTCAAACAGAGTATCTACCGTTTTCGGTTGGCTGAGCCAGGTTTGTTTATGAACAAGTATCGCCAATATGGAGCGAGTACACGTGAAGATGGAATAGTGGAAGATCGTTTGCATCGTACAGGTCAACGTATTGATCTGGCACGGAATTTCCGCAGTCGTGCGGAAGTCGTGCATTCGGTCAATATGATATTCCGGCAACTCATGAACGAAGGTGTGGCAGAGATTGCTTACGATGAACGAGCTCAACTGGCATATGGGGCTACTTTTCCGTCAGAAACACTTGGTGATGAGGCGTATACACCTGAACTCATGCTGATTGATCGTCAGGGCGGTGGACCTGATCTGACAGAGAGTACGGATGAGAATGGGGATGCATCGGTCTCCGCAGAACTGGAGAGTGCCGAACTTGAAACAGCCCAGTTGGAAGCACGGGCGATCGCAAGGCGTATTCGTGAGATGGTTGGAGATACGGACAAACCTGCCCTCCATATATACGACAAAGCCCTGCAAACGATGCGGCCGGCACGTTACGGTGACATGGTCATCTTGCTGCGTTCAACCTTGATGTGGGCTCCGCTCATGATTGAGGAATTCAGACAGCAGGGAATTCCTGCTGGAGGAGAACAGAGCAAGGGCTATTTTCAGGCTACAGAAGTGGAAATCATGATGTCTCTGCTTCAGCTTGTTGATAATCCAAGGCAGGATATTCCGCTTGCTTCCGTGCTTCGTTCCCCGATTGTCGGACTGGATGAAGAGGAACTGGCACAGATTCGACTTGGTGACAAAAGACAGTCATTCTACGACGCAGTTATATCGGCTGCTGCCGGACAACAATCCCGGCAGGATAATCAATCTGATACCAATATCGTTCAGTTACAGTGGTCGGAAGCCTGGTCAGAGATGGAACAGGGACAGCGGGAGACAGCAGCTTCAGTCGAGGCAGAGATCCTGGATGATGTCTATGAATTCGATGTGCATACATTGCATACAGATGGAATGCAAGATGCTGGTGTTGCGGGACATACAAGTGGGGATCTGGGCATAAAGGAGATTTCAGGCTCGGAGTTGCAGCAAAAGTTAATTCGCTTTATGCGTCAATTGCAGCAGTGGAGACTTGAGGCAAGACAAGGCAGTCTAAGTGAACTGATCTGGCGTATGTATCGGGAAACCGGGTATTTGGACTGGGTTGGTGGTCTTCCAGGAGGGCTGCAACGTCAAAGTAATCTTAAGGCATTTTACGATCGCGCACGACAATATGAGGAATCAACTGCAAATCGCGGCTTGTTCCGTTTCCTGACCTATGTTTCCAGACTGCGGGAAAACGGGGGAGACCTCGGGACTGTAGCAAGTAGTTCTGGTGAGCAGGACAACGCCGTACGTATCATGACGATTCACCGGAGTAAAGGTTTGGAGTTTCCAATTGTCTTTGTCGGTGGCATATCCAAGATGTTTAATCAGCAGGATCTGAACGCACCGTTTCTAATGCATAAGGAACTGGGATTTGGTCCGAGGTTCGTGGATCGTGAGAACCGGGTTGCCTATCCTACATTAGCCAATCTGGCGATTCGTCGTCGTGCGCAATTTGAACTGCTTGCTGAAGAGATGCGTGTGCTGTATGTTGCGTTGACCCGTCCCAAAGAGAAAATGATTTTGCTGGGTACTGTAAAAGATGCCGCGAAAAAAGCGCTGGCGTGGTCTCAGGTCAAAGATAGTCCTGAACTGGCATTGCCAGACTATCTGCTTGCTGCTGGACGGAGTTACCTGGACTGGATTGGACCATCCCTGATGAGACATCCAGATGCGGTTGTGCTGCGTGAACTTGCTGGAAGCAATGATTCGTTCTCAGCCTGTCTTGCAGATGATCAATCACGATGGGCGATCTCTATTATTTCCGCCGATCAGGTATCACGTGACCATGTGGTGGATCAGACACTTGGAGAAGAAGACGGAATGACTGAGGTACGGAAAGAACGAATTGCTGCGCTAAAAGCCGTTCAGCCTGTGAAGTTGGTTACATCCTCAACTGTAGAAGAGCTGACGAATATTGCACAAGATACGGCTAACCAAAACATTGAAGATGAAGGTGCAGATACAGTAGCTCTTCAACAAGAGGAGACACGGCTGATCAACGAGGTTGATCAACGGCTTTCATGGACGTACCCCTATGAAGCAGCAACTCAAGTAGCAGCCAGTACTTCTGTCACGGAGTTGAAAACGTTACTTGCGATGCAGGACATCCAGTCCGTAGAGGTGATGGAGGAACTGGGAGAACAGTCTGAGATATTATTGGCTCACAACACCCCAGGAATCAATTACACCAAAGATGAAGCAGGCCATGTGCTACGTGGCGTATCCGATCAATCTAACGAGCGCGAGACTGGATCAGGGGCAGATTCAAACGGTACGGTGAACCTTCCAGATGCGGGATCTGCGGGTACGTCTTTCAAACTGCACCTGCGTCGTCCGAAATTCATGGAGGCAACGCAGCTGACAGGGGCAGAACGGGGGAACGTGTATCATACGTTGATGCAACATCTTCCTCTAGATGGATCGGCCATTGATTCACAGCTTATTGAGCAGACCACTCAGCGATTGGTAGAGCTTCAGATTTTGCTGCCCCACCACGTGGAGGCTATCGAACCTGAAGAACTGGGCGGATTTTTCAATACAGAACCAGGGAAAGAATTATTGCGTGCAGCGTGGGTGAAACGGGAGATTCCGTTTGTGTATGGACTTCCGGCACATCAGTCTCCAGTGGAATGGCTACATGAACGGGAGGCGAACTCAGATATACAGATGCTAAAAGAAGATAGCAAAATGCAGGCAACGATTGAAAATGAAACCGTGCTTGTACAGGGGATTATCGATTGTCTGTATGAGGTGGACGGCGAGCTTGTCTTGCTTGATTACAAGACGGATCGGGTATTGGAGCATCGTGGTGGTTTGGATCAACTCACCAAAAATTATCGCTTCCAGCTGGATCTGTATGGACGGGCCATTGAAGATATATTGGGAAGGAAAGTTGACCGGAAATGGCTGTACTTTTTTGATGGTGGACATGCAGTGGAATTGTAAAAGAACTGGATCGGGAATTTAAAACCTTGGATTTCATATGGGAGAGGGGTGGAACGGACGATGCGTATTTTGCATACAGGGGACTGGCATTTGGGAAAAACGCTGGAAGGACGAAGCCGACTGCGTGAACAGGAAGATTTCGTTGATGAACTCGTCAGGTTGGCTGATGAGCAGCAGGCGGATGCCATATTGATGGCCGGAGATGTATATGATTCGGTGAATCCTCCCGCAGCGGCGGAACAACTTTTTTATGAAGCGGCAGCGCGTCTGACGGAGCATGGAAGACCCCTCGTGGTGATTGCAGGAAATCATGATCAGCCAGAGCGTGTGGCTTCTGTGACTCCGCTTGTGAACAGACAGGGCATCACACTCGTAGGGATGCCTACTTCAGAAGCGGTGACTATCCATGCCAAACGAACCGGAGAAATTGCACAGATTGCCGCATTACCTTATCCTTCTGAAGCAAGATTGAATGAATTGCTGACAACGGATGGGGACGAAAATGTGCTTCGTCAGGCATACAGTCAACGGGTGGGGATGTTAATGCAGCGTCTGGCCGCTTCTTTTCGCCCGGATACCGTGAACTTGGCCATGAGTCATATCTATGTGCTCGGCGGTCTTGAGAGTGATTCGGAACGTCCGATTCAGATCGGTGGGGCCTACACGGTGGACCCTTCGTCTTTATCGACTGGTGCGCAATACACGGCGCTTGGGCATCTTCATCGTGCACAGGCTGTCAAAGGAGACGGTGTGATTCGATATAGCGGCTCTCCGCTGGCTTACAGCTTCTCGGAAGCAGGGCAGAGCAAGTCTGTCACGATGGTTGATCTGGCGCCGGGCGGAGCTGCACAGGTAGAGGAAGTTTTGTTAACGTCCGGGCGTCCGCTTGTGCGTTGGCAGGCCCGTGGTGGTCTGGCAGAAGTATATCGCTGGCTGGATGAGGGACGTGATCCACAGGCTTTTATCGACATGGAAGTGTGGCTGGACGAGGCGATGTCCCTGAAGGAGATTCAGCAGCTGCGAAAATCACATGAAGGTATCATTCATATTCGCCCGGTGTATCCCGAAATGGCTGCAGCAGGGCTTTTGGAACAACGATCCGAGCTGCCTGTACATGAACTGTTCCGTAAATTCTATCAGCGTCAGACAGGTGGTGCACAGCCGGAAGACAGCCTGGTACAGCTTTTCCTGGAACTTGTGGATGAAGACGAGCCAGGTGTGCGTGAGGAGGTCGAGGAAAGATGAAGCCAATTCTATTAAAGGTTGCCGGACTGCAAAGTTATCGGGAGATGCAGGAGATTGATTTTACCGTGCTGACGGAGACGGGACTATTCGGTATTTTCGGTCCAACGGGTAGTGGTAAATCTTCCTTGCTCGATGCCATCACACTCGCCATGTACGGAAAAGTGGAACGTGCGGTGAATGGGACGCAAGGCATTATGAACCATGCAGAGGATTCGTTGTCGGTTGCTTTTACATTTGAACTGATGTCGGCAGAGGGGACTCGAAGATTTCGTGTAGAGCGACGTTTCAAACGAAATAATGAAGTGTCGGTGAGTAACACGATCAGCAAATTCATAGAGACGGTTAATGGCGAAGAACAGGTACTTGCCGACAAATTGGCAGATGTGAATCGCTGTGTTGAAGATGTGATCGGTTTGAAGATGGATGATTTTACACGGGCAGTGGTGCTTCCGCAAGGGAAGTTTGCCGAGTTTTTGTCACTCAAAGGCAGTGAACGTCGCCAGATGCTGCAACGATTATTCCATCTGGAGAAATATGGGGACCAGTTAGCCATCAAATTAAGCCGGCGGGTCAAGGATAATGATATGGTTCACCAATCTCTTGCTGCGGAGCAACAGGGACTGGGCAATGCCAGCAAGGAGACGCTGGAAGAAACGAAACGTCTTCTTCAAACCGCTGTTCAGCAGTCTGAATCGTCCCGCAAAGCGCTGGATGAAGCTGCGAAGGAAGCTGAACAGCTGGGCAGAATTCGTGAGTTAAGTAACGAACGGCAGGCCCGGATGGATGAACAGCAGAAGCTGAAAGCACTGGAACCACAGATAGAGGCAGGCGAACAACGCCTGAAACAATCCGTTGCGGCAGATGCAATACTGCCTGCGCTGCAGACGGTTCGAGATGCCAAGGCTACACAGAAGCAGCGGCAGGATACCGCGGAGACAGCTCATCAGCAAGCACTGGAACATGAGCGTCTGGCTGTTCAGGAAGCGGAGAAGGCCGAGGCGGCGCGTAAGCAAATGACTGAGGAAGAACCGAAACTTTTGCTGCGTCTGGAGCAGCTCGAACAAGCGAAAGAGCTGCAACGGGAACGGGACGGGCTTCAAGCCGATTGCTCGCGCCTTGCTCAGTTACTGGAACAGGGGCAGGGCGAACAGACTGCGCTGGGACAGCAACTTGAGAAAGAAAAGGAGCTGCAGCAGCGCGGGCGCAAACGGCGTGAGGAACTACAAGAGAGCCTCAAGCCGAATGAGGTGAAGTCAGAGGAACGCAGACAACTTCAGGCTGCGCTTGAACTGAAGCATCGTGTCGATACTGCTACGGAGCAATTACAGCAAAACAAGGCTGACATGCAAGCCTATAAGCAGTCGGCAGAACAGGGAGCCGACAAGCTGAAGGCGGCGGCTGAAGAAGAAAAACGCCTGAGTGATCAGCGTCAGCATCTGGTAGAACAGGCGTCAGCAGGTCTTGAGGCCTTGCTTGCCTGTGAGCAGGATATTAGCCGGGAACAAAGCTTGCTGGCCCTTGCGGAGGAACAGCTGCGTGGCACAATGCGTGAGCAGGAGCTGCACCGGCTGTCCTCCGCCTTGCGCGCCGAGCTGCGCGATGGCGAGCCATGCCCGGTGTGCGGCTCGCCGCATCACCCACTCCCGGCTGCGCCGACGGGAGAAGGTCCGCACGCAGGCGATGCGGACCTGGAACTGCTGCGCAGCCTGCACGCGGAGCTGCAGGAGCTGCGCTTTGGGCTGCGCCAGCAGCTGCACGAACGTCGCAGCCTGCTGACGCAGCTTGGCGCTGCGGCCGGCGATGCTCCGGCCGCAGCCGAGGCCGCGCCTGCGGCAGCGGAGCCCGAGCCCGCCGGGTCGCCCGAACACGGGCGCTCCCCGGCAGGCTGGGCATCGCGTGCCGCTGCGCTGCGCGAAGCCGCGCAGGCGCTGGCTGCCGCAGCAGCGCCGCTCCAGGCCGAAGCCGCCGCGTTGCAGCAGGCGGCTGTGGGCGCGCAGCAGCGCCGCATGGAAACGGCAGCTGCGCAAGAGGCCGGCCGTGCCGGGCTCGCCCAGGCGGAGCGCAAGCTGGCCGAGAGCGAGGCCGCAGCGGCTGCCTTGCAGGGCCGCTGGACCGCGGAACTGCCGGGCATCGCTCAGGAGGAGGCCAAGGCCCTCTATCAGGCGATGCAGGAGCGCGATGCGCGCGCCGAAGACATCAAGGAACGTCTGAATAAAAGCGTGACATTCCTTGAGGAAAAAGATCAGATCATTCAATCGCTTCAGCAGAAGCTGGTGGAATTGGACAAACAACTGATCCAGTGGCAAACGCAGTGGCAGGGCAATAACAAACTGCTCGCCGAGAAAGAAGAACGCTTGCGCCAGTGGGTTGGGCAGCAGCGGGTAGAAGACCTGATTGCTGCGGCTCAGGCTCGTCTGGATGGACTGCGGAAAGAAGCTGCGGAGTCGGCACAACGCTTCAAAGAAGCGGATCATCTGAAGCAGGAATCAGCCAAGAAAGATGTCATGGCTCAGCAGGCTGCCGCCTCGGCAACAGAGCATCTGCAACAGGCACAGGAACGGTGGAATCAATTGCTGGAACAATCCCCGTTCGACTCGGATGATGCCGTTGTGTCCGCGGCGATACCTTCCCAGGAAGCGGAACGACTGGCGGGCGAGATCCAGCAGCACCGTGAACGTGAGCGTGAATTGGCATCCCAATTGCGTGAACTGGAACAAAAGCTGGGTGGTGCAGTTGTATCGGAGGAGCAGTGGTTAGCCTGCACTGAACGTTTGCAGCAGGTCCGGGCTCAGGATGAGACTGCCCTACGTGCGAAAGCACGTGCAGAACGTGATCTGGAGGATGTGGAGCAGCGACATGTTCGCTGGACCGAACTGGAGAACAAGAGGTTGGAGGTCAGCCGTCAAGGCGAACTGCTCAGCAAACTTCAATCCGCATTCAGAGGTAATGCATTTGTTGAATATATTGCAGAGGAACAACTGATGCAGGTCAGTCATGCGGCATCTCAGCGTCTGCGCTTCCTGACCAAACAACGTTATTCACTGGAGGTGGATTCCGGTGGTGGTTTTGTGATCTGTGATGATGCCAACGGAGGAGTCAAACGACCGGTATCGACGTTATCCGGTGGCGAGACGTTTTTGACTTCGTTGTCACTGGCCTTGGCACTGTCGGCCCAGATTCAGCTGCGAGGTCAGTACCCACTTCAATTCTTCTTCCTGGATGAAGGGTTTGGTACCCTTGATCCTGAACTGTTGGATACCGTCATTACATCTTTGGAAAAGTTGCATGACGACCGATTGGCTGTTGGTGTAATCAGTCACGTGCCTGAACTGCGTGCACGCTTGCCGCGCAAACTTGTGGTAATTCCGGCAGGGGAGGCCGGAAACGGCTCACGTGTGGTCTTGGAGACTCTGTAGAGGGCAAATGTGTAAGCAATATAGATCATAGAAGCGCCTCTAATAGTCCATGCAAAATGAATATTAGAGGTTGTTCAAAAAGTCCGCTTTTGATTACGAATGGTGCCTAGCGGCATCATCAACATCGAATATGGAATTCAGCCGAAATAAGCGTCTTTTTGGTACTGAAAACCGCCCTTTTTAAACACGTACTATTACGGAATATTATTTTTGTAAAAATATTTCTTTTCTTGCTTTTATAATATAGCGGAGTGAGTTACATCACAGATACAGGTTCATCCCGCTGTTATACTACAGTTAAGCCGACAAACTTGTTTTAAGTACCCCGGTGGACATCTGATCAGGACGTTTCCTGAATAGATGTCCGCGCAGCAGCCTTCCAAGGAAGCCGCTCACGGGGTGCTTCTTTTTTTTGTGTTTTCTCGTCAGTAGTGTCAATTCGCCCAGTTCTGAATACCATGAAAAGGTGATCAAGAGCAGAATCAGGGAGGCGTTGGCAAGTGGAAAAAGTGGAAGCGAAGAAAATATGCAAGGAACACATGCACCGTTATGTATGTGTACAGATGAATGACGGTATGCACTACGATGGCATTATGGAAAATGTGGATGACGAAATGATCTACCTGGCTGTTCCCGTTGGACCGGAAGCCATGGTGAATCATGCGAACTGGGCTCCAAATGCAATGCCTGGAGGGAACTATCCAATAGGTCATACTCGCGGATTTTATCCAGGTTACGGCTACCCTACGCCTTATCCGTATTATGGTTATGGCCGTAGACGTTTTAACCGACTGGTGCTCCCGTTATTTGCGCTTACAGCGTTAACCCTTTTACCGTACTATTGAAATTAGAAAAAACATTCATAACTGCAAGTGAAACATTCTTATGTACCCTATGGGCATCCTATGAAAATCTTGAAAATATCAAGCTGAGGATGGATGTTTCATTCATGGTACCGTACAGCATGAGATAGAGAGGTCTTATCACATACGGAGTCTCAGCCTGATGTATCGCAACAGTCATTGCAATACAACTGGCAACATACGAACATCCAAAAGGTCATGCCTGTGCAGAAGCGAACTTCTGTAAGGTATGACCTTTTGGAACCTAATTAGTATAAGATCGACGACAAACCAGCATGGACTTCAAAATGCCCTCAACTTAATGCAAATTTCAAATCCTCAAGTAAGTCTTCAACATCCTCGATCCCAACGGAGATGCGAATCAAACCGTCCGTGATCCCCAATTCTTGCCGACGTTCATAGGGAATGGAAGCATGTGTCATTCGGGCAGGTACAGAAATTAAACTTTCCACCGCGCCCAGACTTTCAGCCAATGTGAAATAACGAACTTTGCTTAACACGTCATCTACTTTTTCAGCACTGCCTACATCAAAGGAAACCATACCGCCATAACCCCTCGCTTGCGTGGAAGCGAGCTTGTGCTGTGGATGGTCGGGCAACCCGGGATAATAGACTTTGCTCACTGTTGGATGCTGATTTAAAAATGTCACAAGCTGCTCTGTATTGCGTTCTTGCGCTTCCATCCGCAATCCCAATGTTTTAAGACCTCGCATTAACAGCCAGGAATCCATAGGTCCCAGGATTGCGCCAATTGCATTTTGAATAAAATGCAGATCTTCCCCAAGTTGCTCGCTGTTGACAACCGCAAGTCCTGCCACGACATCACTATGACCACCGATATATTTCGTTGCAGAATGCAGTACAATATCTGCCCCCAGAGCCAGCGGAGTCTGCCAATAAGGCGTACTAAACGTGTTGTCCACAATGAATAACAATTCATGTTGCTTTGACCATTTCGCTACAGCAGCAATATCAGTGACCTTGAGTAAAGGATTAGTAGGTGTTTCTACATAAATGGCCTTTGTATTGGGTTGCAAAGCCTGCTCCAGTGCTTGTAGTGAGGTAGTATCTACAAAGGTAGACTCGATCCCCAGACGATTCAGCACCTTGATGAAAATGCGATAAGTCCCGCCGTATACGTCATCCGTCAGAATGACGTGATCTCCAGTTTTCAGCAGAGACAGTACAGCGTGAATTGCAGCCATGCCTGAACTAAAAGCAAAACCTCGAACGCCATCCTCCAGCTCTTTAATGACTTCTTCCAACGCATGACGGGTAGGGTTACCTGTTCGTGAATACTCGTATCCTTTGTGTACGCCAACCGATTCCTGCTCATACGTGCTTACTTGATAGATCGGTACACTCACTGCTCCAGTGTGTGGATCACCAACAATACCTGCATGAATCAGCTTGGTTTTTGGTCTCATTTCATTGTCCTCCATTATAGATATTTTGGCTTAAATACCGTTCGCTGCTATCCGGGAAAATAACGACGATGTTACTTCCGGGAGCTGCGTGAACAGCTTCGTTTAATGCGGCTTGCATAGCTGCACCTGAGGAACTTCCTACCAGTAAGCCTTCCAACAAGGCTAGATCCTTGACTCGTTCAAAGGCATCTTCATCTGAGATCGTATGAATGGCATCAAAATAATTCACATCCATAAAAGGAGATAACGTTTCGACTCCTATTCCTTCTGTACGATGAGGTCCCGAGGGACCTCCTGCGAGAATTGAACCTTCGGGTTCTACGATACATGTTTTGATTAACGAATTTTGCTCCTTCAAATAGCGAGATACTCCCATGAAAGTTCCGCCAGACCCAGCTCCGGCGATATATACATCCACCTGCCCGTTCAGATCACGCCAAATCTCAGGGCCCAGATGTTCATAATGTGCGAGTGGATTATCCGCATTGGAGAACTGACCTGGAATATACGAATCCGGTATTTCTTTGGCCAGCGATTCCGCCTTGCGTATGGCACCGGTGATTCCTTCGGATGTGGGTGTGTTCACGACCGTAGCTCCAAGGGCTTTCATCAACTGCTGCTTCTCAACGCTGAACTTCTGAGGTACGGTGAAAATGACCTTTAAATTCAGGCCTACAGCCGCTATTGCAAGACCAATTCCTGTGTTGCCTGCGGTAGCTTCGATCACCGTTCCACCTGGCTTAACATCTCCTCGTGCCAAGGCCTTCTCCAATAAAAACTTGCCGATCCGGTCTTTCACACTTCCTCCGGGATTCATGAATTCCAGCTTGGCGAATAGGCGGATTCCTTCCGGTAATGGAAAACGAGTTAATTCAAGCAGAGGTGTATTACCTATAAGTTCCTGTACATGTTGATAAACGGTCAAATTAACCAATCTCCTTTTTGGAGTTTATTAACTATACATATTGGTTTACTTGGGAAAGGTGCGTGTTAAAATCATATTTCGATAAAATGGTCTGTAATACATACCTCTATATATGACTGATTATGATGAATTCCTAATTGTTGTCTCATCACCTGCAATCTATTGAAATAGATCACTGAAAGGCAGGGGAATGGAGAGTTGACCTGGAATGCCTGGTTGTGTGTCTAGAGATTGGACGTGGGTTTTTACTTCTAGTATGATAGAAGGGAATACATACACTGGAATACAAAGGAGGGTATGAACTATGGATTGCTTATTTTGCAAAATTGTAGAGGGCACCATTCCCTCCAATAAAGTACTGGAGAATGACCATGTTATCGTTTTTCATGACATCCAGCCCGCTGCACCGACACATGTTCTTGTCATTCCGAAGAAACATATTGCTTCCATGAATGAAGTTACTGCAGAAGATCTGCCATTGATCGGCGAGATTCATCTGGCTGCTCAAGAAGCGGCGAAGCGTCTTGGCGTGGAGGAAACAGGATATCGCTTGATCAACAATTGTGGTAAGGATGGAGAACAAACCGTTCATCATCTGCATTACCATTTGTTGGGTGGTACCAGACTTGGAGTGTTGACAAGTCTGTCCGATTCTCACAAATAAACGAGCTAATGGGTACTAATATTGAGGATTTAGTCATATGCATTAAATCCACGAATGTGTGACCAAATGCTTATATAATGAATTCATTTCATAATACCTTTGAGTTTTAAAATGGATTCAAATAAGTGATCATTACATTGAGGTTGACACCTTTATTATCTTTCGCCTATAATGTAAGATGATGAACCGTGTTATTGCTCTTGGACGGTCTGGTCGGAGGGAGGGAAAACTGGTGTCTGAAACTAAAGTTCGCAAAAACGAGACTATTGATGCTGCACTTCGTCGTTTTAAACGCTCCATCGCTAAAGATGGCGTATTGGCTGAGGTGAAGAAACGTAAGCATTATGAGAAGCCAAGCGTAAAGCGCAAGAAAAAGTCCGAGGCTGCTCGTAAGAGAAAGTTTTAGGAGGATTTTAATTACATGAATCTTAGCGAACGATTGAACGAAGATATGAAGCAAGCGATGAAGAGTAAGGACAAGTTCAGACTCTCCAACATTCGGTTGATTCGTTCGACGATCAAGAATCTTGAAATAGATTTGAAAAGAGATTTGGATGACAACGAAGTGCTTGATATCCTGAGTCGTGAAATCAAACAGCGCAAAGATGCCCTCCAAGAATTTGACAAAGCGGGCCGTGAAGATCTCGCGGCAAATGCAAAAGCGGAAATTGAAGTACTCATCCAGTACCTTCCCACACAGCTTACCGAAGAAGAAATTAAAGTTATTGTACAGCAGACCATCCAGGAAACCGGTGCTTCTTCGAAAGCCGAGATGGGGAAAGTCATGGCGGCCCTTATGCCGAAAGTTAAAGGCAAAGCGGACGGCAAACTGGTAAATCAAGCAGTTCAACAATTTCTGCAATAAAGCAAATCAATAAACACCTTCTGACTTGTCAGGAGGTGTTTTTTCCATTGGCATGATGTCCTTGTTATGACGAAATTTCTTTTTAATGGTTAATATATATTATTATGGATTTTTATTCTTGCAATTGATCGAGTTTTCAAATATAATTTTAAGATTTTGAAACGAAATGTTGCATTGCACGTAATAAATACCATAAGCTGGACAGTATAACATTAATGGAAAAGGGGGGACTATTGTGAAGGGAAAGCGCCGGAAGAAGCTTACGGGGCCATTGATGCTCTTAATGCTGCTGACGCTGTTGCTTCCTGTCTGGATTGGATCACCGTCAGCGCATGCAGCTGAGAAGAGTGGTGCCGTATATATTATTCCGGTTGATAAACCAATCGAGCAGGGACTTGGCAAGTTCATGGAACGCGGGTTCAAGCAAGCAGAAGAGATGAATGCTGGCCTGATCGTTCTTGATATCAATACGCCGGGAGGCCGTGTCGACACTGCAGAAGCATTGGGTACCCTGATCAAGGACAGTCCGATTGAGACTGTTGCATTTGTTCGTGGAGATGCTGCTTCAGCCGGGAGTTTTCTGGCTCTGAATGCAGATAAGATCGTAATGTCACCAGGCAGTATGATTGGTGCGGCAGCAATGGTGGACAGTACGGGTAAACATGTTGAGGATCCAAAGCTTGTTGCGTTCTGGAAAAGCAAAATGCAGGGAGCAGCTGAGATCAGTGGTCGTGATGGCAAGATTGCAGCTGGAATGACGGATGTTAACATGGTTGTTGAAATGCCAGAGATTAATAAAACCAAGCAAAAAGGTGAAATTATTGCTCTCTCGGCTGAAGAAGCGCTGAAAGTTGGTTATGCCGACCACATCAGCAACACACCGGAAGAAGCGGCAACGTGGCTCGGTTACAGCCAGGATGATGTATTTAAGGTAGAACGGACGACAGCAGAGAATATCTCATCCTTTCTTACGAATCCGGTTGTCATGACCATATTGTTGTTCCTCGGAATCGCAGGTGTGGCCATTGAATTGATCGTTCCTGGGTTCGGAGTACCTGGTATTGTTGGTATTGTATGTTTTGTCCTGTACTTCTCAGGAAATTACGTTGCCGGTTTTGCAGGAGCAGAGACGTGGGTATTGTTCACTGTTGGACTCATCTTGATGATTCTGGAGATGTTTATACCAAGCATGGGTATTTTGGGCATTCTGGGATCAATTGCGCTTGTTGCAGGTGTTGTGAGGGCTGCTTATGATACGAGTGACGCATTCGTTTCCCTGGGTATCGCTTTCGGAGCAGCATTGGTAGTGATTGCGATTATTGCAGTACTGTTTAAAGATCGAGGGATATGGAATCGATTCATTTTGAGTGACAGTCTGTCAGCTGAGCGTGGATACTCATCCGCTACCGAGCGTAAAGAGTTGATTGGACTACAAGGCATCAGTCTTACACCGCTTCGACCTTCTGGAACAGCGATGTTTGAGGGTGAGCGAATTGATGTTGTATCGGATGGAGACTTTATTCCCATTGATACCCCGATTATTGTGATTAAAGCGGAAGGCACCCGGATTGTGGTTCAGCAGGCATTACCGGTGTAACCCGCTCTGTTGTCGAAGCGGATTAACGTTTCGGCAATGTACATAACCACTTCGCTGAAGCTGCCAGCGAGGTGGTGCATTCTTTAATTTAGCAGCGGATTGATGAATGACTGTTCTGAAGTATTTATCAAATTTGAATTGCAAATGGAGGAAATTTTACTATGGAACCAACTATGATTACGGTTTTGCTCATTGCGGTAGTTGCGATTATCGTACTGAGCGTATTTTTCAGCTTTTTCCCGGTCATGCTCTGGATCTCAGCTATTGCATCCGGTGTCCGTGTTAGTATCATTACACTGGTAGCCATGAGACTTAGACGTGTAACACCTAGCAGGATTGTAAATCCACTGATTAAAGCAAGAAAAGCGGGCCTTGAATTAACCATGAACCAACTGGAAAGTCACTTTCTGGCGGGTGGTAATGTTGACCGTGTTGTAAACGCTCTGATTGCTGCTCAGCGTGCAAACATTCCACTTGAATTCGAACGTGCTGCTGCGATTGACCTTGCTGGTCGTGACGTATTACAGGCGGTCCAAATGAGTGTTAACCCGCGTGTTATCGAAACGCCTGTTGTATCTGCGGTGGCAAAAGATGGTATTGAAGTTAAAGTTCGAGCAAGAATTACAGTTCGTGCGAATATTGACCGACTCGTCGGTGGTGCCGGTGAAGAGACGATCATTGCCCGTGTTGGTGAAGGGATCGTAAGTACCAACGGTTCAGCAGAAACGCATAAAGTGGTGTTGGAAAATCCGGATCTGATCTCTCGTACAGTCCTGTCCAAAGGACTGGATTCTGGAACTGCCTTTGAGATCCTGTCCATTGATATTGCGGACGTGGATATTGGTAAAAATATTGGTGCATTCCTGCAAACCGAGCAGGCAGAAGCTGACAAGCGAATTGCTCAGGCGAAAGCAGAAGAGCGTCGTGCAATGGCTGTAGCCCAAGAACAAGAGATGAAAGCGCGCGTTGTGGAAATGAGAGCGCGTGTTGTTGAGTCTGAATCCGCAGTACCACTTGCAATGGCAGAGGCTTTACGTAGTGGGAAAATTGGTGTTATGGATTACATGAATCTCAAAAATATTGAAGCGGATACTCAGATGCGCAACACATTAGGAAAACCTGGTGAAGGTTCGAATTCCAACGATCAGGGTGATTCCAAAAACGGAAGATAGGCGGTGAGTGCATATGGGCCTATTTGAATGGATTTTTAATAATCTGTATATTGTGGCCGTCATCGGTTTTGCACTCTTCTCCTTCTTGGGGAAAGCTGCCAAATCGGCTGATCCGAACAAAAAGCGTCCTGCCAACGGGATGCCTACATTTGGAGGCAGTGGTGATTCAGGCCGGGATGAACGTTCAAGAGACAATTCATCTCCGCAGCAGTCTTCCGGACCTGCAGACCCCCGCTATGATGAACAGTATGACGATCGGTATGATGACGTGCAATATAAGAATCAGTATGATGAGCCGTATTCAGAGCCTGCTGCATCTTCTCGCCCCGAAACTGACTACAGAAGTGAGGGCACGATGAGTGCCATGGAGAATTCACTTGAGGCACAGATGAGAGGTATGGAAGAACAGCAGCGCTTGATTCAAGAGAGATTAAATCGCTTCTCTTCTGCGAATAAACCTGTTGTGTCTGATTCCAGTTGGGATATACCCAACACCGATGAATCGGGTGCATCTCCGCTTCGCCCTGCCGATATTCGTACAGGTGTATTATGGGCAGAAGTACTGGGTCCCCCCCGTTCCAAGCAGCCGTTTGGTACAAGAGGGAAACTGTAATAAGTTATGCTGTTGGACGGGAATAGAGCCGTCTCTGGTGAGCCAAAAGCCGCCAGAGACGGCTTTTTCTGTGTTCTTCACTTTTTTCTCAACATTCCTACCTAACACGCTCCGGAATTTTCATAAATTCATGAATCTGCGCATAAGTTGAACTGTAGAGGAAGGGGGAAGACCTTCGAATGACCCGGATCAGCCGCAAGCTGCGCAGATGGACCAGTGAAGTGTTGGATCTGCCGCAGGATGTGCTTTATGATATGCCACGGTTAACCCTGATCGGCAGTAAGCAACTGTATATAGAGAATCATCGCGGTGTCATCCATTTCACGCCGGATCGTATCGTGTTGGCTCTTTCCCAAGGCCAGTTAGAGATCAAAGGAACTGCCTTGGTGATACGTAATATTTTGCCGGATGAAGTAGCTGTTGAAGGAACGATTCTGGATATTCATATGAATGGAGTGGAGGGGAACGGATGAAGCAGCCCAGTCTGTATAAACTGCGGGGAGCAGTCCGAATCACGGTCACTGGGGGAGACATTGAAACATTAATTAACACGGTGGCAGAGCAGGGACTGGAAGTTTGGAACCTGCGTGCTCACGATGGACGCGTGGCAGAGATGAACATTCTGCTGCCGCATTTTTTCAGGTTGCGTCCTGTGTTGAAACGGACAGGCTGCAGGGTGAAAGTAACCCATCGCAGCGGTTTCCCCTTTTTTGCGGCCCGTTTATTGCGGAGGAAGTTCTTTCTTGGGGGGATGCTGTTTTTTGTGGTAGCTTTGTTTGCGTTGTCGTCCATGGTATGGGATGTGGAGGTCAAGGGTAACGTCACCATTCCCACCGACGAGGTGCTCGCAGCAGCGAAGAAAGAGGGCATATATCCTTTCCAATGGGGGTTCCGTCTGGAAAGCCAAGACAAGCTCTCCAGGCAGCTTGCACTCGCTCTGCCGGATGTAACCTGGATTGGCGTCAGCAAAGAGGGGACAACCATTACCATTCAGGTCGTAGAATCTGCCCAACCAAAGCGCGAACCATTACTGAACCCTAGACATCTGATTAGCAAGTCAGATGCTGTTGTCACTCAAATCTATGCGGAGCAGGGACGCCCTGTAGTTCAGAAGGACATGCGTGTCAAAAAGGGTCAGGTATTGATCTCGGGGATTCTCGGGGATGAGGAGAACACCAAAACCATCGTTGCCAAAGGTGAAGTTCGTGGTCTGGTGTGGCGTGAGTATCAGGTAGAGGTTCCACTGGTGCAAAAACATAATACAATGACAGGTGAGAGCAAAGAACGTTTTTACATGGTGCTGGGGAATTGGGCGATCCAACTGTGGGGGTACGGTAGTACACCGTTCAGTTCATTTGATACCGAGAGTAATCACAGACCATTGACGTGGCGATCCTTCACACTCCCGATGGGTTGGCTGACAGAGAAAGATCTGGAGACCCGAGAGCATGAGGAACAGCAGACGATAGAATGGGCCAGAACGAAAGGATTGGAAGGAGCAAGGAACGACATTATCGCCAAAAACGGTAAAGGCACAAAAATTATAAGTGAAAAAATTTTGCATGAGAAGAAAGAGAATGGTAAAGTTTATATGAAAGTCTTATTTGAAGTAGAAGAAAGCATTGCGGAGGAACTTCCGCTAGTCCATAGTCAAGGAGAATGAGGATATTTGTCAGAGCAAACACGCAGCATACAAATCTCGCTCCAGAGTGCGGGAGAGGGTCAGTCTCTTTTTGGACCCCAAGATACTTTTCTTAAACTGATTGAATCCGAGATTCCTGCCCAGATTGCATCCCGTGAAGCGGAGATTGTGATTTTTGGCAACGCACAGCAAGTGGAATCGCTTGAACAATTATTTGATGTGTTACTGCAATTGATACGCAACGGATATGTGTTAACTGAAAGAGATGTGAAGTATGCGATTGAACTTGCCAAGGATATGCGGGCAGACCAGCTATTGGATCTGTTCAAGGGCGAGATTACGACGACATACCGAGGTAAACCAATCCGTGTTAAAACCATTGGACAGAAGCACTATGTAACTACAATTAAAAAACGTGATATTGTATTTGGCATTGGTCCTGCCGGTACGGGTAAAACCTACCTTGCTGTTGTACTGGCTGTTGCTGCAATTAAAGAAGGCAGCGTCAAACGCATTGTACTCACACGGCCTGCTGTTGAAGCAGGAGAGAGTCTTGGATTTTTGCCAGGTGATCTTCAGGAGAAGGTAGACCCGTATCTGAGACCACTGTACGATGCCCTGTATGACGTTATGGGACAGGAACAGACCGCTAAGGCACTGGAGCGAGGGTTGATCGAAATCGCACCACTCGCCTATATGCGGGGGCGTACGCTGGATGACTCCTTCATCATTCTGGATGAAGCACAGAATACAACGCCGGAACAGATGAAGATGTTTCTAACCCGTCTTGGTTTTGGCTCCAAAATGGTCATCACCGGAGACGTGACACAGATTGATTTACCGCGTGGTAAGAAATCCGGACTTGTGGAAGCGAATACGATCTTGAACGAAGTTAACGAGATTGGATTTGTCTATTTTGCCGAGCAAGATGTTGTCCGGCATTCCCTTGTCCAGAAAATTATCGTGGCTTACAACCACGCCGCAGAAAATCAAGCATAGAAAGGGATTGTCTAAAGTGACCTCGAAGGAACCGTCAAAAGGCAAATCTTTTCAGAATAAGGCTACAGGATGGAAGTATAGCGTGTGGGCACGCTATCTTCTGTTTTTGTTTCTGGTGATTCTTTTCTACGTGAGTCTGGCTTCCAAGCTGCTCCCTGAGCGGTATGATATTCAGGAAGGTACACGGAGTGAAGTGGATATTGCTGCGCCCATGCAGATTCCGAATAACAAGGCCACACTCAAAGCACAGGAAGAAGCTGCAGAACGGGTACAGCCGATATTTCAGATTGTCCAGTTGCGAAACGAAAATTTGATGACTACCCTGCTTGACCGTGTAGATCGATTAAATCAGGATGATCAGATTTCAAGTCAGGACAAGATTGATATTTATAAGGATGAAATTCCGCAGCGCCAGAAGGACTTTGTGACCAACTATATCAATAATAATCGGAAAGCCGGTACATACTCCGAGACTCTTTTGGAAGAGATCAGAAATGTGGTACAGGAGCAAAGCTACCGTATTCCCGAAGAAACTTACATCAAAATCTCGCGTCTGACATCGGATGATATCCAGGAGATGAAACCGGTTGCGAGGGATATTGTTGCCCGGTTAATGACGGATCAGATCAGCGATGCAACCACTGCCCGTGCCAAAGTAGCTGAGATGGTGAGTGTCAGCTCTCTTGGTAAGCGAACGCAACGTGAGGTCGTGCAAGAGCTTGCTCGCCTAGTGGTGACAGCGAACCGTTTCTACGATGAAGAGGGAACCAAGGAAGCTAAAGTACAGGCGCGTGAGAACACGCAAACCGTCTTTATCAAGCAAGGGGACACATTAGTTGCCAAGGGTGAGATGATCACTCCGGAGATGTATACTTTGCTGGATGAAAATGATTTGCTGAAAAATGAAGTGAACTACTGGCCGCAGCTTGGGCTTCTTATGTTTTCCTGCCTGTTGTCAGCAGCCATTCTGATGTATATTCAGCAAGGCAGCGGAACACATTTTAAGTATAATAATGCCCAGCTGTTGATGCTTGTTCTCATTTTTATTATTACGATTGTGGTTATGCATGTGACGGCGATTATCCAGACCAATGAGAGGTCTTATGTTGGCTTCCTTGCACCTGTTGCGGTAGGAGCGATGTTAATTGCGCTCTTGCTGGATACGTCGCTTGCCTTTGTATGTTCGATTTTGATCGGTATGTTGTCCAGCATTATTTTGAATACGCATCAGGGTCAACTTTTTGACTTCGAACTGGGTTTCTTCGCTGTATTAGTTTCATTTGTTGCGATCTTCGCAACTCATAAGGCTAGCCAGCGATCAACGATCCTGAAAGGGGCCATTATGGTCTGTCTGTTCGGGTCCATAGCCGTTTTCACCCTGGCTTTGATTGACTCGGGCGATTGGAATCGAACTACGACACTGTATGGCGTTGGGTTTGCATTTGCTGGTGGAGTGCTGACTGCCATACTGGTCATTGGGCTGATGCCATTTTTCGAAACTTCATTTGGCATTTTGTCAGCGCTCAAACTGGTAGAACTATCTAATCCGAACCATCCGCTTCTTCGCAAGTTGCTGACGGAGACACCGGGTACCTATCATCACAGCGTTATGGTAGGTAATCTGTCCGAAGCAGCAGCAGAAGCCATAGGAGCTAACGGATTGCTCTGCCGAGTGGGTTCGTATTATCATGATATTGGCAAGACAAAGCGGCCCATCTATTTTATTGAAAATCAAAACAATATGGAGAATCCGCATGATTCAATTGATCCCAAACTGAGCAAATCCATTATCGTTGCCCATGCGCGCGATGGGGTGGAAATGCAGAAGGATTACAAGCTGCCCAGACCTATTCGGGATATTGCGGAACAGCATCACGGCACGACATTTCTCCACTATTTCTATCACAAAGCACTGCGCCAGGCGGAAGAAGCAGGCGTTGAGCCTGATTTCACGGAAGAAGATTTCCGTTACCCTGGGCCGAAGGCTCAGTCCAAGGAATCGGCTATTGTTGGCATTGCTGATAGTGTAGAGGCTGCTGTGAGATCTTTGCGCAAACCGACCGTGGAGCAAGTGGAGTCCATGATTGAGAAGATTATTAAAGGACGATTGGACGATCATCAATTCAATGATTGTGACCTTACAATGCGTGAACTGGATATCGTCGCCAGAACATTGAAGGAAACGGTGATGGGTATCTTCCACTCCAGGATAGAATATCCGGAGGAGATTAAGAAACCAAAGCCCACTTCACCCGAAGCAGGCTAATTCAATAATAGTTCGTGTTCAAAAAGGTCGGTTTTCAGTACCGAGAAGATGGGATGAAGCTAGAAATGGAGTAGCGGAGCGTAGGGAAAACTACGTGATCAACGGACATTTCGGCTGAATTCCATATTCGATGCTGAGGATGCCCCTAGGCATCCTTCGTAATCAAAAGAGGGCTTTTTGAACAACCTCTAATATTAGTAGACAGGAGTTATGAAAGAATGAGTCTTAACCTGGCATGGAATAATGAACAACAGGATAAAGAAATTACAGAACCGATGATTGCAATGCTGGAACAGTTGCTAAATCTAGCTGGAGAAGCGGAAGGTGTTGCAGACGGAGAAGTGGCTCTGACTTTTGTGAATGATGAGCAGATCCATGAGTTGAACCGTGATTATCGCGGCATTGACCGTCCTACGGATGTACTGTCTTTTGCGATGAACGAAACGGTGGATGAAGAACTAGATATTATCTATGAGCTGGACGAAGATGAAGAAATGGAAGAAATGCCGGATGTTCTTGGAGACATCATCATTTCCGTACCACGGACCATCCTGCAAAGTGAAGAGTATGGACACTCATTTGAACGTGAACTTGGTTTTCTGTTTGTCCATGGTTTCTTGCACCTGCTCGGATACGACCATCAGGATGAAGCAAGTGAGGCTGAAATGATGGGCAAACAAGAAGCGGTATTGGCCCAGGCCGGGTTGACACGATAATGAAAAGACGCTCCTGGGGTCTGGTATTCCGCAATGCTGCGGAAGGAATCGCATATGGGTTGCGGACTCAGCGTAATGTGAGAGTTCACACGGGAGTGGCTATTTTGATGTGTGCAGCCGGCTTTTTTTTCAAAATCTCAAGAACGGATTGGATGTTTGTGCTGACCGCTGTCTTTTTGGTCCTGGTGACTGAATTGATGAACACGGCTGTAGAGGCAGCGGTTGACTTGGCACACCCCCATATCCATCCGCTGGCAAAAGCGGCAAAGGATACCGCGGCCGGGGCAGTTCTTCTGGCTGCGGTATTCGCCGTCATCATCGGTTGTATCGTTTTCATTAAGCCGGTGATGAACTGGTTAGGTTTGTACTGATTTGTATTAACTTTGTTTTGATTCGTTTTGTTTGATTTTAATACTACACAAATTTGTGAAGTTAGACCTTTTTTAAGTTGAACTTGTTGACATTACACGATAACGAAGAGGGCAGGAATAAACCGTAGAAGCGAAGCGTTCGCCTTTATCCCCGGATTTTCACAATGAAAAAGTGAATCAAAAAATCTGGGGATAACAGCGATCGAAGGGTTATTCTGGACTCGGAGTGGCTAGTGTAAATTTGGCTTTGGTTGAACTTAATCCGTAGGTAGTAACTTTATATTGCACCCTAAGGGAGAGAATAATAATGGATAACGGTTTGTTAATGCAAGAAGCAATTAAGGCACGTACGAAGGCGTATACGCCTTACTCCCATTTTGGTGTTGGCGCGGCTTTGCTTGACAGTGAAGGTCATGTGCATCATGGTTGTAATATTGAGAATGCTGCGTATACACCAGGTAACTGTGCTGAGCGTACGGCGATGTTCAGTGCCATTGCAGGTGGGCAGAAGCCTCGCAGCTTCACAGCGATTGCCATTGTGGGCGACACGGATGGTCCGATTGCTCCATGTGGCGTATGTCGTCAGGTCATGTACGAACTGTGTGAACCTGATATGAAAGTCATCTTGGGGAACTTGAAAGGTGATCTGCAAGAGACCACCGTTGCTGAACTGTTACCTTGGGCTTTTGGGCCTTCTGATCTGAATTCTGCCAAAAAATAAACCAATATTCCAGGCCTAGGCGCCTGAGGAGGAACATATGAAAAAACAAGCATTTAAATCCGGTTTTGTAGCCATTATTGGACGTCCAAACGTAGGTAAATCCACATTGATGAACCAGGTGATCGGACAGAAAATTGCGATTATGTCGGACAAGCCACAAACCACACGTAATAAAATTCATGGTGTGTATACATCCGAACATCAGCAAATCGTTTTCCTGGATACACCCGGTATTCACAAACGTCAATCCAAACTTGGCGATTACATGAACCAGACTGCTTTGAATACGCTCGGAGAAGTAGAAGCAGCACTGTTCCTGATTGACGCTTCGGAGGGATTGGGTGGCGGTGACCGTTACATTGCGGAACAATTGAAAAATATCCGTACACCTGTCATTCTTGTCATGAATAAAATTGACAAAATTGAGCCGGAAGCACTGCTGCCACTCATTGAGACGTATCGCAAGCTTCACGATTTCGCTGAAATCGTTCCTGTCTCTGCCATGCTTGGCAGCAATGTCAGCACGTTGCTGGAACAGCTCGGCAAGTATTTGCCAGAAGGTCCACAGTACTATCCTGATGACCAGGTTACTGACCATCCGGAGCAGTTTGTATGTGCCGAGTTGATTCGTGAGAAAATTCTGCAAATGACTCGTGAAGAAGTGCCTCACTCTATTGCTGTAACGATCGAAGATATGAAAGTGCAAGATAACGGTGTCGTTTATATCTCAGCTGTCATTTTTGTAGAACGGGATTCCCAAAAAGGGATCATTATCGGGAAGCAGGGTGCCCTTCTGAAAGAAGTGGGTAAACGAGCTCGACACGATATTCAGAACTTGCTCGGCTCCAAAATTTTCATGGACCTGTGGGTTAAAGTGAAAAAAGACTGGAGAAATCAGGATAGAGTTCTGCGTGACCTTGGCTTTGGCCGCGACTGATCGTCGGAATTGTATCCAGTAATTGCAACACATAGTTTACCTTGCAAGACTCCATCCTATTTGGTAGATGCAGACGTCATTTCCGAAGAGAGGATGAAATTCCGATGCGAGATTTTTCGTGGAAGGTTTTTGCGATGACGGGGGATGTAGAGTCCTATTTGTTATATACCGAGGCGTGTAACTCGTTAGGACAGGAGTCGGATCATGCAAGGGAAGTGATTGAAGATGAAGAAGCCGAAGGATAACTGGCTGATTCGGGAATGGTTAGGTGACGAGGCATGCTATACAGGGTGGAAGGGATTGTCATCCGCAGCATGGACTACGGCGAAGGGAACAAAATCATTACGCTTTGCACCGAAAGCGGCGGGAAAGTAGGGGTACTCGTCCGCGGTGCCAAAAAGCCCAAGAGCCGACATGCTGCACTGGTGCAGCCGTTTACGTATGGTCAATATGTATATTTTCGCAATACAGGTCTAGGCACACTGAACGCTGGAGAAATTGTTGAATCTTATCATGAGTTGCGTGAAGATCTGGTCAAGGCCTCATATGCTTCTTATGCGTGTGAACTATTGGATCGGGTGCTTCAGGATGAAGAGACAGGTACATTTTGGTTCAAACAGTTAAAGGCGTGTTTGCAGGCGTTGAAGGAAGAGAAAGACCCGGTTGTTATTACAAGTCTGTACGAAATGAAAATATTACAGGCATCCGGATATGGTCCACAGTTAGATGAGTGCATCTCCTGCAACCAGGAGCGACCAGATGAGCAGTTGTTCATAAGTCCCAGACTTGGTGGCGTCTTGTGTCGAGCATGCAAACATTTCGATCCTCCCGCGATGTCCGTAAGTCCAAAGGCTCTGAAGTTGTTGCGTTTGTTCGCGCAGTTGGATCTGCAGCGCTTGGGGAATATATCAGTGAGTGAGTCTACCCGTGATGAGATCAAAAAGTTGATGCGTGCCTTTATGGATCATCAGCTTGGTCTGAATCTTAAATCCCGTTCTTTCCTCGATCAGATGGAGAAGTACGGGATTTGAGGCGTTTTGGTGGAAGTGAAACTATATCTTGACTTCATACTAGATTTTATATATTATGAAATATAATTTCTCTTTATGAGACATGCATTGAACGAGAAAGTAAAAGACTGGATTTATTGCATTTATGGAGACAAGTCGTTGTATAACAAAACTTGGTAATCATGAATGAGCGAGCCGGGGATGGTGGGAGCCTGGCTGAATCGGTCTTTGAAACGGCACTCGGGAGCATGAATGGACACGGAAAAGTGGGCTGGAACGAACAGGATCATCCTGTTTGATCTAAGCCAAGTAGGGTGGAACCGCGGGAATAGCTCTCGTCCCTACGTCTGTACAACAGGCGTAGGACGGGGGCTATTTATTGTTGTCTTCGCCGTCCTAAGCTTGCTAACAAACCATTGAAAAGGAGCATGATTATGAATTTTCAGCAGATGATTCTAACGCTGCAACAATTCTGGGCCGAGCATAACTGTATTATTGTCCAGCCATACGATACGGAAAAAGGGGCAGGTACGATGAACCCGATGACCTTTTTACGCTCGCTTGGACCCGAACCTTGGAAAGTGGCCTATGTGGAGCCTTCCCGTCGTCCTTCGGACGGACGTTATGGTGAGAACCCTAACCGGCTCTACCAGCATCATCAGTTCCAGGTAATCATCAAGCCTTCTCCGGACAATATTCAGGAAATTTACCTGGAAAGTCTAAAGCGTCTGGGCATTGACCCGCTCAAACATGATATTCGGTTTGTTGAAGATAACTGGGAGAATCCTTCCCTTGGTTGTGCAGGTCTTGGTTGGGAAGTCTGGTTGGACGGCATGGAAATTACGCAATTTACGTATTTCCAACAGGTTGGTGGTATCGAGACAAATCCGGTAGCTGTTGAAATTACGTACGGTATGGAGCGTTTAGCTTCTTACATTCAGGATAAAGAGAATGTGTTTGATCTGGAATGGGTGGAAGGTATCACTTATGGTGATGTATTCCGTCAGCCAGAATTCGAACACTCTAAATATACGTTTGAAGTATCTGATGTCAAAATGCTGTTTACACTCTTCAACATGCATGAAGAAGAAGCAAACAAGGCCATGGCGCAGCATCTGGTATTCCCGGCATATGACTATGTGCTGAAATGTTCCCACACGTTCAACCTGTTGGATGCACGTGGAGCCATCAGTGTAACGGAACGTACGGGTTACATCACACGTGTTCGTAATCTGGCTCGCCAAGTCGCTGCAACATATATGGAAGAGCGTGAGAAGCTAGGCTTCCCGCTGATCAAGAAAGGGGGAGCCGAGCATGTCTAAGGATCTGTTGTTTGAAATAGGGCTGGAAGAAGTACCTGCACGCTTTATGCGCGCAGCAATCGCACAGCTGCAAGAACGTGTCGTGAAATGGCTTGACGCATCCCGCATTGCTTACGGTGAAGTGAATGCATATGCTACACCGCGCCGTCTGGCTGTTTTGATTCACAATGTGGCTGAAAAGCAGGAAGATATCGAGGAAGAAGTGAAAGGTCCTTCACGCAAAATCGCCCTGGATGACAGTGGCAATTGGAGCAAGGCTGCACTCGGATTCGCCCGCAGTCAAGGTGTTGAACCCGACCAATTCACGTTCAAGGAACTGAACGGTGTTGAATATATCTATGCAACGAAGAGCAGCAAAGGTGTGGAGACGGCTTCTGTAGTTGGCGAAGGATTACTTTCTGTATTACATGCCATGACGTTCCCAAAATTCATGCGTTGGGCTTCCTATGATTTCAAATTTGTACGTCCAATCCGCTGGATTGTGGCTATGCTCGGCAGTGAGGTTATCGATCTGGAAGTGACAGGTGTTAAGTCGGGTAATGTAACTCGTGGACATCGTTTCCTCGGTAAGGAGGCTGTGATCTCCACTCCGTCTTCATACGTGGAAGTGTTGCGTTCCGAACATGTCATTGCTGATATCCAGGAACGTGAACAGATGATTGTATCCCAGATTCAGGCACTGGCCGCTGAGAAAAAATGGGATATTGCGATTAAGGAAGACTTGCTGGAGGAAGTTCTGTTCCTGGTGGAAACACCTACCGTATTGTTCGGGACATTTGACTCCTCATTCTTGAATATTCCACAAGAAGTATTGATTACTTCTATGCGTGAGCATCAGCGTTATTTCCCTGTACTGGACAGTGAAGGACAATTGTTGCCATTCTTCGTGACGGTACGTAACGGTGGAAGTGATTCACTGGACGTTATTGCCAGAGGGAATGAAAAAGTTCTGCGTGCACGTCTGTCTGATGCCAAGTTCTTCTATGAGGAAGATCAGAAGTTACAGATTAAGGATGCATTGTCGAAGCTAGAAAGTATCGTCTTCCAGGAAGAATTGGGAACGGTTGGAGATAAAGTGCGTCGTATTCGCAAGATTGCCGATGGTCTTGCTGCCAAACTGCAAGTATCCGGTGATGTTGCCGAATCCGTTAGCCGCTCAGCAGATATCTGCAAATTCGATCTGGTGACACTGATGGTGGGAGAATTCCCGGAACTGCAAGGTGTGATGGGTGAGGATTACGCTCGTAAAGCCGGCGAAAAAGAAGAAGTGGCCAAAGCGGTATTCGAACACTATCAGCCACGTTTCGCTGGAGATCAATCCCCTGCTTCTCTTGTTGGTGCCATTGTGAGTGCAGCGGACAAAATGGATACAATCGTGGGTTGTTTCTCCATCAACATTATTCCAACGGGTTCTCAGGATCCGTACGCGCTGCGCCGTCAGGCTGCAGGTATTGTACAGATTTTGCTGGATCACAAGCTTCCGCTGACATTGTCAGACGTGTTCGGAGTAGCACTTCAAGTACATGCCCAGATGAACTTGTTGAAACGTGCAGATGAAGAGGTTCGTAAAGATCTGCAAGACTTCTTTGGTCTTCGTGTGAAAAAATTGTTGTCCGAAACCGTTCGCTACGACGTAGTGGATGCCGTAATTTCTTCCGGATTCGATGATATCAGCGCCGTGGTTCCGAAAGGTGAAGCGTTGATGGCGGCTGTTCTGACAGGAGACGCATTCAAAACAACGGTTGAATCGTTCAACCGTGTGGGTAATCTGGCTGCCAAAGCATCCAATGCTTCCGTACATCCAGAACTGTTCACAGAAGATGGAGAACGTCAGCTACATGAGGCATGGAGCAAAACGAATGCAGAATATCGTCAGGCGTTGACTCAGCATCATGCTGCTGAAGCACTGGCTATTGCATCTGCCTGGAAGGATGGTATTACCTCATTCTTCGATTCGGTCATGGTTATGGCTGAAGATGAAGCCGTTCGAGCGAATCGACTTGCCTTGCTCGCGGCTATTGATCGTGACTTGAAAGGATTTGCTGATTTTTCCAAGTTGGTTTGGTAATTGGACATATTTCATGAGTCCTTTTCCACAGACTTGGCGCAAAGCTAAAATTCAGTATTAAAGAAGGATATATGAGGGTATAAATATACGGAACGGGTTGTGAAATGTATTTTTGACAACCGCTCCGTATTTTAGCCTTTGATTTCCCTCGTTCCGGCAGAAGGATTTTGCCTGGCCGGGGTCGTATATAACAATATGCAGCTATTTTATGAAACCGGGTGGTCTGGGTTTGAGTGAGTTAAATATACGCCACATTGTTGTGGATGGTGATGCTTGCCCGGTCAAAACCGAGATTGCGCAAACCGCTCGCCTTTTCAACATCCCCGTATTGTTAGTCTCTTCATTTGATCATTTGCTTCAAGGAGGAGAAGGGGTACGAAACGTGCAAGTGGATCGCAGTGATCAGAGCGCAGACCTGTATATTGCTAATCATATTAAGCCATATGATGTGGTTATCACTCAGGACTATGGACTTGCGGCACTTGCGCTTGGCAAACGTTGTTATGTTTTGTCCTTTCGTGGTCGTGAGTTCAACGATCGTGACATTGATTTCATGTTGGATTCTCGTCATACTGCGGCCAAAGCACGAAAAAGAGGTCATTATGGGAAAGGCCCAAAGCCTTTCACAGAGCAGGATCGAGAAATGTTTCAACATAAACTGACAAAACTTTTAAAAGATTTGCAGGAGAATGTGTAAGTTTATCGAATTATATTTACGTGTTGAAGAGATGAAGGTGGCCAGAGATGAGTACCGGACAAGGCGGTATACCCGAAAGTATTATTGAATCGGTGTTACAGCAGAATGATATTGTCGATACGGTGAGCCGATTTGTGCATCTGACCAAACAGGGGAAGTATATGAAAGGCCTCTGTCCTTTTCATTCCGAGAAGACGCCTTCGTTCACCGTTACACCTGAGAAACAAATTTTCTACTGCTACGGTTGCGGCACGGGTGGAAATGCCATCAAATTCAGGATGGAAATCGAAGGGTTATCCTTTCCCGAGGCTGTCAAAACGATGGCGGAAGAAAGTCACATCTCTATGGGGGACTGGCAAGGGCGTGAATCTGCTCATGTGAATCCGGAGACGGAACGTCTGTTGGAGGCTTATGAGCTTACCGCGAAGCTGTATCATTTTTTGTTGAAAAATACAGAGCACGGCAAGTCAGCCATGGAGTATTTACGCTCAAGAGGTTTTGGCGACAAGTTGATTGACCAGTTCCAGATTGGTTTTGCACCAAATCGTTGGGACACACTGGTACAATTTCTTGAGAAACGTAACTATCCGCTCGAAGAGATGGAAAAGGGTGGACTTCTGTCACCGCGAAATGAAGGTCAGGGATATGTGGATCGATTCCGAGACCGGATTATGTTCCCGATTAATGGCAGGAGCGGTAAGCCGATTGCATTTGCAGGACGCATATTGGGAGATGGGCAACCGAAGTATCTAAATTCACCGGAAACCCGGTTATTTAACAAAAGCCGTGTTCTCTATAATCTGCATCATGCCAAAAATGCAATTCGCAAACAAAGACAAGCCATTTTGTTCGAGGGATATGGAGATGTCATCTCCGCGTGGGATCAGGACATCCAGAATGGCGTAGCGGCAATGGGTACTGCGCTAACCGAGAATCAGGCACTGATGCTCAAAGGGATGTGCGACGAAGTCATCATATGTTATGACGGCGACAGAGCAGGACAGGCTGCTGCACTCAAAAACTTCCCTATTCTTGAGGAAGCTGGATTGCAGGTCAAAGTGGCTCTCATTCCCGAGGGACTTGACCCGGATGATTTTATCCGGAAGCATGGTGGTGAACGGTTCCGAAACCAGATTGTGGATGGTGCCGTGACAACTACAAAATTTAAACTTATAAACTTAAAAAAAAACCATATACTGCTAGAGGGTGGCGGACAAATCGCCTATTCGAAAGAAGCAGTAAAGTTGATTGCACCCTTACCTTCTCCAACAGAAAGGGAAGTGTATCTTCGTGAACTGGCTGCAGAAGTGGACGTATCCTTCGAAACATTGAAGCAGGAGTGTAATGAAGAACGGGAGGCGATGAAAAATAACCTCCAGTATGGGGATAATAACCCGAAAAGGTGGAATAATGGTAGGCAACAAAATAGGCAGGTGCCTACACCCAATCTGTTGCCGGCTTACCACGCAGCTGAACGCAAACTGATCGCCTGGATGTTGCAGGATGATGAGGCTGCCCAGTACGTGAATGAGCATCTTGGTGAAGCTTTTAACTTGGATGATCATGCAGCTATTGCTGCTTATCTATATGCCTACTATGCGCAAGGCAAACCGTCGGATACAAGCCGTTTTATGTCTTCACTGCATGACGATCGCCTGGAAAAAACGGTCAGTTCGATCTCGATGATGGATGGTCCAGGTGAATGGAGTATTCAAATGCTCGATGATTGCATCAGAGAAGTGCTGAAACATCCGCGTAAGAAAGAGTACGATTTGAAAAAAGAAGAAATGATTGCTGCAGAGCGGGCAGGTGATTCTGTACGCGCGGCACAGATTGCAATTGAAATGATTGCCCTAGAGAGACAGTGAACGTCTGATGATTAGATGTTTCTAGGGAGGAGGGAGTCGAATTATGGCGAATGATCAGCATACTGAACTAGAAACAGAATTGACACTGGATCAGGTTAAAGATCAATTGATTGAATCAGGTAAGAAAAGAGCTTCGCTGAATTACAAGGAAATTATAGAGAAACTCTCTCCTTTTGAGCAGGATGCAGAGCAAATGGATGAGTTCTATGAGCAACTGAGCGATCTGGGCATTGATGTAGTGAATGAAAACAATGAAGAGGTTACACTTCGTCCTAGTGAAGATTCCGAGAACAACACCAGAGAGGGAGAGGACGAATTCCACTTTGATGATGATCTGAGCTTGCCGCCAGGTATCAAAATCAATGACCCTGTCCGTATGTACCTCAAGGAAATTGGTCGTGTGCCACTGTTGTCGGCAGATGATGAAGTACAACTGGCTAAACGGATTGAGAACGGGGATGAAGAAGCCAAGCGTCGTCTGGCTGAAGCTAACTTACGGCTCGTTGTCAGTATCGCCAAGCGTTACGTTGGACGTGGAATGTTGTTCCTTGATTTGATTCAGGAAGGTAATATGGGTCTGATCAAAGCGGTTGAGAAGTTCGACCACAAAAAAGGATACAAGTTCAGTACGTATGCAACATGGTGGATTCGCCAAGCGATCACTCGTGCTATTGCTGACCAGGCGCGCACAATTCGTATCCCTGTGCATATGGTGGAGACGATTAATAAGCTGATCCGGGTATCCCGTCAGCTGTTGCAGGAACTTGGTCGTGAACCGACACCAGAAGAAATCGCTGCTGAGATGGATCTGAGTGTAGAGAAAGTTCGTGAAATTACGAAGATTGCACAGGAACCGGTTTCTCTGGAAACACCAATTGGTGAGGAAGATGATTCCCATCTGGGTGACTTCATTGAGGATCAGGAAGCACTTGCTCCGGCGGATGCTGCTGCGTATGAGTTGCTGAAAGAACAGCTCGAAGATGTGTTGGATACATTGACTGAACGTGAAGAGAACGTGCTTCGTCTACGTTTTGGTCTGGACGATGGACGGACGAGAACGCTGGAGGAAGTCGGCAAGGTATTTGGTGTTACGCGTGAGCGTATTCGTCAGATCGAAGCCAAGGCTCTTCGTAAGTTGCGTCACCCGAGTCGTAGTAAACGACTCAAGGATTTCCTCGAATAATCGAACTATGGGAGACTTTCCGCAAGACGCTTTAGCGGCGGCGGGGTCTCCTTTATTTTTAATTTAAACGTCTTGATTTCTTGGTTTTGGAAATTCATCCTTGAAATGTTTTATTGGATTTTATTTTATCGCTTTTCCTTGTTCAATGCAAATCAATAAATTAAATGAATGGTGTAGGTGCTTCATGAAACTTTCGAATCGATTACAGCAAATACATGATCAAATTCCCGATGGCAGCCGCATGGCTGATATCGGTTCAGACCACGCGTTGCTGCCAGTAGCCGCAATCCGCAGTGGGAAAGCTGCAAGTGCAGTAGCCGGTGAAGTCAATCCTGGCCCTTATGATGCTGCATGCAAACAAGTCAGCGATGCTGGCTTGAAAGAAAAAATCACGGTGCGTCGTGGAGACGGTCTTGATGTGATCTCTGCGGGTGAAGTGGATGTCATCACCATCGCAGGCATGGGCGGCGCCTTGATTGCCTCTATTTTGGACCGAGGTATATCCAAACTGGAAGGAGTCCAGTTACTTATTTTGCAACCAAATGTGGGTGAGGATATCCTCAGACGCTGGTTACTGGAGCATCACTGGGTGGTTGTAGCAGAACAGTTGCTCGAAGAAGATGGCAAGATTTATGAGATTATAACGGCGATGCCACAATCTGTAAGCCCGATTGCCAATGTAGAGGTGTATCGTGCACGTCCGCTTCAAGGCGGGACAGAATTGACGGAAGATTTGCTGCTGCGGATGGGACCTTATTTGGTTGATCGACCGACGGATGTATTTTTTTCCAAATGGGAAAATGAGATCGTCAAACTGCAGGGGGTTGTTAACTCCATCTCCAAATCCGATCAGGATTCTTCCCGGGACAAGGCGGCTGAGGTAGAGCGTCTTATCGCAAACTTGAAGGAGGTTTTGGCATGTTTGCCAAAGGTCAAACTGTAATTCAACTGATGGAGCAACTCGCTCCCAAACATCTGGCTGTACCGGATGACCGCATTGGTCTCCAGCTCGGCAGTTTGCAAAAAGAAATCAGTCACGTGTTAGTAGCTTTGGATGTGACGGATGAAGTGGTGGACGAAGCGATTCGCGTCGGAGCCAACCTGATTATTGCTCATCACGCGATCATTTTCCGTCCGGTTAAGTCACTGAGTACAGATACACCTATGGGTAAATTGTATGAAAAGCTGATTAAGCATGATATTGCTGTCTATATCAGTCATACAAACCTGGATGTGGCCGAGGGTGGTATGAATGACTGGATGGCCGAGGCACTTGGCATCGAGAGTAAAGAATCACTGGAAGATGTACACACAGATCATCTGTACAAGCTGGCTGTCTTTGTGCCTCGTACCCATCATGAGCAGGTTCTTCAGGCCATTCTGGAAGCCGGAGCGGGGAGTATCGGTCAATACAACAAGTGCAGCTTTAACACGGAAGGTACAGGAACATTTGTACCTGGTGAAGGGACTCAACCGTTTATCGGTACCCAAGGGCAGATGGAACGTGTGGAAGAAATGCGTATTGAGACCATCGTACCCCAAAGTCTGAGAAGTAAGGTCGTTCAGGCGATGCTTAAGGCTCATCCGTATGAGGAAGTGGCCTATGACCTCTATGCCATGGATTTAAAAGGCCGTACGCTCGGCCTGGGACGCTTGGGACCCCTTAGGGAGCCTAAGACATTAGGTGAGCTAGTGGAGGTCGTGAAGACCCAATTCAATGTGCCTCATGTCCGTGTAGTAGGAGATCTGAACAAGCAGATCAAAAAAGCAGCGGTTCTTGGCGGATCTGGCAGCCGTTATGCGCTCACTGCCCGCTTCAAAGGTGCGGATGTTATTGTGACCGGAGATATTGATTATCACACGGCTCATGATGCGTTAATGGCAGGTATGTGTATCATCGACCCGGGACATAATTCCGAGAAGATTATGAAACCAAAAACGGCCGATTGGCTTCGTTCCCGTTTGGAAGAAAAACGATATGATACGCAAGTTACAGCTTCAGAGGTCAATACGGAGGTATTCCGGTTTATCTAAAAAGACAGTTGCTGTGTGATTCCCAGTAATATTAAGCTTGTCTGGGAACTCAAATGCCTGTATACTATGTAATGTTGTTCGGAAAGCTTGACAGACAATCGCTGGTGGCCTTTGTTGCCACGAGAGGAAAGTCCGGGCTCCACAGGGCAGGATGCTGGATAACGTCCAGTCAGCGCGAGTTGAAGGATAGTGCCACAGAAATGGACCGCCGATGGCCGGATTTTCCGGCACAGGCAAGGATGGAACCGAGGTGTAAGAGACCCCGAGGAACGCTGGTGACTTCGTTCCTGGTAAACCCCATCTGGAGCAAGACCTAATGGGACACAGTCCCCTCTTCGGAGGAGGCAGCCTTAGCCCGAGGTGTGTCTAGGTTGGTCGCTTGAGCTGTGCAGCAATGTATGGCCTAGATAGATGATTGTCGCTTCTGGTGGGAGGGTAGTTCCCGTATGAACCACGAAGAGCACAGAACCCGGCTTACGGTAAGCTTTCCTAACTGCAACAACAACACAACACAATGTAGTCCATCTATCAGTCGAGGACAACTCGTATGAATCATCCGATGACCTGACTGATCAGAAAGGACCCATGAACATCTAAAAAAACATAACTCCTGTTGATAGCAGGTTCTATAAAAATAAGGCGGCAGTTCCGAGATTCTCGGGCCTGCCGCCTTATTTTTGTTTCTCATATCAAGTTATTAACCTTCATACGCTAATGGAATAGTCAAACGTTTATGACAGTTCATTACAGTGTAACAACACTGTCCGATGTTAAGGAAGCATGCCATCGTTGGATGGCGCGATCCATTCTTTCCACGGCTTCCGGAAGGAGCTCAGGGTCCGTATGAGTAAAGTTGATCCGCATGCGGTTTAACTCCGGTGTACCTGCATAGAAAGAATCACCTGGCACAATGCACACTTTCTCCTGGATACCGTAAGTGAACAGATTGCTTGCAAGCATGCCTTCAGGCAATTGCAGCCACAAGAACATGCCACCTTGTGGTGAATTCCACGAGATACCTTCCCATGCTTTGGCTGCCATAAGAGTAGTCAGTGTTCTCATGCGTTTTTCGTAATCCTCTGAAATATGGCGGATATGTGCATCCAGATCGAAAGATTCGAGTAGTGCATGAAGCGCTCTTTGGTCAATGCTGCTGGAGTGCAAGTCGGCACCTTGTTTGGCTCGTGCTGCCATTTTGACAATATCGGGAGCGGCCAGAATCCATCCCGTACGAAGGCCAGGTGCTACCGTTTTAGAGAATGTACTGGTGTAGATAACATTGGAAGAGCCGTCATAGGATACTGCATCCAGTTCTGCGAGAGCAGGGACATCCAATTGCTCCGGATTAAACCGAATTTCACCATAGGGATCATCTTCCAGAATAAGTACGCCGTACTTGCGGCACAGATCCACAGCCTGCTGTCTTCTTTCTCGTGACCATACTTTTCCCGTAGGATTGGAGAACGTGGGATTAATATAGACAAGTTTTGGACGATGCAACTGGAGCTGTTCCTCCAGAGATTCAGGCAACATGCCGTGATCATCACAAGCTACGCCGTGAGATTCAGCCTGATAGGAATGAATGACTTGCAGAGCAGCGAGGTAGGTTGGTGATTCAACCAATACGCGGTCACCCGGGTCGAGAAGGATGCGGCAAACCAAGTCAATGGATTGCTGTGAACCCGTAGTGAGAAGCATGTGATCGGGTGAAGCGGGAATGCCCTTGGATTCAAGACGTTCAGCGATTTTGGCGCGAAGAGGACGGTAACCCTCAGTCTCCGCATATTGAAGAGCGGCTGCTCCGCTCATAAATACTTTTTCATATGCAACGCGGATGGCTTCCAGCGGGAATGAAGTCTGGGCTGGTAATCCACCGGCTAGTGAGATCATTCCAGGTGCCTGAGCGGCCTGGAGCATGTCGCGAACGACAGAGGACGGGGTGTTTTGTGCCATTTTGGACCAAGGGATACTCATGTTATTCTCATCTCCTGTTATTCACTGTTATACTGATATTATAAACTATAATAGACGGACTACACTATAACAGTAAAATGAAGATCATAACAGTTGGGGGAGCACATATGCATATTGAATTAAAGCGGGGAAGCAGTACCAAATTGTACGTGCAGATTGCGCTAACGATTGCCGATCGCATCCGATCAGGACTCATTGAACCCGGAACCCGACTTCCATCTGTTCGTAAAATGACCGCGGATTTGGGTGTCAGCCTGGTCACTGTATCCAAAGCGTATGCTGAACTTGAAGCGATTCAATTGATCACCTGCTCCCAGGGGAAAGGTTGTTATGTGAGAGGTACATTGAACGTGGATCAGATGGAGGATGTGGACCGAACGCAGCGAAACAATGCCAACAGTGAATCCGGTACGTCATGGAATTGGCAGATGGCACTGGTGGATTATTTACCGCGAGCGCAGCTCTGGAGACATTTTGATACGTCACCTCAAGTGCGGTATGAACTTCATATGTCAGCGATTCAGCCTGAACTGTTGCCTACACGAGAGATTATCGACAGCGCCTACCGACTCTCCTCTGATCATACAGAGCGTATGGCAGCTTACGGATCTTTTCAGGGGGATCGTGAGCTTAGACAGATCTTGGCCGAACATTTTGCCGAGCGTGGACTACAGGCTGCACCTGAACGCATGTTAATTACAAGTGGTGCTCAGCAGGGGATCGATCTTGTGGCACGGACTTTTGTCGGACCTGGGGATGTTGTATACATGGAGGCACCAAGCTATACCGGAGCTATTGATGTATTTACGAGTAGAGGCGCGAAGATCATTACGGTCCCGATGGATGACGAAGGCATGCGTATTGATCTGTTGACCCGGTTATGTGATACCTATCCGCCCAAGCTGATCTATACGATCCCGACCTATCACAATCCAACAGGTATCACGATGAGTGCAAGAAGGCGAGCACAGCTTTTGAATCTCGCGCAAAGCTACCACTGCCTCATTCTGGAGGATGATCCGTTTGCAGATCTTTATTTTCGGGACCCTCCTCCGGCATCCATTAAATCGATGGATGGGACAGGTCATGTCGTATATATCAAAAGCTTCAGCAAGGTGCTGTCTCCTGGTTGCCGTATAGCCTGCGCCATTGCAGACGGAAGTGTATTGACCCGGCTTGTGGCTGCGAAATCTACGGCGGATTTGGGGAGTCCGCTGCTTACACAAAAGGCATTGCAATCTTTTATTCAGAATCAGTACGGTGTCTATGTATCCCGATTGAGGGATGAATTGTATTCTCGCTTGTGCGCAGCATCTGAAGTGCTGGAAGAGCATGCTACTATGGGCATGCAATGGCGATTGCCAGAGGGAGGACTCAATCTGTGGCTCCAACTTCCGAGTAACTTGGATATGCGTGAGTTGCATCATCAGTCACTTGCTGCAGGGGTCTCTTTCCTCCCGGGTTCCGCCTGTTATGTAGGAGAGATGGATACACCAAGTCTGCGTATTTGCTTCACCGTAACAAATGTTGAGCTTTTGTGTGAAGGACTTCGTGTACTGTGCCAAGTCATTGACAGAGTTACACCTGGGCAGGGTGGGACAGTGGCGGACAGGCTACCGCTCATATAATTTTTCGGACTATGGACATACATCCAATCCACTTTCGATCTGTTGCAATAGGTTATAGTATCACCAGAAAGGGAGTTGGTTTTGAAATGAACCATTACTGTCCACCGCTTTGCCCGATTGTATGTGACCCGATCCAGGTTGTTGAGGATTATTACATCCCACAAATCGTGCCTGTCATCCACCCGATTGAAGTGATCAAAAAACATCACTGTGTTCCGATTCATCACCACATGTATCCTGTTGTTGTCAAAGAAGAAGACCCTTGTTATGTATCCAGCCATAATCCGAAGAAAAAATCCGTGAAAAAATCAAGTAAAGCCCGCACATCTTCTCGCAAGCGCTAATTGCAGCGGGTGCCCCGGGGAATTGGATATAAACCAAAAGAGCAGCGTACGCCCCGGGGCGCAGCTGCTTTTGTATTTTTTACAGATTATCTTCATTACGCTTACTGCGTATACTTTTTCATCGTATTATCCATTTGTTGTCTGACATGTTGCGGCCAGAATTGCAAAGGAGCGCTGTTGCCTGATGCGGCTTGCAGTGCCTTATAGACATCGATTTGGCCATAGCCGAAATACTTGTCGTGACCCGGATCACCGAGGTCAATAACACTTTGGCGCATCAAATCCATCACTTCCGTGTTAGTCAAGTCGGGGTTCAACGAACGAATCAAACCTGCAAGTGCGGCTACATGAGGGCTGGCCATGGACGTTCCAGACAAGGCCGCATACTGATTGTTTGGGTAGGTACTGGCGATACTGGACCCCGGAGCCATCACATCCACATAGTCCCCGTAGTTGGAATAGGAAGCTTTGCTCATATCCGGGTCCGTAGCAGATACGGCAAATACTTCCGGATAAGCAGCAGGGTATCCTGGACGCTCTGTATTATCGTTCCCCGTGGCTGCAATCAGAACGATATCCCGGTCAAAAGCGTATTTAATGGCATCATGAAGAAATTGCGCATCAGCATAATTGCCCAGACTCATGTTGATAACTTTGGCTCCATGATCGGCTGCCCAGATGATGCCTTCAGCAACGGCATACGTGGTACCAGAACCTGAGTTGTCGAGTACTTTAACCGGTAGTACCTTGTTATACCAGCTCATGCCTGCCACGCCTTCGTTATTGTTGACAATAGCGCCGATAATGCCTGCGACATGTGTGCCATGTCCCACATCATCCATCGGTTTGCTTCCCGGCTCGACCACATTATAACCCTCAAGGAGCTTGCCCTTCAGGTCAGGATGATTCATATCAACCCCCGTATCAACTACTGCTACGATGACATCTTTGTTTCCCTTGGTAATATTCCAACCTCTGTTTGTCTCAATCGCAGGCAGGTTCCACTGATAATCGGAGAACAAAATGTCATTGGGTATCGTTACATCGGTTTGTTCAGTTACAGTATCATTGGTTAAATACATATAGTGGGGCTCCATATAAAGTGGATTCCACTTGCTTTCGAAATAACTATGCAATTGTTTGTAACTCATGTGTTCTGACCGAAAAACATACGTGTATCCCAGCTTGCGCGCAGATTGCGCTCTCAGATCGGATTTAATGATACGCATATCCCGTTCACCGGGATCTTGGCGAAAACGGATGACGATTTCATTTTCGTAAAAATGACTGGCATTTGCATTATCATGTCCGGTCTTCACTGTAATTTCGTTAAGCGTATCAGGGTGAACAGACTCAATTTTGAATTTACCCTCACGCGGATAAGGGATCATGCGCAGATTTTTGCGCTGATGTTGTTCAACAGCATTTAATACGTTCTGGCTGAACAAGGCAATTACAGCTCTTTTGCCATCTTTAGAGGGTTGTCCCATCACAAAATATTTTTCTTTTCCCAAAGGAAAAGAAGAGGACTCAAAACTTTGACGTTTTTTTACCGCTTTTTTGGCAAGGTTGAGCGAATGTTGAAGCTTCTGTTGTTCCAACTTGCTTCCTTGTGAGGTGGCTTGATCAAAGGGCTTGTCAAAAGAGCCATTGGTATTCATGAGATGAATGGATCTGATATGTTCATGTGAACTTTGGAGATCATTCACATATCGGCTAACCTGCGCAGCATTCATTGTGGCGGTTTTCTCCAGCATGATACTTAGATGTTGCTTGGCGTCCATGCGGGTCAAGAGATCTGTTGCTTTGACATCCTGTACTTTCAGACGTTGCTTACTTGTATGCTCTTCATGAGCAGAGTCGGACAGCGCACTAGGCTTAGGTTCTTGACGATTGGATGTTGGGAGCAAAAGCGTCAGGGCGAGTGCTCCCGCACCAGCTGCAAGGGCCCAGTTAATCCATTTCGGTCTGGACATGATGGATGGAACCTCCTTCGTTCATTTTGAACAATCGTTAACCGTGCTTCATCGTTGTCACTGGTTATATCTATCGTTAGAAAAAGCGGAACGTTTTATGCAAACGAGTTCGAGTCTGACTGCGTATAATAGGCATGTTCAATGGCAGAAACGGAAAGCATGATTAAGGTATACCGCTCGTCAACTTTTTATGGTAGGATTATAGCTGAGAATTGAAAGGTCAGGGGAAAACCACCGTTGGCCGACCTATATGTAAGGACTTATTTAAGGGGGAGCTACCTTTATGTCAGCAGCCAATGTACAGAAAACATGTGAGTCAACTAGGGAAAAGTTAAAACCGGCTATCGATCGGATTGAAAAATTTTTGAATGAGAATGCTTTGCCTGAACTGGATCAGAATCAGACGGAAGAATCAACAGTCTTCTACAAAGGATTTCTTTCAGATCTCCGTCATTTACTCGTTTTTTCTGAAGTTTCTTACGAAAAACTTGGCGTTGTGCTGCGTCGTGCCAACTTTGATGTCGATTTTGCCGAAAAGGCTCTTTATAATACGTATCACCAATGCGTAAACAGCTTTTTCTATCCCAAAAATGAATGTTATTCCGAAGACGGAAGATACGCTTACACAGGACAAGATGCCATTCGTTTCCGTGATAAGCCAATCCGTGCAGTACGGGATGTTATTCTGGAGGTTTCCAAAACGTACGAAGAATTGCGCGATGATCTGGCATATTATGAAAGTGATTACCTGACTCAGCGCCGTATGCAAAATCAACGGAATCACGCCTAATTAACGTTTAAACCTGAATATGAAATTGGACGAAACCGCCCTTGTGGCGGTTTTTTTGTGTTTTTAGTGAGAATCAGACGAGGTGTAATCATGTCATCATCTGGCATTTTGACGGGGAATATCAGGTTTGTGGCGAGGAGACAATAGTAGTCGAGGTGATAAAAATGAGCCAAGACAAGCCAATTGTCAAATGCAGCGTCTCCAACTGCAACTTTTGGGGAGAGAACAACTTCTGCCACGCTGATGCCATCATGATTGACATTGACCAACATGCCACCCGTCGTCTGCATGAGGAATTTGCCGGTGAGACATTTGACTCCGATCACCATGATCACGCACGCACATCCTCTGCAACATGCTGTCACACGTTTAAACCCAAGTGAGCAGTCATCCCTATTCTTAACGGAGGTGCTTCCCAATGAAAAATGACGATAATAAGTTTAATTTTCAAGATCGCCCTGAAACCAAGGTTGACGGTGAAAAACAGCGTATGCGTGTCGATTATCCAAGAAAAGTACATCGCGAAGAATACGGGGCAGAGGTCGCTCCTCCGACTGTCGTAAGAACTGGAGGTACCGAACGGGCAGAGCCTGTACCTGAGAAGCATGAGGCAGACCGTGTCATGGAATCAACAGGTAAGGTTGCGGGTTACATGGGACTTGCCTTCGGGATCGCGTCTTTGTTCATGTGGTCAATCGTACTTGGACCGGCCGCAGCCGTACTGGGTTACTATGCCTATGTGAATGGTCGTAAGACAGCAGGAGCCTGGTCCATTGGACTGGGTGTTGTAGCTACGCTGAGTTATTTTTTCATGATTCCATTCGCTCGCTAACGTGTAAAATGATTCATTCAAAAGCCTTCTGTTCTCACCCATTTGCGGTGAATTACAGAAGGATTTTTTCGTATATGCGCAGGTTATGTGGAGAGGTTCAACTATTTTTATGAAAACAATGGAACCTTGCTGTAAAACGATGTAGAATAAGGTCATAATACGCTTAATTATACGGGAGTGGGTATAACTCATGCAGATTGATCCAAACGGATCGCGGCAGTTGTTGGAACTGCAATTGTCCAATTTGAATAACCAAACCAGTGGATCACAATCGAATGCTGGTTCAACAGTGGATTTCGCCAATGTGATGGACGGGCTGTTAGGTACGGGTGCCAATACGACGAGCAATACAGATTCCACCGCGACGGTCTCCAAAAGATCCAGTGATGGTCTGTTGTGGCTGCAACTCGGAAGCACGTACAATCCAGATATAAATACGGCAGGATCGTCCTCTGTCTCCAATAACATCGTTGAGTCTTTATTATCTTCATCCAATACAGGAATCGTGAATTCCGGTGCATCTGTACCTACGGATTATGAATCTTTAATTGCCGAGGCAAGTGCGAAGTACGGTGTTCCTGAATCATTGATCAAGGCCGTCATTGACACAGAGTCCAATTTCAACCCAAATGTCGTGTCCTCCGCCGGTGCAAAGGGGCTTATGCAATTAATGGATGGCACGGCTGCAGGGCTGGGTGTGAGTAATTCATTTGACCCTGCCCAGAACATTGATGCGGGTACGAAGTATCTTTCCCTTCAGCTCCAGCGTTTCGGTGGAGAAGTGAAGATGGCACTTGCCGCGTATAATGCAGGACCGGGCCGTGTTTCACGTCTAGGCGTGTCGAGTGATAGCGAACTGATGAGTGTACTTAACCGTTTGCCTTCCGAAACTCAGAATTATATCTCCAAGGTGGAGAAGGCACAGTCGAAATATGTGATCTAAAACTCAAAGATAGACATTTGCGAAAACACATGATAGGCAGGATGAGATCAAATGTGGGAGCAGAAGCGCTTAAAACGCCTGTTCCCGGTTGGTCTTTTTGTGTTGTACGGGTATCGTGTTACAATGCTCACTGTAGGTTCATGAACGAAGAGATAAGGGAGGTCTAACCTCATTTGAAATATTTTGATTATGCTGCAACCACACCTCCCCATCCGGATGTAATTCGTACGATGGCCGAAATTATGGAGACACAATTCGGTAATCCATCCTCCATCCATGGCTATGGAGAGCGTGCCGATCAGTTGCTGCGTCGTGCTCGATCCGGCTGTGCTGCTGCAATCGGCGTTAAGCCTGAAGAGATTGTATTTACTTCTGGTGCGACCGAGAGTAATAATCTCGCGATAAAAGGTGCGGCATTACGTTATCAGTCACGAGGCAGACACATCATCACTACGGCTACCGAGCATGCCTCGGTGTACGAAAGTTTTATGCAATTGCAGCAGTGGGGATGGGAAGTGACATTAGTTCCTGTGAATTCCGATGGAGTAGTGAACGCTCAGAAGGTTGTAGACGCGATCAGGCCCGACACGGTGCTTGTGAGTCTGATGCATGTAAACAATGAAACAGGAGCCATCCATCCGATTGCAGAGATCGGCAAACAGCTCAAAAAGAAAGCACCACGCGTGCTTTTCCATGTAGATGGTGTTCAGGGTTTTGGGAAAATGGAGGCGACACCTGCTGCTTGGGGTGCAGATCTGTACAGTTTGTCTGCTCACAAGATTCGTGGACCGAAGGGAGCAGGTCTCCTGTATGTGCGAAGTGGAGTGGAGCTTACGCCACTATTGTCAGGAGGATCACAGGAACAAGGCCTAAGAGCAGGCACAGAAAACGTGGCCTTGCTGGTAGGCATGGCCAAGGCCATGCGAATGGCAGCAGAAGATCAGGTTGATTTTGCCCGGCGTACAACGGTGCTCCGTGATCGATTGATGGAAACGATACGTGTTATTCCTGAATTTGAATTGAACAGTCGCACAGAGGGTGCACCTCATATTGTGCACTTCTCCTATCCCGGGATGAAGGCAGAAGTGGCGCTGCACACCTTGGAGCAACTTGGCGTAACCATATCGACCCAATCTGCCTGTTCTTCGCGTTCGGCTGAACCGAGTCGGGCTCTACTTGCGATGGGCAGAGATGCAGCTTGTGCTGGTGGCGGATTGCGTATTAGTCTTGGAGATGAACATACAGAAGAAGATGTAGCCTTGCTTGAACAGGCTTTACATCAGATGGTGGCGCAGTTGCGGCCCCTCGAAAGGCGGATGTAATGGATATGAACTATGATATGCTGCTTCTCCGTTTCGGAGAGTTTATGTTAAAAGGGAAAAATCGTGCCCGATTTGAAAAAACGATCATTACACAGGTGAAAGCTTTGCTTAAACCTTATCCAGGAGCGAGCCTTCGCAAAGAATATGGCCGTGTTTATGTGGATCTTGGCGGTGAATCACATACTGAACTGATTAAGGTGCTGAAGCGGGTATTTGGTGTGATGTCGATTAGTCCGGTTAAAGTTACTCCATCCGAGCTAGATGAGATTGTGAAAACTGCAGTTGCGTTTATGGACGAAAGGGAAGACGACTTCAAAGAAGGCACCACATTTAAGGTAAATGTAAGGCGGGTATGGAAGGAATTCCCGAACTCTTCCCATGAAATGAACCATTTGGTCGGTTCCCCGATCCTTCGGAAGTTTCAGCAATTAAGTGTTGATGTTCGTCAACCTGATATTGAACTGCGAGTGGAGATTCGGGATCAGGGTACCTATATTTTCAACGAAACCATTCCGGCAGTAGGTGGCTTTCCACTGGGTACGAATGGCAAAGCAATGGTACTGTTATCAGGTGGAATAGACAGCCCGGTGGCAGCCTGGTCTTCCATGCGCCGTGGACTTGAAGTGGAATGTGTACATTTTTACAGTTACCCGTTCACAAGCGAGCGCGCCAAAGAGAAAGTCATTGATTTGGCACGTGCCCTTGCTGATCATGCGGGAACAATCAAGCTGCATCTGGTTCCATTTACGGAGATCCAAACGGCATTTACCCAGCTAGGTCAGGATAATCTGATTATTACGCTGATGCGACGTTCAATGCTGCGAATTGCATCCAAACTTGCCGAGCGTGAGCGGGCACTCGCACTAATCACCGGGGATAGCTTGGGCCAAGTAGCGAGTCAGACTCTTCCGAGTATGAATGTCATTGGTCGTGCGACAGATCTGCCATTGTTGCGACCACTGGTTATGATGGATAAACAGGAGATCATTACCCTGTCCAAACAGATCGGAACGTATGACATATCTATTTTGCCATATGAGGATTGCTGTACTCTCTTTGTGCCAAAGTCACCTTCAACCAATCCGAATCTTCGAATTGTGGATAAAATAGAATCAACAATGAGCCATCTGTCAGAATGGGTGGATCAGGCGGTGGAACAAACTGAAACGATCACACTGCATGCCGGTGAAACTTCTGTGGTAACGAATCAGACAGAAGACAATGGCATGAAGGATGATTGGTTCTAAACTAAATAAAAATTAGCATGGCTGACATAATAAGGGCTATGTTAACTGCAAAAAAAAGGACTGTTCGATGAAATATCGTTCAGTCCTTTGCTGTATTCAGATGAAATTTTTAGTTTAAATTAGCCTACGAATAGGAGCGCTGCTGTTCCCCGCCAGATCCCTTGTGGCTGGAACTGCTGGAGCGTTTGCGATAACCTGCAAAGACTACACCTGCAATAACCACAACGATAAATAGAATGCGCAATGCCGGATGTTCAGTGAAGTAAGGCAAGAGTCGCTGTTCCTCAGTGATCATATTGGAAGCCGTATACCCGAGAACGATGGCTCCGACATAGATAATCCAAGGAAAGTGATTAATTAGCTTGATAAACAGGGTACTGCCCAGACGATAATAGGTACACTAATCAGGAGTCCAAGGATGACAAGCACGAGATGCTGTTGCGCTGCTCCAGCAACTGCAATCACGTTATCGAGTCCCATGGCTGCATCCGCGATCACAATGGTACGAATAGCGGTCCACAAGGAAGTTCCTGCTTGGACATCATTGTGTTCATCTCCCTGATCCGCCAATAATTTATAGGCAATCCAGATCAGAAGTATGCCTCCCACAAGCAAGAGCCACGGAACTTTAAGCAACCATAAAACAACAACTGTTGCTAAAATTCGAATTAAAAGTGCGCCGCCAGTTCCATATAGAATCGCCTTTTTCTGCACGGAAGGGTGCAAATTTCGAGCTGCGAGACCAATGACGATGGCATTATCCCCAGCCAGAATTAGATCAATAAAGACAACGTTCAGCAAAGCCAGCCAGAATGTGGGACTAAATAGCTCCATGATATATGTCACTCCTTATATACGGTTCAATCATTAAGAATAGCATGGACAACTCTGACATACAAGTTAATGTGGGGGGATGAGGACATGGATACACTATGGCTGTTAACTGAAATTTTAATGATCAATCTGGTATTAAGTGGAGATAATGCGGTTGTTATTGCGCTTGCCAGCAAGGATCTGCCACCAATACAACGCAAAAAAGCGGTATGGTGGGGAGCTTTTGGTGCCGTACTGCTGCGTTGTGTGTTAACCTTTGTAGCGGTATTATTGCTGGGAATTCCCTTTATCCAAGCGGCAGGTGGTCTGTTGCTACTCTGGATTGCAGTAAAGCTGCTGCTTCAAAATGATGATGAGGTACATATTCGAGAAGCTTCTACGACTTGGAAAGCTATTCAAACCATTCTGATCGCGGATTTTGTAATGAGTCTGGATAATGTTTTGGCCATAGCGGCTTTGGCAGATGGAGATTTGGCTTTGATCGTCATCGGGATTGCAATCAGTATCCCCATTGTTGTATGGGGGAGCGGGTTAATTGTTGGTTTGTTGAAGCGATTTCCGATTCTTGTATTCGTTGGATCAGGCATTCTGGCTTTCACAGCAGGTGAGATGGTGATGAAAGACCCCGAGTTAGGAGAATGGCTGGGAGGTATGGCATCAGAGGTGCATACGCTGTTACCCGTAGCCATGGCTTGTCTTGTGGTTGCGATTGGAGGCGCACATAAATTTGTGCGGAAGAACGCATAGTTTAATTTTGGATAAAAGCTTGAACATATGACCGTCTGAACCGTCCGGTTTAGGCGGTTTTGTGGTGAGAGGATACGCTTGTCAATGCAACAATCATTGGGCTGGTCATAAGTTGCACATTTTAGGGTAATACAGATAAAGGACGCACGCAAAGTGCGACATAGAGTATAGTTTTTTGCCGAAACATCGGATACACTAGAAGCATGATTACAGGTTTGAAAAACAACAGTCAGCATGGAATGCGTATCGTTTATGAAGAAATAAAGTACATAGCCATAGTATAAGAGGTGATTGAGGATGAGAAATGAAAAAGCGATTGGACTATTTATTGTAGCTGCGGGAATTATTATTCTGCTTGGCAAGTTTGGCGTGTTTGGATTTATTGGTCGTAATTTCTGGCCTTTGCTGATCCTGCTGCCAGGCATCGCCCTTCATGCGTTATATTATGCGCGTATTTCACCATCGTGGTCACTCGTTCCTGCCGGCATACTAACGGTGTATGGTGTTTTATTCAGTATAACGAATACATGGGGCGCTGGACTTATGAGCAGGCTGTGGCCGGCATTCTTGCTTGGGATCGCCATAGGGTTACTCGAATATGGAATGGCTGAACGACGAAGACCGGAATATGTGTTACCTGCAGCTTTGATCTTTGGTGCGGTGTCCATCATATTATTCGGATTTACCCTACTGCAAACGGGAATAATCTATGTACTTGCTGTCCTTTTGATCTTGGGTGGAGTCTGGTTATTACTTGGACGAGGACGTCAAGGGAGAGGCTGGTAACATTCCCAGTGGTCTTTTCGTGCGAAATATCTTGATTTTTACCTATAATAAACTATAATATAAGGGATATAGACATGCGTCGGGATATCACCGACGCTTATTTTGTGAGTAACCTGCGAAATTGCGGGAAGTTTAAGTAGATATGATTTGAAATTGGAAAGGATATGGATACAAAACATGCATTCAAGAGAACACATTCGCAATATTGCGATTATTGCCCACGTCGACCACGGAAAAACAACACTCGTTGACAAGTTGCTCCAGCAATCCGGTACTTACCGAGATCACGAAACGGTACAGGAGCGCGTAATGGACTCCAACGATTTGGAGCGTGAACGCGGTATTACGATTTTGGCCAAAAACACGGCTATAACTTATAAAGATTACCTGATTAATATTGTGGATACACCAGGACACGCTGACTTCGGTGGTGAAGTGGAACGTATCATGAAAATGGTTGACGGTGTATTGCTCGTTGTTGATGCTTATGAAGGCTGTATGCCACAAACGAAGTTTGTACTTCGTAAAGCACTTGAGCATAACCTGACACCAATCGTTGTTGTAAACAAAATTGACCGTCCAGCGGCTCGTCCGACTGAGGTTATTGATGAAGTATTGGACCTGTTCATTGAACTGGGTGCCAACGATCAACAACTCGAATTCCCTGTTGTATATGCTTCCGCATTGAACGGAACATCCAGCATGGATAATGATCCTGCCAAACAAGATGACAACATGATGGCGATCTACAATACCATCGTTAGTCATATCCCACACCCTACCGAAAATGTTGAAGAACCACTTCAATTCCTCGTTACTTTGATGGACTACAATGAATACCTTGGCCGTATTGCCATTGGTCGTGTTAACCGCGGTGTGATCCGTCAAGGACAATCGGTAACGGTTATTATGCGTGATGGTAAGAGCAAAACTGCACGTATCGAGAAACTGTTTGGTTTCCAAGGTCTCAAACGTATTGAGACGGAAGAAGCAGGAGCAGGCGACATCGTTGCCATTGCAGGGATCAAGGACATCAACATTGGTGAAACCATTGCCGACCCTAACAACCCGGAAGCTTTGCCAGTTCTGAAAATTGATGAGCCAACACTACAAATGACGTTCCTCGTGAACAACAGTCCATTCGCAGGTCGTGAAGGTAAATGGGTAACTTCCCGTAAACTTCGTGAGCGTTTGTTAAAAGAATTGGAAACAGACGTTTCCCTTCGTGTTGACGAAACGGATAGCCCAGATGCATTTATCGTTTCTGGACGTGGTGAGCTTCACTTGGGTATCCTGATTGAAAATATGCGTCGTGAAGGATATGAGCTTCAAGTATCCAAACCAGAAGTTATCGTAAGAGAAGTTGACGGTAAGAAAATGGAACCTGTTGAGCGCTTGTTGATTGATATCCCTGAAGAGAGCATGGGTTCCGTAATGGAGAGCCTGGGCGCACGTAAAGCAGAGATGGTTAACATGGTTAACACAGGTAGTGGTCAAGTTCGTCTGGAGTTCCTGATTCCAGCACGTGGTTTGATCGGATATAGCACCAACTTCCTGACATTGACTCGTGGTTACGGTGTAATGAACCATGCATTTGACAGCTACGCTCCAGTAGTATCCGGTCAAGTGGGTGGACGTCACCAAGGCGTGTTGATCTCAACTGAAACGGGTACATCTACGTTCTATGGTATGATGGGCGTTGAGGATCGCGGTACGCTCTTCTTGGAGCCGGGTACTGAAATCTACGAAGGTATGATTGTTGGTGAACATACACGTGACAATGATATCGTTGTTAACATCTGCAAAGAAAAACAACTGACTAACGTTCGTTCTTCCGGTAAAGATGATACGGTTAAAATTAAAACTCCGATTATCTTCTCGTTGGAACAGGCGCTTGAATATCTGAATGAAGATGAATATTGTGAGATTACACCAAAATCTATTCGTCTTCGTAAGAAAATCTTGAACAAATCAGAGCGCGAACGTGCAGAGAAACAACGCAAAATGGCTTCTAAAGCTTAATAACAACAAAATAATTTATATAAGTTAGCATTTGATGAAACACAGAAGTTAACGATGTTATGCACAGTGGAAGTAGTGAAGGGATCGGAATCGATTCTGTAGAAGCGAAGCGTTCGCCTTTATCCCCGGATTTTACCATTGAGTAAATGGATCAAAAAAATCTGGGGATAACAGCGATCAAAAGAACGATCCGATACCGGAACGGTCACCTCCGATGTGTGTTTTACTCAGAGTTATCGAAAGGGTTTCACAATCGTTAACTTATATCCTAGCATGAACACGAAAGGAGCTGGCTGTGCATGCAAGCATGGTTCGCATCACACCCGATCGTAGCCTACATCGTCATCTTTGTATTGATTACTTACGTATATAACAAGGTGTTTCGGGTACGTCAGAAATTGCCACTTGGTAAGGAAATCGTTCTCTATATTTTGATGGCGATGGGCACATTCATGCTTCTTGTTTTTCAGATCGACAAGCTGCCCATCATTCAATGTTTGTTGGTCGCGGTTGGTTTGATGTTGTTAGTGAGAGTGCGTTATTTTATCGAAGGCCGTCAAAAGAAAAAAGCGGAAGCTGCCGCTCGAAACTCATAAATCCTGTCTTGTACAGACCATCCGTTTTCCTTAGGGAAAGCGGTTGTCTTTTATTTAGACAAAAACAGATGTGATAAAGGTGTTGAAGATATGAACTCAAATTCGAACGGACTGCCTCCACGGAGACAGGCACCAACGCAATCCGGTGCTTCTGGATCGAAGAATGGCAAGGGCAAGCAGCCTAAGAAGAAAAAGAGAATGAATGCTTTTGGCAGAATCCTTTTAAGTCTATTGGTTATTGCCATTGTGGTAGGCGGTGGATATACGTACTGGGTATACAATCAAGTCGTGGATACAGGCATCGATAAACCGGTACCTCCCGGGATGTCAGCCACAACCAAACCGATCACGATGCTGTTATTAGGCACAGATAACCGTCCTGAAACGGGCACATATCTCTCGGATGTCGTTATGGTGGCTTCGTTGAATCCGGAGACCAAGACGGCAACCATTGTATCTTTGCCGCGAGACACGCGTATTCAATTGGATGGGTACAAATCCAACAAGCTGAATTCTTATTATCCGAAATTCAAAGCACAGGAAAAAACCACTGGCAAAAATGCAGAGGATCAGATGAAAGAAATGATGGGCAAGTATTTGGATGTAGATATTAATTATACAACCGTCCTGAATTTCCAGGCATTCCGTGATGCTGTTAATGCCGTGGGTGGCGTGGATGTGACTGTGGATAAAAATATGTGTTATAGAGATACAGCCGATGGTACAGATATCAATCTGGTCGCAGGGGCACAACATCTCGATGGTAAAGCAGCACTAGATTTTGTTCGTTACCGCAAATCCAATTGTAATCCGAAGACTGATGAATCCAACGACTTTGATCGTAACAAACGTCAAAACCAAGTGCTGAACTCCATGCTGGATCAGATGAAATCTCTTGGGGGCATTACAAAGATCAGCAAAGTGATTGGTGCAGTTGACAAGAATATGACGACAGATGTGGAATCGGAACAAATGAAAAACTTTATCTCGACGTATTGGAACATTTCCACTTCGGATGTGCATTATACTCCGGTTACTGGAGAGTGGAGAAGTCCATATGTGTATATTAATGAAACGGAACTCGCCAATGCCAAGCAGGCTTTACAAGATACACTTTCAGGTAAAGTAACGGCTTCACCTTCAGGCGAATAACCTTCAATCTTTTAGGATTGGAAGCACGTTAATCGGTATGCTATAATAACATAAACCAAGTACAAGAATTGCATAAAGAAGGTTAGGGGGCTGGTTGAATGTCCGAAGCCGTCACACAATTAACTGAATCTCTTTTACAGCAATTCAAGAATGAGACCTTTGTGCTTTTGAGCACAGTGGATGGAGAATCCGGAGGTCCGACTTCAACAGCCATCTCCTGGATTTATGCGGAGAATGCTTCTACTTTTCGTGTAGCGATCGATCATCGTTCACGTTTAGTGAATAACATGATTACTAATCCGCTCATTACGGTTACTGTCTTTGGAGAAGAGACGGTGTACGCAGTGAACGGACGTGCTGCGGTACGACAAGATCCTCTACTGGATGTTCCATTTAATATGTGCTGTTTCGACATTACCATTGAAGCGGTGAGGAATGCTCTGTTTTACGGCGCTCAATTGTCCTCTGTGCCTCAATATGTCAAAATATATGATCAGCGTGCTGCTGAGAAATTAGATGAGCAGGTTTTTGCTGCCATGAAAAAAGCCTAGTGAGAGATCACTGGGCTTTTTGTTGTCTTTTGTCTGATGAATGCAGCTGCTGCATTTGTTGTTTTTGACTCACGTGTTCATCCGGATTTTGACGGACTTTGACGTCTTTCGGGAGTTGAGGGATAATTCGTCCCACCATGTCAGCGAGTTCTGAAGCAAAACCCGAAATTGGGTGCCCTTGACGAATATGTTCACCGATCTCTTTAATTCGTTCAGTGACATCTGCATCAGCAGTAACGATGGAATCTATACCTTCGGGGTCTTTGCGAAGTGCTTCGGCAACAGCGTACTTAATGGTACCCACCCGAGCACGTTCCAGTTCACCATCAACATCGATGCCAACTACGGCTGTATTACCGAGTATGACGCAGTTCGCATCTTCAACACCTTCTACTTGCTTGGCAAGGGCTTTAAGGTGATTGATTCGTTTTTCATTTGGCATCCGGCCACTCTGTGCATCATCAGCAATGTTGGTATCATGGACTTCACCTGTATTCTCATTGAGACGATCCAAACGTGAAGGATTCATCCGATCTTCCTGTGCATTGAGCATGTGAGATCCTTTCCCTTGATCTTGCTGAGTTGTTACATTTCCTCCGTAGCTTCTTGGATGTGACGTATGCGGTTCCTGAGAAGCGCTGCGTGTGGAACTGTTGCAACCTGTAAGTATAAAGATCAGAAGCAGCGTGCAAACCCATATTTTCATAAATGTTCATCCTTTCTTGGAGTTTTTCAGAATGGTTGACAATTATTTTGCCCTAGTCGAATACATTTATGTATGGGATCATGATTGTCCATGCCGCTGCTGAAAGATCACACTATTCATGCCTTTAACGACGCCGCTTTGGAGGGGATTGAATGAAAAAGATTTTTGTATTGGATACCAACGTGCTTCTGCATGACCCCAATGCCATATTTGCCTTTGAGGAACATGAGGTAATCATTCCCGCGGTTGTACTGGAGGAGATCGACTCCAAAAAAAGAAATGCTGATGAAATTGGGCGTAATGCCCGTAATGTATCCAGACTGTTAGATGGATTACGAGAGCTGGGTCACTTGCACAGTGGGGTACCTTTGGCTAATGGAGGTAACCTGAAAGTAGAGCTGAATCATCGGAGTTTCGTGAAAGTTCAGGAAATGTTTGGTGAAGTGTCCAATGATAATCGTATTTTAGCTGTCGCACTGAATTATCAGATTGAGGAGAATGAAAAGGAAGTAGTCGAACGTCAGGTTGTGCTTGTCAGTAAAGATGTACTTGTGCGTATTAAAGCGGATGTACTTGGTCTGTTCACACAGGATTACTTATCAGATCGGACGGCAGGACTCAGTGAGTTATATCCAGGATATACGGCCCTAAAAGTTCATCCGTCAGTGATTGATGAGTTTTACACATATCGTTTTTTACCAATCAAACCGTTGCAGTTGTCTTATTCGTTGTATCCGAATGAATTTGTCATTCTTAAAGATGAGATGGGAACCAATAAATCGGCTTTGCTTAAAGTGAACACAGAGGGAACAAAGCTGGAGCCGCTTTTCCTCAGTAATGATAATGTCTGGGGCATTAGCGCACGTAACGCACAACAACGTATGGCATTGGAACTGCTTTTGAATGATGACATCCCGCTTGTTACCATCACTGGTAAAGCCGGAACAGGGAAAACCTTGCTGGCACTTGCAGCAGGTCTGCTTAAGGTAGAGGATGATCATAAATACAAAAAACTGTTGATCGCTCGTCCTGTCGTTCCGATGGGGAAAGATATCGGTTATTTGCCTGGTGAGAAGGAAGAAAAGCTTCGTCCATGGATGCAGCCGATTTATGATAATCTGGAGTTTCTGTTTGACACCAAAAAAGCCGGAGATATCGATAAAATCCTAATGGGGCTTGGCAGTATTCAGGTGGAGGCTTTAACGTATATTCGTGGAAGATCGATACCTGGACAGTTTATCATTATTGATGAAGCCCAGAATCTGTCGCGCCACGAAGTGAAGACCATTGTATCAAGGGTCGGTGAAGGCAGTAAAATTATTTTGATGGGAGACCCCGAGCAGATAGACCATCCGTATCTTGATTCTGCGAGTAACGGCCTGACGTATATCGTGGAACGATTCAAACAAGAGGGAATCAGCGGACACATCATGCTCGAAAAAGGAGAACGGTCCAAGCTGGCACAGCTTGCAGCTGATTTGTTGTAACATTCAGGGGATTTATTTCCCGGAAAATGTTGTTATTAAAGCCGGCTCCTGGAGCCGGTTTTTTGCTGAAAAAATAAGTAAGCGTTATTACACAGAACTCGATATGCTCGTATTATGCAAAAATCAGAAAAAGTGTTTTTCGGCAGGGTAGGACAAGAGCACTACTTATTTGTTACAATAATTGCTGCAGGAAAAAACTAGGTGGAACAGGGAGGGAAGTTAATGAAGCGTAGACATCAGGTTGTTTTGTTCGCGGTATTGCTGCTTTCGTTAACGATCTTGTCACCGAGTTTTGACTTTAGAGGTTCGCAGCTCAATCAGGAACGCGATCAGGAGAAGGATGCTTTTCCTGGGTCTTCGTCCCGTAATGAAGATGCTCAAGCTCCGCTGGAGATTGTAGTCGCCATGTCGGATGAAGAGTTTCAAGCCTTTCAAAAAATAGCTAAAGAAGTTGCTGCTTCCCAGCTGGTAGAGATTAATCTTCGGAATGAGAAGCCGGATACATATAAGCATGTTTTGGATCTTGAATTTTCACTAGGAGAGAACGGTGATGTTGTTCTGCTTGATAGTGAGGAAGTGCAATACTATGCCCAAAAAGGGTACCTGTATCCGTTAAACGGAACAACATTATCAAAGTCGCTTGGAGATACGGTAGTTGGATTACGGGGAATGACAGAGTGGAATGGTTATCAATGGGGGATGCCTTTTGATTTTGATCCCTACATTCTGGCTGCACAATCTTCATTTCTGAAGAGAGCTGGAATGGAGTCATTACCTCACAATAAAGATCAGTGGATCAAACTTACTCAACAAGCCATTGCCGAAGGAATCCCTTTAATTACAATGAACATCAATGATATGTACGGGACAAATGCGTGGTTAAATCATTTGGAACCGAGGATGGCACCTGATCAAGTTAATCAAACGCAATTAGATTCGCAACCGGGGGATCTCCAACAGGGGATTCAATTGATGAATCACATTCAACCTCATATAATGGCCCAGTCTACCTATCCAATGTTCTCATCAACTGCTGACGAGAATAACATACCGATGGTTGTATCCTTGTTATCTCAATTATTAAGTGCTGATCAATCGAGTACAGTTCATAAAGATTCTTTAGAGCGCATTTCTTTTGAATCCTTGGAAACTGTAAGCTCCAGAAGTCTTGTCATTACTTCGGGTTCGGTTGAGGCAGAGGAGGCCAGTAGATGGATTGAAGGAATGACGTCCGCTACGACACAGTTAAAATGGTACCAGGAGGTCAACCGATTGCCGGCAAAGCAACAGGAACTGGATTTGGAGTCTGATAAACTTACTCGACGTTATGAAATGACAAAGAGACATTCCTGGTTCTCAACAACCCAAGATGCCCCTGCTGCAACGACCGAAAGGCTCGCTCTAATAACTCGTTTTCATAAAAAGGTACAACAATTCTTAAAGGGAGAGATTACAGCGAATCAATACGTAAATAGTATTAGAACGACGAACTAACCTTTTAGTTCCTGTTCAAAAAAAAGTCTGGATTTTAACTTTAATGCCAGGGATGCCATTAGGCATCCTTTTTAATTTAAGCAGACTTTTGGAACAATCTCTTTAAAATGATATAGCTAGTTTTACTTCCAGTATGCCTTCACTTGTTGAAACATCGGTTGCTTTCACAAACGAGAGGATTTTCTGTGGATAAAACCCAAGGTCAAATTCTTTTTCCAGCATTCGGCGAGTGGTGTCTGGTAATTCAAGTTGGTTGAATACAAGTTTGTCCACATGAAAACGAATGGAGTTTTGAGGTTCATTTTCTACCGTATAATGTCCTTCAATGCTTAATTGCAACTGATCCCGCTGACCGGAAGCTATGATCTTATCCTGATTAAACTGAAAGGCAAAGTCTTCAAAGATGGGATTTTGCGAACGTAAAAATGCATTAAGCTCATCCTGCCCAATACGAATCGTATACGTTGTTCCAGTTGTGGATATGCCTCCGTTTTGTTTTTGGATAAAGTCAGGCAGGTTCTGCATGGCAGATGCCAATGCTTTGAAATATCGTTTCACCTCATAGATGCCGATATTCTCCCAATAGAGGGTCAGTTCATCCATCAGTTTCTGAATCGCTGCCGCATCTCCGCTGGTGGCTATTTGGGCATCTACTTCTTTTTGCAAGGTGACTACACGTTCCCGCTGGTTTTGAAGATTAGTCTTCATTTCGGTTAGTTCTGCTGTAGTCTGACGAATCTGAGTGGAAGTCTGTTGCAGGTTGCGGTACCGGTCCTGATACTTGTCCAGCACAGCCTGATCCCGTCCAATAATAATCTGGTAATAATCATACAGTACAAACAGGTCTTTGAATGACCGGGCTCCCAGGACCGTCATAAGAAGACTGTCGCGTTCTCCAGTATAGTAGGACCTCACTACAGCTCCGGCCCGATCTTGCTGAATATGTATCTGTTCTTCTTGATCCTGAAGCTGGACAGATAATGTCTCGTATTGTTGAGCCAGCTGCTTCTGTCTGCCTGCGATACGTTCAATTTCGTGATCGATTTCAACGATGGATAGACTTTTTTGCAATATCTCACGTGTATCCTCAGGTGAAGACTCTCCATAGGCATAGGTTGAGGGTAGTTGCAGGAATACGATGATGCATAATATAAATGCGGCAATGCCGTTATGACGTCTCAACGATCATTCTCCTTTCCACTTCTTCAATGACAATAGTACAGGCTAGTTGTCTTCCAGACAATATATGAAACAATTACGTGAATTATCCTTAGTGGTTACATAACACCATGAACAACCATTTAATCTGAACACAACAAAAAAGCAACCCGACAGATATCGGATTACTTTGATGCTGCAGGTGGATTATAGCGGCAAACCCATTTGGAATACGGTCCAGTAGCTGAACCCCGTGAATGTGACGATCATATAACCCCAGAAGAGCAATATGTACGTTCTTTCAGTAAATTTCAAGTATCCCAAAATGACAAAAAACGCAGTCTGCAGGAAAAAAAGCAAAGCCATTTCGACCAGATCTCCCGCAAAAGCCATCAGGCCAATCGCAAGCGTGAAGAACCCGAGTACCCGAAACATGCGTGCCACGGTAAATCCTCCTCTCCTAAGTACGTTCATAGATTGTCTACACAACATTATACCGGGAAAGGAAAAACGTGTAAACAAATTTGGATATGAAAGCGAATTCTTTTTTTGCTCAAAGTAAGTATAGAGGGATATGTTTTACGTGAGTCACGTATGAGCAAGCCTGAATGTGGAAATACATTTTAGTATGAAATCAATTCTATGAACTCTATGAGAGGCATAAGAATGAATGAAGCAGCTTTTATACCTAATTCACATACCGGGCTTCCGGTAATGCGGACGGTTATTTTAGGATGTTGTTAGGAGGGTATTATAGCATGACTGCAGTGAGACAGGATGCTTGGAGTACAGAGGACGATTTGATATTGGCTGAGGTTACTTTGCGTCATATTCGGGAAGGCAGTACACAATTGGCCGCTTTTGAAGAGGTAGGCGAAAAAATAGGCAGAACATCTGCCGCATGCGGTTTTCGCTGGAACAGTTGTGTACGTAAAAAGTATGATTCTGCCATCAGTAACGCCAAGGCACAACGACAAAAACGAAGTTATCTCAGAAAGCAACCAGCTATGCTCGGACCGCAGGTTGCAGCATTGTCTACCCTGGACACTGAAGAACATCTGTACAAATCAGATGGGATTTCAGACGATTCATTATCGATGGATGCAGTAATCCGCTTCCTGCGACAATGGAAGGGAACCGTGCAGGAGAGCAATCGTCAACTCAAGATGCTGGAGAAGGAGCTTCGCGAGAAAGAAGATGAATTGCTTGAACTACGTCTTGAGAATGACCGTCTTTCCAAGGAAGTGAATGAAGTGCAGACGGATTACCGTGTGGTGAATGACGACTACAAAGCTTTGATTCAGATTATGGATCGGGCTCGCAGACTCGCATTTTTGTCCGAAGAAGAAGAGGAACTTAAGACACGTTTCAAGATGGATGCCAACGGAAATCTGGAACGAATTGAGTAACAAATTCAGACGTTTGATTTGTGAAAGTCAGGTATGAACCCGCCACACCTCCGTTACACAACGGCAGGTATGACGGGTTTTTAGTTTGGTGTTTTTGTTCTATTATAGATAATAGAAGAGAAACTACTGAAGCGGAGAGGAAGTGCATCATATGATCATTGACATCGTAGGAGCGGGGGCACTGGGTCTTTTGTATGGCGGGAAACTGCTGGCGTCAGGTAACCAGGTCAGATTTTGGACCAGAACAACAGCTCAGGCAGACCTCCTCAGCCATAATGGAGTAACCATTGTAGAACAAGACGAGGAGATACATATTCTACCGGATCAAATACAGGCGAAACCAATAAGTGAGCTGACTGACACATGGAAGAATACACCAGGAGAATGGTTACTGCTCATGGTTAAGCAGACAAGCATGGATGATTTCATTCATGAGATGAGTCCATTACAAGATCATGTGCTGAATATCGCTTGTTTTCAGAATGGGATGGGCCATCTGGCAAAACTTCAAGCCGCTTTGCCAAAGTCGCTTCTGTGTAGTGCAGTTACAACAGAAGGTGCGAAGCGTACACAAAGTCAGGTGACTCGTGCAGGTACAGGTGAAACCAGGCTGGGGAGGTACAACATACATATAGTAGCTTCTACCTCTATAGAGGAGAAGAGAACATTTACTCTGTCGGGATCGTTGCAGCAGGCAGGATTTGACTGTACAGTGTCGAATGAAATCGATAAGCTGATATACAGGAAACTATTGATTAATTCAGTCATTAACCCGCTCACGGCAGTATGGCGAATCCCTAATGGAGAATTGATCGTTAAAGAAGAACGAAAGAGGCTAATGCGCCAGTTATATGATGAAGTATTGTTAATCTACTCTGCAAGTGGAATATGTTTGGATCAGGATATGTGGGATCAACTGATATCGGTCTGTCGTTCTACTGCCACGAATACTTCCTCCATGCTCGCAGATGTTCTCGCTGGACGTGGTACAGAAGTGAGGTCAATTAACGGTCATATTGTAAATATGGCGCAGAAGTTGGACCTTGTTGCACCCACACATGAAATACTGCTTCATCTGATTGAAGGAATGCAACCGGAAGGAGTGAATTAATGGGACTTTTTATTGTGTTGAGCATATTGCCCTTTTTTCCGTTCTTTCTTGTCTATTGGGGCATGTACGTATGGAAAAAAGACAAACGGAACGCCATGCGGATGGCAATGGATGTAACTACTTTTTTTCTTGTTTTTTCAGTATCGGCGTTATTCAACTTAACATTTGATTCGAGTTTTGGTTTTTATCTGACATTATTACTCATACTACTAGCACTTGGATTTATCGGAGGTGCGCAAAATCGACTAAAGGGGAAGGTCGATGGGGGGAGAATGTTCCGGGCCGTATGGCGCATGGCCTTCATCATTATGAGTTTTGGGTATATTTTGTTTACTTTATTTGGATTATTTAGATACTTAATGAAACAGATGTAAGGTTACATAACGCAAAAGAGGCAAAAAATGTGTCGATTTTGTCGAATACTGAAAAAAACATTACTTTCTGAAAAAGTAATGTAGATTTTTTTGACCGGTGGTTGTATAATCTATAAACATATAAACCATATCAATTTAGGGGGAACGTGTTAGATGAAAAGGAAAAGTCTATTAGTCCTTTTGACGCTGATTTTGGCGTTCGGTACCGTACTTGCAGCGTGCGGATCGAAAAACGAAGGCACAGGTAACACCGATACTGGTTCTGCAAACGAAGGAAATGGTCTTGCTAAAGATCAAATTCTGAAAATCAACCTGTCAGCTGAACCTCCTACGTTGGACCCGGCTCAAGCAAAAGACAGCCAAACCAACACAGTTTTGAAATTCTTGTACGAAGGTCTTGTACGCATCGATGCTGATGGTAAAGAACAAGCAGGCGTAGCTAAAGACTGGACAATCTCCGAAGATGGTTTGAAATATGTTTTCAACCTGAACCCGGATGCTAAATGGAGCAACGGTGATGCAATCACTGCCGAAGACTTTGTTCGTTCTTGGGAACGTGCTTTGAAACCGGAAACAGCTTCTCCATATGCTTACCAATTGTACTACATCAAAGGTGCTGAAGGTTACAACCTCAGCAAAGATGAAACATACAAAGGTACTAAAGTCACAGATTTTTCACAAGTAGGCGTTAAAGCTACTGATGAGCACACATTGGAAGTAACGTTGGAAAACCCAACACCTTACTTCTTAGGTCTGACAGCATTCTACACGTACTACCCAGTACATGCATCTGCTGACACAAATGACAAATTCTTCACAGACTACAAAAACATGATTGTTAACGGACCATTTGTAATGGATCAATATTCTAAAGGTCAAAAAATTGTTGTGAAGAAAAACGATGGTTATCATGCAGCTGCCGATATTAAATTGGCTCAAATCGATATGTCTCTGACAAACAGCAGTGCTTCCGAGCTGCAAGCTTACAAATCAGGACAATTGGACTACACTGGTGCACCTAACGGTGAAATTCCATCCGACCAAATTCCTTCTGTAAAAGCGGAATTGCCGGACGAGTTCAAAGCTACTGGTATTGCAAGTACGTACTACTATCAGTTCAACGTAAACGAAGCACCATTTAACAACGTTAAAATCCGTAAAGCATTTGCAATGGCAATTCAACGTCAGCTGATTGTTGACAAAGTTACACAAGGTGGACAAATTCCAGCATTCGGCTTTGTACCTCCAGGTATCCGTGGTGAAAACGGCGAATTCCGTGATGAGCACAAAGACGATTACTTCACAGAAAATGTGGAAGAAGCTAAAGCATTGCTTGCTGAAGGTATGAAAGAAGAAGGTTACACAACATTGCCAGCTGTTACGTTGATCTACAACACTAGTGATGGTCACGCAAAAATCGCTTTGGCGGTTGCTGACATGTGGAAACAAAATCTTGGTGTTGATGTGAAAACAGAAAACCAAGAGTGGGGCGTATTCCTTGAGAACCGTCAAAACCAAAACTTCCAAGTAGCTCGTGCAGGTTGGTCTGCTGACTACAACGATCCATACAACTTCTTGGAAATGTGGACTACTGGAAACACAAACAATGATTCCAAATTCAGCAACGAACAGTATGACAAAGATGTTAAAGAAACTGTAAAATCTGCTGATCCAGCTGCACGTATGGCTGCATTTGCTGACGCTGAGAAAATCCTGATTCAAGATGAAATGGGCGTTATGCCAATCTATTACTACACTAACGTATCTTTGACCAAGCCTTACCTGAAAGGCGTACAACTTGATTTCAGTGGAGCTATTGACTTCACGCGTGCATATCTGGAAGAGAAATAAGTTGTTCTGAAGTCTAATATGAATACTTCGGGATATATATGTGGAATGCCATATATATCCCGATTTTTTGTATGTGTACCGATTTTCCTTATAATTCTTGAAATTTCCGATAAATGGATTGGACTTTATTTCTGTCTAATTCTACAATCGATTTGTATACAAAATATTGTTTGTGGAGGTGTGCAAGGGTTGGTTAAGTATGTGTTGAAAAAACTATTATTTATGCTGCTATCGCTTTTCATACTCGCATCTGCAACCTTCTTCCTGATGAAGGCTATTCCGGGTGACCCTTTTACATCCGAGAAAAAAGTGTCGCCTGAAATTCGGGTCTTGCTGGAACAGAAGTATGGATTGGACAAACCGATGTATGAACAATACCTGAAGTATATGGGTGGAATCATTAAGGGAGATTTCGGAGTCTCAATGAAATATCTCAATCGAGATGTAGCCGGAATGATCGGCGAAACATTCACCGCTTCGCTGAAGCTTGGAGTATTTGCAATTGTTATCTCCATTATCGTGGGTGTTCTGCTGGGCCTTATTGCTGCAGTTTACCATCGTAAACTCATTGATGATATCACGATGATCCTGGCTGTCATAGGGATAGCTGTTCCGAGCTTCTTGCTTGCCTCACTATTGCAGTACCTCTTTGCTACTAAGTTAGGCTGGTTTAACGTTATGGGCTTTGATGGTCCATTGGATTATGTTCTTCCGGTTGCAGCGCTATCTGCATCTCCGATTGCTTTTATCGCTCGTTTGACGCGTTCAAGCATGCTTGAAGTATTACATGCAGATTATATCAAAACAGCTAAAGCCAAAGGTCTGAAATGGCCTGCAATTATGTTTAAACACGTTGTAAGAAACGGTATTCTACCAGTAGTAACTTATGTTGGTCCAATGACAGCGAATATCATCACAGGTTCCGTTGTAATTGAACAGATCTTTAACATCGGGGGAATTGGTAAAGTATTCGTAGAGAGTATCACAAACCGTGATTACACTATGATCATGGGGATTACGATTTTCTATGGTATCCTCCTGATGTTGGCTCGTTTCTTTACGGATATCGCTTACGTGCTGATTGATCCTAGAATTAAGCTGGAAAGCCGGAAGGGGGCATAACGTTGTCTGGCACGAATAATAAAAAGAATGAAACGGCGAACACGAACCTGACTAGTCAGGCAGCGGTTAAACCGCAAGAAAGTGTATCCCTTTTTAAAGATGCCATGTACAGACTTGCAACCAATAAGGCTGCTATGATCAGTCTGAGTGTATTGGTTCTTGTCGTGATTTTCTCTTTGATTGGTCCAACTTCTTTGTTTACAAGTTATAATTATTATTCCAATGATTTGTTGAATGCCAATGCAGCGCCGAGTGCGGAGCACTGGTTCGGTACGGACGAGCTTGGTCGTGACGTGTGGGTAAGAACTTGGGTAGGAGCACGTGTATCCCTTACTGTAGGTTTGGCCGCAGCCTTGATTGACCTTGTTATCGGGGTTATTTATGGAGCGATCATGGGTTTCTACGGTGGACGTGTAGATGGAATTATGAACAAGTTTTCCGAAATCCTTTACTCCTTGCCGTACATGCTTGTTGTAATTTTGTTGCTGGTTGTACTGGAACCAAGTCTGACAACGATTATCATTGCCCTCACCATCACAGGCTGGATCAGCATGTCATGGATTGTGCGTGGTGAAATTATGCAACTCAAAAACAGAGACTTTATTCTTGCTGCAAGGTCCATGGGAGCAAGCACAGGGCGTCAATTGTTCCGTCATTTGCTACCCAATGCAATAGGACCGATTCTTGTAACATTGACATTGTCTATTCCAAATGCAATCTTTGCCGAAGCGTTCCTGAGCTTCCTTGGATTGGGTGTATCAGCACCAAGATCTTCACTTGGTTCTATGATCAATGATGCACTTACAGGCTGGACGCTATTCCCGTGGCGGATGTGGTTCCCAGCAGGTCTGATGGTTCTTACAATGCTTGCATTTAACTTGCTCGGAGACGGTCTGCGCGACGCACTAGATCCGAAATTACGTAAATAGAAACAGGAGGTGGGATTATGGAGCCGATTTTAACTGTCAAAGACCTGAGTGTGTCGTTCTCAACACGTTCTGGTGAATTTGATGCCGTTAAACATGTGAGTTTTGAACTTGGCAAAGGAGAGACGCTGGGGATCGTAGGTGAATCGGGTAGTGGTAAGAGTGTTACCGCCCAAACCATCATGAAATTGATTCCCTCCCCGCCTTCGAAGGTCAAAAGCGGAGAAATTACTTTTCACGGGCAAGACCTGCTGAATAAGACAGACAAACAAATGGAAGCGATTCGTGGTAAAGATATCGGTATGATCTTCCAAGATCCAATGACTTCATTGAATCCTACCATTAAAGTTGGTAAACAAATTACTGAAGTATTGCGCAAGCATCAGAACATGTCCAAACAAGCGGCGAATAAAGCGGCTTTGGAGATGCTGGAACTTGTAGGTATTAAAAATGCGGCTATTCGCATGAATCATTATCCTCACCAATTCTCTGGTGGTATGCGTCAGCGTGCCATGATTGCGATCGCGCTTGCATGTCGTCCATCCCTTCTGATTGCGGATGAGCCGACAACTGCACTTGACGTTACAATTCAGGCTCAAATTCTGGATGTCATGAAAGACATGCAGCAAAAGCTGGGAACATCGATCATGCTGATCACGCATGACCTTGGTGTCGTAGCGGGTATGTGTGACCGTGTTGTTGTTATGAAGGAAGGCGAAGTTGTTGAAACAGGAACAACTGCTGAAATCTTTAGTAACCCTCAACATCCATACACCATTAAATTGCTGAATGCTCTGCCTCGTCTGGACGAGCCCAAAAAGGAAAAAGCAGCTCCGGCTGGTATTATCAAAGGCAGCAATAAGCCTCTGGTACAAGTGAAAAACTTGAAACAGTACTTTAATTTGGGTAAAGGTAACATTCTCAAAGCGGTCAATGACGTAAGCTTTGATATCTTTGAAGGTGAAACACTTGGCGTTGTAGGCGAGTCTGGCTGTGGTAAATCAACAACAGGTCGTACCATTCTGCGTCTTTATGAGCCAACTGGCGGAAATGTTAACTTCAACGGAACGGATATCTATAAGTTGTCCCCGCGCAAAATGAAAGAAATGCGTAAAGATATGCAGATGATCTTCCAAGATCCATATGCATCTCTTAACCCGCGTTTCAATGTTATGGATATTATCGGGGAGTCACTCGATATTCATGGCCTGGCTTCCAGCTCTAAAGAGCGCAAGAGACGAGTGGAGGAACTGCTTGATCTGGTAGGTTTGAATCCAAGTCATGCACTTCGTTATCCACATGAATTCTCCGGTGGTCAAAGACAACGGATCGGGATTGCGCGTGCACTTGCTGTAGACCCTAAATTCATCATCTGTGATGAGCCATTGTCTGCACTGGATGTATCCATTCAGGCGCAGGTCGTTAAATTGCTTGAAGAACTTCAGCAACGTCTCGGCTTGACATACCTGTTTATTGCGCATGACTTGTCAATGGTTAAACATATCAGTGACCGTGTAGCTGTAATGTACATGGGTAAAGTGGTTGAGCTCGCAGAAAGTGAAGAACTGTATGCGAACCCTGTCCACCCTTACACCAAAACATTGCTTTCCGCGATCCCTGTACCTGATCCGGAAGTGGAAGCGAACAAACGTCGCATCTTGCTGCCAGAAGAGCATATGAGCCCGATTCAGAATGGATCTGGCGGTCCTGCAAATGATCCGTACAACCTGGAAAATTCTCAATTGATTGAGGTTTCCAAAGGTCACTGGGTTGCAGAACCTTACGTATAATAGGAATATTAAAGCGATATGCTATTATTGATGTATTAAATGCCGCCGACTCGTTCGGCGGTTTTTTTCGTATTTTGATCACTTTCTTTTGACGAAGCGGCCTTGAATTCGGTACAATCAAGAAAGGCTCTTTGAAGCAGAATAGGAGGCAGACCTCATGAACGGTATTACCGAGGCAATCCGCAGCGGATCAAGACTTGCAGAAGATTATATCTGTTCAAGAGATGCTGCGCGTGGCCTTTACGAGTATGACATTCGCTGGGAATCAGGACTTCAGGCGCGTGCCGAGTGGGTGGACCAATCGGAAAACACACGTATTGATCGTCGTGATCTGGCAGAGTATTTACGTATATATAATAAGCGGGTGAACGACCATGGAGAGGTTCATGCGTCCATCACACGTCTTGCAGAACAAGATGCACTAGTGGTTACAGGAGGACAGCAGAGCGGTCTGCTCACCGGACCTCTGTTCGTCATATACAAAGCCGCCAGCGTAGTGGCAGCTGCGCGTGAAGCGGAAGAAAGACTTCAACGCCCGGTAGTCCCAGTATTTTGGATTGCCGGTGAAGACCATGACTGGGATGAGGTTAACCACACTTATCTACCTGATCATCAGGGAGACATGAAGAAGGTTAAGTTACAAGGACGATTCGCAGGAAGGGATTCTGTAAGTAATGTTCATGTGGATTCGCAGCAGTGGGTGAATGTACTCGAACAGGTGGAACATCTTTTACCTGATACGATACATAAACCAGGACTGATGAAATGCATCACAGAGATCCATCAATCCAGTTCAAATCTGAGTGATGCTTTTGCTCGCATGATATCTGCCTTGTTTGCCAGTAGTGGACTTGTTCTAATGGATGCATCGGATCCAGATTTACGCAGGTTGGAACAGCCCGTGTTTGAGCGGTTGATACGAAAAAATGAAGTGCTGCGCAGCGCATACACACAAGGTGCTTCGCTGGTACAACAAGCTGGTTATGCTATGCCTGCCGAAGTAGCGGAGGATGGAGCCAATCTGTTCTATATTCATGAAGGTACGCGTCTGCTCTTGTTGTTGAAGGACGGTCTATATAGTGATCGCAAAGGTTTGGTTTCTTTCACAGAGGAACGTTTGCTTCAGGAACTGGGAGAACATCCGGAGCGCTTCAGTAACAACGTATTGACACGACCATTAATGCAAGATTCCGTGTTGCCTGTAGCCGCTGTTATTTTGGGGCAAGGTGAAATTGCATATTGGGGTTTGACTCGGGAAGCATTCCGTCAGTTCGGCCTGCAAATGCCCATTTTGTTGCCGCGGTTGTCTTTCACCATTATGGAAGATGTTCATCACAAACATATGAAACAATATGGACTTTCTTTTCAGGATGTTCAATATCATATGGAAGAAAAGAAGGAGCAGTGGCTCGCACAGCAGGAGACGTTCCAGGTAGATGAACAGTTTGACAAGGTTCAGGAGGCGTTTCTTGATCTGTATGGACCGTTGCTAGATGAGATTGCGGAGATTCATCCTGGGCTGGAACGAATTGGCGATACCAATTTGAGTAAAATCAACGAGCAAATGCAGTATCTGAAACAGCAGACTCACAAAGCTATCGAAGATAAACACCATGTGAGTCTAAGGCACTGGAACGGCATTCAAAACTCCTTATTCCCAACGGGCAAACCACAGGAACGAGTACATAATGCACTCTTTTACCTGAATCGTTATGGCACCGAGTGGATCGATGAACTGATTAAGGCCTCAAGTGAATTCCTTGGAGAGCACAAGGTTATTGCACTATAGAGTCCTTTATAATAGAAGAAACACATAAACAAGGAGGATATGAAATGACTACACCTGCGTTGCAAAACAGTATTGTTAAAGATATGGGACTCGCTTCAGAGGGTCATCTGAAAATAGACTGGGTAGAGGCACATATGCCGGTATTAAACCGCATTCGTCGCCAATTCGAACAGGATCTGCCTTTCAAAGGTTTGAAGGTCGCGATTTGTCTTCATCTGGAGGCAAAAACAGCTTACTTGGCAAAAGTGATCCAAGCGGGTGGGGCGGAAGTAACGATTACGCACAGTAACCCATTGTCTACACAAGATGATGTCTGCGCAGCATTAGTGGAAGACGGTGTTACAGTATATGCGAAATACAATCCGGAACCTGCGGAATTCAAATCTTTGCAACTGCGTGCGCTTGAAGTGAAGCCTGATCTTATTATTGATGATGGCGGAGACTTTGCAACCATTATTGCATCCGAGCGCCCTGACCTCGCAGCAACAATTCGCGGCGGAGCAGAAGAAACGACAACGGGTATTATTCGTTTGAAAGCATTGGCGAAAGAAGGCCAATTGAAGTTTCCAATGGTTGCAGTTAATGACGCATACTGCAAGTATCTGTTCGATAATCGCTACGGTACAGGACAATCTGCATTCGACGGAATTATTCGTACAACCAACTTGGTTATCGCTGGTAAAAACGTAGTGGTTGCAGGTTATGGCTGGTGTGGTAAAGGTGTAGCGATGCGCGCCAAAGGTCTTGGTGCGAATGTGATCGTAACCGAGATCGATCCAATCAAAGCGGTAGAAGCACACATGGACGGGTTCCGGGTCATGACAATGGTGGAAGCCGCCAAATTGGGCGATTTCTTTATTGCGGTTACAGGCAATAAGGATGTTATCACAGGGGAGCATTACGATGTGATGAAGGATGGAGCGATCCTGAGTAATGCAGGTCACTTTGATGTTGAAGTGAATAAACCTGAACTGGCTAAACGTTCGGAATCGATTCGCACAGTTCGCCGCAACATTGAGGAATATCGTTTCAAAGACGGTCGTAAGATGTACCTTCTCGCAGAAGGTCGTCTTGTGAACCTGGGTGCAGCAGATGGTCACCCTGCCGAAATCATGGATACGACGTTTGCCCTGCAGGCACTTGGTCTGCGTTATGTAAGTGAGAATTATGAAAACTTGGGTAAAAACGTTGTTAATGTACCATATGATATTGACCAGCAGGTTGCCAGCTATAAACTTGAAAGCCTGAATATTGGCATCGACTCCTTGTCAGCTGAGCAAGAGAAATACCTGGATAGCTGGAAATTTTAAGCACTATCCAATAATTACAAGCTGATGAAATGATTCAATAGGTATAGAATGGTTTATTGATGATATGGCTCATGTGCGGGTAGACATACGATTGCCCGTTTACGGGAAGCGTCTTTGATCCTGAGTGACAGGATCAAGGACGTTTTTTTATGCTGAAAAATTAAAAAATCAAGTCATGCAAGAAGGGTTTTGATTTTTTTGTGCGAATCTATTATGCTTAGGTGGTGGAAAGTGGGGCAAAGTGGGAGAAACGGGTGAGGAGTGAGTGGGCCAATGTTTATGGGGGAGTTCCAACATAGCATTGATGATAAGGGTCGGGTTATCATTCCGGCTAAATTCCGCGAATCTCTGGGACCGTCTTTCGTTGTCACACGGGGTTTGGACCAGTGTCTTTTCGTGTACCCCATGGAGGAGTGGGGGGTCATGGAACAGAAGCTCAAAGCACTGCCATTGATGAAATCTGATGCACGTGCGTTTACCCGGTTTTTTTTCTCGGGTGCAACCGAATGTGAACTGGACAAACAGGGCAGGGTAAATCTGCCGGGCAATTTAAGAGAGTATGCCAAGCTGGACAAGGATTGTGTTGTTCTTGGCGTGTCGAACCGGGTGGAGATTTGGAGCAAAGGCATATGGGAGAGTTATTTCAATCAATCCGAAGAAGCATTCAACGACATTGCCGAAAAGCTGGTCGATTTTAATTTTGATTTATAAAGTCAGGAGGGGTGCAGGTTGTTTCACCACATAACCGTACTCAAAGAAGAGGCAACAGAGGGATTAAACATCAAGCAGGACGGTATATACGTGGACTGCACTTTAGGCGGTGGCGGACATAGCTCCGTGATTGCTTCCAAGCTTGGTCCAGGGGGACGTCTGATCGCACTTGATCAGGATGATTGGGCTTTGGACAATGCTCGTGAGAAGCTCGCAGCTTATGGAGAACGTGTAACATTGGTGAAAACCAATTTTCGGGATCTGGAACAGGTACTCAAGGATCTGGATGTACCAATGATGGATGGTGTGCCACAGGTCGACGGTATTTTGTACGACTTGGGTGTGTCATCTCCGCAATTTGATGAAGGAGAACGTGGATTCAGTTACAATCACGATGCTCCGCTCGATATGCGAATGGACCAGGATGCAATGCTGACGGCCAAAGAGATTGTGAATGAGTGGCCAGAAGAAGAGATTGCTCGAATTTTGTATCGCTATGGTGAAGAGAAGTTTTCGAGAAGAATTGCCCGTGTTATCGTCGGAAAACGAGCGCAGTCCACCATTGAGACGACAGGTGAACTCGTGGAACTGATCAAGGAAGGCATCCCGGCGGCAGCTCGACGTACTGGTGGACATCCTGCCAAACGCAGCTTCCAGGCACTACGCATTGCCGTCAACGATGAGTTGGGTGCGTTTGAGGAAGGTTTGCATCAGGCTGTTCGTTGTCTGGCACCAGGAGGACGTGTATCTGTTATCACCTTCCATTCCCTTGAGGATCGGATATGTAAACAGATTTTCAGCAGTTATCTGGAAAAATGTACATGTCCACCCGATTTTCCGTTGTGTGTATGCGGCGGCAAGGGGACCCTGCGTTTAGTTAACAGAAAACCGTTGATTCCAACGGAAACGGAATTGACCGAAAATTCACGTGCTCGTTCAGCCAAGCTGCGCGTAGCCGAGAAATTGTAGATCAAGAGTGGAGGAGAGAATCGGAGTATGGCATATACACGTGGTAATCTCGCTGTAAAAGAAAAAGCGTCCCAGGAACGTGTGACCCAGCAACGATACAAAGAAACCACCAAAGTGGTGACCCGTCGTACGGGTCTTCCGGCGCGCGAGAAGATTTTGTATCTGATTACCCTGGTTGCAGTTATCCTTGTTGGAGGAGCCTTGATGTCTCGTTATGCTCATATCTACGATCTGAACAAGCAGGCGCAGTCCACTATTTCGGATATCAAGGTGTATGAAAAGACGATCGCAGACCTGCAGGTGGAAAAAGAAACATTGAATAACCAGGTTATCGAAAATGCAAAACAACTTGGTTACGTTGAAGCTTCCGGTAAGGATGTCATTTATGTACCTCGCTCAACAAGTACGAAATCAACTGGTACTGAGTCGTCCTCGAATACAGCAAGCAGTAAGTAAAGAGGTGTTCCGATGATAAAAAGAATAAAGATGCGCACGTTGCTTATAGGGGGATGTATTACCCTCTTTTTTCTTGTACTCGTAACCCGAATCTTTTTCATTCAAGTTGTGAATGGCGGTGTATGGCAGGAACGGGCAGCCGGTTTGGTAGAGCGGGAACAGACGATTAAGGCTGCACGTGGAACGATTACGGATCGAAATGGTAACATTTTGGCTACTGACTCGCCTGCGTATACGGTTTCTGTTAATCCGTTATTAATTAATGAACTTGGAATTCAGGATGTTGTTACGGAGAAACTTTCTGCCCTTCTTGGGAAAAATGAGAGTGAGATGCGTGCTCTGGTCACAGCCAAAAATAAAGATGGAGTCTTCTATCAGCAACGTGAAGTACGCAGTGAAGGATATAAGATAAGTCCTGAACTTGCTGCACAAGTCAACGAGTTGCGTGAAGAACTGCAAGATGAATATAAGGCGCGTAATGCAATTGTGATGGCTCAGGAGTCGAAGCGTTTTTACCCTGAAGAAACACTTGCCTCTCACCTCTTGGGATATATGAGCCGTGATGGGAAAGCTGTCAATGGACTTGAAGTCTCATATGATGAAGCACTGACTGGTACAGACGGATATCTGAATTATCAGAAGGATGCCAAAGGCATTAAACTTCCGGATTCACAGGATAACTATCTGCCACCTCAGAACGGTAAAAACCTTACGCTAACCATCGATGACACGATCCAGTTCTACATTGAGGATGCAATGAAAGAAGCCGTTGCCAAATATAATCCACTGAGTATGACGGTCATTGCAGCAGACCCGAGCACCATGGAGATTCTAGGCATGGCGAATTGGCCAACTTTTAACCCGAATTCGTATGGGAGTACACCTGATCAAAAGAATTTTATCAATCATGCTACTCAATCCATCTATGAGCCAGGTAGTACATTCAAAATAGTTACGCTGGCAGGGGCTGTAGAAGAAAAACTTTTCGATCCCAATGCAAGTTTCGAATCCAAACGCATGTATATCGGTGGTTTCCCAATTAGTGATAATGGACATGCCTATGGTTGGATATCTTATCTTGAAGGTGTCAAACGGTCAAGTAACATTGCCTTTGTTAACTTGGGTTATAACATGCTTGGTGGTGAACGTCTGCGTCATTACATAGACGAATTCGGTTTTGGTAAAAAGACAGGTATTGATCTGCCGAATGAGTCAGCGTCACCGATCAAGCCACTTGTATACAAATCTGAGATTGCCACGGCAGCCTATGGGCATGGTCTTGTACAGGTAACACCAATTCAACAGGTCGCAGCCATCTCTGCGATCGCCAACGGCGGCAAATTGCTGGAGCCACATCTGGTGAAGGAGATCAAGAACCCGAATGATGGAACAACGGAAGTGATCAAACCTAAAGTTGTTCGTCAGGTGATTTCCAAGGAATCTTCTAAACTGGTGAGTGGTTATTTGGAACAAGTGGTTGCAGACCAAACGATTGGTACTGGTCGTAACGCCTATATTGAAGGTTACCGTGTAGCTGGTAAGACAGGTACGGCAAGAAAGGTTGTTAATGGAGCATACAGTAAGTCAAAAGACGTTGTATCGTTTATTGGATTCGCGCCCGTGAATAATCCGAAGATTGCTATACTTGTTGTCATTGACCAACCGGATGGAACCAACATTGGGGGAGGAACCGCAGCTGCACCGGTGTTCAAAAAGATTGTCAGCCAGACTCTTCAATATATGGGAATACCCAAAGATACAGCCAAAACTCCTGACAAAAAGTCAAAAGAAGTCTCTGTCGTGCAAGCCAAGGCACCTGACTTGAGTGGCAAGACAGCCAAACAGGCCAGAAGCCAGCTTCTAAGCGCAGGTATTGCTTATGTGACTCTTGGTCAAGGTGATAATGTAATTCGGCAGTATCCGGTTGCAGGCGCTTCTATGAATCCAGGACAACGAATCTATCTGCTAACGGAAGAAAGCAGCAAGATGAAGATTCCCGATCTAACAGGTGAATCTCTCCGTGATGCCCTTGAAGTGCTTTCTCTCATGAAGGTGGGGGTTACGGTCAAGGGTGAGGGCTATGTCGTGAAGCAAACCGAGCAGGTCGCAGGTGAGCAGAGAACTGTGCAGTTGAACTTGCAAACTGCCAAAGCTGCAGTGACAGGTATAGCCGATGAGGCTCCGATCTCTTCTGATCCGTCGTCAGAAGCTGAAGTGGAGGAACAAGAGCCTTCGGGCGGAGAAGGTAAAACCGACGGAACAGACAAAACAGATAAAACAGATAACAACAAGGCTCCTGCCAATGAATCCGAATCCTCTAATGATCCAGCCACAAACGGAGCTTCGCTTCCATAGGGAGCTCTGACAGCTTGTTCTAACCCCCGGTTGTCCTGAATATTCATGAATGGAACGAATGTCATGATTTTGGGACGAGTGGGGGGATCTTTTCGTGAAAGGATCAAGCGTAAATCTGCGGCGCAGGTTGCTATGGAGTTTAATGATTTTAGTTTTGTTATTTTCGGCCCTGATGATCAGGCTTGCTTATGTACAGCTCGGGGAAGGCCCTGAATTGTCAGCAAAAGCAGAAGAATCCTGGCGGCGTAATATTCCTTATTCAGCCAAGCGGGGGGAGATCCTGGATCGAAATGGAACCTCTCTGGCCTATAATGTGACAACACCGACCATTATGGCCATTCCGGCTCAGGTTAAAGAAGCTGAAACGACAGCTAAAGCGCTGGCCCCATTGCTTGGGATGACGGAAGAAAAAGTGCTCGCAACCATCAAGAAACGAGAACTCATTGTACGACTACAACCCGGCGGCCGCAAAATTACGATGGAGAAAGCTCAGCGCATCCGTGATTTGAAGCTTCCGGGTATCGTTGTTGCTGAGGACAATAAACGTTTTTATCCTTATGATGATTTGGCTGCCCATATTCTTGGTTTTACGGGCATTGATAATCAGGGCTTAACAGGTGTCGAGAAGAAGTATGATGATAAGCTGAATGGTTTGAATGGCAGTGTGTCCTACTTGTCCGATGCGGCCGGAAGGCTAATGCCGGGCTCATCCGAGAAGTATGTGGAACCGAAGGACGGCCTTAACCTCAAGCTGACCATTGATAAATCCATTCAGTCCATCATGGAGAGAGAACTGGATCAGGCCATGGTGAAGTTCCAAGCGAACTCAGCATTGGCCATAGCGATGAATCCCAAAACGGGTGAAATCTTGGGGATGTCCAGCAGGCCGGGATACGAACCTGCCGATTATCAGCAATATCCAGCGGAGATATACAATCGCAATTTACCGATCTGGATGACCTACGAGCCGGGCTCCACATTTAAGATCATTACTTTGGCAGCAGCGCTTGAAGAGAAAAAGGTCAATCTGCAACAGGATCAATTTTTTGATCCCGGATATGTTGAGGTGGGTGGGGCCCGTCTGCGTTGCTGGAAAAAGGGCGGCCACGGAAGTCAGACCTTCTTACAAGTTGTGGAGAACTCATGTAACCCGGGCTTTGTGGCTTTGGGGCAGAGGCTGGGCAAAGAATCGCTCTTCTCCTATATTAAAGACTTTGGTTTCGGTACCAAGACAGGGATTGATCTCAGCGGAGAAGCCAGTGGAATTCTGTTCAAACTGTCCAGAGTGGGACCTGTCGAGCTTGCAACGACTGCTTTTGGTCAAGGTGTATCGGTAACGCCCATTCAGCAAGTAGCAGCTGTGTCAGCGGCCATCAATGGGGGTAAACTTTACAAGCCTTATGTTACGAAAGCGTGGGTCCATCCGGTCACAGGGGAAGTCATGGAAGAAGCCAAGCCGGAACTGGTTCGTCAGGTGATCTCGGAGAATACATCCAAACAAGTACGTGAAGCACTCGAGAGTGTTGTCGCAAAAGGTACCGGGCGTCCGGCATTCATTGATGGATACCGGGTTGGTGGCAAAACAGGTACAGCCCAGAAGGTTATCAACGGACGTTATTCCTCGACTGAGCATATCGTATCCTTTATCGGATTTGCACCAGCAGATGACCCACAGATTGTGGTTTATACCGCAGTGGATAATCCCAAAGGAATTCAGTTCGGAGGTGTGGTTGCCGCCCCGATTGTGCAGAACATCCTTGAAGATGCTTTGCATTATATGAATGTACCTGTTCGGAAGGATCAGGTCGCCAAAGAATACAAGTATGGTGAAACCAAAATCGTGACAGTCCCAGACCTGACAGGAGCTACTGTTGAAGATCTGTACGAAGACCTGAACATGAATTTTATGCTGGCGAAGTCTGGCAGTGGTAAATACGTAATTAATCAGGCACCTAAGCCTGGGGCGAGGGTAGATCAGGGATCAACCATCCGCATTTATATGGGGAATGTACTGAACGATGCACATGATCACACAAAGGATGAATAACGGGGCTTAGAGGTAGTTTGAAGCTTCTAGCGCAACAAAATTCATCCAGGTGCGTTTCATTATTGGGTTGTATTGACGATATTAATAAATACAGACATATGTTAAAACAGAAGTATAATTGGAAAAGTGAGGTTATTCATGTGCTTTTAAAACAATTTGCATCGATGCTGACCACCGCCCGCCTCGTGGGCGAATCAAATACAGAATGCCAAAACCTTCAGACAGATTCCCGGCAGGTAAAACCGGGTGATCTGTTTATCTGTCTTCCGGGACATACGGTAGATGGTCATGATTATGCAGAAAAAGCTGTAAATGCAGGTGCAGTTGCATTGGTGGTTGAACGGCAGCTGGATCTGCCTGTACCACAATTGCTGGTGAAAGACAGCCGATTTGCGATGGCTGTTCTGGCAGATTTCTTTTTTGACTCGCCAAGCCAGAAGATGAATATGATTGGTGTAACGGGAACGAACGGCAAAACAACGACCACCTATTTAATTGAAAAAATCATGAGTGATTACGGGCGCAAGACGGGATTAATCGGTACCATTCAAATGCGGTATGACGGTCGCACCTACCCGATGTCAGGAACAACACCAGAGGCGCTTGATCTGCAGCGTAGTCTGCATGATATGGTTCAGAAGGGTACGGACTGCTGTGTTATGGAAGTTTCTTCTCATGCGTTGGAACAAGGGCGAGTAAAGGGAACGAATTTCCGCACTGCGGTATTCACTAACCTGACGCAGGATCATTTGGACTACCACCATTCAATGGAGGAATATCGCGGGGCCAAAGGATTGTTCTTTGCACGACTGGGTAACGGTTATACGGAAGATGTCTCACAGCGTAAATTCGCTGTTATCAATGCAGATGACCCGGCAGCGGATTATTTCATCTCTGTGACTGCGGCTGAAGTGATTACATATGGCATGGGTGAAAAGGCGGATGTACGCGCATCCCAAATCTCAATCACGTCTCAGGGAACTTCTTTCCACGTGGATACATTTGCAGGCAGCACAGATATTCGCTTGCGCATGGTAGGCAAATTCAATGTGTACAATGCAATGGCAGCCATCTCTGCAGCGCTGGTGGAGGGTATTCCGCTGGAAGAGATCAAGCGCAGTCTGGAGACGGTTCCGGGCGTGGATGGACGTGTTGAAGGAGTGGACGAAGGGCAGCCATTTGCTGTTATTGTCGATTATGCCCATACACCGGATGGACTGGAGAATGTGCTGCGGACGGTGAAAGAATTTGCCGAAGGACGTGTAATTTGCGTGTTTGGCTGTGGTGGCGACAGGGACCGTACCAAACGCCCTCTCATGGGGAAAATTGCTGCGAATTATAGTGATTTTGTACTGGTTACTTCCGATAATCCACGGACAGAAGATCCGGATCTGATTCTCAAAGACATTGAACAGGGCCTGATTGAAGAATCCGTTCCTACTGAACGTTATACGATGATTGTGGATCGACGCCAGGCGATTCATGAAGCTATTGAAATGGCAAGCCCAGCCGATGTAGTATTGATTGCGGGCAAGGGTCACGAGACCTATCAGATTATCGGCACAACCAAAACCGATTTTGATGACCGAATCATAGCCAAAGAAGCGATAAGGGGCAAATCCAATTGATAAAAAGAACATTGGCACAATTGGCCGAGATGTGTGGAGGAACATTAAGTGACGTTGCCGCTCATGGCAATGTAATGGTCGAAGGGGTGTTTACCGATTCGCGTAAACCTCTGGAAGGCAGTTTATTTATTCCGCTAGTGGGTGAAAGGTTTGACGGACACGAATTTGTGCAAGCCTGTCTAGAGAAGGGGGCTGCAGGCGCGATCTGGCAAAAGGATCATGGTATTCCGCCACAAGGAGCTGTCATTGTTGTTGACGACACACTTGTCGCACTGCAAGCACTCGCATCGGCTTATCTAACGGAGAATAAAGCGGCTGTAGTCGGCATTACAGGCAGCAACGGCAAGACAACAACAAAGGACATCGTTGATGCCATTCTCTCAACGACGTTCAAAGTGCATAAGACGCAAGGCAACTTCAATAATCACATTGGTTTACCACTTACTGTACTAAGCATGGACCCGGATACCGAGATTATCATTTTGGAGATGGGTATGAGTGGTCGCGGGGAGATTAACGATTTGTCGGTTATTGCGCAGCCTGATGTAGCAATCATTACGAATATTGGTGAATCTCATCTGCTTCAGCTGGGGTCCAGATTGGAGATTGCCAGAGCCAAAGCCGAGATTGCCGCGGGATTGAAGCCTGGCGGGTTACTGATCTACAACGGAGACGAGCCTTTAATTGCACAAGTTCTTGAAGAGCCTGCAACGAAACAACCCGATGGATTACAGCGGTTTACATTTGGTCTGCAAACCGATAATGATGACTATCCTACCGGACTTATGAATGCCCAGAACGGCGTAGTTTTCACCACCAAACAGTCTGGAGAACATGCATTTACGCTACCTCTGCTAGGAACGCATAATGTCGTTAACTGTCTGGCTGCTTTGGCTGTAGCCCGTCATTTCAAAGTGACGACAGAGCAGATTGCAGCGGGATTGTCTCGCTTGAAACTGACAGGCATGCGTATTGAGGTTACTCAAGGCGTTAGTGGTCTAACCCTGCTGAATGATGCATACAATGCAAGTCCAACCTCCATGAAGGCCGCAATTGATGTACTAGAGGGTCTGAAAGGATACCGCATGAAAGTGGCTGTGCTTGGTGATATGCTTGAACTTGGACCTGAAGAACAGAATCTGCATCTTGGAATTGGTGAGTATATTACATCTGCCAAAATGGACATGGTGCTCGTATATGGTCACCTATCAGCACATATTGCTGAAGGAGCAAGAAAGCATATGCCGGCAGAGGCTGTGCATGCTTTTATAGATAAAGAAGAAATGACCCGTTATCTACTGGAGAAACTACATCCCAGAGACGTTGTCTTGTTCAAAGCTTCAAGAGGCATGAAGCTGGAGGACGTGGTCGAAGCACTACAAATAGCACCATTACAGAATCGAGTAGACTAGAGGGGTGAACCCATGGATTTTCAGGTATTACTGTTAACAATCGGCGTTTCATTTATTCTGGCGGTGATTGCCGCACCGCTCCTGATTCCGCTGTTACGCCGGATGAAATTCGGACAGCAAGTTAGGGAAGATGGGCCTCAGAGCCATTTGAAAAAAAGCGGAACACCTACAATGGGTGGAGTCGTCATTTTAGTTGCGTTCACATTGGCCTTTTTGAAATTTTCGGCAGTCAAGAATACAGACTTTTATGTCTTGCTTGTGGCTACGCTGGGATTCGGGCTTATAGGTTTCCTGGATGACTACATCAAAATTGTGTTCAAACGTTCGCTGGGACTGACGGCCAGACAAAAAATGCTGGGTCAATTGTTCTTCAGTGCAGTGATGTGTTTCTTGCTGATCCAGAATGGACACAGCACAGCCATCTCTATCCCGGGTACGTCATTCTCGTTTGACTGGACCGGATGGTTCTATTATCCGTTTGTTGTATTCATGATGCTTGCCATTACCAATGCGGTTAACTTTACCGACGGTCTGGATGGTTTGCTGTCAGGGGTAAGTGCGATTGCCTTTGGCGCGTTTGCGATTGTGGCGATGCAAGCCACGTCGATGCCGGCAGCAGTTTGTGCAGCAGCGATGATCGGAGCTGTGCTTGGTTTTCTGGTATACAATGCACATCCGGCCAAAGTGTTTATGGGAGACACCGGTTCTCTGGGTATTGGTGGTGCGATTGGTGCGGTAGCCATTGTAACCAAGACAGAGCTTCTATTTGTCATCATTGGCGGTATTTTTGTTATCGAGATCCTGTCTGTCATCATTCAAGTGGTATCTTTCAAGACTCGTGGCAAGCGTGTATTCAAAATGAGCCCCATTCACCATCACTTTGAATTAAGTGGTTGGTCAGAGTGGCGGGTTGTTATTACCTTTTGGGCGGTAGGCGCAATTTTGGCCGCTCTTGGACTTTATCTCAACAAGGGGTTGTAGATCATGAATCATCCTGAATCATATCGCGGACAACAAGTAGTCGTGCTCGGATTGGCGAAAAGTGGGGTACAGGTCGCCAAAGTGCTGGATCGCGCCGGAGCGAAGGTTACAGTAAATGATAAAAAAGAGAGAGATCAATGTCCCGAAGCTTCCGAATTGGAGGCTTTGGGAATTTCTGTTGTATGCGGAGGACATCCGGATGATCTGATTCACAGTGGTGTGAAGCTGGTCGTTAAAAACCCGGGTATCCCATACCATGCAGCTCCTGTGCAGCAAGCTATGGCATTGGGCATTGAAGTGGTGACCGAAGTAGAGGTAGCTTATCATCTATGTGCTGCACCCATGATCGGGATTACGGGTTCCAACGGTAAAACAACAACGACCACTTGGGTGGGTAAAATGTTGGAGCATGCCGGCCTCAAACCGATCGTTGCCGGTAATATCGGAACACCTCTCTGTGAAGCGGCAGAGCAAGCTTCTCCAGATAACTGGATGGTTGTTGAGCTTAGCAGTTTCCAGCTCAAAGGAACGGTTGATTTCCGTCCCCGGATCGCCAGCTTGCTTAACGTTGCAGAGACGCATCTGGACTATCATGGGGATCTGGATGATTATGTGGCTTCCAAAGCCAAACTGTTCGCCAATCAGCAGCCTGATGACGTAGCCATCCTGAATTGGGATGATTCGGTATGTCGTGGTCTGGTTCCTTACATCAAAGGCAGATTGCTTCCCTTCTCAATGATTGAGAAATTGGATACAGGTGTGTATGCAGATCCACCTTATGTGGATGGAGAAGAGGATGATGTGAAGCGTCAGATTATCTACGCGGATGAAAACGGAGATCAGCACATGATCATCGATATTGAGGACATTGGCATAGCTGGACGATTTAATGTGGAAAATGCAATGGCGGCTGTGGCTATTGCCGTGGCTGCAGGAGCTGATCCAGCGGTACTGGCAGCGCCGCTCGCAGACTTCAAGGCAGTTGAACACCGCCTTGAATATGTACTAGATCATAATGGCGCTGCGTATTACAACAACTCCAAAGCGACCAATTCGAAGGCTACGGTCATGGCTCTGAACTCGTTCAAGGAGCCAGTTGTATTAATTGCCGGAGGGCTAGATCGTGGATCAGACATGATGGAGCTGTTGCCCTTGTTCCAGGAACGGGTAAAAGCTGTCGTTGCAATTGGAGAGACACGGACAAAAATTGCCAAGGTCGCCGAACTTGCCGGATTAAAGCAAATTAAGGTCGTCGATAATGAGGAGGACGCTGCCCTGACGTTAACCGTTGCTGTGCAGGAAGCATCGAAGCTTGCCAGTGCCGGTGATGTCGTTTTGTTATCCCCGGCATGTGCAAGTTGGGACATGTTTGCTTCCTATGAAGAGCGGGGACGCATTTTTAAAGAGGCGGCGCATAACTTGTAAGTAGGGGGGTGGAAAAGCCCCTACTTCCATGCAAGGGGTGGCCTCCTGATGAAACAGACGCGACCGGCACCAGATATTTGGTTGCTGATTTGTATTTTGGCATTGCTTGCCATCGGCATTATTATGGTATATAGTGCGGGCTCGGTGCTTGCCTTTCATGACTATGGCGATTCATTTTATTTTGTAAAAAGACAGGCCCTGTTTGCGGTGCTTGGGCTTGTGGCCATGTTCGTAACTGCTAATGTAGACTACCGGGTGTGGAGGAAATATGCCAAGCCTATATTGATTGCCTGTTTTATAATGCTCATTGCGGTGCTCATTCCTGGAATCGGTGTGGTTCGCGGTGGTGCACGAAGTTGGCTAGGCATTGGTTCGTTCGGTATTCAGCCCTCGGAATTCATGAAGCTGGGCATGATTCTGTTTCTCGCTCACTGGCTGAGCAAGGAACCGGGTAAAATCAAAACCTTCACAACGGGGCTTCTACCACCGCTGGGTATGATCGGTTTGGCTTTTGGGATTATTATGCTGCAACCTGATTTAGGGACTGGCACCGTGATGATGGGCGCATCGATGCTTATTATTTTTACAGCCGGAGCGCGAATGAAACATCTGAGCTTGCTTGCTCTTGGCGGCGTAGCTGGGTTTGCAGCTTTGATTGCAGCAGCACCCTATCGGTTGCAGCGTATCACAGCGTTTTTGGACCCGTGGTCCGATCCGCTGGGTGCCGGATATCAGATCATTCAATCCTTATACGCGATTGGTCCTGGTGGACTGGCGGGATTGGGACTGGGTATGAGCCGGCAGAAGTACAGTTATGTACCTGAACCGCAAACGGACTTTATTTTTAGTATTTTGGCCGAAGAACTCGGCTTTATAGGTGGAATGATTGTATTATTGTTGTTTCTGGTGCTGGTGTGGAGAGGAATGCGTGTAGCCATGACCGTTCCGGATGCCTTCGGCAGTCTGCTTGGTGTTGGTATCGTGGGTATGGTCGCCGTACAGGTCATTATTAACATTGGTGTTGTCATTGGCATGATGCCTGTTACGGGCATTACATTGCCCCTGATCAGTTACGGCGGATCATCATTGACCCTCATGCTCACAGCACTGGGCATTTTAGTGAATTTATCCCGTTATGCGAGGTGACTATGCGATGCGAGTCGTTCTAAGCGGTGGCGGTACGGGTGGACATATCTATCCTGCCGTTGCCATAGCAAGACAATGCGAGGCGGAGAACCCGGACTCGACATTTCTGTACATCGGAGGAACCAGAGGGCTGGAAAGTAAACTGGTTCCCCAAGAAAATATTCCTTTTAAATCCATTGATATTACCGGCTTTCGACGGAAATTGTCCATCGACAACCTGAAAACGGTCATGCGTTTCATTCAAGGTGTACGCAAGTCCAAAAAAATGCTGAAGGAATTTAAACCGGATGTTGTGATTGGTACAGGTGGATATGTGTGTGGACCTGTGGTATATGCAGCAACAAAACTGGGAATTCCGAGTATAATTCATGAACAGAACGCCATTCCTGGTCTGACGAACAAATTTTTGATGCGTTATGTGGACACGGTTGCCGTTAGCTTTGAAGGTTCTGAAACATCGTTTTCCGGCGCAAAAAAGGTGATCTATACCGGTAATCCGCGAGCGACTACGGTAGCCCAGGCTAGCCGTGATCGTGGTTTTGCCACATTAGGTGTACCGATGAATAGCCGTGTTGTTCTTGTGGTTGGGGGCAGTCGCGGGGCAAAAGCAATCAATCAGGCCATGGTGGACATGGCTCCAATGCTGGAACAACTGGACGATGTACATGTAGTTTACGTGACAGGGGATACCTATTTTGATGAAACGCGTGAAGCCATTCGCAGCTCATTGGGTACGATGCCAAACCACCTGCATGTCCTGCCTTACGTGCATAATATGCCTGAGGTGCTTGCCTGCACATCCTTGATTGTAAACCGTGCAGGTGCATCATTCCTTGCGGAGATCACATCACTGGGTATTCCTTCGATCCTGATTCCTTCACCTAACGTGACTAATAATCATCAGGAAGCCAATGCACGCACGCTTGAAGGTGGAGGTGCGTCACTCACGATGCTGGAGAAGGATCTTACAGGCAAAGTCCTGTATGAAGCCATCGCCAAGATTATGAATGATGAATCGGGACGCAAACGAATGGCTGAAGCCTCCCGGAAACTGGGGAAACCCGATGCAGCTGAAGTGCTTGTTCATGAAATTCAGCGTCTTGCTGCACGCCGATAAAGTGTGTTTGTGGGCGATTGTCACACACAAGACGGGGCTGACATAAGATACCGTATAAATCGTGACCATCGTTCCATGGCGCCAGAACACGGTCTGTCACAACAGAACATACCGTGCTCATCGGTTTTGAAGCAAAGGAGGAAGCAAACATGCCTCAGTGGATATCGTTACTATCCCAGAATAATGTTGGCAGAGTTCTTGAAAACGAATCGCTAGCCAAATACACCACATGGAAGATCGGCGGTCCTGCGGATGCATTGGTCATTCCCGATAATAAAGAGCAGATGATGAATCTCGTTCAATTGCTTCACACGTATCAGATTCCGTGGATGCAACTTGGACGGGGCTCAAACATGCTGGTGTCAGACAAAGGAATACGTGGTGTTGTGGTGAAACCAGGCGAGGGCTTTGATTATGCCGAATTTCACGAAGGTGGTGTAACCGCCGGAGCGGCGCATTCTTTTGTTAAACTCAGTGTGGTTGCTGCCAAAAAGGAATGGGTCGGTCTGGAATTCGCCAGCGGTATCCCCGGCACTGTCGGTGGAGCTGTGTACATGAATGCAGGCGCGCATGGATCGGATGTGTCACGGATATTCAAATTCGCTGAGATTGTACTGGAGACAGGGGAATTGGTACGTTACAGCAAGGAGGACATGGATTTTGCCTACCGCCACTCTGTTCTGCATGATCGGAGAGGCATTGTGCTGGAAGCTGCATTTGAACTCCAGCATGGAGAGCGCAACGTCATTTCGGAAACCATGGCGGCTTACAAAGATCGCCGGCGACGCACACAGCCACTGCAGATGGCATGTGCAGGTAGTGTATTCCGAAATCCACCGGGTGATCATGCAGCCCGCCTGATTGAAGCAGCAGGGCTGAAAGGAATGACCCAGGGAGGCGCACAGGTATCCACCATGCATGCCAATTTCATTGTCAATACAGGCCAAGCAACAGCAGAGGACGTTATCACCCTAATGCAGCAGATACAGAGCACTATATCATCTCAAAACGGTATTAACCTGGTACCGGAAGTCTTCGTAGTGGGTGAGCGGTAAACCCCGGAGGTGATACATTGGACAAATTGGTGATTGAAGGCGGGAAACCCCTCTCAGGATCCATACGCATCCATGGAGCAAAAAATGCCGCTTTACCGATTATGGCCGCAAGTTTGTTGGCAGATGGAGAAGTTACACTGCATAACGTTCCACACTTGCTGGACATTGAAGTGATGCTGTATATCCTGGAACGGCTTGGATGCACGTGTCGGCATGAACAGGGAACAGTGACGATTAATACCTCGTCTATCCGGTCATATGATGTGCCAGAAGATCTAATGAAGCAGATGCGCTCTTCCATTTTTTTGATGGGACCATTGCTGGCTAAGTTTGGGCAAGTGTCAGTGTATCAGCCAGGAGGCTGTGCCATTGGAGAACGCAAAATTGATCTTCACCTCCGGGGCCTGGAAGCGCTCGGAGCTTTGATTGAAGAGCAGGACCAACAGATTATCTGTCATGGGCACAATCTGGTGGGTACAGATATTCATTTGGATTTCCCAAGTGTGGGAGCGACCGAGAATATTATGATGGCAGCTGTTATGGCTAAAGGGACAACAACCATCTGCAACGCGGCAAGAGAACCTGAAATACAGGACCTGCAACACTTTTTGAATGCTATGGGTGCAAGCATTATTGGTGCAGGAACGGATACAATCACGATCAATGGCGTTGAGAAACTGAAGCCTTGTTCCTATGAGATTATACCGGATCGAATCGTTGCCGGAACTGTGATGATTGCAGCAGCAGCAACACGAGGCAATGTTACGCTTACACACTGCAATCCTGCTCATCTTACTTCACTTATACATGTATTGAAGCGCACTGGTGTTCAAATCACAGTCTGCAATGATATAATGACGGTGAGCTGTATGAGCCGTCCCAAATCAGTAGACCGTATTGTGACTTCTCCGTATCCTTCGTTTCCGACAGATTTGCAATCGCAAATCATGGTGCTGCTCAGTCTGGCAGACGGATTCAGTGTGATGAAGGAAACGGTATTCGAGGGTCGGTTCAAACATGTGGATGAACTGAATGTGATGGGGGCTGATATTTCAGTCGATCTGAACGCAGCATTTATCCGTGGTGTTCCCCGTCTGTACGGGGCTACAGTAGAAGCAACCGATCTTCGTGCAGGTGCAGCTCTGGTCATTGCTGGTCTGGCTGCTCAAGGCAAAACGGTTGTGGAGCAAGTGCATCATATTGACCGGGGCTACGATCAGATCGAGAAGTTATTCCAAAGTCTTGGAGCATCGGTTGAGCGACAGTCGTCCGTTTCGAAACAGTTGGATTTTGCCAATTAACGTCCTTGGCGTCCCCTTCTTGAAGGGAGGGGACCTGAGGCTTTGTGGAGCGCTACTTATGCCTAAAAGTCAAATTCCGGTTCTGAAGAAGAATCGGCCAAAAGGAAACACAAGCCGAAAAATTGTAATTATTCTCTTATTATTATTTATTGTATTGCTCGCTGTATTATTCTTTCGTTCTTCCATGAGTCGGATTTCGGCAATTGAAATTACGGGTAATGTATATACAGCAACTTCAGAACTGCTGGAGAAAAGCGGGCTGAAAGAAGGCGAACAATTTTTTGGGACAAGTACTGCCGAGGTTATTGAGCGTCTCAAGACCATCAAGGCGATTTCCACCGTTACCGTGGACAAGCAATTCCCGGGTATCATCCATATCAAGGTTCAGGAATATGCCACGGTTGCTTATGAGCTTGGTTCTGACGGTACGTTAAAAGCGATATTAGCCAGTGGGACAAGCTTGACGGTTCCGGCAACAATTGGTGTTGCTGTGGAGAAGCCCATATTGACCCAATGGAAGGCTGATGATCCACTCAAAGCCAAACTGAGCCAGACACTGGCTAAAATTCCGAATGAATTGACGACGGATATTTCGGAAATTATTCCCAATCCAACGCCTTCATTTCCGGATCAGATTCGGATGTATACCAAATCACAGTTTGAAGTGATTACAACCGTCTCTCTTTTATCGGATAAAGTGGAGTATCTGAATCAGGTGATTGAGACCGAACGGCCTGGGAAAATCACCATGCTTGAGGCAGATACCTATGTCCCTTTCATCCCGGATGACCCGGAAGATGATGCTGAACTAGGAGCAACCCCCTGATCTTTGCCACGATGAGGCTGGACTGAATATGAAAGCCTAGGCAGGTCGGGGTTTGACCCCGTCAGAGCAATGAAACTTGTTCTTTCTGAGATGAAGAAAAAATGATACACTTGAACTTATGGCACATGAGTTGCCTCCTTCTTTTTTCTTCAATGTTTTATGTCTGGCAACCAGATTTTGACACCCAAAAACATTGTAGAAAAAAGAGGGAAAGCCTGAAGTGTGTTGAATATGTTTTAAGAGTGTTTAAATTCGAACGTAATTTACTATTGGAGTCAGGAGGTGCCACAGACTTGAGCAACAATGACATCATTGTTAGTTTGGACATCGGTACATCCAAAATTCGCGCTATTATTGGGGAAATGAATAATGGAACCTTTAATATTATAGGAGTTGGATCTGCCGACTCGGAGGGAATTCGCAAAGGTGTAATCGTAGATATCGATCAGACGGTGCAGTCGATTCGCAACGCAGTGGATCATGCAGAACGTATGGTAGGTATTCAAATATCCGAAGTGTATGTTGGAATCTCGGGAAATCATATCGGACTGATGAGCAGTCACGGCGTCGTGGCTGTGTCTAACGAGGATCGTGAAATCGGAGAAGAAGACATGGAACGGGTGTTGAAAGCAGCCGAAGTCATTGCAGTTCCGCCGGAACGGGAAATTATTGATGTTGTCGCCAAGCAATATGTTGTAGATGGCTTGGAGGGCATACAGGACCCCCGTGGTATGATTGGTGTTCGTCTGGAAGTTGAAGCAACGATCATTACGGGTGCAAAAACCGCGATACATAATCTTTTGCGCTGCGTGGAAAAAGCGGGTCTGAAAGTAAGCGATCTGGTTCTCATGTCGCTTGGAGCGGGTCAACTGGCTTTGTCCAAAGATGAAAAAACGATGGGTTCAGTGCTTGTTGATATTGGAGCAGGTGCAACAACCATCGCCATTTTTGAAGAAGACAGTCTTGTTGCAACATCAACATTGCCTATAGGTGGGGAATTCGTAACAAATGATATCGCCTATGGCTTACGCACGTTAACGGATCAGGCAGAGAAAGTGAAACTGAAATATGGCTGCGCCTGGTTGGATGATGCTGCTGCGGATGTGATGTTCAAAGTCACCCGAATTGGCAGTAATGTAGACAAGGAGTTTTCACAAGAGGATCTGGCAGCAATTATTGAACCTAGGGTTCAAGAAATATTCCAGATGATATCCCAAGAAGTGAAGCGTCTTGGTTACAACGAGCTTCCTGGAGGTTATATACTAACGGGAGGTACGGTCTCTATGCCGGGGGTTCTGCAGGTCGCTCAGCATGAGCTTGCTGCTTCGGTACGAGTTGCAGTTCCGGATTATATTGGTGTGCGTGACCCTGGGTTTACAAGCGGAGTTGGCATATTGCACAGTGTGATTCGCAGTTTGCGCATTCGTCCCTCGATCAATAACGGCGGTGGAAATAACAACAACAATAATAACAACAAGAAACCGACCAACCGTCCGAAGCCAAATACGGCACAGGAATCGGAGCAAAAACCCGGTCTGTTCGAGCGGCTGAAGAATATGTTCAGCGAATTTATATAACAGGTTGGATCCATTTCATACATTCTTGAAGCCGTCTGAATGCGCCGGTACTAAAATAAACGCTTTCGTTCGTCGATATATGAAATTGATTCGGTTCAAATCAAAAATTGGACGGGCCATCCATGCACATTGAGGGGGAGATGGAATAATATGTTGGAATTTGATTTCGAGATGGAGAGCTTGGCTCAAATTAAAGTCATCGGTGTAGGCGGCGGCGGAAGCAATGCAGTCAACCGTATGATTGAAAATGGTGTACAAGGTGTTGAATTTATTACGGTGAATACGGATGCTCAGGCGTTACACCTGGCGAAATCCGAGCATAAATTGCAAATCGGTGATAAATTGACTCGTGGTCTTGGTGCTGGCGCCAACCCGGATGTAGGTAAAAAAGCAGCGGAAGAGTCCCGCGATCTGATCATGAACACGTTGAAAGGTGCAGACATGGTATTTGTTACAGCCGGTATGGGCGGCGGTACAGGTACAGGTGCGGCTCCGGTTATCGCCGAAATCGCTAAAGAGTGTGGTGCACTTACCGTGGGTGTCGTAACTCGTCCATTTACATTTGAAGGACGCAAGCGTTCCAGCCATGCAGAGCAAGGTATTGAAGCTCTCAAGGAAAAAGTCGACACACTGATCGTGATTCCTAATGATCGTTTGCTCGAAATCGTAGACAAAAAGACTCCTATGCTTGAAGCATTCCGTCAAGCGGATAACGTACTTCGTCAAGCTGTACAAGGTATCTCTGATTTGATCGCTGTACCGGGTCTGATCAACCTTGACTTTGCTGACGTCAAAACGATTATGCACGAACGTGGTTCAGCCCTTATGGGGATTGGTGAATCAACTGGTGAGAATCGTGCCGCAGAAGCAGCACGGAAAGCCATTATGAGTCCTTTGCTTGAAACTTCTATTGAAGGTGCTCGCGGGGTAATCATGAACATTACGGGTGGCGTTAATCTGTCCCTGTATGAAGTGAATGAAGCTGCAGAGATCGTAACGTCTGCTTCCGACCCGGAAGTAAACATGATCTTTGGTGCCATCATTGACGAAGACCTGAAAGAGGAGATTAAGGTTACAGTTATTGCAACCGGTTTTGAAGATAAACCTGCTCCACCACCACCAGGACGTAAGCCAGCTCCAGCAACAGCGGAGACGACAGATACGCGTTCTCCGAACCTGCGTCCTTTTGGAAATCAGCCGAGCAATGATCAGCTGGATATTCCGACATTTTTACGCAATCGTTCACGCAATAATAACAACGATTAATACGCAAATCAATGTATTGGAAACCCGGTACTCCTTATGGAGTGACCGGGTTTTTTCTGTTTATTTAGATATCATAGCATACAGCAATGAACAAATTCTGAACAAAGGGCCTGAGCAATTCCGACAAAAAAAGTTGGAACCACACCCCCATGATTAGACAGACTTTGAACAGGGGGCTCCGTATACTTGTGAATATGCTCATGAATATCAGGATATCGGGTAACGGTATTTCGATATGTTGCGCGCAGGCAGGTGAAGACTTTGGTTGTTTATGTGGATCTAATTTTTTTGACAAACCTGTGTATTGACGGTGCACTCATCGGAATGACCGCCTGGATGCGCAAGACAAAGCTGGTTTGGTGGCGATGGTTGCTGTCAGCCATTGTCGGTGCATTATACGTGGTCATGATGTTTGTACCGGAGTTTGATTTTATGTTCACCTTTTTGATCAAGTTCGGGTTCTCGCTGGTCATGCTTACGATTGCTTTTGGGTTTAAAGGTCTGCAGGCTTTTGCGAGGACGCTGGGTACCTTCTATGTGATTAATTTTGTCGCTGCTGGAGGTATTCTGGGTGTGCATTACATGCTTCAGAGCTCCGGTGAGTTGTTTAACGGCATTTGGTTCACGGCTTCTGGCGGTATGTCATTTGATCTGAAAATTGCTTTCTGGTTCACGTTTATCGTATTTTTTGCTGTCCTGTTTTTATTTAAAGCTGTGCAGAGTTCAAAACGGAAAACGGATCGCATGACGACCTATTTGGGCAAAGTTGAGGTCTGCATCGATGAGGTAGTCATTTCTTGTACAGGCCTTCTGGATACGGGCAATCAACTTACAGATCCCTTATCGCGCATGCCGGTCATGGTGATGGAGGTTTCGTTATGGCAAGACATGTTACCTGCTTCATGGAAGGGTAGACTCAAGGACGAGGCGCCGGACAACCTTATTCTGGAGCTTGATCAGGAAAGTTTTCAGTGGCAGGATCGACTGCGGCTAGTGCCTTATCGGGGCATTAACAAAGGGACTGCGTTTATGCTGGCAATGAAGCCGGACCGGGTGAAGGTGACGATGGAGGAAACATGTTATGAGACGACAAGGGTACTTATTGGGCTGGATGGAGGTGTTTTGTCGTCGGATGGGAAATACCAGGCCGTGATTCATCCTGAACTTGTGCAAGACGCTGCTTCTGCGCAGTCTACGGCTCTCTCTGCGGGAGCAACAGAAAAGCCGCTGAATGTGGTATAGGAGGAACGTACATGCTTGTGAAATGGAAACTGGTGGCGCAGCTGCAATATTACCGTCTGTTATTTTTATTGGGACTCAAAAGCGAAGAGATCTATTATATTGGGGGAAGTGAGGCACTTCCGCCGCCATTGACCCGGGAAGAGGAAGAATTTTTGCTGCAAAAATTATCCTCGGGAGACTCGGCCATTCGCGCGATGCTCATTGAGCGCAACCTGCGTCTGGTGGTGTACATTGCACGCAAATTTGAAAACACAGGAATCAATATTGAGGATTTGGTCTCCATTGGAGCCATCGGATTGATTAAGGCAGTGAATACATTTGACCCGGAAAAGAAAATCAAACTGGCAACCTATGCTTCACGTTGTATCGAAAATGAAATTTTGATGTACCTAAGACGTAATAGTAAGATCCGAACTGAAGTTTCTTTTGATGAACCGCTCAACATTGATTGGGATGGAAATGAACTATTATTATCCGATGTATTGGGTACAGAAAACGATACAATCTATCGGAATATTGAAGAGCAGGTAGACCGAAAACTTCTGCACAAGGCACTGGAAAAATTAACGGAGCGCGAGCGAATGATTATGGAGCTTCGTTTTGGCCTGACGGATGGGGAAGAAAAGACACAAAAAGATGTAGCAGATCTCCTCGGAATCTCCCAATCCTACATCTCTCGTCTCGAAAAAAGAATCATTAAAAGACTCCGCAAAGAGTTCAATAAAATGGTCTGAAATACATCATTGGTCAGAATGGGTATTACTGGCAAGGGTGCCAAGTACGAATAAAAAAGCCTGCCCCGGAGATAATGTACATTAATGTTTCTCCTTGGGAGGTAAATCACGATGACCCGAAACAAAGTCGAGATTTGTGGCGTGGACACCGCAAAATTGCCTGTCCTCACCAACACTGAAATGCGGGAATTGTTTCATTCCCTTCAGCAACACCATGATCGCTCAGCAAGAGAGAAATTAGTGAATGGCAACCTGCGTCTTGTGCTCAGTGTCATTCAGCGTTTTAACAATCGGGGGGAGTTTGTCGATGATCTGTTCCAGGTTGGTTGCATCGGCCTGATGAAAGCCATTGATAATTTTGATTTATCCCAGAATGTCAAATTTTCAACCTACGCGGTGCCGATGATTATCGGTGAAATCCGTCGATACCTGCGTGACAATAATCCGATTCGGGTATCTCGCTCCTTGAGGGACATTGCTTACAAAGCACTTCAGGTCCGTGACAGCCTGACGAATAAAAACTCTCGGGAACCGACGATATTCGAAATTGCGGAAGTACTGAATGTGCCGAAGGAAGATGTTGTTTTTGCATTGGACGCCATTCAGGACCCGGTCTCGCTCTTCGAACCGATTTATCATGATGGTGGTGATCCGATCTATGTTATGGATCAGATCAGCGATGACAGAAACAAGGATGTGTCATGGATCGAGGAAATTGCACTTCGTGAAGCGATGCATCGTCTTGGTCAGCGGGAAAAAATGATTCTGTCGATGCGGTTTTTCGAAGGGAAAACCCAGATGGAAGTGGCTGATGAAATTGGCATTTCCCAGGCTCAGGTATCACGTCTGGAGAAATCAGCGATACAGCAGATGCAAAAACATGTAAAGTCATAACAGGATGCAAAGGCAGAAGGACGATCAATCGGGGCAGTGTATACCGTTGGTCGTCTTTTTGTTATGGACCGTTTCCACATTCGATGAAAAACAGGACATTTTTCGCCCTTGAAACATATATTGTATAGAAGCGTGAAGAACGGGCAGAAGAGGAATAACAGGGGGCGGGAATGAATGAAAGTAAATACGAGCGAAGTAGCGGCACGAGGCATGAAAATCTCGGACTTTCAGACAAAGGATGTCATTAACATTACGGATGGTAAACGCCTCGGTCAGATCAGTGATTTGGAACTGGATCTGAAGCAGGGACGAATTGAAGCGATTGTTGTGCCAGGGTACAGCCGTTTTATGGGTCTCTTTGGCGGGGGAACTGACCTGGTCATTCCTTGGAGAAACATTGTGAAGATTGGTTCAGATGTGATACTGGTGAAGATGGATGGGGTGAAGGAAAATACGTATGACGAGCGTGATCGCGAAGCGCGCCTGTATGATGAACAGCAGCATAACCGCACAGAGCGAGTGGAACGCATTGAACGGTCGGAACGTAATCAGCGTCGCACGATATAAAGGAGACAGAATGTGGCTCATTTGGTACACTGGAAGTGGTGAGGTGAGATAATGGAACCCTTTGTATTGGATAAAGAATTACTTGAACGGACCAAGAATTCAGATTTCGGTCCTGATCCGTTATTATTATATGTTGAGCCCTGGACACAGCAATTTGAACAGTTGTCAGTCGGGTTTACGACGAGGCATGGTGGAGTTGGAAAAGTTCCGTATGCTACGCTCAATTGTGCTTATCATGTGGGGGATGACCCTGAAATTGTACTTAACAACCGCAGGCTTGTAACCGAGAAGCTTGGTTTTGCAGCAGAAGCTTGGACCTGTGGAGAGCAGGTGCATGGCAAACATGTCGCAGTAATTACCGCTGAAGATCGGAGCAGAGGATTACTTGATCGTCAATCTGCGTTGCAGGATACGGATGGATTGGTCACGAATGTGCCTGGTGTGCTGCTGACTTCTTTCTACGCAGACTGTGTTCCGCTTTATTTCTATGACCCTGTACAGCAGGCGGTAGGTCTTGCTCATGCCGGCTGGAAAGGTACAGTCGCGGGTATCGCTGTATCCATGGTGGAGACGATGGAACGGGAGTATGGCAGCCGTAGGCAGGACATTCGAGCTGCAATCGGTCCGTCGATTGGGGATTGCTGTTATGAAGTGGATGAGGCGGTCATGCAGCATGTACGGGTTTGGTTTGATGATTCCCCGGTTAATGATGAATACAAGGATTCTGCTTCCAAACAAGCATATCGAGCCGTGAATAACGGTAAAACGATGTTAAACTTGAAAGAATGTAATCGACACATTATGATGAAAGCAGGAATAATGCCGGATCATATCGAATGTACAACATGGTGTACAAGTTGTCATCCCGAACTATTTTTCTCCTATCGGAAGGAAAATGGTGTTACAGGGCGGATGGCGAGCTGGATTGGGCTGGAAGAGAGGTGACCCTCTGTGTCATTGGAGGAGCGTATTCAACAGGTAAATCAGAAGATCGAGGACGCATGTCGGCGCAGTAACCGTCATCGTGATGATGTGAATGTGATTGCGGTCACGAAATATGTCTCACTTGAAACAACGGGATCGGTGCTGAATCATGGTCTTGAGCATATTGGAGAAAACCGGTGGCAGGATGCACAGGCCAAATGGGAAGCTTTTGGTCAGCAGGGTACCTGGCACTTTATCGGTCATTTGCAGACAAACAAGGTGAAAGACGTGATTGGCAAGTTTCTTTACATCCATTCACTGGATCGTTTGTCATTGGCGAAGGAGTTGGATAAAAAAGCAGCTTCACTTGGCATCCAGGTGGAAACGTTTTTGCAGGTGAATATTTCGGGTGAAGAGAGCAAGTATGGATTACAGCCTGAACAGGCAAGTTCTTTTTTGCGTGATATTCGTTCGTTCAACAATCTCAAGGTCGTTGGCCTGATGACTATGGCACCTCATGAGGAAGATCCGGAGCTGACGCGTCCCGTATTTCGTGGATTGCGTGAGCTGAGAGATCAATTGAATGGACAAGCCCTTACAGCAGAGCCATTGACTGAGCTGTCAATGGGGATGTCCAATGATTTTGAAGTGGCCATTGAAGAAGGGGCAACCTGGGTACGGCTAGGATCGATTCTCGTAGGAAAAGAGGAGGGTTCACGATGGGCGTAATGAATAAATTTATGAATTTCCTCGGACTTCAGGAAGAGGAAGAGATTGTGGAACGTGAACGAATGGCTGCGCAGGAGGAAAATGAGTCTGAACATCAGGAAGCTGAAACCTCCAGTCTCGATAAACGTAGAAACCAAAGGGGGAATAATGTGGTGAGCATTCATTCCCAGAAAAATGTTAAAGTTGTCCTGTATGAACCGCGTTCTTATGACGAGGCTCAGGAAATTGCCGACCATCTGCGTTCGCATCGTACTGTTGTGGTGAACTTGCAACGAATTCGCCAGGACCAAGCGCTGCGCGTTATTGATTTTTTGAGTGGCACGGTATATGCATTGGGTGGCGGTATTTCCAAAATCGGCGGAAACATTTTTCTCTGTACGCCAGATACGGTTGAAATTCAGGGCTCAATTACGGAAATACTGGCTGACAGCGAGCAAGATTATAACAGAATGAGGTGAGCCACTTTTGTATCAGATCGAAAGCGTGTTGTACACGTTATACCAGATTTACTTTTACATGGTCATTGTCTACATATTGATGTCTTGGCTTCCCAATGCGCGGGAAAGCTTCATCGGTGAATGGCTGGGCAAATTAGTGGAGCCATATCTAAGACCATTCCGTCGATTTATCCCCCCTTTGTTCGGTGTGCTGGATATTTCCCCAATTGTGGCGCTGATCGTTCTCCAACTCGCGCTTAATGGGCTGATTTCCATACTCCGGTATTTTGCATATTAGGGTAGGGTGATATAGATGAGCGGTGAAATTTACGAACATTTTAGCCATGATGAGCGAGATTTTGTAGATAAGGCTTCGGATTGGGTTGAGCGGGCAGGCAAGTATCATGACATGAAGCTAACTGACTTCCTTGACCCAAGACAGGTTTTTATCTTACAGACTCTTGCCAATCGTCGTAACGACGTTCAGATTCGTCTGGATGGTGGTTACGAGGCTGCTGAACGCAGGCGTGCGCTGGTTGCACCTGATTATATGTATCTGGATGATGAGGATATGGGAATGCAGGTGCTCAGTATCACGTCTGATGATCAGAAAATCTCGGAGCTGGAACATGGGGACTATATGGGTTCCCTGCTCGGGCTTGGGATGAAACGTGGAAAGATCGGGGATATCCAAGTGCTGGAGGACGGTTGCCATACAGTGGTGGCGGCGGAAACCGGCGCTTTTTTATCGCTTCAACTGAATCAGGTGCATCGGTTACATGTGTTCACAGAGTTACTTCCTTTGGATCAGATGCGATGGTCAGAGAGCAAACTGGAGACGATGGACATTACGGTCGCTTCTCTTCGTTTGGATGGAATCTGTGCAGATGTGTATCGGCTTAGTCGCAGTAAAGTGCTGGTGCCGATCAAAGCTGGTCGCTGCCGTGTCAACTGGAAAGTTGAGGAAGATCCCTCCAAATCGCTAAAAGCGGGTGATGTCGTATCCATTCAGGGATTTGGCCGTTTCAAGGTTATGGAACAGGATGGGATGACTAAAAAAGGGCGCTGCCGAGTGAAAATCGGCAAATTTGCCTGAGTCTGTTGCAGGAAAATCCGCTTTCTTGTCGAAATGTTTATCATAAAGGTGTAGAAAATACGCGGTGTATCCGATATACATTAAGTCAAAGATTTATGCTGCAAACCTTCTCTGGACGAGAAGGAACTTTAACAGGAGGTGGACAGCATGCCATTAACGCCGCTGGACATACACAACAAGGAATTTTCCCGACGTTTGCGCGGGTATGACGAGGATGAAGTCAATGAATTCCTGGATCAAGTCATCAAAGATTACGAAGGCGTCATTCGCGAGAACAAAGAGCTGAGCAATCAGTTGCTGTCCGTTCAGGAAAAGCTGGATCATTTTTCTACAATTGAAGAGACGCTTAGCAAAACGATCATCATTGCGCAGGAAGCTGCTGATGATGTGAAGGGTAATGCGAAGAAAGAAGCGCAGTTGATCGTGAAGGAAGCAGAGAAAAATGCAGACCGGATCGTGAACGAATCATTGGGAAAATCGCGTAAAATTGCTTTGGAAGTGGAAGAACTGAAAAAGCAGGCCTCGATTTATCGTGCCCGTTTCCGCACGCTTGTTGAAGCGCAGCTTGAACTGTTGACTCAGGATGGTTGGGAAGTGCTGGAGAGCCGGGAGCAGGAAGTGCGTGACCGTGAGCGGGAGATGAAAGAAATTTATTAGTCTGTCGCCTGGTTGACTTTTGTCTGCAAAGAGGCTATAACTATATTCATAATGAATAGTGATTCCATGACGGGTTCAGTACGTTATGATCTCATCCCTCAGAGAGTTGGTGGTTGGTGCAAACCAATGGATGAGTTATAGCCGAATATCTCCCCGGAGAAGTGACGCTGAAGCGGTGATCTTGATTGCCGTGTGTAAGCCGAACCGTAAGCCGTACGTTATAACGGCACCCTGCGGTAGTATAGCGGGGCATAAGCGCTGTTGATGACAGAGCATACCCAGGCTTGCCTGGATGTGGTTTGTGATGAACAGAATTAGGGTGGTAACGCGAGTATAGCCTCGTCCCTTTCCAGGGACGGGGCTTTTTTGTGTCCAAAAAAGGCGAACGTCCATGAGGCCCGAAGGGGTCTCATGGAGAGAGCCGCCCGCCGGGGGAGCGAAGCGCCCGGCACACGGGTTCGCCAAGGCGAACGCCCATGAGGCCCGAAGGTGCCTCAAGGAGAGAGCCGCCCGCCGGGGGAGCGAAGCACCCGGCAACAGGGTTTTCGCCAAGGCGAACGCCTATGAGGCCCGAAGGTGCCTCAAGGAGAGAGCCCACCCGCCGGGGGAGCGAAGCACCCGGCACACGGGTTCGCTAAGGCGAACGTCCATGAGGCCCGAAGGTGCATCAAGGAGAGAGCCCACCCGCCGGGGGAGAGAAGCACCCGGCAACAGGGTTTTCGCCAAGGCGAACGCCCATGAGGCCCGAAGGTGCCTCATGGAGAGAGCCACCCGCCGGGAAAGCGAAGCACCCGGCAACACCCGCCTCGCGGCAAGGCCATGCGGCGTTCACGCAGGGAACAGCCGCAAAATGGCCGCCACTACGCACATAAACCCACGCCCATAAGCGCAACTAATCCCCCAACGACAACCCATCCCGGGTGTCCAGAGGGCGGAGCGCCTATGGGGTCCCCCTTGGTAAGGGGGATTTAGGGGGATTGAAACGCTTTTTGTGGACGGTCCACAATTTAACCAAAGAAAGGGAAGATAATCATCATGCAACGAGTTGACGTCAAAGAGAAGGCACGTGCCAGAGAATTACGCGTGTTAGATAAATGGAAAACGGAGAATACATTCAAAAGATCCATCGAAAACCGCGAGGGCAAGCCAAACTTCGTATTTTATGAAGGACCCCCTACAGCGAACGGAAAACCACATATCGGTCACGTTCTGGGACGCGTAATCAAGGATTTCGTTGGTCGTTATAACACGATGAAGGGTTACCGTGTTGTTCGTAAAGCGGGTTGGGATACACACGGTCTGCCAGTAGAACTGGGTGTACAGAAGAAGCTTGGTATCTCCCACAAGTGGGAAATCGAAGATTATGGCGTGGAAAAATTCATTAACGAATGTAAAGCGAGCGTATTCGAGTATGAGCAACAATGGCGTGATTTGACAGAAGGTATCGGATATTGGACGGATATGGATAACCCGTATATCACCCTTGATAACAACTACATCGAGAGTGTATGGAACATCCTGGCGACAATTCATGAGAAAGGCCTGTTGTATCGTGGTCACCGTGTGAGTCCGTATTGCCCATCATGTCAGACAACACTGAGTTCCCATGAAGTTGCACAAGGGTACAAAGACGTCAAAGACCTGAGCGCTACAGCGAAATTTAAACTGAATGACAGCGGAGAATTTGTACTGGCTTGGACAACAACACCTTGGACGCTGCCTTCACATGTTGCACTTGCCGTGAATCCGGATATGGACTACTCCCGTGTTCGTCAAGGTGATGAAGTGTACATCATGGCAACCAATCTGGTTGAAAAAGTGATGAAAGATACCAAGGGTGAGTATGAGATCATCGGTGCACTGAAAGGTGCCGATCTGGTTGGCAAAACGTATGATCCTCCGTTCAACTACGTTCAGGCTGAGAAAGCCAACATCATTCTGGGTGCAGGCTTTGTAACGGATGCAAGTGGTACGGGTATCGTACACATGGCTCCTGCCCATGGTGAAGATGACTACCGTGTATGCCGTGAGAATGGGATCAGCTTTGTGAACATGGTGGACCTGGAAGGTAAATTTGTTGCTGAGGTTACTGATTTTGCCGGACGTTTCGTGAAGGATTGTGATATTGATATCGTGCGATACTTGTCCGAGAATGGACGTTTGTTCAGCAAAGAAAAATATGAGCACAGCTATCCATTCTGCTGGCGTTGTGATACACCACTTCTGTACTATGCAATGGACAGCTGGTTTATCCAAACAACAGCCATCAAGGACCAACTGATTGCCAACAATAGTGAAGTGGATTGGTACCCAGGTCATGTTCGTGAAGGTCGCTTCGGGAAATTCCTTGAGGATCTGGTGGATTGGAACATCAGCCGTGATCGTTATTGGGGAACACCGCTGAACATCTGGGTGTGCGAGGAGACTGGCGAACAATTTGCTCCACACAGCATTGCAGAATTGCGTGCTCGTGCGATAGGTGATGTGCCTGAGAATCTTGAATTGCATAAACCATATGTGGATGACGTTAAAGTCATGAGCTCTTGTGGCAAATATGAGATGAAACGTACGCCGGAAGTGATCGATGTCTGGTTCGACAGCGGCTCCATGCCGTTTGCTCAGCAGCACTATCCATTTGAAAATAAAGAAGTATTCGAACAGCAGTATCCTGCTGATATGATCTGTGAGGGAATTGACCAGACACGTGGCTGGTTCTACAGCTTGCTGGCGGTTTCCACCCTTTTGACAGGCAAAGCGCCTTACAAAGCGGTTATGGCTACAGGACACGTTCTGGACGAGAACGGACAGAAGATGTCCAAATCCAAAGGTAACGTTATCGATCCTTGGGAAGTGATTGAAGAATATGGTACAGATGCATTCCGCTGGGCTTTGTTGTCTGACAGTGCACCGTGGAACAGCAAACGTTTCTCCAAAGGTATCGTAGGCGAAGCCAAATCCAAAATGGTGGATACGCTGGTCAACACCCATGCATTCCTGACGCTTTATGCTACCATTGATGGATTTGATCCACAGGAGCACCCGTTCCAACTGTCCGCACACAAGCTGGATCGCTGGATTCTGTCGAGACTGAACAGCCTGATCCTGGTTGTAGAAAAAGCGTTGCTGGTTAACGACTATCTGAACTCTTCCAAAGCGATTGAAGCATTTGTTGATGAGTTGAGTAACTGGTATATCCGTCGTTCCCGTGACCGGTTCTGGGGAAGTGGCCTGACAGAGGATAAACTCGACGCTTACCGCACATTGACTGAGGTACTGGTGACTACTGCGAAATTGGTTGCTCCGTTCACACCGATGCTGGCAGAAGACATCTATCTGAACCTTGCAACAGGTGAGAGTGTGCACATGGAAGACTATCCGGTAGCTAATGAATCGCTGATTGATGCAGGTCTGGAACAAGATATGGAGACGGCTCGCCGCGTGGTTGAACTTGCCCGTAACGTTCGTAACGAAACAGGCATCAAGACACGTCAGCCGCTGTCCGAATTGATCGTTTCTCTGGATAAAGGATTTGACCTGGCAAGTTATGAAGAGATCATCAAGGAAGAGATCAATGTAAAAGGAATCCGTACGGAGCATAATGATGCGGAATTCGTTGACTTTACATTGAAGCTGAACCTGAAAGTTGCAGGTAAGAAATACGGTAAAAACGTAGGATTTCTGCAAAACTTCTTCAAGGGAATGTCGGCCGATGAGACGCGTAAAGTGGTTTCGGAAGGCGTGCTGAACATCGTTTCTCCGGAAGGCGAAGAGCTGCAAGTGACGAGCGAAGAATTATTGGTTGATAAGCAGGCTAAATCAGGTTTTGCTTCTGCATCAGGTTACGGTCTGACGGTTGCGCTCAATACCGAAATCACAGCATCACTGGAACAGGAAGGCTGGGTCCGTGAAGTGGTTCGTGCTGTGCAGGATACCCGGAAACGACTGGACCTGCCAATTGAGAAAAGAGTACGTTTGACACTGGATGTGGATGCATCCCTTCAGGAAGCTATTCAGGCGTTTGATGATGTATTGCGTGAAAATGTTCTCGTAACCGAAGTGACATTTGGCACAAATGAGGCCATGGAACGTGTTGAAGCCGGAGGCAAATCGATCGGTATTTATATCGAAGCGTAATTCGGAGCATATCCCATTCAACAGGGATAGAATATAGAGTATAAACAAACGAGCCGCAGAGGCAGGGACATATTCCCTGGTTCTGGGCTCGTTTGTTTTTTAAGCAAAAAGGCAATGATTCTATAGTGCAGTTAATCTATATTGATCAAAGGAACTGACCAAAACATGAGCGAACATGACAAGCAAGCGGAAACTGCTACACCATCAACATCAGATCATCTGAATTCGCATGACAAAATTGAAGAGCTACATACCCTGACTAACCGTCTGGCGAATGAACTGGAACGTTCACGCATTGCGCAATACACAGAATTGCTGAACAGACCATGGAAATTAATCGGACTTAACTTGTTGTCTGGAGCCGCAAGAGGTGTGGGGATCGCGATTGGTTTTACCTTTTTCGCAGCAACGATTATTTACGTTTTACAGCTACTTGGGGCGCTCAATCTTCCCATTGTTGGAGACTACATCGCTGATATTGTGCGCATTGTCCAGCGTCAGCTTGATATGAACACCTACTAAGCGTGAATGATATTAAGTTACATTTAGTAAATGTCATCCGTCTCCATATCTGGTTCTAACAGACCCTCGCCCTCACGGTTCTCCAGATACTGGCGATATTGCCGATTGCGCACGATGGAGACGTCATGACCATAGATGTCTGTTGCAACGAAGCTTTCGTACGCTTCAACGCAGCCCTCCACTTCATCGGTTGCTTCAATCGCCATAACATCATAGCTGTCGATATCGCGTCCTTCAGCCATGGCTGGAGAGTTCGATGTGCCCCAGCTTTCAACAATCTGCCACGTGTCCTCACCATCGAAGCCATTTTGATCATCACGCTCGTCCAGACTGGTTCGACCAAATGCCGGGGCAAGGAATTCTTCCTCTACAGGACGGTTTTCGGAGACAACGGTTTCCGGTTGATGTTTTTTACAGTATTTGGTGTAGGGAACAGCTTCCATGCGTTCATAAGGGATGGGTTGCTGGCAGACCGCACATGTACCGTAATGTCCTTCTTCGATGGAGTGCAGTGCAGAATCGATACGTTCCAATTGGAATTCATCATGTTCCAGCAGGGAAATATCTTTCTCGCGTTCATACACCTCCGTAGCTATGTCGCCAGGATGATTATCAATTGGTGATAATTCACCTGTCTGTAGTTTAAGGGAATCTCCAAGGCCATAATGCTCGTTTTCCGAAAGTCTATGTTCAATATCGCGCTTATCGGACATCAGTTGGGAACGTAAAAATTGCAATTGTTCGTTAGTGAAATGTGACATGTTTTTCTCCTTTCTGCTTTCATGCTGGAATCCGGATTTTGACTCTATTGTAGGATGTGCCATCTAGGGCAAGATTACAGAAGGGAAATGTTATCGTTTTTGCCATAAGCTTTGCTGATATAGCGCGTCGTGGACGATTTCCAAACAGCTGTGCTACAATAAACAAGTCTGGCGTAAGCCTGGTATCGTTTGGAAAAGACAAGAACGGAGTGACAAACAAACGTGGTGTATTATATCCTCGCTTTTATCGTATTTTTATTGGATCAGGGAACCAAGTATCTGATTGCAACCCGGATGGAACTCAGAGAAGAAATTCCGGTCATCGGCAATTTCTTTGTCATCACATCACATCGTAACTCAGGAGCAGCATTTGGCATTCTGCAAGACCAGCGTTGGTTCTTTATCGTGGTTACGTTGATTGTGGTCGTTGCCTTGATTTGGTATTTGCAAAAGGTAAAAGATACCCCGCACAAATTGCTGCCTGTGGCGCTTAGTTTGGTGCTTGGTGGAGCAATTGGCAACTTCCTTGACCGGGCATTAACCGGAGAAGTTGTAGATTTTGTACAACTTAATTTTGGAAGTTATACGTTTCCCATTTTTAACATCGCCGATTCGGCAATCTGCATGGGTGTAGCGTTGATCATTGTGGAGACGTTGCTTGAAGGACGGCGCGAAAAAGCAGCCGCGAAGATTGAAGGGAATGAACATCATGAGTAATCCGAATAAGGAACAGATTAACGACGAAGAACTAATGAATGGCAATGAACGTATGGAATGGACCGTTGCCGCTGAACATAAAAAAGAACGAATAGACAAATATATTACGGAAGCCGTGGATAACGTATCTCGCTCCCAAGTTCAATTGTGGATCGGAGACGGAATGGTTACGGTAAATGGTGCTGTAGTCAAAGCCAATGCCAAGTTATCCGAAGGTGATCTGATTGAACTACAGATTCCTGAACCGGCTGCCGTTGAGATCGTTGCCGAAGATATCCCGCTGGAAGTGGTATATGAAGACAGCGACCTAATCGTGATTAACAAACAGCGTGGTCTTGTGGTGCATCCAGCACCAGGACATACGTCGGGTACCCTCGTTAATGCACTTATGCATCACTGCAAAGACCTCTCGGGTATTAATGGGGAGTTGCGTCCTGGTATTGTGCATCGTATCGATAAGGATACATCTGGCCTGATCATGGCTGCCAAGAACGATCGTGCGCATGCATCACTGGCTGCCCAGTTGAAAGACCATACGGTGAACAGACGTTATATCGCGCTTGTTCATGGTCATCTTAACCATGATCAAGGGACCGTTGATGCACCGATTGGACGAGATACCAATGACCGCAAAATGTATACGGTCACAGAACGTAACAGTAAACATGCCGTTACGCATTTTACCGTTACAGAGCGGATTAATGATTACACCTTGTTGGAATTGAAACTGGAGACAGGACGTACTCACCAGATTCGGGTTCACATGAAATTTATTGGTCATCCGCTTGTAGGAGATCCAACTTATGGACGGAATAAAGGCATCAAAATGCAAGGACAGGCTCTTCATGCGGCTATTCTAGGATTTGTGCATCCAACAACGGGAGAATACCTTGAATTTTCAGCTCCGATTCCGCAAGATATGGAAGACGTGCTTGCATCGCTACGCAGTCGTTAACAGCTCCAAGAAAGTACAAATGTTCGGATACTTTGTCCATGGCTTTGATTACGCAAATGCTTCATATTAAAGTGTAGAAATTTGCGTCAAATGAGGAGATGAACAACGTTATGAGTATCGATAAATATCAAGAAACTTACATTCAGACTAATTTTGCCGACCGTATCGGTGGCTCCAACTATGGTAAAGACACGAACATTTATAAATTCGAGAAAATCAAACGTGCCAAAGCTTCGGCCAAAAAAGATTTTCCCGATGTGGAACTGATTGACCTTGGTGTAGGTGAACCTGACGAAATGGCTGATCCAGGCATTGTAGCTGCACTTGCAGAAGAAGCTTCCAGACCTGAGAACCGTGGTTATGCCGACAATGGCATTCCAGAATTCAAAGCTGCTGCTGCTTCTTATCTGAAAAACGTATTCAATGTAGAAGGTATCGATGCAGATACTGAAATCGTACACTCCATTGGTTCCAAACCGGCTTTGGCGATGATGCCTTCATGCTTCATCAATTCGGGTGATGTGACGATCATGACCGTTCCAGGTTACCCGGTTATGGGTACACATACGAAGTATCTGGGTGGAGAAGTGTTCAACATTCAATTGACGAAAGAGAACAACTTCCTGCCTGATCTGACGGCTATCCCGGAAGACATCGCAAAACGTGCGAAGTTGCTCTACCTGAACTACCCGAACAACCCAACAGGCGCAAGTGCAACGGTGGAATTCTTCACTGAAGTTGTGGAATGGGCTAAGAAATACAATGTTGTGGTTGTACATGATGCTCCATACGCAGCATTGACGTATGATGGCAAAAAACCGTTCAGCTTCCTGTCGGTACCTGGAGCGAAGGATGTCGGCGTAGAGCTGCACTCGCTATCCAAGTCCTACAACATGACGGGTTGGAGAATCGGATTCGTAGCGGGTAACCCGCTTGTAGTCAAAGCATTCAGCGACGTGAAGGACAACAATGACTCCGGTCAGTTCATCGCGATTCAAAAGGCTGCTGCTTATGGATTGAATCACCCTGAAATTACGGAAAAAATTGCAGAGAAATATTCCCGTCGTCACGATATGCTCGTTGCCGCATTGAACGAACTGGGCTTCCAGGCTGAAAAACCTAAAGGTTCATTCTTCCTGTATGTAGAAGCACCAAAAGGTGTGGTTGGCGGACGTCGCTTCGAATCTGGCGAAGATTTCTCCCAATTCCTGATCCGTGAGAAACTGATCTCATCCGTACCTTGGGATGATGCTGGTAACTTTGTTCGTTTCTCCGTAACCTTTGAGGCGAAGGGTGAAGAGGAAGAGAAACGTGTTATTGCTGAGATCAAACGTCGTCTGAGCGACGTACAATTCGAATTTTAATCGTATTACCCAATGATTAAATCACGTACTAACGAAGAGACCGGAAACGGTCTCTTTTTTATGCCCATATTAGATTTTTTTCATTTACTCCCTTTACAAAATTATACAAGCAACATATGATTAGATCTTTACGTTATTTGTTATATACAGAAGTTGTTTTTGAAGGGAGTTATTACAATTGTTATCATCACGAACAAGTACGGTGTCTTCACCGGCTACAGGAACAGGCAGTACAGTGTCAGGATTATTCAGATTGTTAAGACCCAAACAGTGGACTAAAAATCTGCTGTTATTTGCTGCGTTATTATTCTCTTTTGAGGAGATTCGGGCTGAAACCATTCTTGCGACGTTGCTCGGTTTTATTCTATTTAGCCTTGTTGCAGGCTGTGTGTATATTTTAAATGACTTTGTAGACCGGGACAGGGATCGACAGCATCCGGTGAAAAAGTATCGTCCTATGGCTTCTGGGCAGGTGAATCCGAGTCATGCTTTGTTGTTTGGCATTATTCTATTAATCCTTTCCGTAGGAACGGCCTTCATGATGAACCCTCTATTCGGGGTGTTATGTATCGTCTATTTCCTGTTGAATGTATCGTATTCATTTGTGCTGAAACATCTCGTTATTCTGGATATGATGACCATTGCAGCCGGGTTTGTACTTCGTGCCATTGCAGGTGGTGTGCTGATCCATGTGCCGTTCACACCATGGTTTTTGATCTGTACAATGCTGTTGTCGTTATTTCTGGCCATTGGCAAACGCAGAAATGAACTTACGTTGCTTGAGGGAAATACAGGATCGCATCGTAAGGTTTTGGATAACTACTCCATTACGTTACTGGATCAATTCAATACGATTGTGACGACAGCTACGATTATCAGTTATTCCCTGTTCACATTCACTTCAGATCGGACCATTCACCTGATGTGGACAATTCCACTGGTCATTTATGGCATGTTCCGTTATCTGTATCTAATCCACATGAAGAACCAAGGTGGCTCGCCCGATCGAGTGCTATTTGAGGACAAGCCCATATTAATTACGGTTATGTTGTACGTGATAAGTGTTATTACAATCTTTGCAATCTTTGAATAAAGGCTGAGGGGGATCAGGGTGAAAAGCACGAAAGTCGCAATTTTCGATATTGATAAAACGATCATACGCAGTGATTCCATGTTTCAATTTGTGCATTACGGTGTTCGCCGTTACCCGTGGCAGGTATGGAGATTACCTGTCATTGCATTACATACCGTGTTATTCAAGGCAGGCTTCATGACGGTTGAACAAGTCAAACGATCCTACTTTCAAGAAATTGAGCGTATGTCTGAAAAAGATCTCGAACATTTCTTTGATACCCGCTTGCGTACATCCATTTTTGCCGAGGCCAGTGTAGAGATGCAACATCGTAAAGAAGCAGGCTATCATGTCTTGCTGGTAACCGCATCTCCGCATGCCTATATGAAATACTTTAAAAACTTTCCCTGGGTGGATCATGTCATTGGAACTGAACTTGTCCGACATGAGAGTGGTTACACATGCAGAATTGATGGCAGCAATTGCAAAGGGGAAGAGAAGGTACGCCGAATTCAGGCTTATCTGAGTGAGAAAAATATGGTCATTGATTATGACCAGTCATGTTCCTACTCGGACTCATTATCTGACCTTCCAGTCATGCAGCTAGTGAGTCAACGATACTTTATTAACAAGCGTGTTCCGGACATGGAGGCATTAACGTGGGGGAAATAAATTCGCGTCATACCGGTAAATGGTTGATGCTCGTTTCCGCTTTTCTGACAGCAACGGGTCAATTGTTTTGGAAATGGGGACTAACCGAGTGGATTTACCTGGGTATTGGTTTTCTGTGTTATGGACTTGGAGCGATTTTGATGATTAAAGCTTTTGCTCTGGAAAAACTCTCTGTTGCTTATCCTCTGATGTGTGCCAGCTACGTATTTGCCTTAATCTATGGATATTTTTTGCTTGGGGAAGAAATTACGGTGCAGAAGCTGGCAGCAGTTGTGTTGCTTGGAATCGGGGTGACATTAACCAGTGTTGATCGATAGCTGGATGGTTGCCGTATTAATTGTCATGACGTTGTGTGGTGCACTGGGCGGGGCCGGACTGAAAGCTTATGCATCCAGTCGCAATCGCCTGCATGTACTCATGGGACTCGGATTTTACGGAACCGGAGCGTTGCTGAATATTGTGTTGTTGAAGTTTCTTCCCTTAACCGTAGTGTTGCCTGCGAACGCATTAACATATGTGTGGACTCTCATCATTGCGATGTTGGTATTTAAAGAGACAGTGGGCCCTTTACGCTGGATAGGTGTGGCATGTATTATGGGCGGGCTATGTTTATTGGTGTTCTAGAACTTAATTAATCAGGATGTGAAATGAAAGCATGAACTTTTTAGATTACTTATTTTATAATCGCAGAGCCAACTGGACAGCCTTTTACCTGTTTGCAGGATTTGCTTTGTTCTATGGTTTAATGAACGGCTCGTATGTTCTGTACATTGAAAATAATGCAGAGATGCTGGGGGCGTATAGCCCATTTAATACAACGCTGTTTCCAATTAATTTATTCAACTTTGATCCTTCAATGTATTATGGGGACAACAGTTCTTCCGTGATCCATCCGCTGATTTCCTTTCTGGCAGTCACCCTTGCGGCTGTAGCGAAACTGCTGGGAGGCAACTGGTTCTTTCTAATCTTGCAATCACTGGTGAATGCGGGTTCGGTGGTGCTGGCGTATCTGTTCTTGAGTCAAAAAGAAGATAAACCGACCATCGTACCGTTGCTGTTTGCCTTACTGTTTGGTTTCAGTTCCTACCTGATGTATACCGCGTTGATCCCGGATTCGTATCCGTATGTTCAGTTCGTTATCCTTCTTTCTGTGGTTTACATGCAGTATACTCGTGAGCGTCAGGACGTACGTTATGTACCTAATGCATTGCTGGCATCGATTAACTTTGGGCTAACCTCGACAAACATCGTACCGTTTGCTGCTGCCACATTCTTCAATATGAATGTATGGCGCAATAAGGCGAATCTGAAAAAATACATCGGCATCATGGCACTGGCGGTTCTGATCATCGTCGTATTAACTGGTATTCAGTATGTTGCCTTTGGAGGCCGCAGCTGGGTTAGTAACTGGCTGTTGGGCATTCAAAATGGTGGAACCAGCTATGCAACGCCGTTCCAGTTTGCTATTCATTGGAAAGCATTGAACATGTTAACCATTAATCCGATGCTGACACCGAAGATGCATTTACTGGACCCGGGCATGGCAGCCTTTGTTACGGATCTATCCCGTTCCAATCCAATCGTTGTGCAGATGACAGGTATCTTTATTTTACTACTGGCATTCATGGGCTTCATTAAAGGAATTCGTGAACGAGAAGTGTGGACCCTTGTGCCATATATTCTGTTTGCCTTTTTGCTTCACGTAGTCGTGGGCTTTGGTTTGGCTGTATTTCAATATGATATGTACCTGTATGCGGGACATTATCTGTTTGCGTTCTTCCTGTTGGGTGGAGGTTTTGTCATCAGCCTTCGTCCGGGATTGGGGAAAAAAGTGGTTATAGGCTTGATCATGTTATGTGTTATCGTTACGGCAAGTAACAACATCTATCGCCATGTAGAAACATTAACAACAATCAAACAATCCTATAATCAGTTGGAACAGGAACGCTCAGTGAAATAATCAAAATGTATCGATTCATATAATGAAATGAAATAAGATAAGGCCATGGGATGGAAAGTCCAATGGCCTTATCTTATTTCGTGTTGAGCAAATGAGTTAAGCAATAATTTTGGTCTTCTTGGCATTCTCGGCTGAACGTTTGGTGAGACTGCTGAGTGGACGTTTCAAAGTGAGAGCAACAATGAGACTCAGCGCGATGAACATACACAACCACAGAATATCCTTGATGGCAGTAGACCACAATATGCCGCCTACCGACTCACGCAGCAGACTGATTGCATACGTGAAGGGCATGAACGGATTCAATGCCTGGAAAAAGGGTGATGTCATGCTGATTGGGAACGTACCGCCGGAGCTGGAGAACTGGAACACCATGAAGATAATGGCGATCCCTTTTCCGATATTCCCAAAAACGGACAGCAGGGTGTACGTGATGGTGACAAATACGGCACTCACCAGCATGGCAAACAGGACAAACCACAGTTTATCTGCAACATAGGTACCCAGGATTAAGATATCTCCCAGGGTGACGCATAACGCCTGAAGTAACCCAATGGTCAGAAAAGTAGCAAGACGTCCAAGATACAACTCATATCCCCGGAACTTGCCCTCTGGATTTTCGGCTTCGGCACGAAGCAGAGATATCAGCAGTGTTGAGCCAACCCACAAGGACAGCACGCCATAAAATGGTGACATAGCCGATCCATAATTCGGAATTGGGTAAAGCTGTTGTTCCTTAATTTGCACCGGACTTGCAAGGAAAGCACTTTCTTCTTCGATATCGCCACGCAAAAGTTTGGCAAGTTCGGCAAATTGGTTATTACCTTCGACTTCCCGAAGTTTGTCAGCAGCCTTACTGATGGCACGTTCTAATGCTGGCAGATCATCACGTACCAGCGTGGCAACACGATGTACTCCTTTTTCGACCTCCGGAAGCTGGTTCTGGACAAAATCGGATGCCTTGCCTATCTGTTTCTCGGCATTAGGCAGATCATTACGAACAAAATCAGCGGCTTCGTTCAGTTTGTTTCCCAGCTTGGGCAGATCGTTTCGAATTAATGAAGACACGGTGTTCAAAGCTTGGATAAAACCTTCACTTTTGTTCGCGAGTGTCTCTGATACCTCATGGATCTTCGATTGTACTTGAGGCAGTTCGCTCTGGATTTTTGTCAACTCGGTCTGCCCGAACATAATCCCTTCTTTGGCTGATGCCAGAATGTCAGCAATATCCGGAATACGATCCTTTGCTCCTTGTAGAGTTTCTGCTGAAGTGGAGAGGATAGACCTGAGTTTATCCGCACCAGCTGCAAGTGCAGGTGATAGTTCACTTTCATAGGTGTTTAAGATATTGCCAATCCCGCTGCTAATGTCCTTCGAGAGAGCATTTAACTGAGCGATGACGTCTGTCGGTGGAGTTGTATTACGACGCATGGCATCACTGATGATGCCAGCCAAGCGGATTTGCAACTGAAGTTTATCTGAAATGGAGTTCAGTTGTGTAATTTTATCGGCAAGTGGATGGCTTGGAAGCAAGTTGTCTATTTTGCCCAGTAGTTCTGCCATACTGTCGACGAGTTTTACCGCAATCCCTAAACGTGAAGCAATCCGGTCGAGATCTTCTGCTGTAGGCAGGTTATTAAGATCCGAATTTTGCAATTGTGTAAATACGTCTCCTGCAGCGTTAGTAATCTGCTGCACCAGCAGCAGATTTTGGTGGATCGCCGGGCTAATTGTCTGAAACGCTTCTTCACTGGAATCCACGAACTGATTTAATCCCTCTGCAAGCTCAATCCCGTTGCCAGCGATTTGTGATACTTTGTCCAGATCTTGTTCTGCGGCCGTTACGATAGACAGAGCTTTGTTGGTTTTATCCAGCGCCGTTTGGATGACAGCTGATACCTGACCAAAGTTTTCATCCACTTCTCGAATGCGTTCTACCGCTTTTTGTATATCCGGTATCCGCCCTTGAATAGCCAGCACCTCGGAAGCCGCATCATTAATTTGTGGCCAATACTCTTGCACCTTGAGCACATACTGTGCTGCTTCATTGATTTCAGGCAGTTTTTTCTCGATTTCAACGATCTTTTGAGCATCTTTTACAATCTCGGGCATGGCTTTTTCTACTTCCAGAACCTTTTGACCTGCAGCTTGAATAGCCGGAAGATTTCTCTCCAGTGTAAAAATGCCATTCTCCATTTTGCGTAATGTTGGAAGCTGGGAATTAATCTCAACCCCGGCTTCATTCAACTTGGTTAGAACGGCCTCACTGACGGCTTCAGTGAAATTTTCATTGATTTGTGTTGTTATGGCAGATACACCAGAGCCAGTGATTTTAGGAGCAATGGCATTCACCTTTTCATTAACGGTATAGATTACCTCTGGGCGTTCCAGCTTTCCGTCAATGATACCTGTAATTTTGGACGAAAAGTCTCCGGGAATGAGCAGACTGGCATAATATTCTCCTGTTTGTACTCCCCGACTAGCCTCAGCTCGATCTACAAAAGTCCAGCCCAGCTTTTCGTTGTTTTTGAGGCTGGATACCAGTTCGTTTCCGATATTAATATTGGTTCCTTCAACAGTCGCACCCGCGTCCTCGCTTGTCACAGCAATTTTGATCCCCTGGGTATTACTGTACGGGTCCCATACGGACTTCACATTGACCCAGTCATACACCCCGGGGAGTAGAATAATAGCCACAATTAGAAATATACCTGTGGGAACCTTCAGAATATGTAACCAGTCTGTTTTGTAAACGTGCCAAATGTGACGCATGACTTCCTCCTAAATGTACATAAATGTAGGGCGTATCTTATTTCTATGTCGCATAATTGTGAATCTTATGTATATCGGCATAATTGTGAATCTTATGTATATCGGCATTATTGCAGCATCTATGAATGGGTTCATGTTTATAAACTGTACCCATTTCACTTGGTACTAATTCAGAGCCTTCATATATCGCGTAAAACGAAACTCACCGTTTGTTCTCAAAAGAAGTGTTTTGTCTCTACTTAAGTATAGTCAGAGGTTTATTTTGGTTATTTCAAATTTCTCATTTGCCTATGGATAAATATGCAGAAATGTTGTATAATTATGAATAACCAATGAGATGTATTGTGCATGGATGTTTTTCAGCCTAACTGCTGATTCTAAGTAGAACGTAGCAGAGGGTTTTCACCTGCGATGGTGAGGTGTTGACAGGGGGTTGTCTTTCTGTCATAATTCATGAAGACAAACGGACATATTGATTATAGAACCCTGTGAGGTCCTGCAATATGAACGACATGAATAGCACCTTTAAATCAGTCCCGTGAGACTGGCAAGGTAACGTGAACGATACATCGTTTTTTGCTGCGGCAAATGAAGCGATGCATCCCCGAGAGTAAACTTTCTTCAGAGCGGTCTGAAGTTCGGAGACTCCTTGCCAATAAACACGGCAAGGAGTCTTTTTTTTCTCCTCGTCACGGGGCCATGATGCTGAAGGGAAATCCTGAGGAGGCTGAACGCATGAGCACAGAGACACATGTCATTATGGATGAGACGGCGATCCGCCGCGCACTAACACGGATTGCCCATGAGATATTGGAGAAAAACAAAGGAATCGACGATTGTGTGCTGGTCGGTATCCGCACACGCGGGGTTTACCTCGCGGAACGGATTGCCGCCAAGATTGAAGAAATCGAAGGCGCCAAAGTCCCCTGGGGAGAACTGGATGTGACTCCTTACCGCGATGACCGCTTGGACGAAAATAAAGCGAATCGCAAGGAAATGTTGATTATGACACCTGAATCACTTTCGATCCATAACAAAAAAGTGATTTTGTTCGATGATGTGCTCTATACCGGACGGACGATTCGCGCAGCGATGGATGCCCTGATGGACTGTGGAAGACCGCAGAACATTCAGCTGGCTGTACTCGCAGACCGCGGACACCGGGAACTTCCAATTCGACCTGATTTTATCGGCAAGAATGTGCCGACTTCCAAATCAGAGGAGATCGAAGTTGCACTCATGGAAACGGACGGACAGGACGAAGTCAAAATCACTCAGAACCGGGGGGAGCAAGCATAATGATTACACAGACAGCATTGAGAGACCGAAGCTTGCTTGGACTGAAGGAACTTAGTCGAGGAGAAATCGAGTCCATTCTGAACAGAGCGGCTCACTGGGAAGCGCAGAAAGAGAAACTGGCTCCTGTACTGGAATCACGCTTTGTTGCGAACATGTTCTTCGAGAACAGCACACGTACCCGCTTCTCCTTCGAAATGGCAGAGAAACGCCTGGGTGCACAAGTGCTGAACTTTACGGCAGCCGCATCCAGTGTGGAAAAAGGAGAGTCCATCTACGATACGGTACGAACACTTGAGTCGATGGGCATTGATGCAGGCGTGATCCGGTTGAAACCGGCAGGCGTTCTGCAACAACTGGCTCAGAAAGTGAATGTACCACTCGTGAACGCCGGAGACGGCAACAATGAGCATCCCACACAGGCGTTGCTGGATCTCTACACGATGAGGAAAGCATTTGGCGAACTGAAAGGCTTGCGTGTTTCCATCATTGGTGACATTCTGCATAGCCGTGTAGCTCGTTCCAATCTGTGGGCACTGCAAAAGTTTGGTGCAGATGTACGCTTCTGTGCTCCGCAAACGATGCAGGCACCGGAACTCGCAGAGCATGCTCCTTATGTCGGTCTTGAAGAAGCGCTTGATGCAGATGTGGTCATGATGCTCCGTGTTCAACTGGAACGTCATCAACATGGCTTAATTACTTCAGCTGAGGATTATCGCGAACACTACGGATTGACGGAAGAACGGGCATCACGCCTAAAACCAAGCACCATTATCATGCACCCTGCTCCTGTGAATCGCAATGTCGAGGTAGATGACGCGGTTGTGGAGAGTGAAGCATCGCGGATCTTCCCACAGATGGCAAACGGCGTTCCAATCCGCATGGCGGTTATGGAACGTGCGATGAAACTGTAACAGGGTCTGGCTGTGGGTCATAGGCTGACGGTACGGTAGTTCTTATAGAGCAATAAGAGAGTACACGATAAAGAAAATCATCCGGTTTGCCTGGTAAGCCGGACAGAACCGAAGCGGAGGGCAATTATGCTACAGATTATAAAAAACGCGAACGTCTTGAACCAAAAAGGGGAACTTGAACGGAAAACCATCATTATAGATGAAGGTAAAATTAAAAAGATCGCTGGTCTGGAAGACCAAACCGTTCTGGATGCCGAAAAGTCAGCGCAAAGTGTGACAGACGCATCAGGCAAACTGGTTATTCCGGGATTGATCGATATGCACGTGCATCTGCGTGAACCTGGATTCGAACACAAAGAGACGATCGAGACAGGTGCCCGTTCAGCAGCACAAGGTGGTTTTACAACAATCGCTTGCATGCCGAACACAAGACCAGTAACAGATACAGTGGAAGTTGTGAAGCTTGTACTGGATAAGGCCAAAGAAGCTGATCTGGTTAAAGTGTTGCCTTATGCAGCCATTACAAAAAATGAACTGGGTCGTGAACTTACCGATTTTGCCGCATTAAAAGAAGCAGGCGCTATTGGATTCACGGATGACGGTGTAGGCGTACAAAACGCTCAAATGATGAAAGATGCCATGAGCCTCGCGGCAAGCATGGATATGCCAGTGATCGCTCACTGTGAAGATGACTCACTGGTTGTTGGTGGATATGTGACGGAAGGTGAGTTTTCGAAGCGTCACGGAATCAAAGGGATTCCAAATGAATCCGAAGCCATCCACGTTGGCCGTGATATCTTGCTCGCAGAAGCAACGGGAGTTCATTACCACGTCTGCCACGTAAGTACAGAACAATCGGTTCGTCTGATTCGTCTGGCGAAGTCCATCGGCATTAAAGTAACTGCTGAGGTATGTCCGCACCATCTGGTGTTGTCGGATGAAGATATCCCGGGCATGGACGCCAACTGGAAAATGAACCCACCGCTGCGTTCACCACGCGATGTGCAGGCTTGTATCGAAGGTTTGCTGGACGGCACGCTGGATATGATCGTAACTGATCACGCGCCACACAGTGAAGAAGAAAAAGCCAAAGGCATGGAGCTGGCACCTTTCGGAATCGTAGGATTCGAAACAGCCTTCCCACTGCTGTACACCAAGTTTGTGGAAACAGGACTGTGGAGCTTGGACTTCCTGGTGAAACGTATGACAGCTGATCCGGCACGTGTATTCCGACTGGATACAGGCAAACTGGAAGAGGGAGCACCAGCCGATATCACAATGATTGACCTGAACGAGGAAAAAGCAGTTGATCCTGCAACGTTTGCAACCAAAGGAAGAAACACACCATTCACAGGCTGGAAGCTTAAAGGCTGGGCCGTACAAACTTGGGTGGATGGCAAAAGCGTGTGGCATAACACGGTACAACAGTAAAACGGTAATTTAGTAAACTGATAAATTAGTAACTCTATATCTTTAACTCTTTAACTCTTTAAATCAGTAACAGTAATTCTTAACTTTTTTAAAACAACAAATCTTTTAAATCTAAAACTTATCTATAACTTTTTTACCGGTAACATCTTTTCAACTAACTCGAGGCAAATCATGCCGAGAGTCTAACATACGAAACAAGCAAAGTTGAATGTCATGATTTTGAACTTGGACACCAACGTAACTGCGGAGCGGACAGAAAAGACCCGAAGAAGCAAAGCGTTCGCCTTTATCACCGGATTACATCATTTGAAAAATGATAAAAAGTAATCCGGGGATAACAGCGATCAAAGGGTTTTCTGTACGCGGAGCCGCACAATCGTAACGCTCCCAAAGTTCAACCCAAATGCATTCAACGTTGATAAACACAGAGGAGTGAAATGGGATGCAGGCACAGGCAAGATTATTGTTGGAAGACGGCACACTGTTCACCGGGAAAGCATTTGGTGCTGAAGGTGAAACGACAGGTGAGGTCGTTTTTAATACGGGAATTACAGGCTATCAAGAGGTGCTTTCGGATCCTTCCTATTGCGGTCAAATCGTAACCATGACGTATCCGCTGATCGGAAACTACGGCATTACGCGTGATGACTTTGAGTCGATTCGTCCATACGTGCACGGTTTCGTTGTACGTCGTCATGAGCCAACGCCAAGCAACTGGCGTGCGGAATATAGCGTAGACAATCTGCTTAAGGAATACGGTATCGTAGGAATCAGCGAAATTGATACACGCATGTTGACTCGCCGGATTCGTCACCACGGCACAATGAAGGGAATTCTCACAACAGGATCGAAGCCTGTGGAAGAACTGCTGGAGATGATGGGAGACACTACCATTGCAGAGCTGCGTAACCAGGTGCCAATGACTTCTACAGAGCATGTCTACAACAGCCCGGGAACGGCTGAGCGTATTGTGCTCGTGGATTATGGTGCTAAAACAGGAATCTTGCGCGAACTCAGCAAACGTAACTGTGACGTTGTTGTTGTTCCACACGATGTAACAGCAGACGAGATTCGTCGCTTGAACCCGGACGGCATTCAACTGTCCAACGGCCCTGGGGACCCGAAAGACGTACCTCATGCAGTTAAGATGATCAGTGAACTGCTTGGCGAATACCCGATCTTCGGTATCTGCCTGGGTCACCAGTTGTTCGCACTTGCGGCAGGAGCAGACACCGAAAAACTTAAGTTTGGACATCGCGGAGGAAACCACCCGGTGAAAGAACTGGAGAGCGGACGTTGCTTCATCACATCCCAGAATCACGGATTTACCGTAAACGAAGAGTCTGTGAAGAACACAGATCTGGAAGTTACACATATCAACAATAACGATAAGACCATTGAAGGTCTGAAACATAAATCATTCCCGGCATTCTCGGTTCAATATCACCCTGAAGCAGCCCCGGGTCCTTACGACAACAGCTATCTGTTCGACCGCTTCATCGAGATGATTCGCGAGCACAAGATCACTAACCCGCAAAAGCCGCGTCAAGCCGTATTGGCAGCCGCAGTGAAAGGAGCACAATAACATGCCGATTAACAAAGATCTCAAAAAAATCCTGGTGATTGGTTCCGGTCCAATCGTCATCGGTCAAGCGGCCGAGTTCGACTATGCCGGTACACAAGCTTGCCAGGCTCTGAAAGAAGAAGGCGTGGAAGTTGTACTTATCAACAGCAACCCGGCGACCATTATGACGGATACCAACATGGCTGACAAAGTCTACATTGAGCCAATCACACTGGATTTTGTAACCCAAATCATTCGTCAGGAGCGTCCAGACGGCTTGTTGCCAACACTGGGTGGTCAGACAGGTCTGAACATGGCTGTGGAACTGGCACGTGCAGGCGTGTTGGAACGTGAAAATGTAAAATTGCTCGGAACGCAGCTGACATCCATCGAGAAAGCGGAAGATCGTGATCTGTTCCGTGACCTGATGCGTGAACTTGAACAGCCTGTACCTGAGAGTGTGATTGTAACGACACTTGAAGAATCACTTGAATTTGCAAATGAGATTGGTTATCCAATCATCGTGCGTCCAGCCTATACACTGGGCGGAACAGGTGGCGGAATCTGTGCGAACGAAGAAGAGCTGCGCGAAACTGTGGCAGCGGGAATTCGTTATAGCCCGATTGGGCAATGTCTGGTCGAGAAGAGCATTGCAGGCATGAAAGAAGTCGAGTATGAAGTTATGCGGGACAAAAACGATAACTGTATCGTTGTCTGCAACATGGAAAACTTTGACCCGGTAGGTGTTCATACAGGCGACAGTATCGTTGTAGCACCAAGCCAAACTTTGTCGGACCGTGAATATCAAATGCTGCGTTCAGCTTCACTGAAAATCATCCGTGCCCTGAACATCGAGGGTGGATGTAACGTACAGTTCGCACTGGACCCACACAGCTTCCAATACTATGTTATCGAAGTTAACCCACGGGTAAGCCGTTCATCGGCTCTGGCTTCCAAAGCAACGGGTTATCCGATTGCGAAAATGGCTGCCAAAATTGCCATGGGTTACACACTGGACGAAATCGTGAACCCGGTAACAGGCCAAACGTATGCTTGCTTCGAGCCTACACTGGATTATATTGTGAGCAAAATCCCACGCTGGCCGTTCGACAAGTTCATCTCGGCGAACCGTAAACTGGGAACTCAGATGAAAGCAACAGGCGAAGTGATGGCTATTGGCCGGACATTTGAAGAGTCGATTCACAAAGCAGTGCGTTCCCTGGAGATTGGCGTACACCGCCTCTACCTGAAGGATGCCGAAACGTTGGATGAAGCTACGCTGAACGAGCGTCTGATCAAAGCGGATGATGAGCGTATCTTCCTGATTGCCGAAGCATTCCGCAGAGGTTATACGTTGCAACAACTACAGGATTTGACCAAGATTGACTGGTGGTTCCTGGACAAAATCGAAGGTCTGATCGCATTCGAAGATCGCATTCGCGAAGAATCCGAATTGTCTTCCGATATTCTGTATCAAGCGAAACGCCTTGGATTCACAGACCGTGCCATTGCTGAACTGCGTGCGCAAGGTCAACCAGGAGGCACATTAACAACTGAAGCGGAAGTTAGAACTCGTCGGGAAGCAGAGAACCTGCGCCCGGTGTACAAAATGGTAGATACATGTGCAGCTGAGTTCGAAGCAACAACGCCATATTACTACTCGACTTACGAGACAGAAAATGAAGTTATCCCTTCAGACAAGAAAAAAGTTGTGGTTCTGGGTTCAGGACCAATCCGGATCGGTCAAGGGATTGAGTTTGACTACTCTACTGTACACGCAGTATGGGCATTGCAAAAAGCAGGCTATGAAGCAGTTATTATCAACAATAACCCGGAGACGGTGTCTACGGACTTTAATACATCGGATCGCCTGTACTTTGAACCGCTCTTCTTCGAAGATGTCATGAACGTGATTGAACAGGAGAAACCAGTAGGGGTTATCGTACAGTTCGGTGGTCAAACGGCCATCAACCTGGCAGCGCCACTGCGTAATGCAGGTGTAACCATTCTCGGAACGGATCTGGAAAGCATCGATGAGGCGGAGGATCGCAAGAAATTCGAACGTCTGCTCTCCCGTCTGGAGATTGCACAGCCAAAAGGCAAAACGGTCATTTCCGTTGATGATGCGGTAGAAACGGCTCAAAGTCTGGGCTACCCGGTACTGGTTCGTCCTTCCTATGTACTCGGCGGTCGTGCGATGGAGATTGTATACTCCGATGCTGAATTGCTGACATACATGGAACAGGCAGTTAAAATCAATCCGGAGCATCCGGTCCTGATCGACCGTTACATGATGGGTAAAGAAGTTGAGGTTGACGCCATCTGTGATGGTGAAACGGTATTGATCCCGGGAATCATGGAACATATCGAGCGTGCAGGGGTCCACTCGGGTGACTCCATCGCGGTATATCCTCCTCAACACCTGTCCCAGGATTTGAAAGAGAAAATTGTAGAGATTACAATCAAAATTGCGAAAGAACTGAAAACGGTAGGTTTGGTCAACATCCAGTTTGTTATCCATGATGGCCAAGTGTACATTATCGAGGTGAACCCGCGTTCATCCCGTACCGTACCATTCCTGAGCAAAGTAACCAACATTCCGATGGCAAACTTGGCAACTCAAGCCATTCTGGGTGTGAAATTAAAAGATCTTGGTTATGTTGACGGGCTGTGGCCTGAATCGGATCATGTATCTGTTAAAGTTCCGGTCTTCTCCTTCGCGAAGCTGCGTCGTGTAGAGCCAACCCTCGGACCTGAGATGAAGTCTACAGGTGAGGTTATGGGCCGTGACCCGAATTACGCTAAAGCATTGTTCAAAGGTCTGATCGGCGCAGGAATGAAAATTCCGGCAACCGGAGCCATTGTTGTGACTGTAGCAGACAAAGACAAGGACGAAGCAGTTCCTTTGCTCGAAGGTTTCTACAGACTGGGTTACAAAATCATGGCTACCGGCGGAACAGCAGCTGCGCTTGAAGCAGCGAACATTCCGGTAACGACTGTGAACAAATTAAGTGAAGGTTCGCCGAACATTCTGGATATGATCCGTAGCGGCGAAGCAAACTTTGTCTTCAACACACTCACCAAAGGCAAAACACCGCAACGTGATGGATTCCGTATCCGTCGTGAAGCGGTAGAAAACGGCATTGTATGTATGACTTCATTGGATACGATTCGTGCGCTGCTGATCATGCTGCAAACGATCAACTTCTCTTCTGAAGCAATGCCTGCCTTTATAAAATAAATATTCACTGATGAAGGACATCAGTCAGCCTGCGGGCTGGCGGGATGTCCTTTATATCGGGCAAAAACGGAAAAAATGAGCAAGTGGAGGGGAGCGCTGGTGATGAATCAAGCGAGTTTGAATGAAATGGCTGGCCGTCTGATGGTGGCACTCGATTATCCTGGAGCGGAAGAAGCGAAAGCATTGGTACAAGCTCTTGAAGGCATTCCCTGTTATCTGAAAGTGGGTATGCAGCTGTTCTACGCAGCAGGACCGGACTTCATTCGGGAGCTGAAATCCAAAGGTTATTCCGTTTTTCTGGATGTGAAAATGCATGACATTCCCAACACCGTTCGTGGCGGTGCTGAGAGTATCACACGTCTTGGGGTAGACATGTTTAATGTGCATGCCGCGGGTGGAACGATCATGATGCGTGCTGCACGTGAAGGTGCTGAGGCAGCAATCGCTGCCGATCCTTCCCTTAGCAAGCCCGAGATCATTGCAGTCACCCAACTCACCAGTACAAGTCTGGAAACGATGAATAACGAGATTGGCATCCCGGGAAGTGTGGAAGCTGCTGTGGTCCGTTATGCAGGACTGGCCCAAGAGGCCGGACTGGATGGGGTTGTTGCTTCTCCACTGGAAGTGCCCGCAATTCGGGCAGCGTGTGGCAGTGCTTTTCACACCGTTACACCAGGAATTCGTCCAGCGGGTAGTGGTCTGGGAGATCAGACACGAGTCTTGACGCCGGGTGAAGCCATTGCCAGAGGAAGTCATTACATTGTTGTAGGCAGACCCATTACAGGCGCTCCCAATCCGCGTGAAGCGGCAGAAACTATTTTGAAGGAGATGTTGAACGCATGATCGAACTGAATGAGATTCCGAATCATATTGCTTCCCAACTGTTGAAAATTAAAGCCGTGGCGTTACGTCCGCAGCAGCCATTTACATGGACATCCGGCATCAAATCACCAATATACTGCGATAACCGCTTAACGATGTCCTATCCGGAGATTCGCAACGATATCGCTGAAGCCTTTGCAACGATTATTCGGAACCAATACCCGGATGCAGAAGTCATTGCAGGTACGGCAACTGCGGGTATCCCACATGCTGCCTGGGTGGCTCAGAAGCTGGATCTGCCGATGGCCTACATTCGTGATAAAGCGAAAGGACACGGCAAGGAGAACTTGATTGAAGGTCTGATTACCGAAGGACAGAAAGTGGTTGTCATCGAAGATCTGATCTCTACAGGTGGAAGCTCGATCAAAGCAGCCGAAGCTGTACGCGTTGCAGGTGCAACACCGTTGGCTGTGCTTGCCATCTTCAGCTACCAGCTTGATAAAGGTGTTAAAGCATTTGAAGATGCTGGAATTCCACTTCAGACGCTATCTAATTACACCGCGCTGATGGATGTGGCTTTGGCCCAGGGAACGATTCAGGAAAGCGATTTTGAATTGCTAAAATCCTGGCGTGAAGATCCTTCTTCATTTGGTAAATAATATCATTGATACCTCGAAAAAATGTTCATGAATGAACGGTATCAAAATTGTAATGATTGCCGTCATAGCGGCAAAAGCATCGAATATGCAAGAGGCATCCCGCACTTTGGGGTGCTTTTTTCGTTTGTTCATCAAAATATTAACTTTTTCTCTCTACCGTTGTAAAAAGCTTGTAACTTTTAGTTGGGATCGGTCGTTTATAATTCAGTGTAGGTTGGAACAGATTTCTAATTTTAGGTTTTTTGAAGAAATGATCGGGATATCAAGAAAGGATGAGCGTGATTGCTGGCATGAAGAATTTATTTCTCAGAAAAAGACCTGCCAAGAGCCAGTCAGGCGATGAACATCAACAAGAGGAAACACCGTTGGAAGCATCGACGGAGTCGGGGGAAAATACATACATAAGTGACCCAGCGCACCCGACAAGTGAAGCATCTTTATCTGAAAGTGGAATTGGTTCGGATGAAGTGGCTGCAACGGCTGTCACCACCGTTGATGAACCCCAGAAGAAGATCAAACCAAAGAAGGATATGTTGCCTCCATATGATGGACCTGTACTGGAGGTGCGTAACGTGCATCGCAGTTTCCAGACAGGCAGTCGCATTATCCATGTGCTCAAAGGCATTGATATGGAAGTGAATCCGCAACAACTAGTCATGCTGAAGGGGCGATCGGGCTCAGGCAAAACAACACTGCTGAATATGCTCGGTGGACTGGATCAGCCTTCAAGTGGAGACATTCTGTTCTCTGGCCAGCCTCTTCAGGATTGGGGAGACCGGCGGCGAACCGCTTTGCGGCGCAAAGAGATCGGTTTTATTTTTCAGGCATATGCACTCATGCCCTTATTATCTGCTTGGGAAAATGTAGAACTGTCGCTGCGAATGGCGGACGTTCCGCGAGCGGAGTGGAAGGACAGGGTTGGTCACTGTCTGGATCTGGTTGGACTATCCAAACGGGTGAAGCACCGGCCCTTCGAGATGTCCGGGGGAGAACAACAGCGGGTGGCTATAGCCAAGGCGATTGCCCATAGACCCAGATTGTTGCTTGCGGATGAGCCTACAGCGGAACTGGATTCCAAGATGGGCGCTCAGGTCATGGCCGTATTCCGCAATATTATTGAAGTAGAACAAGTAACGATATGTATGACTACACACGATCCTACAATTTTGGAGGTTGCGGACCATGTTTATGAAATGGCGGACGGCAGATTTATCAAGTAAAGGGGCCGCTCCGAAGAGGGGGAAACGCGCAGCACTTATTGTACTTGGTGCGATAATGCTTGCAACGATGTCCGGCTGCTCATTGCTGCCGTCAGAAACAGAGGAAGAAGTACTTCCGCCTATTACACCACCAACGATCTCCAAGAAACCGGAATATGAAGTCCGGACGGAAACATTGGAGAAAAAAGTAAGTGGCAGTGGAAAAATGATGAGTCAGCGGGAAGAGAAGGTGTACTTCACGCTTGATGGCATGCATATCAAAGAGTTAAATGTTAAACCAGGTGATAAAGTGAAAAAGGGTCAACTTCTGGCCGTGCTCGATGTGGAAAGTGTGGAGAAGGAGATCCGTGGCAAGAAACTGGCTATTCGCAAATCCGAAGTTCAAATGAAGGAAACACTTCGCAAGAAGGATGAGATGGACCCGGTGGAGTTCGAAGAATCTACGATTGCGTTTGAAGAACTGCGCCAGGAACTCGCTGATCTGGAGAAACAACTGGGCAAAGCCACGTTGACAGCTCCGTTTGGCGGTACCGTTATTGCTGTGCAGGTAGAGAAGGGTGCAGCCGTGAAAGCGTATGATCCGATTGCTACGATTGCGGATACATCCAATCTGGTTGTGGCAGCTACCTTTGCCAAGGAAGATCTGGAGAAGTTCTCCGCGGGTATGAAGGCAGAAGTAGATATTAATGGAGCTGGTAAAGTCTCTGGCAAAATTAAAGTTATGCCTATCGCGGAAGCATCGGGAAGCGGCAGTGGCGAAGGGACGGGTGAAGGCGGTACGCCTCCAACCAAGGAAACGCTGGATAAGTATGTTATCGTTACACTTACGAAAATGCCAAAAGGCGTCGAACGTGGTACACCACTATCGGTCTCGATTGTAACGCAGCGTACCGAGAACGCAATTGTGATTCCTGTATCCGCTTTACGCTCCATCGGTTCAAGAACGTATGTGCAAGTGGTGGAGAGTGATGGCAGCAAGCGTGAAGTGGACGTTGAAGTTGGTCAGCAGACATCGACAGATGTCGAGATTCTGAAAGGTCTGACCGTAGGCCAGAAAGTAGTGGGACGCTAATGGGGCTGCCATTGCTTCGGCTGCTGTTCCGCAAAATGTGGAACACGCGCTGGATGACCTTCAGCACACTGATCGGATTGATTGTGGCGGTAGCGTTCACCGTCAGTATTCCAATGTATGCCGATGGTGCGTTGAAACGGGTCGTCGCGCAAACGCTGCAGGATAACAGTGAAGGGTTGCCAGCCGGTTCGTTGCTTATGAGTTATCAGGCACCCGGTGGCGTGAAGACAGACACACGGGGTCTGGATGAAGTAGATCGTTATATTCGTGAGGATGTCCCTCGCGATATTGGTTTTCCTTTTCATACGTATGTGAATTCGAGATCTATTCGCAGCACAGAGGTGAGCCCGGAAGATCCAACCAAAGTGGATGCCAGCAGGGCGCGCAGTATGAGTCTGGGTACGATGAGTGGGCTGGATGCACAGGTGAATTACTCTGCCGGGGTGAAACCTGGAAACCAGGTCAAAGATGACACGATCGAGGCAGTCATGTTGGAAGAGGGCATGTACCGTAACGACCTGCATATCGGTGACATTCTGGAATATCCGGTGTATAGCGGTCTTGATATCACGTTACGTGTGAAGATTACGGGTTCCTTCAAGGCAGATGATCCGAACAGCCCTTACTGGGTACAAGGATTTGACGGCATGATGAATGGACTTTATGTGGATGAATCGGTTTTTAATGATGTTTTACTGAAGGAAAAAGGGATTCCACTTCAAAATTCACGTTGGTATTATGCCTTTGATCTGAAAGAAATTCAAACCAGCCAGTTATCAGGTCTGACTTCCATGCTGGAAAGGCTGGATATCGATCTCTACCAGCGGCTGAAAGATACAAAAGTGGACATCACCTTTGGTGATCTGCTCAAGCAGTTCCGCAGTCAGAGTCTGCAACTGCAGACGATGTTGTTTACCTTGGCAGCACCGATGATTGCGATGGTCTTTTATTTTATTGCGATGAATGCCAGACAGTCATTACAGAAGCAAGAGAGTGATATTGCGGTATTGCGCAGCCGTGGAGCTTCAGCTCGGCAGATCTTCTCTCTCTACCTGCTTGAAGGCATATTTCTGGGCGCTATTGCGCTGGTTATTGGGCCGTTGCTTGGTTGGTTTATGGCCAAGAGTATCGGTTCAGCAAGTGGCTTTCTCTCGTTCGTAGATCGGAAGTCTATTCCGATCGGTGTATCAAAAGAAGCTATTCTCCTGGGCGTAGCAGCGGTCCTTGTTGCGATCATCGCATCACTTATCCCTGCGATAACCTATGCACGGGCAACCATTGTATCTGCCAAACGGCGGCAAGCACGGACAGACCGTGCTCCAGTATGGCAACGCTGGTTCCTGGACGTTGTGTTACTGGGTCTGGCTGGATATGGATACTACCTGTTCTATGAACGTCAGATGTTGACCTTCCAGACCGGAATGACAACCGATCAGCTGCAGGTACAGCCGTTTCTGTTCTTTGTACCCGCACTCGCGATTTTTGCGCTCGGACTATTCTTCCTGCGCTTGTTCCCGTGGATTTTAAAGCTCATCCAGCTGATCGGTCGCAAATTTCTCCCGGTCCCGTTGTATCTGACTTTAACGCAGTTATCACGTTCATCATCTTCTTATTATCCGTTGATGATCCTTCTTGTACTGACACTGGGACTTGGGGTGTACAACTCGGCTGCTGCTCGGACGATTGATCTGAATTCCACTGAGCGTACCTTGTACCGTTATGGTTCTGATGTGATTATGCAGACGGTGTGGGAAGGAACACCTGAGGTTAAACCCGGTGGTTCTGGACAGAATGGCGGTACTGGTGGAGGTCAACAAGGTGGTGGCAATGGAGGAGGAGGTTCTGCTGGTGGTGGTTCCGGCGGAGGCAATGGCGGTGGAGGTGCTCCAGGTGGTGGCGGTTCTTCGCAGCCATCCAAAGTCATCTACTCCGAACCTCCATTCGAAGTGTTCCGCAGATTAGACGGGGTTGAACATGCAGCACGAGTGCTGCAGACCAAAGGTAATATTATCGTCTCTGGTAAATCGGGCGGACAGGGGATGCTGGTCGGAATTGATAATGTGGATTTTGCTCAAGTGGCATGGTTCCGCAATGATCTGTTCCCGGCACATCCCTACAAGTACCTTGACTTGCTTGGTAAATATGAAGGGGCTGTATTGATCTCTTCCAAATTTGCTGACAAATTTAAGTTGAAAACTGGAGACCTCGTCTCCATGGGTGTACAGGGACAGGCGATTGAATTCGTCGTGTTTGGGATCATTCCTTACTGGCCAGCCCAATATCCGGATCAGATGCCATTCTTCGTGGCGAATCTGGATTATATCTATGATCAGGTGCCTTTGATTCCTTATGAGGTATGGCTGAAAATGGAACCGGATGCCAAAGTGGCTCCATTAATGGAGAAACTCGCAGCAGAAGGCATTGAGTTATCTTCTGTGCGTGACGTACGTACCGAATTGGTATCTCAGGGTAAACATCCGTCAAGAGGTGGCGTATTCGGGATACTGAGCCTTGGATTCCTGGTATCGGTTATCATCTCGTTGATCGGATACGTGCTGTACTGGTTCTTCAACCTGTCCGGACGTGTTGTGCAGTTTGGTGTATTACGGGCCATGGGTTTATCCCGGGCACAACTGAGCGGTATGCTGCTGCTGGAGCAGGTGTTCACAGCGGGGCTATCGATCCTGCTAGGTATTGGAATTGGTCAGGTATCCAGTCGTTTATTCCTGCCATTCCTGCAAACGACGGATAATGTATCTGCTCAGGTACCTCCGTTTCGGATTGTGTTTGAACAGCAAGATATGTTGCAACTGTATGGGGTCACCGTAGTGATGCTGGTTATTGGTGCAACGATGTTGCTCTGGCAGATTCGCAGATTGCGGGTTCACCAGGCAGTCAAAATGGGAGAGGAGAGGTAAACGTGATCCAATGCGAAGGACTTGTCAAAATTTTTAAATCCAGCGATGTGGAAGTCGTTGCCCTTCAGGGTCTCAACCTGACTGTCAATCAAGGTGAAATGATGGCCATCATCGGTAACAGCGGTAGCGGTAAATCCACACTGCTGAATATTCTGGGCGGGCTTGATCGTCCTACGGCTGGTACGGCCGTTGTGGGAGACTGGGATTTGCTCAAGATGACAGATGCCCAATTGGTCGAATACAAACGTCATACGGTAGGTTTTATCTGGCAAAATAACGGTCGTAACTTGCTGCCTTATCTCACTGCACTGGAAAATGTGGAGACTCCCATGATTCTGGGAGGCAAGCGAGATCGTGCTTATGCAAAACAGTTGCTTGAATGGGTAGGCCTTAAGGATCGGATGCATAACAAATTGCATCAATTGTCAGGAGGAGAGCAACAACGGGTAGCGATTGCGATCTCCTTATCCAATCGTCCCAAAATTCTGCTTGCAGATGAACCTACCGGTTCGGTCGATTCCGAGACATGTGATACAATCATGGGCATTTTCCGAAGAATGAACAAGGAGCTCGGCGTTACGATTGTCATCGTTACCCATGACTTGACGCTTGCTGGCAAGGTAGACCGGATCGTTGCGATTCGGGACGGCTTGACCAGTACCGAGTTTGTGAAGCGCAACCCGAATCTGGATGATGAGCATAACTTGTCCGAGGCGGGTATGCCGGACATCCATGAAGCATTTGTCATCATAGACCGTGCAGGACGACTTCAGGTGCCAAAAGAGTATCTGGAGGCCTTATCCATTGATAACCGGGCGACATTGGAATTTGACGGTGAACGTATTGTTATTACACCGCCAAGATAATTAATGAGGGGGAATTGGGAAATGAAGAACAGGTTGTGGGGAAAACGTGTGCTGGCTGTCATGGCTACTGCGACGCTAGCATTGCCGCTGATTGCTGGCTGTACGGCAAGTGAGGCGAAAGATACAGAGCAACGTGTATTACGTGTGGCTACAATGTGGGGAGGACAAGACGACAGTTATTTCCGTCAACAGTTTACTGATGCTTTTGAGCTGACCCATCCCAATGTAACCATTGAGATTGTAGCTGCTGTTGATCAGAGCAGCATGTACGGGTATGGCAACACCGAAGAACAGCCGGAAGTTCCGGATACGATGGAAAGTCTGAAGAAGATTATGACTGGCGATAACCCGGTTGACGTCATCGTGGCGGATACCGCTACTGTCAAATCATTAATTCAGGAGAATCTGGTGAAACAGCTGGACCCATTAATGCAAGAAGACAAGTTTGATACCACTGACATTGTTCCTAGTGTGCTGGAGGGTATCAAAGATCTGGGGGATCAGAGCATCTATGCATTGACACCAACGTTTTCATCTTCCGCTTTGTTCTATAACAAGGGCATGTTTGAAAAAGCAGGCGTGGAACCGCCAACGGACAATATGACTTGGGACGATATCTTCAATCTGGGTACCCGACTTACAAAAGGTGAGGGTAAAGATCACGTATTTGGTTTCGCCTTCACGACATATCAGGGGGGTTCGCCTTACTACTCCATGCAGCAGTACTACAGCGCGTTGCAGCTGAAGACGTTTGATGACAAAGCAGAGAAGATGACCGTAGATTCTCCTCAATGGGAGAAAGTGTGGAGCACCATCAGCAAACTTGCCATTGACAAAGTCATCCCTAAAGGCGACGAACCACAGGATCAGAATCCGAGTGGACGTTATGATCCAGTACAAGGTGACCTGTTCCTGAGTGGCAAGGCAGCCATGGCTATTGGTGATTACAGCTATATTAATCAATTAATTGATGCCAATAAAAATGCGGATAAAATGAAAGACTTTACGAAAGTGGATTGGGATGTGGTAACACCTCCAGTTCACCCGGAAGCTCCTGAAATTGGAGGCAGTATCTACCTGAGCAATCTCATGGCGATCAATAGTGCGGCTCAGAACCCGGATGATGCGTGGGAACTGATCAAGTACATGAACAGTGAAGATTGGGCTAAAATCAAGGCGCGTAGCAGCTATGAGATGGTATCCCGGAAGAGCTTCATTAAGCCCAAAGACGGCCTGGATTACAACATTCAAGCATTCTATTCTTTGAAGCCGATTCCGCCAACCAATACCAATCTGGATAAAATGTATCAAAAATCCCCAGGCTTATGGCAAGTCAATGAAAAAGGCATGGAATATTTCAATCAGGTACTTGAGAACAAAAAGACACCAAAAGAAGCGCTTGGTGAGTGGGCAGCGAAAGGAAACGAGATGCTGCAGAAATTGAAAAAAGATCCTAAAGCTACGTTTCAATGAGATTTGATGAAGTAGTCATATCATAAGTTAAGGATATAGTCGCTGAAGATTTTAATCTTTGGCGGCTATTTTTATGAAAATGGGGTATTCTACAAAAAGCAGGAATAAATGACGACTCCGGAAAGGACGAGCGGTATGCACTGGGTATATTTCAGCAAGTTGTATGCAACCAAATTTCAGGCAGGATGTCTGGCCAAACGTATGGAGCAGGATGGGTGGATTTACGGTCATAATGAACCAGCGGAAGTGGAAGTTTATCGATCACGTAAAGGACGTTACGGTGTGCGTTTTATTCCCTGACATTACCCCTTGACTTATAGGGTGACGATAGTGTATATTAATTAAGTCGCTGTTTTAATATTTTTTACTGACGCGGGGTGGAGCAGCCCGGTAGCTCGTCGGGCTCATAACCCGAAGGCCGCAGGTTCAAATCCTGCCCCCGCAATTTAGTTTCACTTGGATGATTTACAGCCATCATCTGCACGTTATACATTATGTTTAGGGCCCTTAGCTCAGTTGGTTAGAGCGGTCGGCTCATAACCGATTGGTCACAGGTTCGAGTCCTGTAGGGCCCATACTCTTAAAACCCTTGCCTAGCAAGGGTTTTTTTCTGTCTGCAATTAGGTGCTAGAGCAAAAAGGTAACTTGTAAATGGTATCTTTCTAATATGCCTTTTTTTGCGAATGTCAGTGTATGTCCATGCCATATCTCAAATCTCGCATATACTACCTTATCCCAACCCATAGGAGGTAGATTTCATGAGTCAATTTATTGATGCAAGAACTTCGCAGAATGCGAGTTTGGCTAACTCTATCGCCATTCCAATCCTTGTAATTAACACACCTCAATTATTTGGACAGATTGGTTTGGTGTCCACAGCTGGTATCGGAGCTAACCCACGTGTACAATTCAAAGGAACAGTCTCTGTACAGCTTCCATTAGCGCTTGCCGGAATTACGATTACTATAGTTAGAGGGACTTTAGCAACAGACCCAGTTATTTATTCCGCCACTTCCACATTTAATCTGAGTGTTCTCGCACCTCAGGTTATTACATTCTCTGCAGATGACTTCAATCCACCAATTACGCCACAATTGACGTACACTGCATTTGTCAGCTCCAACTTGTTGGGCACAATCCGTGTAGGTCCTGAGAACTTTGACGGCGTATTATACTCTGACTAATGTTGGGCTTCCTTGCCCAATGAATCCATTCATCCATCCATCTGTTTAATATGAAAGAACGTCATGAGCCTGCCCTCAAAAGCAGGTTTTTTTTGATGAAGGGGAAAACTGAACTTCATCGAGTAGGTAGGGTTCTATGATATAATGCATTACAGAGATTGGAACGGTATTTACGAATAAAGTAAAACATGAATTTTTGAGAATCTTACGAAATTAGTGATAGAAAGCAGGTTTACCTTTAATGACGCAAAATGAAAGTCAACGTTTTCGTTACAGTGAAGCTCCGGTCTGGGATTGGCAGAGAGCTTATTATGAACAGAAGGGGTTACAAGCTTGGACAGAGAACCAAGTCCCTCAATATATTACGAGTAATCCGGTGATTGCCACGGCGTATGCAGAGATGATCTTTGGCTTTCTTCAGGACCTCTCGAACAAGGGAAAGATCAGCGAGACCGTAACCATTCTGGAACTTGGAGCGGGGGTAGGGCGGTTGGCACACCAAATTCTCCTGAAACTGCTTGAGTTAAAGGAATTTGCCGCAATACAGTTACCGCCTTTCAGATATGTGATGACGGATCTGGTAGCGGAGAATGTGCTGGGTTGGCAGGAGCATCCATCCATGCAATCCTTTATTCAACAAGGTATAGTGGATTTTGCACGTTTTGACGCTGTAGTGGATACGGAATTGAATCTGGTCGTTGCAGGCACGGTTATTCGGCCCGGTGATCTGAAACAACCGTTGTTGTTGATTGCTAATTACTTTTTTGACAGCATCCCACAGGAATTAATCTACATTGGGGATGGCGAGATCTATGAGTGCGATCTGCTTGTACAGTCTCCGGATCGTCGTCTCGATCTTGAGCCTGCTGAGATGCTGAAGAACATGACGCTGAGTTATGAGTATCGCCGAGCACCGGAATACAGTGAGGATAACTATCCTTATCAGGAGCTTATCACATTGTACAAAGAGGAACTGGAGGATTCTCACATTTTGTTCCCAGCAATCGGGTTGTCTTGTCTCGAACGGTTGAACAAGCTGTCACAGTCAGGTTATGTGCTGATTACCGCTGATAAAGGGGATCATCGGCTGGATAACTGGAAGTTCGCAGAGCCACCTGAATTTGTTCTTCACGGGAGTTTTTCGCTAACCGCTAACTACCATGCCATTCAATATGTCTTGGAACAACAGGGTGCCCATACACGATTCACAACACATCATTATAAAGACCTGAATGTTGGGTGCATGTTGATGTTGGACGAACCCATCAGTTATGTGAACACACGTTTGGCCTACCATCGATTTGTCGAACGTTTTGGCCCGGATGACTTTTTCAGCATGAAACAATGGGTAGACTCTCGAATAGAAAGTATGGAGTTGAAGCATATTTTACCGTTTTGGCGTCTGGGCGGGTATGATGCGGAGTTCTTGATCCACAGTGCAACGCACATTTCAAGTCTTCTTCCTGATGCAAGTGATGAGGAAATGCTTGATATTCAATCTGGTATTCATACGATGTGGTCGTCCTACTATGTGATGGAGCAGCAAGGGGGGCTCGCATTTCTGGCAGGGCAGCTATTATATGAGATGTATATGTATGAGGATGCGAAACGGTTTCTGGAGATATCGTTGGTTGCAGACCCGAGTAACCATAATCCAGCCGTCTTATACGATTTGGCTGTGTGCTGTTATGAACTTGAACTGGAAGAAGAAACCCTATCATATACCCATAAAGTTTTGGCTCTGGAACCTGATCATGAAGAGGCAGCAGCGTTGCTCCAGAGTTTCGAGTTGATCTGAACGGAACAATTTTAGTTTGTCTCCTATATGTCTAGAAATAGTGATGGTTGTATATAAAATTGAAACCTAATTGGATTGTAATCGTATTAATGGGATATTCAACCAATTATCTGTTTAAGCAGAAAAGGAGACAGAGTTATGAAGAAAATGTTATCCGTTGCATTATATCCACTTGCTTGGGTGCTGGGGGCACTGAGCATCTTATCTGGAAATGAAAACAGCGTCCTATTGGTGAAAGATATCACTACAGATCGAAGCTATGATGGGCAGGCTATCTATGATAGTATTGAACGTAGAAATGCCTAACTACATATCATTCAACTGTAAAGGTAATTGTGTCGTCTAGCAATAACATGAGAACCAATTACTCTTAAAGCAAAGTAAGGTGAGCAGGAGTTCTGTCCGTACAACCTTTAAGCCGGTTTCGTACCTTATTCAGGTATGAACCGGCTTTTATTTATGAATGGGGGATACCAGATGAAGGTTATCATTGGACAACCGAGGTTGGAACAGCACCTGCTGCAGCTTGAAGCCGAACTCAAGCAACACTCTGATGCGGATATATTATTTTTTCCTGAAGGTTATCTGAACCAGAATGTTGAGGAAGCTTGCAGGTTGGCGGCTGAATATGGGACCATGATTGTATCAGGTCATCGCAGACTGGACGAACGTCCAAAGGACCGAGCGATTATCATCAGTAAGGCTGGAGAGATTGTATTGGAGAAAGCTAAATATACACCTGCTGAGACGGTTGAGGAACAGGGGTGGTTAATAAGCACTTTGTTGTGTGATGAGCTGGTCCTGCAAGGATTTGGAAATGAGAATATAGGGAATGTGGACATTGTGATGCATTCCATTGGTGTGGGCATGTTCAGTGAAAAGCAGTACAGTGAGTGGGTCGAAGAGGCTCGGCAGATCGCCATGAAGCATCAATGTATTGTCATGGGGACAAGCCATGCGGATGGTTCGTACCGTGATAGCGAGATATCCATTCCGATCGCCTATTGTATAACACCTGATGGAGAGGTTGTTCTGGCATCCCGAAGTGATACACGTACTCGTACAATCCTTCTGGACAGAGGAAATACAGACCCTTCACCTCAGGAGTCACAAGAAAAACCACTGAAAATCTCCATCGACCCATCTGGTTAAGTTACCGGGTATGAATCCCAGATGAATGGGCTGATGAACTTGTCGAATAGCCCGATCACTTGCGCAGAATACGCATATGTTATGGCATACCTTGAAATTCAAAGGAGGCCAATCAAATGAGTCAAGTTGGATACGGTTGTGGCAATGTTGGTGGATTCGGCGGCGGATGGACTTCTACAAGTGCAATTCTTGTGCTTTTCATCCTGCTCGTGATCATCACAAAATCTTTCTGGCTGTAAGTCACGTATAGAAACGTGCAAACAGTGGCTCCGCTGAGACTTCAGCGGGGCTTTTCCTGTTTATAAGAAGCAACATATGCCATCCATGACATTTGACAACTGAAAACAATGTGCTTAAAATCACATAAGAGACTATTAACAGAGATTGAAGGGATAGCAATGCCGTTTATTCGCTTTAAAGGATTCACAGGTCCTCAGCTAGAGGAAGTTGTACCCCAAATTACAGAGCAGATGGCCCTAATTACTCATATTCCAAGGGAGAGAATGAAGGCAGAGCGTCATGATGTACAAGCGCTAACACCTTCTCCGGCTTCTATAGAGATTCTGATGTTTCAACGTGACCAGGAGATTCATAATCGGATTGCATCGTCGGTGCAAGCTATTTTGGAAGAAGCATACATGCCAGATGTGCATATTTTCTTCAATATATTGTCACCCACTTTGTATTATAAAAAAGGCAAGCCGCTGACAGATTATCGATTGGATTGAGATTAAGATTAAGATTGTGAGGGACGAGCAGAGGTTGCTCGTCTCTTTGATTTACATATTTTTCGTATGTTTAGCAATGGGATAGTTCCTGTGAGCCCTGCTCAACGATAATGAGCATATCGCAGACATAATAAACAAGGCTCCACCGATAAGGTATACCCACCGAACGCCCAGTTGATCGGCGACTAGACCAAAGATGACTATGGATACACTCATCACCGTGGATATCAGGACGCCATGGGTGGCGTATACCTTGGTTAGGGATTCGACAGGTACACTGTTCTGAAGCGCTGTCTGCTGAGCCACATCACGAATCTGATGAACCGGACCCATGAGTATGCATAACACCAAAGCGAGCCATGGCAGGTTGTTTAGACCATAAACGACGGTCAGCAGGCTGAAGAGAAGGGAACCCATGGTCATACTAGCGATTAGATGCTTCTGAATACGTTTGGCCAGTGCAAGAGCCAGAATACCTCCAAGCATGGTTCCGGCAGCGTAACTCGAGTTCATGAGTCCCCACCAACCTTCTCCTCGTCCCAGAGCTTCTTTTGCAAAGGCTAGCGTAACAGCTCCGATCCAGATGGAACCCGCAAGAGCCTGGGCAATGTCCATAAGCGTGATCAGTCGTAACGATGGATTGTTCCAAAGTATACTCCAGCCTTCCCTCAATACATTTCGGGATACAGCAGATTTCTGGAGTTTTTCTACATTCTGTGTGAGCGAACCCATGGCAATCATGAAAATCAGAACGGCCCAGGACAGGCTTGTAGCTGCCCAGAAGGTCTGTGACGCCCCCCAGTTCATCACGGCGAATCCCGTCATGGCGTAACCGACAATGGTTACAGTCTGATTGGAGAAAGATAGAAGGCTATTTGCTTTTATAAGGTCTTCACCTTGAACCAATCGTGGCGTTAAAGTCTTCAGTAACGGAGTTTCCCATCCGTCCAATAAGGATAGTATGACCACTCCGATCAATAGGAGTGGCAGTTGTGAAATCAAGTGATTTAACGAAATGGCTATACAGGTCATGATTAATGTTTTGGCTATGGAAATGCTGATCAATAGTTTGGAGAATGGGAAACGGTTCACAAGTAATGGCAAAGTGAAACCTGCTATTATGCGTGCAGTGATCTGAATCAGTGGAAACATTGCAGCAGAGAGTACCGATCCAGTGAGACCGTATATAAACGTAGTAATGACCATGATATATATGACATTAATAAGTGAGAGCAGCGTTTTAGCGGCCCAGTACGGATAAAATGCGATGTTCATGCCAATGATGTCCTTTCCGAAACGATATATCTATATTACGGGCATTGTCATCATTGCACCACAAACAAAGTTATCATTTTCCCGTCATTTCACCACAAAAAAACTGCCCAACAGGGCAGTCATCTTCTAATGCCTATAGTTCATGCCATAGCGAGTGTGAAGGCGATAAGCAACATCAGCAGGCTGGTCGTTCTGACCATAGTCATATAAGGCCTGCTGGGTTCGGCTTCACCCTGGGAAATCCAGCCATAACGTAGATACCAGCCGAATTTTGGGAAACAGAGATTGATGATACAGAGTACCATGAATATAAAAAAGAGGGTTCTCATACCCATCTTCCTTTCTCACTTACATAACGGATCTTATCTTAACGTTTGCGTCTGGTAAAAAAGACTACAATCAAAATGATAATGATGATAATTAACAGAAATTTCATGTATGTTCCTCCTGATGAATAGTTAGGTTATTGTGTAATGTTAGTTATCAACTATTACCCAAGAACCACATGACTTGAATAACTGTGTTACAATTAAAATATATTGATTTAATATCAACACATTCCGTTTGGTTAGTTTTCTCTCCTTATAATGTACGATTGCAGAATATATAAACATCAATGTGTGTGTGATGAAGGAGGAAGGCATGAGCCAACATAATCAACTCTCATTACAATGGGAATTTATCATCTCGAAAGTGAAATCCTCCGTGACGGTGGTCGATGCTACCTTGCCTGAGCTTCCGCTCATGTATGTAAACGAACACTTTACCCAACTGACAGGATACACGTATGAAGAGTCTGTCGGACACAATTGCCGATTTTTGCAAGGGCAGGATACAGACCCCGAAACGGTAATGCAGATTCGAGATGCATTAAAGAAACAACAATCCATTAAGATTGATATTTTAAATTATACAAAAAGTGGTCAGAAGTTCTGGAACGAACTGAATATTGATCCGATCTTTAATGAATCCGGAGAGTGTTTATATTTTGTAGGCATTCAATACGATATTTCAGAACGGAAGTATGCCGAACAGCAGTTGAAGTTTGCAACTTCCATGGCTGAGATGAACAGCAGAGGGCAATTGGAATTCATCGGCAAGTTGAATCACGAGCTTCGTACCCCGCTTAACGGCATTATGGGCATGATCGAACTTGCTAGTATGGGTGAAACTACGGATGAGCAGAAAGAATATCTGGAGCTTGCACGTCAATCAGGTGAGGCGCTGCTGAACATCATTAACAATAGCCTGGATATGGCGAAGCTGGGCAGAGGCAAAATGGATGTTGAAAACATTGAGTTTCAACCTCTGAAGCTGATTCAACAGATTGTGAAGACACATGAACCTGCGGCACAGAATAAACACATACGTTTGCTCTGTCATGCTGATCTGAATGTTCCTGATGTGCTTATCGGTGATCCGCTAAGACTTCGGCAGGTACTGGATAATTTGCTGAGTAATGCGATCAAGTTCACAGAACAAGGTGAAGTGCAGTTACAGGTGGATGTGAGGCAACAACTGATGGATACCGTTGTATTGGTATTCTCTGTACGTGATACGGGAATTGGCATTCCTCCGCATCAGATCGAACAATTGTTTGATGCATTCACCCAGACTGATATCTCCCATGCGCGCCGATTTGGCGGAAGCGGTCTTGGTCTGACCATCTGCAAAGAACTGTTGGAACTGATGAATGGTCAGATTTCGGTGGAGAGTACAGAAGGGAAAGGCACACAGTTTGAGGTGACACTGCCCTTGCTGCGCCAGCTGGCCATTCCCAATGTAGGATAATCAAACAAGCAGGACAGCCGGCTGGCCTCGGCTGTTTTTTTATTTGTTTTATTGTTTTACGAACGGACGTTCTGTTATAATGCTAATGTTGAATGGGGGAGACACAGCATGAGTAAGAGACGCACAGGACGAAAACGAAAAGGTAAACAAGGCTTCAAAAAGCAGGTACTGACACTGGTAGCGATGCTGCTGGTAGCCCTCTACGCCTGGGCAGGGGGAGAATGGCCGGAGGAGATACCTAATCCATTCGGAGGGGCTAATAAGAGTGTGGACCACACCATTACGTTCCCTTCAGAGCGTTATCCCGAAACAGCCAAACATATTAAAGCTGCTATCAAGGCAGGGCATTCGGATGTATGCACCATTGATCGTAATGGAGCGGAAGGCAATCGGGATTTATCCCTTAAAGGTGTTCCGGTCAAAAAAGGTAAGGATCGTGACGAGTGGCCTATGGCGATGTGTGCTGAAGGAGGAACAGGTGCAGATATCCAGTACATTACCCCGAAAGATAATCGTGGTGCAGGTTCATGGGTAGGGAATCAGTTAAGTACATATCCGGATGGAACACGAGTGAAGTTTGTAGTGAAGTAACAACAGGATATGGTTGGGCAGAAATAAGGATTGTAGGGTCTTTGTTGTGAGGTCAGTAGCAGCATGGTACAGGATAAGTAGAAGAGAAAAACCAGACGTGCATGCGTCTGGTTTTTTTTGTGTAAAGTGCTGGCATAAATAGATCTAGTTAAGGTATTTTTTCTATAAGGGAACTGAGTTTCTAGGATTACAGATCCGACTATACGAGTTGCATTCCGCTTAAATGATGAGACCGGATGCTTAACAGACGCGTAACATGTTCAACCTCATCAAACGGTATCCACAGACTTCCGTGAACGGTACGTAAGGAGAGAATGGATGTATCAGCGGTACGCTCAGGAAATCCGGTTACCGTCTGACCGCTTGTATTACGAACCATGATCTGTTGTTTACGCCGGATGGCAATTTCTACCTCTTTTTTCATAAGTCATTGCTCCTGATTATGAGATGTTAAATCCATATGTCAATGTTTTCAATGGTTAATTTGTCTTCTTTATCTAGTCTATCAGAACTAGGTATAGATTTCCAGAAGAGAAATCAACAATCTTCTAGGTGATTTGTCTTAGCTGTGGATGATCCGTTTTTGAATGGGGATTACGGGGTTATATTAGGGTAAAAGGAGGGGAACGGAATGACACAATTGATTATTGGGCTGGCCCGTACCGAGAACGAGGCTATAATTATGCTGAATAAGGTGAAAGAGGAAGGCATCAAGGATAAATATTTGGGAGCAGTGGCGAAGGAGCAGCTTAATCTGGAGCTGGTGAGCGAAAAGACGGGGCTGCCCAAACCATTAAAAGGTGCAGGAACTGACGGTGCTTTTGGAGCTCTGAAAGGTATATTGGCTGGTCTGGGGAAGCGGATGGATCAGACGATGTCGATCGGAAATGCAGTACGTAGGCTCGCTGGTAATGAGATTGGGAGTGAGACTGATGATTTGGTGCTTACACTGACTGAAGCGGGGATCTCGGAGGAGGATGCGCGGTATTACGAAGATTGGCTATTAAAGGACCATATCTTGGTTATCGTGGAGTGTAGTGAGGAAGAAGCGGCTCGTGTTCGACCTATTTTACTTTTTTAGTTTAATTTAAGGCTGATTTTAGGTTTCTTTAATGTTGGGGAGGTATTCTTATCTTACACCTCCCTTAATATAGATTGGTTTACCGGAAGTCCGGGACCGCAACTCGGACTTTCTAGGCACTGTGAGCTGACGCTTGCAGTGCCTGTTTCATTTTTTATAAGTTGAACTAAAGATTATTTACACTGACACTACGATGGCAGAATAACCTTCTAATCGCTGTTATCCCCAGATTTTTTCGATTCCCTTTTGAAAGGGAAAATCCGGTGATAAAGGCGAACGCTTCGCTTTTTCAGTTTTTTCTGTCCTCTCCGTTATCGTGCAAATCATTAGTTAAACTAATATAGTTGGATTATTTTATATAAAGGTGTTGCAAAGTTAATTAGTTCATGGTAAGATATTTCTTGTCGCCAAGAAATACATAATCCTGCCGGGGTGGCGGAATTGGCAGACGCACAGGACTTAAAATCCTGCGGTAGGTGACTACCGTACCGGTTCGATCCCGGTCCTCGGCATCTTAAAAAGAAAAGATCGCATGACGCTTGTTAACCAAGCTGCATGCGATCTTTTTTTATGTTCTTTAATATCAATGTCACTTCATTGTAGACCACTTTACCATGCAGTTCATAAACATAAACCCTGCATAATACATATCAGAAGGTACATTTATCTGACTTTTATGAAGAGACGGAACAATGGTGTATACTATCCGTAGGCATATATTACCTTTACCTTGCTGAACGATATAGGTTCAACTACACATTTACACGATAACGGAGAGGACAGATGTTGTTCTGTCATCGGAGTGCCCGTGTAAATAACCATATTTGAACTTATGTAGAGTCACAAAACCAATAAAACAATCTTATGGACGGAGGACTCAAGTTTATGTTGAAACAGCTTAAGCCATACAAGGTGTTACAGGAGCGCAGAATTGAAGAACTGAAATCGGATGCGTATCTGTTGGAGCACCAGAAATCCGGAGCCAAAATTGTACTTTTGTCCAATCAGGACGACAACAAAGTATTCAGTATCGGTTTCCGCACACCTCCGGAAGATGATACAGGGGTAGCCCATATCCTCGAACATTCCGTGCTCTGTGGGTCCAAGAAATTTCCGGCCAAGGATTCTTTTGTTGAGTTGCTGAAAGGTTCTTTGAATACATTCCTTAACGCCATGACGTATCCCGATAAGACGATCTATCCGATCGCGAGTCGTAATGATCATGACTTCCATAACCTGATGGATATTTACCTGGATGCGGTATTAAATACAAATATTTATGAGAATGAAAAGATATTTCTACAAGAGGGTTGGAACTACAACCTGACCTCTGCTGACGATGAGTTAACCTACAACGGAGTTGTATATAACGAGATGAAAGGTGCCTTTTCTTCACCGGAACGAATGGTGCGCAGAGAAGTGCTGAACTCCCTTTTCCCGGATACCACATACTCCTCCGAGTCTGGCGGATTCCCGGAAGCTATTCTGGATCTGACATATCAGGGGTTGCTGGATTTCCACACGAGATACTATCATCCTTCCAACAGTTACATCTATCTCTACGGAGATATGGATATGGAAGAGAAGCTGCAATGGCTAGATGAGAACTACCTGAGTGCATATGATCGAATCGAGATTGATTCGGCCATTCAACTTCAACCTGCCTTTGCACAACGGGTAGACACAGTTAAGACTTACTCTGCGGGAAGTACGGAATCCGAAGTGGATAACAGCTTCTTGACCTATAATGCAGTGATTGGCACAAGTCTGGATAAGGAACTGAACATTTCGTTCCAGATTTTGTTATACGCCTTGCTGAACGCTCCGGGAGCGGTATTGAAACAGGCTTTGCTGGATAAAGGCATTGCGAAGGATGTCTACGGTTCGTATGATGACAGCCTGTATCAACCTGTATTCACTGTGGGACTGAAGAAGAGCAATCTGGCGAGCAAAGAGGATTTCTTGGGAACGGTCCAAGAAGTGCTTGAGCGTGTGGTAAAAGAAGGATTTGATCCTAAAGCGCTGCTTGCTGGAATTAACTCGTATGAGTTCAATCACAGAGAAGCGGACTATGGCAGAATGCCGAAGGGTCTGATCTACGGATTCTCCTCCCTGCAAAGCTGGTTGTACGATGAAGAAGCACCTTTCACTCATTTGGAAGCCAATGACGTATTTGCTGAACTGCGGACAAAAATGAACGAAGGTTACTTTGAGCAGCTGATTGAGAAGTATTTACTGCAAAACACACATACTTCCTTCGTAGCCCTGACACCGGACAAAGGGTTGAATTCACGTAAAGAAGAAGCGCTGAAAGCACGGCTGAAAACCATTCAGGCCGGACTTAGCGAGGAAGAAGTTCAGACGCTGATTCAGAAAACGGAAGCACTCGCCGAATATCAGAATACACCTTCAACCAAAGAGCAGCAGCAGGTCATACCGACGTTGTCGATTGAAGATATTGAACCAAAAGCCTCTACGTTGCATCAAACGGTGAACCAGGTCGATGGCACAACCATTCTCCACCATAACCTCTACACAAACGGGATTGGTTATCTGAGACTGCTGTTCGATATCAAAGAAGTGCCACGTCATCTCCTGCCGTATGCAGGATTGTTGAAAAATGTATTGGGTTACGTGGATACTCAAAACTATTCGTTCAATGAATTGTCCAATGAAATCCATATCCATTCAGGAGGTATTCATAGCGGGATTGGATCTTATGCTAACGCGCATAAGCACAATGAATTCAAAGCGACCTATGAGTTCAACGCAAAAGTGTTATATGACAAGCTTGGATTTGCCTTTGATATGATCAAAGAAATTGTGTTCACATCCCAATTCGATAATTCGAAGCGGTTATATGAGATCATCTCTCAGATGAAAGGTAATCTGCAACGTAATCTGATCAATAGCGGACACTCTGCGGGAATTGGTCGGTCATCGTCCAAACATTCAGCGGTTGCGGATTTCAGAGAAGCTGTGAGTGGCATTACCTTTTACCAGTGGCTTGAGGATCTTCAGGCGAATTTTGAGGCCAGAAAAGAAGAGTTATCTTCCAGCCTGCAAGAGTTGACAGGGTATATTTTCAGACCGGAGAACTTGCTTGTTAGTTACACTGCCGATGAGCAGGGATATGAAGGACTGGAGCAACAGGTATCCGATCTGAAAGCGAAGCTGTTCACACATGAGGTTGCCAAGGAAGAGTTTACGTTCACACCGGCTACGCATAAGGAAGGATTCCGTTCTCCTTCAGAGGTGCAGTACGTGGTGCAAACGGGCAATTATATCAACAAAGGATATCAATACACCGGTTCCCTACGGGTCTTGCAGGGTATCCTGTCTCTGGATTACTTGTGGACCAATATCCGCGCCAAAGGCGGAGCTTATGGCTGTATGTCAGGTTTCAGACGGAACGGAGACAGCTACGTTGCATCGTACCGTGATCCGAACCTGGATAAAACGTACAAAGTATATGAAGAGATACCGCAATATTTAACCGATTTCCGGGCAGACGAGCGGGAAATGACGCGTTACATCATTGGTGCGATTCAGGATCTCGATACGCCGAGAACACCTTATGGCGAAGGGGCATTCTCTCTGGAGTGTTATCTGTCGAATGTGACTGAAGCAGATCTGCAACAGGAACGTGACGAAGTGTTAAGCACGAAGGAAAGCGACATTATCGGTTTTGCTGAGCTCTTATCGGCCATTCTTGAACAGCAACAGCGCTGCGTGATCGGTAATGAGAACAAGATTGAGGAACAGAAGCAAATGTTTGACGAGACGCTGGATTTAATCAAAAACTAAACGTTAGTCTCACTAATCCCCGAACCGATAGGCATCAAAGTGAAAGGCACTTTTATGAGCTGGTTTCAACAGCTTATAGAAGTGCCTTATTTAATGAGGAGGAATGTGGAGCAACTGTCGCCGACCCATAATGAGAATGGGTGATACGCTGCGTTGTTCAAGTGACAGCGAGCATGTTGTATATTTTCAGTGTCCGCAGATCTTCCTTTGAGATTTTTAATTCATTATACAACTCCTGATTCTCGGGCAGCGGGGTTCTGGAGAATAACATTTTGAGCGCGATTGGCATGAAAGGTCTGAAGGAGACACCAGCCATCAGTCCCCATTTTTTCTCTGATTCCTGAAAAGACGCCAGAATATTAATATATAGATTCTCCAGCGGCGTGGCCTGATTTTTCAAAATCAGCGTGGTGAGTGTATCATAATGCTCGGTGTGACCCCAATACATATTCTCGCACTCCTGGTAGTTCTCAAAATCCTTCACATTCATATACATCACGGTGCGATAACGGTTGGCATCCGATTGAGCCATCATGTCAATGACACATCGAATGAGACTGTTGTTACGCCCATCATAGAAGTAGGAATAGAAACGTGTAGAATTCTTGAAAAAGCTGGACGGGACCGCATTCATCAAGGGAGAAGCGTGTCTTGGCTCTTGGTACAAGAGTTGCTCCACCTGGATGTTGAGTGCGTTCGCAATATGATGTAACGTCACCAGATCAAGTGTAATATCTCCGCTCTCATACTTGGACAGCGTACCCTTACTCTTGAAGATCTGATCCGCAAGCTGTTGAATGGTCAGTCCCCGCCACTTCCGAAAGTTTCGTATTTTCTTGCCAACTTCCTGATTGATATTGTTCATAACCGGTTCTCCTTATGCAATGTTTCTTGAGAGTACGTGAAAATGGTGAAAGTCATTCATAAAAATGATGTTATATGAGAAATATATCACTTTCTCACCGAAAAACCTATTCTGAAGAAACAATAAACTTTATTTGTTTCGTCAGAATAGATTGTATCGCATTTGATGCAATTTCTACGTCATGGAATAATAGATCTCATACGACATGAACCGACAATGAAAAGTTGAACAGACAGAGGAGCAGAAGCTACTATGAAATATAACTTTGATGAGATTATAGATCGCACAGGTACAAATGCCATGAATACGGATGGTTTCCGTCAATATATTTTTAACGCCTCAGAAGATATGACATTTCCATTTAAGGACGAAGAATTCATTCGCATGTGGATTGCAGATATGGAGTTCGCTACACCTCCCGAGATTCTGGATGCAGTGAAGGAACGTTTGGACCGCAGAATTATGGGTTACTCCCAGGTGTTTGATCCGGCATACTATGAAGCTGTCTCGAATTGGATGAAAAGGTACTATGATTGGTCCTTCCCCAAGGATCATTTGGAGACCTCAAACGGGATCATCCCCGCTTTATATGAACTGGTGGAATACATCTGTCAGTCGGATGAGAAAGTACTGATTGTTACCCCGTCTTATGGTTTCTTCAAGTCAGCCGCGGAGCATAATGATCTTGAACTGGTATGTTCGGATATGCACATTAAGCAAGGGCGGTACTCGATTGATTTTGAGGATTTTGAAGCCAAGGCCAAGGATGAGAAGGTAAGGGTATGTATTTTCTGCAACCCCCATAATCCGTCTGGACGCGTCTGGACAACGGAAGAGTTACAGCGTGTGGGTGAGATCTGCCTGAGGAACAATGTATGGGTCATTTCGGATGAAATTCATTGTGATCTGCTGCGGACTGGCAAAAGACATACGCCACTTGCGAAGCTGTTCCCGGATACGGATCGAATCATTACATGCATGTCCCCGAGCAAAACATTCAATATGGCTGGACTGATGTTCTCCAATGTCACCATTCCGAATAAGGAACTTCGAGACATCTGGCAGGCACGCCATTATGGTTTCAAAAACCCACTGAGCATTGCTGCCACTCAAGCAGCTTATGAAACGGGTGATGAATGGCTGAAACAATTAAAAGCTTATCTCGACGCCAATTTTGCCTGTGTAGAACAATATGTGAAGCAACATCTGCCGCTGGCTGTCTTTCATATTCCGGAAGCCACATACCTGGCCTGGATTGACATTTCAGCCTATGCTCCCCAACATGTAAGTTTACCGTTATTCTTCGCTGAGCAAGCAGGTGTGCTTCTGGAAGATGGCCATATGTTTGTAGCGAATGGTGAGGGTTGTATTCGGTTGAATCTGGCTTGTCCGCGTTCTGTCCTTCAGGAAGGATTACGGAGAATCAGTAGTGTGCTTGTAAAAGAAGTCGAAGAGGTACCCGTTCAAGTGTAAAGTCATCAAGTCATCACGCAACAGCGTGGTGGCTTTTTCGGATGAGTACACGGAATGCAGCAAGAACAAGTTTTATTTCGAGGTGAACATACCCTGATGCGCAATTCTGGTCTGCTGCCCCCGGTTATGTTAAAATGGTGGATAGTCTATGAGTTGCATGACATGCGGCTCTCAGAAGGAAGAGCCCGGTAGTTGGGCTACACGTAACTGCATTCATCAGGGGAAAGGAGCCTATACATATGTTTGGAAACGATTGGGACAAGGTGCTTCAGGAAGAGACAGAAGCCGAGTATTTCAACAAGATTCGTTACACCCTAGCCGCCGAGTACAAAACACAGACGGTCTTTCCGCCCAAAGAAGACCTGTTCTCCGCACTGAAGCTGACGCCATATCATCAGGTTAAGGCCGTTATTATTGGTCAGGACCCTTATCACGGTGCGGGACAGGCTCATGGATTAAGCTTTTCGGTTAGACCGGGGGTACGCGTACCGCCTTCTCTGAAAAATATATACAAGGAACTTCACGCCGATCTGGACCTGCCCATTCCGAATCATGGATCTCTGGTTCATTGGGCACAGCAGGGAGTCCTGCTATTAAATGCTGTTCTGACGGTTCGTGAAGGTCAGCCTAACTCGCATCAGGCACTAGGGTGGCAGACATTTACGGATGCTGTAATTCGTGCGCTGAATGAACGTTCAGAGCCAATGGTATATATGCTATGGGGCAGTCATGCCCAGAAGAAAGGTGCTTTTATTAATAGGGACAAGCACCTGGTACTGGAGTCTACACATCCCAGTCCGCTGGCTGCGCATCGCGGATTCCTCGGCAGCCGTCCCTTTTCCAAAGCCAATGATTTCTTGACCTCCAAAGGTATTGAACCGATCGATTGGAAGATACCTGAAAACTAGACAGATGGAGGTGAGAACATTGCGACATTGGATAGGACGAAAAGTAGCGGTATATCGTGCAACAGGCATACGGGAGCCATTGAAGGGAACGCTGGTCGAGTGGGATGAAGAAGCGGAATGTGTACGGATCGGACCGAAACGGATCAAGGTATCGTTTGACAATATCGCAATGATTAGACCTCTTCCCGAAGAGAGTCTTCCCTTAAAGAAAGCACGTTCTGAGGTGCACAAGGTTGGATATGTGATGAAAAAGGCAATTCAGTTCGAAAATGCGATCTATTTCAAGTCACAGGTTATGATCTGGCGCCGGGCCAAAATTGTAGCGTTATCCACGACGATTCTGCGTCATGACGAGGATCAGGTTGAACTTGCAGATGGTCGGGTTCTTCGTAAAGACAAGCATATGTTTGTCGTACGTTCACGCCGCGGGATACGTTAGTACCACGAAGATTTAATATTCATTTCATGCAAAGATCATATGGATTTAATGTTTGGTCTGTATATTAGGTAGTAACAACCCCTTCTAAATTGATGTGTAATAAAACGGGAGCCCGGCCGGCTGCAAACGGTCGGGTATTTTTTTGCATGGGTTCTGTTAACCTGTTGTACATACCCATTACATTCATGATATATATTATTAAAATAGATAAATTGAACTAAACATTTACACGAGAAACGTAGAGGCCAGAAATAACCTGAAGAAGTGGAGCGTTCGCCTTTATCCCAAGATATTCACCTTTGTAAAATTGAATCAAAAAATCTGGGGATAACAGCGATCGGAAGGTTGTTCTGTCATCGAAGTGGCAAGTGTAAATATTCTTTAGTTCAATCTAAAAAGATCATGAGAAGGAGTGAAACCCAATGAAACGTATAGCTGTTTTTGCAGGCTCCAATCCGGGAAATCACCCCGATTATACAGAGAAGGCTGTTCAACTTGGCAAACAGATTGCCGATAGTGGTTATGCACTGGTCTATGGTGGTTCTTGCATGGGCTTGATGGGTGCAGTAGCCGATGCTGCTCTTGAGCAAGGGGGAGAAGTAATCGGGGTTATGCCTACGGGATTATTCCGGGGTGAGGTTGTTCATGGAGGGCTTACACAACTGATTGAAGTGGGAACCATGCATGAACGCAAGGCTACGATGGCTGAATTATCCGATGGGTTCATTGCGCTTCCCGGAGGCATGGGTACATTTGAAGAACTATTTGAGGTACTGTGCTGGGCACAGATCGGCATTCATCGTAAGCCTGTTGGCTTATTGAATGTCAACGGATATTATGGACCGCTGATGAAGATGGTAGAACATAGTGTACAGGAGGGATTCTCCAACACCTCGCATCTCAGTCTGTGGAGTCTGGAATCTGATCCGGCTGAACTGATCAAACAAATGTCATCCTACATTCCTGCAGAGCTGACTCAGAAGTGGTCACAACTCAACGGGAAATGAGTGCATAAGAAGACGGGCCTGAACCCACTCGTTCCTCGGGAGAATTTTCGATCTGCCCAAGCAAGTTGCGCTATCGGACATAGTCTATAGTGTACTTCGATGAAGAGGGGAGTGTCACTGATGAGCGAACTCAAAGGTACAGGTTACGGATATTGCGGAGGCTTCGGTGGTGGAGCATGGACATCAACAGGTGCAATTCTGGTATTGTTCATTCTGTTGGTTATTATCTCTCGCACATTCATTCTGTAATTCGGTCAAATCCGGGGACGGGGATCATGCTGCAGAGGCAGCGCCCGAATAAAAAATGACCTTTCCAAAGAGACGCCGGTATATCCCGGCGTTTCAGGGGAACGGTTATTTGACGTTTCCAGCATACGTTAAGTAATTGAAAAAGCAAAAACCTGCCCCTGAATAAGGTCAGAAGCAGGAGAGAGCCTCCTGAGTCATTAGCTGCACAACAAGCAGCTTACACCACAACAGCAGTTTGATCCGGAACACTTAACGATTTCCAGGCGATATATAGCCCGATGGCGGCTGCAATTAAGGAGAGTATTGCTGCAACAATAGCCAGCTGATCCAGTGTGCTGGATGAAGTGGAGTTAAAAGAACGCTGATTAGCCATCTTGCCGGATTTATTTTTGATATGGACAGATGATCTGGAAAGCCTGGAAGCCGACTGTAACTGGGAGGTGTGAGCACGCGTAGGTATCGATTTTTTCTTTGAGGGATTCAATAGTCAACCTCCTTATAACGGAGTTCAGTGCTTCCATCGTTCATACTATGTTATGTCGATTTTCAGATTGAGTTCGCAAAAATGAGTGAATCCCCAGCCCGTTAGATGTTGGGCCTGGCCGCTAGTATTAGCGAAGCAGGCAACCCATTATACGCCCCGTTAATACAGGTCTAACAAACCGTGTTTATAGTGTTAATCATAGAGTGAAGCTTGAACACAGGAGGTGCTGGAATGAGGAACGTGGAGATCATTGCCCATCGCGGTGCATCTGCCGTATGCCCGGAGAACACGATGAGTGCTTTTGAACGGAGTCTGGAGCTTGGAGCAACAGGTATTGAAACCGATGTGCAGATGACGAATGATGGCAGACTGGTACTGATTCATGATGAGACGTTAAGTCGAACTGGCGGCGCAGAAGGTTGGGTTAAGGATACGACTTACGATCAATTGCGCACACGGGATGCCGGGTCCTGGTTCCATGCTGATTTCGCCGGGGAACGTATTCCTTCTCTGGAGGAGTTATTCAAGCTGGTACAGGGGAAAGGAACGCTGCTTAATCTGGAATTGAAAAATGGTATTGTGAGTTATAAGGGGATGGAAGAGAAGGTTATACAGGCGATCCGGGAGTGGAACCTGGAGCAACAGGTCGTGCTGTCCAGCTTCAATCATGCTTCGCTCGTGAGATGTAAACGTCTTGCCCCGGAGATCCGTACAGCACTTCTATATATGGAAAAGTTGTACCGTCCCTATGATTATGCCGCCAAACTCGAAGCTTCCGGCCTTCATCCCTACAAGATGGCAGTCACACAAGAAGATATTGCTGCTGCACTGGCACATGGCATTGTTACCTATCCATTTACGGTGAATGATCCTGCCGAGATGCAGGCCATGATTGACATGGGTGTGCAAGGAATCATTACCGATGTTCCGGATGTCCTGGCATCTTTGATCACGGTACATGCTCGTTAAATGAGTCTGTATGATATATGTTCTACATAGGCAATGATAAGGCTGTGTTCGAGCTTTTTGGCTCCTACACGGCCTTTTTGCGTGTAAAATTGTGTGAAAATCTTCATATATGCAATAAACATGTCCTATTTGTCCATTGCCAGAGCCCGTGGATTCACTTACAATGGTCTATGGGAATGAGAATCAATATCATTAAAGTTCGGTATTTATAGAGAGGTGATTGTTATGTACATAGGTTTGGGCAGCTCCACTCATAACGAGGGTGGGCGCGTATGAGTTCACAAGCTTCACCAGAAAAACATAATCCGGATTCACCCACAGCGAAGATACACACTCGTCCGTGGGCAGCCACACTTATTCTTACAGGGGGAGTTTTGCTACTCGCTCTGGGTATGGCGTTGTCCATTTCATTTGGCGCTGCTGATATTAAGCTTAGTGTAGTCTGGAAGGCTATCTTTGATTTCAATCCTGAGCTGACTCCACATCAGATCATATGGGAGATTCGATTACCACGTATCCTTGGAGGAGCAATGGTAGGTGCATGTTTCGCTGTAGCTGGTGCGATCATGCAGGGCATGACTCGTAACCCGCTGGCCGATTCAGGTCTGCTTGGGTTAAATGCGGGAGCTGGATTTGCGCTTGCAGTTTGTTTTGCCTTCTTCCCTGGCTTGCCATTTATGTATATCATCATGTATTCCTTCCTTGGAGCAGGGCTTGGTGTCCTGTTGGTGTATGGTTTTGGTGCAGCTTCCAAATCGGGTCTTACACCACTACGCCTTGTGCTTGCAGGTGCGGCTGTATCAGCGATGTTGTCGGCACTCAGTGAAGGGATTGCATTATATTTCAGGATTGGACAAGATCTAGCTTTCTGGACAGCGGGTGGTGTAGCCGGAACGAAGTGGTCTCAACTTGAGGTCATGTTCCCATGGGTACTCGCTGCACTAATCGCAGGTCTTCTCATCTCCCGTTCCATTACTCTGCTTAGTCTCGGAGAAGATATTGCGGTGGGCTTGGGGCAACGTACTGGGCTGATCAAGCTCATAGGCCTGATTGTTGTACTGATTCTCGCGGGTACGGCTGTGTCCGTGGTGGGTGCGGTCGGTTTTGTTGGACTCATTATTCCCCATCTCACGCGGAAGCTGGTTGGGGTCGATTATCGCTGGATTATTCCATGTTCCGCTGTGATGGGCAGTCTCTTGCTTGTATTTGCGGATTTGGCTGCACGTATGATTAACCCGCCGTACGAGACGCCAATTGGCGCATTGGTTGCCCTCATCGGGGTACCATTCTTCCTGTATCTGGCGCGTAAAGAAAGGAGGACTCTGTAACGATGGAATCCTCAACAATAGTTGGAGCAGAGCGCAAGAAGAGAACCAAGAGTACGATTGTCCTCATTGTGCTTGCCCTATTAATTATTACGGCTTTTGTGGTGAGCATGAACACAGGTTTTACCAAGCTTTCGCCGCTTGAGGTGATGCGAACCCTGTTTGGTGGAGGCACGGCGAAACAGGAATTGATCCTGTTTGAATTCCGTCTGCCACGGATTGTGATTTCGGTGTTGGTCGGGGCTGGACTTGCGTTATCTGGTTGTATTTTGCAGGGAGTATCTCGGAATGCGTTGGCCGATCCGGGGATCCTCGGGATTAATGCAGGTGCTGGTCTGGTCGTCATGTTATTTGTTTCCTTTTTCCCGACAACGACAGCAGCGCCGGTATTTCTTTTGCCAATTCTGGCCCTGATCGGTTCCGGTTTTGCTGCATTTCTGATCTACATTCTCTCTTACAAAAAAGGAGAGGGCATCCTGCCTACACGTATGTTGCTTACTGGGATCGGGGTAGCGGCGGGAATTAGTTCTGCCATGATCGTGCTTACGTTAAGACTTAGTCCGGAAAAGTATCAATTTGTAGCTACCTGGATGGCAGGCAGCATCTGGGGTTCGAACTGGAAATTTGTAACGGCATTGCTACCGTTTCTTATTATTCTTGTCCCGCTTGTTCTGTATAAGGCACGTGTGTTGAACGTACTGAATCTGGGGGACCAGACTGCCAGCGGACTCGGGACTCCGGTTGAGCGTGAGCGACTGATTTTGCTTGCGGCTGCTGTAGGACTTGCCGGCTCATGTGTATCTGTGAGTGGGGGGATCGGTTTTGTAGGTCTGATCGGACCGCATTTGGCGCGTCGTCTGGTGGGTCCAAAACATCAATTCCTGTTACCCGCATCTGCACTGATCGGTTCATTGCTTGTACTGGTTGCAGATACGCTGGGTCGTGTCATCCTACAGCCTTCGGAGATTCCTGCGGGGATCCTGGTTGCCATTATTGGTGCGCCATACTTCCTGTACCTCTTAAGCAAGACGAAATAGAACGTAATCATCATTGTGTGGTTGCATAAGGAGGACTTCAGTCCATGCTTCGCCGTTTCTTTGCCTATTATAGGCCTTACAAAAAGCTCTTTATTCTTGACTTCAGTTGTGCGATTTTAGTCGCCTTGCTGGAGCTTGCCTTTCCACTGGCGGTCAACCGCGTAGTCGACGATCTGCTGCCAGGCGGTCGCTGGGACTGGATTCTATGGGCATGTCTGGCATTGCTCGGCATCTACTTATTGAATTCATTTTTGAATTTCGTGGTTACCTATTGGGGACACAAGCTCGGTATTAACATTGAGACGGATATGCGTAAAAGTCTGTTTAATCATGTGCAGAAGTTATCGTTCCGTTTCTTCGATAATACAAAAACAGGACACCTCGTGTCCCGTATGACTAACGATCTGATGGATATCGGTGAGATTGCCCATCATGGTCCAGAGGATGTATTTATCGCGGTGATGACACTGATTGGTGCATTCAGCATCATGATGAGCATTAACGGGAATCTGGCGGTATTAACCTTTATTATTGTACCGCTGATTATTTATCTGTCGCTCTACTTTGGTAGCAAAATGTCCAAGGCATTCAGTCGAATGTTCGGTGATATTGCGGACTTCAACGCTCGTGTAGAGAACAATATTACAGGTATCCGTGTTGTTCAGGCTTTTGCTAATGAAGAGCATGAAAAAGCACAATTCGCTGTGAACAACGGTCGTTTCCGTCAAACCAAGTTAATTGCATACAAAATCATGGCCTGGAACTCTTCTGTCAGTTATATGCTGATGAAGTTGGTATCCCTCTTTGTCCTGGTATGCGGAACATGGTTTGTCATTCAAGGCAGTATGACCTACGGTCAGTTCATTGCATTTATTATGTTGTCCAATGTGTTCTTGACACCGATCCAGAAGATCAACTCGGTTATCGAGACGTATCCCAAAGGGATTGCAGGTTTCAAACGTTATACGGAGCTGCTTGATATGGAACCGGATGTGGAAGATCGTCCAGGGGCCGTTGCGGTATCCCATTTGCGTGGAGATATTCGTTATGAGCAAGTGACCTTTGGATATTCGGATCAGGAGCCTGTTCTCAAAGGTATCGATCTAAACGTGCGTGCAGGTGAAACCGTAGCGCTTGTAGGTCCATCGGGGGCAGGTAAAACAACGCTGTGCAGTCTGTTGCCGCGGTTCTATGATGTGCTGGAAGGTCGCATCACGATCGATGGGCAGGAGATTCAGAATATGACGCTGGATTCCTTGCGAAGTCATATCGGAATTGTACAACAGGACGTATTCCTCTTCGATGGAACCATTCGGGAGAACATTGCCTACGGCAAGCTGGATGCCTCCGAAGAAGAAATCTGGATGGCTGCCAGACGTGCACAGATGGAACCTTTGATTCAATCGATGCCGGAAGGATTGGATACGTTAATTGGTGAACGTGGCGTGAAGTTGTCCGGTGGACAGAAACAGCGTCTGTCCATTGCACGTATGTTCCTGAAAAACCCGCCAATTCTGATTCTGGACGAAGCGACATCCGCGTTGGATACAGAAACGGAAGCAGCCATACAGCAATCCCTTGCTGAGCTGTCCGAAGGCCGGACTACACTGGTCATCGCTCACAGGCTGGCAACGATCAAAAATGCAGACCGTATTATTGTCGTTGCTGAACAAGGTATTACGGAGCAGGGACGTCATGAAGAATTACTCGCAGCAGGTGGGGTGTACAGCCGCCTTCACTATGCGCAGTTTGGTGCGTAACCTATCCTATGTGAATGTAACAATGTAAATCTGAGAAGTAACGCCATCGTTCTTGACTTGGAAGGAGTCAGGACGGTGGCGTTTTTTTCTTTTTCATGATCAAGTGTGAGCCAGGGGTACTGTGCTCTGATCTGCATGTGATCATGGATATGGAAACGGGTAATATAGTAAAGAGAACACTTAACGTGTAAGATATGTTCATCATCTTGCAAGATGTAGGAGGTGCGCGATATGCAGTTGAACGATATGCTGAAAATTCTTCTAACCTGTCTATTATTTATTCTGATTTGGTGGCTTCTGAGTCAAGGGATTCGCAAACTTTCAAGTACTCGTGAGGGGTCTGGTTTTCGACGCTGGGGTGGATGGTCCATTGGACTTTTCATTGTTGGCGCCGTGCCACTAGGTTTTTCGCTATACACAGAAATCTTTGATAAGCGCCTGGATGCCAACATCGGGTTGGGGCTTGCCATGTTTTTTGTATGGGCTTATTGTGTGATCTTGTTGTGTGCGGCGTTGGTGGTATGGGGAAGGTATATGTACAAAAGGGATATAAAGAAGTGAATATTTGGGTTGATCGTGTTGAACCCGTCAGGAAGTTAAGGGTGAGCTGATAGCTGTATATGCAACAATAATCTGACCGGGTACGTTAAATTTAGAAAGAGGTGTTATTAAAGGGGGATTTACATGTGATCCATCTTCGTCGAGTCCTCATATTGCTCTCAATTCTAATCGTATGCCTTACGGGATGTTCAGGACATATCGAGTGCAACTCTGTGCAGGCTCAAGCCAATGCACCAAGTGAAGATGGATTCACTGGTTATGTGGTTGAACGCAAAGACAATTCCATTCTTGTTGTTGATCCGGCATATGAGGATTTCAGTTCCAATGGAGGAAAGAGTCGGTATTATCCGGCAAAATGGTTCTCCAATGCGCCTGATCCGCAGATCGGCTCCTATGTTGAAGTCTGGACGGATGGAGGCCCGGAAAATCAACCCTATCCTGGGCAGGCCAGAGCAGAAAAGATAGCCGTATCTTGTCCAGTGGCACCAGATGGTGCGCACATGACGGCTGCGGATGCGATTCGTAGCGGACTGCATTCACTTGATACAGAGAACATGCATATTCCCGTCATAGAGGACACACGGTTTGATGCAGATAGAGGGACATGGACCATTCAGATGCGAGATGCGAATACAGCGAATGAAGGGCAAGTAGTTCATGTGACCGTGAAGGATGAGGAGAAAGTTAAGACACAAGGCGGAGAATAAGGGGCTCATAGCTTTATGATGGTGGAGGAACGCGCGTTGCACATGAATATGATTCAAATTGAAAGAAATGATGTGGATTAGATTCATTGCAAGCTATCATGATTTTTGAACCGCCTGTAAGTTCCCTTACTGTCCATCATGTATTATGATTTTATAAAAATGGAAAGGAATCTTCTGCTCATGGAATTATCAAGGTCTCAGCAATTAGCTCAAGAGCATGTAACCAATTATGCAAGAAGCCGCAAAAATGAGGCGGAGCAAACCATTAGGGAAATCCTTCGTATGTCCAACATCGAGCTGAAGACATTTGAAGATGCTATCACTAAACTAAAATCTCATGCAAGTATCGCGCTACACTTTCACCCAGATCGATTAGATCCGAATATGAAAAGCGTGGCTGAGGCACTACTTGAGCAGGGGGTTTATAAAAGTCAGTTTGAGACTTTCTTATCGAATGGAAGTGTATCCGCATTTTCAGGCGGTGAACGTGACGTTTGGGAGAATAAAATGTTTGGCGGAGCGTACCAAATTAATGGCTCAACCAATAGCGAACGTCCCAAGTATGGGGCGCTCAATGTCATGTTACATCCCGATGGACCTGCTCCGCGTTTTGGATCATGTTATTTCCTTTTATCCACTGAGGTCTCTCAGCGTTGCACGTATACATATTTGGATTCTCACCAAGACCCTGAGGAAAAGGGAACGTATGAGGAGTTTGACCTCGTTTTGGCTGCTCTTATGAGGGATGTATTTTATAATAATTTTGCCATTGGTGAAAGAAATCTAACAGTTCAAAAGTTAATTGACCATATGCTCATCAATCTTGAGAAATCATTCCGAAATCCATCAAACCAAGAGCCACACCGAAATCTGGACCATTATATCGAAGCTCAGGTTCATGGTGATATTTCCCTTGAAAAAGATGTAAAGATTCTTGTTGCCGACCCATCATTTAAAGGCACACATACAGGACGAATCTTAGAGCAGATATGTTTAAAGTATTCCATTGATCTCCACTGGCACATGGGCTTTACACTATTGGTAGATGACGTTCCTATGGATTTTCGAGGTCCTTCGATGCCTTCACTAGCCAAGAGAATTGCAAAAAGTGATTTGATTGATGCAAATATCATTGGTTCTGCAGCTATGGACCTGAAACGAAATCCAAGTCATTGGAGTGATAGAGGAACCTACAAAGAAGTTCTACAAGAATTAAAATTACTTTGGCATGTCTTAGTGAGATATGGAAAACCAATGAACAAGTAAAACGGTTTTCGAGATAAAAATATTGAATATGTAGTGATAACAATGCTAAAATACCAACTTCTTTTCCCTACCTGTCTGCGTATCTCTTGAATTTTAATTTGTTACTCAATAATAGTACTCTAACGACCTTGAGCGCCTAGCCGTTCAAGGTTGTTTTTTATCATTCAAACGGATTACTGACTATACATTTATCTATGAATCTGCTGTCACAAAAACGAACGTATGTTTTATAATTACATTGACTTTTTGTCCTGGCAATAATATATTGTTGTCAGGACAAAAAAAGAGGTGAAGCAAATGTCCGCCAAAAAGATGGGGCGGCCTAAGTCTGACAAACCCAAAAGCAGAACGATTGAGATACGTGTTGACGAGGAAATTATGAACAAGCTCGATATTTCGGCTGAGAAGCTGAATACGAATCGATCAGACATCGTTCGCAAAGGGATTGAGAAGATTTACGACGAGCTCCAAAAATAGAAAAAGGAAGCAGCGTTCGTCCCTCGAAGAACAGCGCTACTTCCTAACCCACAATCACTTGAATGAGCGACTGCATAAATATCCTACCATGTGCAGAACGTTCATTCAAGTGAGGTGCGTATTGATATACAGGAGGATGCACATGAATTCGATATTAGAAGCATTATATAATGGACGACTTCGACCGGATGAGATGATGATGCCGACACATCCTGAATACCAAGCGTTAGGGCGGCAGATTGCAGCTCTGACAGAGCAGTGGAAGAATCGATTGAGCGAGAACGAATTCCGTGAGCTTGAACAGTTATTTGACTTGTGTGGCAGATGTGAGGGCATGCATACGGAAGCAGCGTTTGCACAAGGTTTTCGTCTGGGTGCCAACATGCTAATTGAAGTCATGAGTCAGCGTGAGGAATCAGTGCTGGAGTTTAATTAAGTTTAACGATGTGAGCAGAGATCCGGTTTACTTTTACAGCTAAATTCTCAGGGAATGACGTGCATACAACAGACTCATGTTTGCACCATAAAATGGTATCATAAATTGATTATAACAAAGCCCTCAAATCCTCTCTGCATTCAGCAGCAGGGTTCGAGGGCTTCACTTAAACATAGAGTTAACAATTTATATATAGGGAAAGAACCTGTTAAACAATTTGTTCCTTAATCGGCAATATTTCCTGCCATCTTCAGACGGCGAGCAATTTCCTTAAAGTCTTCTTGCGAAATGCCTGGGGCGAATTCTTCTTCCACCGCAGGGGCTTCTGGAATCGGGAATCCTTCAGGTATCCCTTGGATGACTTCAAGAGGTTGTCCATCTTCGGGGTGAGTCCCTTTCCAGATCTGGCCGATCGCATTGAAGTCTTTATCACTATAGGTGTACAGCTTGGTGTGTACCCCTTTTTCTTCATATTTACGAGCCTCGTTGAAGGCTTTGTTGTTCAGTGAAGGAATAGGAACCAGCTTGGTCACATTTACGCCAGTTGCAATCTCAAGTGCTTTCGCATATGCGACAACATGAACGCCGCCACGTACCAGCAGGAAACCAACTACTTCCCGGGCTGCCGGGTGATCCGTCATCTCATATACTTTCATTTTATGGGTACGAGCGCCACATTCTAAGAAGAAGTTATGCAGCAGATCCTCGACCAGGTTGCCACTGTTGAAGACGTTTGCTCCCGTCCATGGATTACCCATAGAGTCGAAAGGCATTGCGCCTTGTGCACCTGCCAGATAGTGATACGACAGACGAGCATCTTTCACCGAACCTAGCGGCGTATCGTCGGGTTCTTTGTACTCGGTTGAGCCTCTGAGGCACTTGTTAATCCCATGAGACACGAGTTCAACATGACCCAATTCTTCAGCCGTAATGCTCATGACGAGGTCATAGAAGGGCTTTAGCTTTTCTTTGGATCGAAAATTAAACGATTGATAGAGGTAGTTGTTCAACGTTGACATTTCTCCGAATTTGCCGCCGAGCAATTCTTGTATAGCTGCCGCAGCATTCGGATCTGGCTTCTCGACATTGGGAATCTCAATTAGGATTTCATCCAAGCGTTTGAACATTCGGGTGTAACCTCCTCAGATTGGTATTGCAGATCGTGTAGGGTTTCAGATCGTGGAGTCACTCTGTCATGGCCTATTACACGTTTGTTGGGTTTTTTAAACAAAAAACCAACCAAATGGGACTTAAGTATTGCATATCAAATGCTGCATATCTTCTCCCTGTTGTTATTTCCAATTCGGTGAATTTTATGTATAATCTAACCTCTAAATGGAGCTTCCAGATACAAGAGAATTAAAGTACATAAAGGAGTTTAAGATGAACAAACGTTGGGTAAAAATAGCGTGGATTCCGATGTTTCTAATGATTCAGATGTACATAAGCAGCGAGCCTGTCACAGCATATGACGTTACAAACGAGGTTCAGGTGGATGAAGAAACACGGCAGTTACTTGAGAAGAAATACGGGTTGGAACGTCCTGAGGAGCCGAAGACACAACAACACGTTTTCTCAGGTGACTGGGGAATGAGCTTTCGGACGGAGCCTCCTGATTCGTTTGACCGGCTTGTTCATGTGGTTCCTTTTTCCCTACGGCCACTGGCCTGGATCTTTCGTTTATTCGTGTAAAATGAAAGCCGGACGGGCAATATAACAGAAACATATTGTCCCAAGGAGTGAGTGAAATGAGAATGCTCATCGTTACAATACTTACGGTTATGCTTAGTTTAACGGGATTCACACCTGCCTCGGCTACGGGTGGAGCCATCCCGGATTATGCGAAGTGGGGAATTATTGCGGTCAAAGAAACACAGACCAAGTATAATGTGGATATTTTGGACTATAAGCATATCGGTCGTACCTCCCTAACAGCGGATCAATCACGGGAACAGTTCAAGCTGTGGGTTCGTGCTAAAGACGGCAAGCAATTCGCAGTCTATGTAAATGTTGATTTTAATCCATCTACACAACAGTTAAAGAAAGTGCAATTTTCGGAATCGGATCGACACTGATCCGCTACTGAACTTGGTCATTACAAGCCATGTTTCATATTAGCTATACTATGGGTTGAACCAGACTGCCTTGATCATTAAGGTGAAGGTCTGGTTTTTTATTTTACAAAATCCTTTTTTTACTATTGAATAAAGAACTTATGTTCGCATATAATATGAAATACAAACAAATGTTCTTATCGGAGGGATGATTATGCTAGGGAAATATATTGGCCAGATGGTGGAGCTTGTCTACATGGATCGTGCAGGGCAGATTACGCAGCGACAGATTCGAATTAACAGTGTACGTGGCGGGATGATTAGAGCATCAGCGGGAAAAGAAGGCTCACCCCGAACATTTCTGGAGCAAGGTATTCTGGCATGGCGTCCTGTTACGGATCTGAATGGGGAGGTAAAGTATGCTGAACGACTTTGAACGCAAGATTTTACGTATTTTGGTGAACTATACAGGACAACGGCGCAGGCTGCCGCGTATGGATGAACTGGAGAACAAGACGGGACGAAGCAGAGCTTACATTCATGAGTCTTTGCTGGAGCTTGAACGAACCGGGCACATCGCGTGGGAGAATCGGTCTACTCTCGAAGGTATACAGATTTTACAGGCATGGGAACAGGTACAACAGCCGATTCGCAAAAGCCAACCTTCCGGTGATTCCGTAAAATATTTTACGGACTACTAATCATAATAAGAAAACGCCAACCCGGATATCCGGATCGGCGCTTACTGTGTCACATGTACGACATGTGCATCTATTTTAGAAATGGGGAAGTTGGTCCAGGTTGTTGGTTGGATCACCGTCGGCATCGCCGCGAATGTACATTTCGCCATCCTTGCCTTTAAATACATTCACACCGGCAATAGCACCAGCTTTTACTTCTGCAAGTGCTTGCTGATAATCCAGTACACGTCCTGCTGAAGTCTGAAAAGCTGTCAGGTCACCGTCACCATTTTTCTGTACTGCTGTGAAACTCTCGCGTGTCGTTTGATCCATGATGTCACACTCTCCTTATATGACGAGATAGGAATCTGTTTACCTGATTAGCCTATCCGAATTCATGGGAAGTATGCATCATATGCTGATCAGACTTGCCAATGCCGAAGTTTTACAAGCTCTTTCTCATACGAACATGCAGAATATCTGCATCATAAAAAGGTTCTTCCGAAATCACTTCATAACCCAGTTTTTCATAGAATTTCTGTGCCTGACATTGAGCATCCAGTACAGAATAGGATAAGCCGAGTTCACGTGCTCGCTCCTCCATCGCGAGCAGAAGCACACGTCCATAACCAAATGAACGATGAGATTTAAGCACTGCGATTCGCTGCATTTTGGCCGTATCCTTGCTGTAATAGATCAGACGTCCTGTGGCTACAGCTTGGCCATCCGTACTTAACAATACATGATGCACATCTGGACTGATGACATCAAATTGATCAATCTCAATCTCGGCAGGCACCTGTTGCTCGATCACAAAAACGTGATGGCGAATTCCCAGGGCTTGCTCCAGTTGTTCTTCTGTCGATACATAACTAATCTCAGCTGCCAATTCCATTCCTTCTTTCTGCTCTTGCGCGACATATCAGACTGAATTATACAAAAAAATGTTTTTCCTGTATAGTGAAGTCTGGAACATATTGGGAGAGGAGGGGATAGTGATGGGCATGACAGGCATCATGGTCATTACCTTGTTAATGTCGGCGGGAATGATTACTCTGTTGTATTACGTTACGAAGAAAGCATACTCACGCAAGTGGGATGAAGATGAGTAATTCATCTGTTAACCTTCACGGCAAGACTTCACTGCTTCCTCGCGGAGAATATACATCTTGAATTACAGATTTGGAGTATACGTCCAGCCAAACGGGAAGAGATTCACCATTTTCATTGGGCTGTTTTAACTGTTGGAATTGAACTGTATGTTCATCCCTCTCTAAGCTGCAACCAGTAACGGTTGTACTGAGAATCACAAGCCCAGCAAAGAGAAAGAAGCATTTGGTAAATGTATATTTATTGGATGTTGACCGTTTTGTTAAGTTTCTCATAGGGAATTCACCTCGTTGTAGAAATGGTAATCTTTCCTTTATTGTGCACCATTTCGGGTGAATTATAACCAAATAAATCATTGACAATGAACACGGTTACTTGATATGATACTGTTACTTGATTGGGAAACATTTATATATCATGATCTGTTAGCTCAGCTGGGAGAGCACTATCTTGACAGGGTAGGGGTCAGTGGTTCGAGCCCACTACAGATCATACACGAGAAGCCTTACGATGTAGGCTTCTTTTCTTTTTTTACATACAAACATGAATGAGATTTGAGAAAGCTTCATGTTCTTTTCCTTTTTTTAAACAAAACTTAAATAAAACATAAATTCAACGTAAGGTTCCTCTTCTATACTTGGTTCTGAGGTCATCATAGAACAGGAGAAGGAGAGAACTAATGAATTATTCAAACCCATTTACATCAAAGTTAGCCAGAGTAGGGATTGCGGGTACACTGGCTTTAATACTGGCAACAAGCCCACTTGCCAGCATGGGGGTTGTGGCAGCGGAAGCAGTCCCACCTGTATCTACGAAGATACATAACACACAGAAAGACTCTTTAGAGCAGGCCCCGATTCAATACCAGATCCATGCTCGATTAAATGAGAAGGACATGACGATCCAGGGGAGCGAGAAGGTAACGTATCGCAACACAAGCAAGGATACCCTCCAGCAGTTGGTCCTTCATACATATGCTGACGCAAACCTCTCCAAGTCTACACAGGCGAGCATGTACCAACAGCATAATGAAAAGATTAGTGAAGATCACCCGGAGAAGACAGCGGAGGACTTTCTGGGTGGCATCGATATTCAGGCTGTAACAGCAGATAGCCAATCTCTCGATTTCCATAAGGAAAACCAAGCGTTGACCGTGCAGTTGAAAGAGCCCGTTCAACCAGGCGAATCTGTATCATTCCAACTGGAGTTTCAGTTGAATATACCCTATGGCTCACAGCGAGTTTCCTACTACAAGGACATGATCAATGGTGCGCACTGGTTCCCGGTGATGTCTGTTTACGACGAGGTTAAGCATCAATGGAACAAGGCACCGTATAGTCGAACTTTTGAGAGCGATTATTACACCTCATCGGACTTTGAAGTTCAATTTAATGTGCCTGAGGAGTATCAGGTAGCCATGCTTGGCTCTATCACCACTCAAGACAGTACAGAACATGGACGTAAAATTGTTTCTGCCGTAGCCGAGAATACGAGAGAGTTTGTTTTCTTTGCCAGTCCTAATCTTCAAGTGGAGCGCGCTACCCGTAACGGTCTGACGGTGGAATACTATTATTACAACGATGATCCATCCAAGAAAAAGATAGTTGACCGGTACATTAATCAGGCATTCAAGGTCATCGATTTTTATAGTGAGAAATATGGCAAGTATCCCTATCCAGAGTTCCGAATTGTCGAGACGTATGTACAAGGCGTTGCCGTGGAGTATGCGAGGCTCATCCAGATGGGACAGATTCAAAATGGTGCTATTCCAGAAGAAGACACAACCTTTGTTCATGAAATAGCGCATCAGTGGTTCCATGCATTGATCGGTAATAACTCGGAGACCGAATCCTTCCTGGATGAAGGCTTTGCCGATTTCTCCATGGTGTATTTTGCAGAGAAACAGGGAGATAAGTTAAATGGGTTCAGATCCGTACAGTTTGATACGGCGCCCGTAGAGATGGCGATTGCGTCAACAAACGATGAAGCTGGGGATTTAGCAGGTTTGGTATATTATCAGAAGGGAAGACAAGCGATCTATCAGCTTTACCGTACCGTCGGCGAAGAGAAATTTGACGAGTTCATGAGAACATATTTCAAACGCTACGTGTACCAGAATGCAACTTTAGAGGGGCTGCTTCACACCATTGAAGATGTGCTTGGTAAGGAAGTACGTTCAGAAATGCAGATGGCCCTATATCAGCCTAACTTTGTCTTAAAGCCGGAATACCAATTATCACAGGAAGAGACCGCCGCCTATGTACATGACATGTTACAACAACAGTATCAGGCTGTCATGGGCATGATCCCTAATCTGCCTTATGAAGTGATGAATCGATTGATGGACAAAGTCCTTCAAGGCGAGGAATTAACCATTGTGCTCAGCGATCAGGTCAGTAAGCTTGCAACTAAACAGCAGGAAGATATGGTTAATCAGTTGACCGGATTCCTTGATATGACCGGTATGAGATACGACATTATACGGGATCGCAAGAAACTGAAGCAAAAGATGAAAAAAGAGATTGGCAACAGTAACCTTATTGTCATTGGCAATGCCAAGTCAAACGGATTGGTGCAGGCTTTAAAATTTAACATTATTGATCGAACGAAACAGACGGGTTTTCCTTGGAAAAATACCATGAACCAACCTCTCGCCGCGGGTGCATACGTTATCAAACATCCCTATAACCAGAATCGATTGATGCTTCATTATTTCTGGAATGAGGATCATCTGAGTGATGCGGCATTTGAAGCTTTTAAGCTGAAAACACAGGAGTCTATTGGATTCACGAACGACTTTTACCAGTACTATGTATTGGATAACCAAGGCAAGGAGAAATCCAATAAAAAAGTAGCCAATCCCATATCTTCACTTTTTGCGGAGGAATAAGTAGTTGGTTGTGCAGTTTCTTCGTTCAAACAGGTTAGCCAATTTGTATTGGTTAACCTGTTTATGTTTTATATGAAAACCAGACTGAGAATAATAGGCTGTAATATGGGCATAATGCTTTAACAGAAAGGTAACTTCATGAATATACTTATCGGGAGAAAACAATAGGAGGGATTAATATGAAGGATCAACATTATCCGGGCGTACCAATGAAAGGGACAATGGCTGATAACAACTGTAAAGGAAATAAAGGAATGAACAAAATGAAAGCGTATTCATATAATGTTAGAATTTGTCCTATCATTTGTATTACTCAGGAGCCGGCTGCAAATGAGGGTAATGTTGTTGATTTTTCAATCCTATTAAAGGACACTTCGGATGTTTTATATTCGCGACCGGTAAATGGTAATAGCCTGCTCACGAAGGAGTTGAGTTCCCATGTCTACGACTGAAAATATTGCTCAGACAGCACTCGACGCAGCGATGAAGGCAAGCAGGGCCGTTGCGCCTTATGATTATTGCGATGCAGAAACCAGACGGATGTACACGCCTCAATTTGATAAAAAAATGGACAATCCTATGTATACCGCTGCAATGGCGGGTCTTCAATCAATCTATTGGTTTCGGGCGATCAAGGTAAAGGGACTTATCCCTGATGCAAAAGCAGATTATTATGCTACGTATTCTACCAACCATAATCATATCGGAGGAATTGGACTAGCCTACTCGAACAGCCCGACAGGACCATGGACCAAACACGGACAGGTGTATCTCGATACTGTGGTTGGGAATTCGACGGAAACGCCATTTGTGATCTGGAACGATGAAGAACAATTGTTCTTTATGTATTATCAACAAAACGGACTGGGAATCAATCAATCAACGGCACTTGCGACCTCTGTAGACATGATTAACTGGACAAGAGTGGGTTTGATTTTGGACAAACCTCCCGGGTTCCCTGGTGATGGTCATACCGGTTACTTCTCGTGTTTCAGAAATGGCGGCAAATGGATCGGTTTTTCGGTGATGGGCGGCGGCGACTTTGGCCGCAAATGTATCTGGCATTCACATGACGGACGTAGCTGGTTAGCTGATCCGAGACCATTAATGGGGGGTAATGATGCGACTTTATCGGCGGATGAAAACATTTCGAGACCCAATGCTGGTGTATTTATGTACAAAGGGAGCATGTGGTGGTTGGGCATGTTATCGGCTTATGCTTCCGGTGGGGTCACGACTGTAGCTCGGCCTGCCATTGCTAAGATCAGCGCAGACTTTCGTCAACTGCTGGACAAACCTTCAGATATATATTTTCCGGCATTAAATTGGGAAACGACCAATATGCAATCCTTGATGGTGTCCGTTATGGACGGGGTAGTGTACGTGTATTACAATACCGATCATAATATCGGTGTAGCCTATTCGGTGGGGGTGTAGAGATGGTTATACGTGATGCAGCGGGTCAGATCGTGCCATTTGGAAAGGTTCACAAACAGCTTGTGGCCGATTTTCTTTACGGAACGTTACCGGATTGGGTGGAGGTGGTGGGGACCCCTACGTTTGAGCCTTTGCCCGACAGAGGGACCATAACCGTTACAACACCGACAACGGCAGGAGCCACGGCAGAGTTAAAAATGAAACATCTGATTGACAGCTCAAAAGTAACAGCAATTGCAATCACTTTGGAAGCGCTACAATTAAACGGAAACATTGGAATTTCAGTTCAGGTTGGCATTAAATCGAAGGATAGCAAGGCCGGAATCACCTTTTATCAAAACGTAAATCAGAAGTATGGTATGGTCCGTGCCTATAAAGCAGATGGAACATACACCGATTTCAAGCAAAACATGGTATTCTTCACCACACATGGCGTAGCAGGAGACGAGGCGCAGAACCGTAAGAATCTCACTGTGCTCCTCTGCACCGGATTACAATTCTCAGCGGGGTTGGAGAGACCATCTGTATGGCTTGGTGCGGATGACCAGTATGGCGGTGTTGCTGCTGACCTTAGTGGTGGGCTATTCCAACATGGAGAGCTGCAATGTCTGTTGAAACTGACTACAAGCAAGGCTGAGGCCAAGTATTTCAAATGTGCCCAGATGAAAGTGGATATCTGGAGTAACTGAACTAAAATGGAGTAGATAGAGGAGGTATCTGATGAGAGAATCGATACATTATTCAATAGAACCACCTGAGAGCTTCGACCAATTAGTAACGCTATATGAATCTTTGGGATGGAATTCGCTGAATTTATCTCAACATGAATTGGAACGTATGTGCAAACAAAGTTGGTATGCAATGTATGCTTATGATCAGCAGCGCTTAGTGGGCATGGGGCGTGTAATATCAGATGGAGTGATAACAGGTATAATATGCGGACTAGGCGTTCTGCCTGACTATCAATCTCAAGGAATAGGTACAGAATTAATGAAACGAATCGTTGAGCATTGCGAGAAAAATAAGGTGATTCCACAACTGATGTGCACGGAAGGTTTGGAAACCTACTACGCAAAACTGGGATTTGAGAAGTTTACGATTGGAATGACGAAGAGGATAAATCGATAATCTGCATGGAGCAGTAAAAAAGGTATGCTTAGAATAATCGGGTACCCGTACACTTGAACACTTTGAAAAAGAAGTGTTCAAGTGTACGGGTACCTTTTTTTATTTAGAGAAGGTTCATGATTGTACCGCCTGCTGCACCAGCAACGACAACGATCCACGGTGGTACTTTCCAAAAAACGAGCATTAGAAACAACATACTTACCAGTGCAAAATCAACAGGAGTTAGGATCGCAGTTGTCCAAAGCGGATCGTACAACGATGCCAACAAAATACCTACAACGGCTGCATTAATTCCGATTAATGCTCCTTGGGTTTTTGAGCTTTTACATAAAGCACTCCAGAAGGGCAATGCGCCTACGATCAGAAGGAAAGCTGGCAAAAAGATAGCGATCGTTGCAACCAAAGCTCCTGAAACCCCACGCATCATCGCTCCTAAATAACCGGCAAAGGTGAACAGTGGTCCTGGTACAGCTTGTGCTGCTCCATATCCCGCCAAAAAGTCGGACTTATTAATCAGACCTGCAGGGACGAATTCACGTTCCAGTAACGGAAGTACAACATGCCCTCCACCAAATACGAGTGATCCTGAACGGTAGAAGCTATCAAAGAATAACAGCCACCCCGAACGATCAAAGGGAGTGAGTAACGGGAGAAAAATCAGGATTCCAAAGAACGTAGCCAAACAGACGATTGCCAAGTTACGATTCACAGGGACAGACAAGTCTACTGTTTTAAACTCGGTCATTTTACTAAAAAGGACCATACCTATCACGCCTGCGATCACAATAAAAAGGATTGGAGTGAACGCAGTCTGCCACACAAGAGTCGCCACTGCAGTAATGATAGCGATGGTTGCCCTATAGCGGTCAGGAGTTAGTTTTTGTCCCATCCCCCATATCGCCTGAGCGACAATAGCTACAGCAACAATCTTAAGGCCGTGAATCCAGCCAGTACTGCTGATATCAAATCCTTGAAGAAGGAAAGCGAACAAAACTAATGCAATGACAGAAGGAAGTGTGAAACCAAGCCAAGCCATCAGTCCCCCCAGCAAACCACCTCGGATGATGCCAATTCCAATCCCGACTTGACTGCTGGCAGGCCCGGGCAAAAATTGACATAGCGCAACTAAATCTGCATAGCTTCGTTCATCCATCCATTTTCTACGGCGAACATATTCTTCATGAAAGTAACCGAGATGAGCGATAGGTCCTCCAAACGAAGTCAGGCCGAGTTTGGTTGATACAGCCAACACCTCAGAAAGTGCTCGGGCTTTATGTTTGGGCTTGTCCGGGGTTAGAAATGAATTATTCTCCAAACGTGTTATTCCTCCTTAAGTTCGACTTAGGTTATCTGATGACTACAATTATAATCCTCATCATCGCTATTCATTTAAACGCAACATTAAACTGCATTATTTTTTTAATATTAACTATTTACATACGCAATTAAATTGTGTACAATGTAATTGTTGGCGATACAAGAGAGATTGAAATTTAGTCAAAATAAATCTAATCAACTAAAGGAGTTTTCACAAATGAAAACATTATATGAAACAACAGTCATCAATACAGGTGGACGTCAAGGAATCGTACAATCCCCAGATAACGTGTTTATGTTGGATGTTGCGGCACCGCCTGAACTCGGAGGACAAGTGACGACAGCTACCAATCCGGAGCAGTTGTTTGCAGCAGGGTATAGTGCTTGTTTTAACTCCGCACTGGAGTTTCAATTGAAGAAACACAAAGTTGAAATTGAAAGAAGTACTGTAGCTGCAACCGTTATGTTGGTGACAGACTCTGAGGACAACGGCGTGAAGCTTCAAGTTGATTTGGAAGTTAAAATTCTTGGTCTGGATGAGGAGACAGCACAGAAGTTTGTGAAACTTGCCCATGACTACTGCCCATATTCCAAAGGAATCAAAGGGAACGTGAATGTTAACGTGGAACTGGCGTAATCACTGATACTATTTGTTGTTGATAAGAAGCCTCCGAGAAATCGGAGGTTCTTTTGGTTTATTTTGCTCCGTTGTAAGATACGTCTGCCCGGAAAAAGCAATAATAATGATTGCAACATACCTGTAGGGGGTATAATGAGTAATATAAATAGAATTAAAGGAGTGCAGAACATGAAAAAGTATTTACTGACCATATCGACTTTAATGATCGCAAGCAGTTTGGTTTTGAGTGGATGTGGCAAGGAGACTCGGCAGACTATTGAAAGTAACGATAACAGTCATACAGCCACCGCAGGTGAGATGCACCATTCTGAATCGGGAGAGCTACCGGAAGGACTGCGGGAGAAAAGCAATCCCACCTTTCCTATAGGAAGCCAGGCGATGATGAGTGCCGATCACATGTCGGGCATGAAGGGTGCGAAAGCAAAGATCGTTGGAGCATATGAGACTACGGTATATGCAGTGACGTATACCCCAACCACAGGTGGAGATCCCGTGCAGAATCATAAATGGGTTATTCATGAGGAAATACAGGATCATACGGATCAATCGTATGCGGCAGGTTCTGAGGTGCTGTTGAGCGCTGACCACATGAAAGGAATGAAGGGAGCCAAGGCCACAATTGATTCTGCTGAACAGACAACGGTATATATGGTTGATTATACTCCTACAACAGGGGGAGATTTGGTTAAGAATCACAAATGGGTCACAGAAGAAGAATTAACTGCTATCCAATAGAACCATTTGTATGAAACAGCCCTTTTTATGCAGAAAAATCAATCTAGTACTCAATTATGGGTTATAATGGTATTAAGTTTACACAAAACTGTTGAAAGGGGAATGTACTCATGATGGATTTTAGCAAACCACCCCATGGCTCGGAGACCGATACCCACCGTCAGCGTCATCAGGAGAATGAACAGAAATACCTGTCCGGAGGCAAGGGTATTTGGTATGAAATCAGCAACTGGCTCATTCTCGGAGGCATCCTCCTGGTCATATTTTTATTATTTAAATACGTTTTCTAAGTGCACCAATGGTGACTATACTAACTATTGTCAATTGTAGAGCGTCTTAATATACATGATAAGTAAGGCAAGAGAGCCCAGTTTTAATGGGCTCTTTTTTTGTTATGACTTCATTGGACGTTAAAATGATAAATGATACAAATGACAAAAATCAATATTTGTCATTTGTTATCAGTGTGTTAAACTAACCTCAATGGAGGTGGCAAGTGGATGGTGTTAACCATCTCGTTAATATGGTAAAAGACAAAACTTCTGAATTTCTCACTAAAGAGCAGATTATTGCAGCTACACAGGAAACGATAAGACGCTTCGGTGCTGCCAAAACATCCGTCACCGATGTCGCCAAATTGCTCGGAGTCAGTCATGGAACGATATACAGGCATTATGTCAGCAAGAAGGCATTGCTTGAAGGTGTCACTGAACAATGGCTTGAAGAAGAAATAATCACACCTTTAACTCTGGTAACCCAGGATGAGAAAAACGCAAGTGAAGGTGCACATCATCTGAAAGTATATATAGAAACATTAATACATCTTAAATGTCATTATGCTGAGTCAGATCCGGAATTATTTGAAATGTATGCGCGGGTTACCCAAGAATCAGCTGATCTAATCCGCAAACATGTAGAGCATCTCATTCACCATTTGAGCGAAATTATTCGCCGGAATCAACGGTTTAAGTTCAGTGATCCTCAGGTAATAGCAGCGGCTATTCTTCATGCAACGGCTCGTTTCCATCACCCGGCACATGCCTATGAATGGCGTAGTGATACGATAGATAATGAATTTGCACAGGTATGGTTATTAGTCGAACACGGTTTATCCAAATATGAGTGAAGAGGATGGGAGATCGAATGAACAAATTATCAGGTAAGGTCGCTTTGGTAACAGGATCGTCGCGAGGTATTGGACGTGCAATTGCGGAGCAACTCGCGGAGCTTGGAGCCGATGTGGTGATTAATTATGCGAGTCGTCCGGACAAAGCAGAAGAGACAGCAGAGATTGTTCGGCAAAAAGGAGTTCGTGCCATTACCGTGCAAGCAGATTTGGCGCGGAAGGAAGATGTGGAACGACTGTTTTCCCAAACGATCAGCGAGCTTGGCAAAGTGGATATTCTAATCAATAATGCAGGTATTATGAAGACAACCCCTTTAGCGGAAGTGACAGAAGAAGAATTTGATCAGCAGTTTGCCATTAACGTGAAGGGTACTTTCTTTGCTTGTCAACAAGCGCTTAAACATATGGAAGATAGAGGACGTATTGTGAATTTTTCTACCTCTGTAACAGGACAGATGTTTCCCAACTACAGCGTGTATGCAGGAACCAAGGGGGCGGTAGAGCAGATTACCCGTCAACTAGCGAAGGAGTTTGGTTCTAAACAAATTACGATTAATGCAGTCGCACCAGGTCCGGTTAACACGGAGTTGTTCTCGGTTGGCAAGACGGAGCAACAGCTAGAAGGAATCCGTAAAATGAATGCATTTGGTCGTCTGGGTGAGCCGGAAGACATCGCGAGTGTCATTTCATTTCTGGTTGGAACGGATTCACAATGGGTTACAGGTCAGACGATCCGGGTAAATGGTGGCTTTATTTAACATAACCGAAATCAGGAAGTTTGATCATTACGTTTGACACACAACCGGGCGAATCCCCATATGATGCATTACATTAGTAAGCACTTGGGGAAATGGGGAATCCGGGATGGCAAAAGCAAAGGGCAAGAAAACTCCCGCATTAAAGAGTGACAAAATTCGTGTATCCATGAAGTTGGTCACTTCGGATGTATGTGAGAGATGTAAGACACCATGTACGCGAGGCATGGATTATGCTGCACGTATGAGAATTGAAGGGGCTTTAGGCAAGGGCGTTCCCTGTATATTGACCCGCCATACTTCTTCATAACTCTTCGTATAATCCTGTATATATAACAATTATAGATCAGGGGCATCCTATAATGAGGATCGCCTCTTTTTGTGCATTCCAAGGGGTGGAAAAAATTCTGGATAAAAAATGAAAAATGATGAAAAACAGCGCAACTTTGTGGATGAATCTGCAGTATAAATGTACAACAGCTAGCAGCAGGGGAGGGAATATTGACGGGATGAAATGGAAACGAATATTGCTTTGTGTCACGGTATTCTCCTTGCTCGGCGGGTCTTTATTGTTTGCAGATTCGGTGAACGAGAAGATTCGTGTTCTCATTAACGGCAAGGAAGCAGCTGATGGAGGTTATCTCATTGATGGAACGACCTATGTACCTGTAAGAGAAGCTGGAGGCGTCGTCAAATGGGACAGCAGTAACAAGAGAGTAACGGTGATCAAACCGAATGTACATATTTTTCTCTTCAAGGGAGACACTGTATTTGGCAACGTTAACGTAGGTAAGCTGAAATTCAATGTATTTTCACAAGTGGACAGTCTGACAGCAGATGTAGCTGCGGTGAAAGTAACGATTACCAATCCAAGCGGTCAGGTGAAGGATATCCAGTCACAGGAGCTGACGACACAGAAGGATAACTTCTGGTTCCGCACTTACGATTTTACGTACGATTTCAGTCGTGCCGGCAAGTATCAAGTCGGCTTTCATATTAAAGAAAATGCAAACAGCAGCTACGTCCTGGTAGCGGAGAAAATCATTACAGCGCTGAACGATTGAAGCGGAAATAACCCTGTGAGTTAAATTGACCTGGGTCATTGAACATGTTACGATATGCAAGGTTACACAATTTCTATTTATAAAGCGAGGTATTTCAATGAGCGATCACACACATGAACACGGCGATGGCTGCGGATGCGGGCAAGACCACGACCACGACCACGAGCATGAAGAAGTCCTTCTCACATTAACAGACGAGAACGGCCAAGACGTGGAGATGGTTTTGGTGGAGACGTTTGACGTGGAGAAGCATGTTTATGCGCTCCTGCTGGAACGTAACAATCCTGAAGCTGACGGCATCATCCTGCGTATGGAAGAAGAAGACGAGGAAATGGTGCTCTACAATATTGAAGACGAAGAAGAGTGGAACCGCGTTGAAGCGGCTTACAACGAACTCGTTGCATCACAAGAATAGTCATTCTTTTGGAACATAACATGAAGGCTCCTTGATTTCAGGGGGCCTTTTGTTTGTTTTTTAAGAGTTATACGAGCATGTACACCACCGGTTTGAACGACGAAATAGACGGGAAAATGCAAACTCGCTTGTCCCATAAAATAAAAAAGGACCAAGCTAGGGCTTGGTCCTTTAAGTTTATACCCTGCACAGCGCAAGGGAGTTGTTTTAGAAAATGGCATCGGCTTCCACGATCACTTTAACGTTGGTTACACTGCGATCTTCGGGTCCTTTGACGGGTAATCCAACTTCGACATGATCGATGATGTAGTCGATATTTTCCTGGGTGATAACCTCACCCGGTAATAGGATTGGAATTCCTGGCGGATAGACATAGATGAATTCCGAGATAATACGTCCTGCGGATTCCTTAAACGGAATCACTTCGGTATCACCGTAGAATGCATCACGTGGAGTCAGCATCAACTGGGGAATATCCGGAACTTTTACGACCAGTTCATGGGCTGGGTTCACTTGATAATAGGTACGGGAGAGATCCTGCAAAGCGTTCAGCAAGATATCGACACTGTCATCCGTATCTCCTGGCGTGATGAGACACAGAATATTGTACATATCACTAAGTTCGACCTCGATGTTGTAATGTTCACGCAGCCAGTTCTCTGTCTCATATCCTGTAATGCCCAGATGGCGAACATGGATCGTTACTTTGGTTGGATCATAGTTGAAGGTCGCTTCTGTACCCAGAAGCTCTCTACCGAAGCAATACAGGCCATCCATATCGTTAATCGAACGTCTGGCAAACTCAGCTAGTTCAATCGCCTTCTGTGCAATTTCACGACCGTGGAGTGCCAGGTTACGTCTTGATGTATCGAGTGAAGCAAGCAAAATGTAAGAAGTTGATGTTGAGGTCAGCAGACTCAGGATCGTCTGTACACGCTGTGGATTCACGAACCCATTCTTCGTGTTCAGGTTGAGTACGGAACTCTGTGTCATGGAGCCACCAAGCTTGTGAACACTGGTTGCAGCCATATCGGCACCTGCTGCCATCGCAGACAACGGCAGATCCTCATGGAAATGAATGAGTACACCGTGTGCTTCATCAACAAGGACAGGGACTTGATAGCTGTGTGCCAGCTCAACAATCTCTTTCAGATCGGTAACCACACCGTAATAGGTCGGGTTAATTACAAGCAATGCCTTGGCATCCGGATGACGCTCAAGTGCACGACGGATAGACTGTGTAGTCACTCCATGGTCAATACCAAGGTTGGCATCTTGTGAAGGAGAAACAAATACGGGTTTGGCGCCTGAGAAAATAATGGCGGACAGAACCGATTTATGCACATTACGGGGCACAATAATTTTGTCACCCGGTGAACATACAGACAGAATCATGGTCATAATGGCACTGCTTGTGCCTTGTACACTAAAATAGGTATAATCGGCTCCGAAGGCATCTGCTGCCAAAATCTGTGCTTCCTGAATGACACCGGTTGGCTGATGCAGGTCATCCAACGGTGCGATGTTAATCAAATCTATGGAGAAGGCATTATCGCCAATAAATTCACGGAATTCGGTATCCGCTCCCAATCCTTTTTTATGGCCCGGAATATGAAACTGTACCGGATTGAGTGCCGCATGATTTTTTAAAGCGGTAAACAGCGGCGTACGGTGGTGATTCATCAGTGCTGTCACAACCCTTCCTAATAAAATTGGTAAACAAAGATGAGTATAGCAAATTAAGAACCGAATGCAACAGTATAAATCGACAATTTTTTAAATTGCTGAGATTTGGGCACATTCCCCACGGTTACACTAAGGATAGGGAATAGGCAAATGAACGCCGAAAGGGGAAAAAGAATGCAAACCGATACAAAACCAGCCAAAATTTTGCGATCACCATTTTTTATCGCAATGTGGCTAACACTTTTTCTAGTTGAAATTATCAAAGGAGCCCTGTTGGTAGCTGTTTTGCCCGTGTATATGGACAATATACTGGGTCTGTCTGCAGGCGTCATTGGTGTGGCATTTGCTCTTCAATATCTGGGAGATAATCTGTTCAGGGCGCCTTCCGGCTGGGCTGCAGAACGGATCGGGTTCCGCGCAACGATGGTTACAGCATTAATCTGTACCTTAATCGCTGTTATTATGATCCTTTTTCTCAAAAGTGCCGTTGGACTGGCCATGGCCTGTCTGATTCTTGGCATTGGTACGTCACCACTCTGGCCTTGCGCCATGACAGGCGTGACGGCGATGTCAGGCCCACAGAACAAGAATGGTACAGCAATGGGGGCGCTGGAGATGGCTGCTCTCGGCGGAACGGGGCTTGGACCTATAGGCATGAACTGGCTGCTGGAGCGCACGCATCATGATTATCGAACTATATTCCTCGTGCTGATGGGTTGTGCGATTCTCGTTATTCTGGTGGCTATGATTCTTCCTGGACGCGTCATTGTTGAAGGAGAGCCTGCCGAGCAAGCAGTGAAGAATAGTGATGTAAAATATCCAGCCAAACCGAATCTGCTCACGCCGTTCATCCGGCTGCAAAAGAGTGTGAAGGACACACTACAACGGGTACGCAGCACGCTAAATGTTAATCCATTGGTGTATCCTGCACTGTTTATGCAGTCGTTTGTCATCGGGCTGCTCAGTCCAGTAATCACGCTATATACACGCACAGACCTGCACATCTCACCGAATCTATACAGCTTGTTGCTGATTGCGGGTGGTGGAATAACCGTTATTGCCTTGCTGCCTGTTGGTAAAATGGTAGACAGGTTTGGCACTAAGCCGTTCCTGAACATTGGTTTTTTGATGGCGGCGGCGAGTCTGTTCGCATTCTCCTCCATAACATCCATTCCGGTGGTGTTTGGTGTTGTCATGCTGGTGGGCATCAGTTATGCCATGATTTTGCCCGCCTGGAATGCTTTTGTAGCCACGCTGATTCCCAAAGGGGAGCGGGGCGCGATCTGGGGATTCTTCCTTACATTGCAGGGATCAGGCATGGTTGTAGGCCCCATTGTTTCCGGACTGTTGTGGGACCACGTGAGTCATCCGGCTCCATTCATTGGCAGTGCCATCGTCATGGCAGGACTTGCCGTTGTGCACTTTGTGTTATCCCGCAATCCGTTTCGTACCGCTCCGGCCAAATAAACAAAAGAAAAGGGAGTTCCACCAACCGTCTTGGTTGTGGAGCTCCCTTTTTCGCATCCATTATATCATCAAAATCGGGGGCTTGCCCCTGTGCTCCTGCGGAAAGCTGCAATCCGGCGGCTCTTTCGGTGAAAAATAGTCAAATAACCAAGTACCCTTACATAAAATGAAGTATAAAATAGGGTAAGCCGATTGAGTAGAAGCGATTGAAGACGAGGGCCGGAGTTGATCCGGTACAGATGGAGGGAGTGCCGTGAATAAGAGTTATGAAGTTGAATATTGCAATCTGGAGCTGCGGTTCAACCGTCGGCATATCCAAAATTTGATCAGAGACCTTATTCGTGAGGGATATTCACTATATTGGAGCGAGGACGAATCCTTTTTTATCCTGTCAGTCCGGACCGGCCGCAAGCTGGTAAAGCTCCGCTTTCAACAGACACGCACGGGGAACTACAAGATGACTGGGGATTATATCATTAAGGATGCAAAGCTTGCAGAGTGGCTGGAGAAGCTGATTGGAGATACACGCGGGCATGCGGTTGTGAAGCGGTTCAAGGATCAGCAGATGACCGTGGAGAATATTTTATTCGGTGAAGTCATTCGGCTCGTGGAAGTGTCTGGGTTCAAACAGCGTGTCATTTTTCAAAAAGAACCTGCGCCGACAGCGGAAGAGATGGAAGAAATGTTCCTCTCACGCGAAGGTGAGGAAAGGCTCATGTTGTTACGCATGGAATTGGACGATGAACTGGAGCGCCTGCATACGGCCATTCAGGTAGATAATGTGGATAAAGCCAATGCCTGCCGTGAAGTACTGAAACGGTTGTCTGGGCATCTGTTGATGCTGGAAGGATGAAGGATAAAGCTTCTGATTATAATCTGAGTTAAGAGCCCTGGTGCATGCCAGGGCTTTGTGGTTATGTAATAAGCCATTTGCACGTACAATCGTCGTTAAACCATTTTGTCATTTAGGGGCGGCAAGGATCAAGAATAGAGTAATCAGAGTTCTCAATCCAAAGATCGAATTCGTTCACCCCTTTGTTGAGTAGCAGGTCAGCTTCAAAAGAAGTGAGGGGTACCGCCCACAATAGCTCTATTGTTTCATCACCTACATGGAGCTGTTCGAGGGATTCTTTTTCTCCCCGCAGTTCATCGAGAAGAAAGGCGGTTGCATTCCATCGGGCTGGCGCTAATTCGCTTGATTTCATCACACGTGGAACCGCTGAATCATGTACATTTTCGATGTGATGGGAGATCAGATCGGCCATATAGCTATTCACACGCTCCACATTCTCACCACCGAGATTGGATTGCAGCGCGAGCATCCACTCGGAAGCGACCTTCTCCCCTGAAGGACGACATGCCTGGGACAAGCCTACTGTCACAAATCTTGCGATGCCTGAATGAACCGTGGCAGGAAAGTAATAGATTTCTACATGAATGTTTCTGTCCGGCTTGGAAAGAACGATCCTGTGCTCCGGCATCCCCCATTCATTCATATATGCCCCCAGAAGAAATGTTCTTCGAATATCCAGGGAAAACCGTTCTTCGTTCGAAAGCTGTTCAAACGCCATTATGTACGCTCCTCCTTTTTTGATCAGAGTTCATGGATATGATTATAACATTGTACATATACAATAATTGGATTACCTTGTTATGTTGTATTGTCTTTACGGTTGTATTTATGAAAATACGATGAACACCTCGGCTGATTGGGGTGTTTTCTTATTGTGCCACGGTGCCACGGGGTTCACTTCTATACATAAAACCGTTAAAATAGGAGTATTGTTGAGAATTTATTTCAATAAAATTAATTGGAGCAAAGGATGGAGGACCAGATGACAAAACAACAAATTGGCGTAATTGGCCTGGCTGTCATGGGCAAAAATTTGGCCCTTAACATTGAAAGCAAAGGTTTCTCAGTATCGGTATATAACCGTTCCCCGGAGAAAACCAATGATCTTCTGAAAGAAGCTGAAGGTAAAAACCTGACAGGCTCATTCTCCATTGAAGAGTTCGTAGCATCCCTGGAATCCCCGCGCAAAATTTTGATCATGGTACAAGCCGGCAAAGCGACCGATGCTACCATTGAACAACTGCTTCCTCACCTGGATGAGGGTGATATCATCATTGACGGAGGGAACGCATACTTCCCTGACACGCAACGTCGCAGCAAAGAGTTGGAAGACAAAGGCATTCGCTTCATCGGTACAGGTGTATCCGGTGGTGAAGAAGGCGCACTGAAAGGCCCTTCCATTATGCCGGGTGGACAGGAAAGTGCTTATAAACTGGTTGAACCGATTCTGACGGCGATCTCGGCCAAAGTCGGTGACGATCCATGTTGTACATATATTGGACCTGACGGTGCCGGACACTATGTGAAAATGGTGCATAACGGTATCGAGTACGGAGACATGCAGTTGATTGGTGAAGCGTACCACTTGCTCAAATCCGTATTGAACGTTTCCGTTGAAGAGCTTCATGCGATCTTTACGGAATGGAATCAAGGAGAGCTGGATAGCTACCTGATCGAAATCACAGCAGATATCTTCTCCAAATACGATCCAGAAACGGGCAAACCTATGGTTGACGTCATTCTGGATGCTGCTGGACAAAAAGGAACAGGTAAATGGACAAGCCAAAGTGCGCTGGATCTCGGCGTTCCATTGTCCATGATTACAGAATCCGTATTCTCCCGTTTCCTGTCTGCTATGAAAGACGAGCGTGTAGCAGCTAGCAAAATCCTGAATGGACCAGCGACTGAAGCGTTCTCCGGTGACAAAAAAGCATTTATCGAGAGCGTGCGTAAAGCGCTCTTTGCAAGTAAAATCGTATCCTACGCACAAGGATTTGCACAAATGCGTGCAGCTTCCGACGAGTATGGCTGGGATCTGAAATACGGCAACATTGCCATGATCTTCCGTGGCGGCTGTATCATCCGTTCGCAGTTCCTGCAAAACATCAAGGAAGCTTATGATAAAGATGCAGCTCTGAAAAACTTGCTCTTGGATCCTTACTTCCAAAACATCGTTGAGTCTTATCAAGGGGCATGGCGTGAAGTTGTAGCGGCTGCTGTAAAACAAGGTGTTCCGGTACCTGGCTTCTCCAGCGCTCTTTCTTACTACGACAGCTACCGTACAGAGCGTCTGCCAGCAAACTTGCTGCAAGCTCAACGTGACTACTTCGGTGCTCACACGTTCAAACGTGTGGACAAAGAAGGCAGCTTCCACCACAACTGGATGGAGTAATACCACCTATACAAGTCTATTAGATTTGGCCAAAGTGCCCTTAAGCAGGAGCTTTGGCCTGCTAAGGGGCTCAAAAGAGGTTTGGCGTTCCGGTGATAGCCGGTCAACGCTAGGCCTCTTTTTTACTGTAAATAAGTTCATTGGAGTTTGTTAGTTTGCTGGGATGGTTACTGATTGAGACGTTTGGGGGCTCATAACTGCTTGAGGGTAATCTGACGTATGCTGAGATGCCGGGAGTTAATTGATCTGTCTTGAATGTACTTGCGGATGGTCGAAAGCAAGTCGGTTAGGAGATGGTCTTTCCCAGTCCGCAGGGCTGTGTTATGATAGGACAAAAGTGCTCACGAATTGCTTGAATTAAAGGAGTGTACACCTTGAGCAAGTCTAACAATATTATTCTCATTGGCATGATGGGAACCGGCAAATCAACCGTCGCTGACATGCTTGCACGCGAGCTTGGTTATCGATTGATTGATGTGGACGCCGCGGTGGAAAAAGAGGAAGGCTGTACGATTCCGGAACTGTTCACCGGCAAGGGAGAGACGTATTTCCGTGATGCCGAGAGCCGCATGTTATGCTCGGTGCTGGAGAAGAAGTCACAGGTCATAGCGACCGGAGGTGGCGTGGTGTTGCGTTCTGATAATTGTGACGTGATGTCGAAAAATGGTTGGGTTGTTGCACTGACTGCCGATCCGGCAGTGATTGTGGAACGTGTTAGCGGCTGTGACAATCGTCCCCTTCTTGCAGGCAATGCAGAGGAACGCATCAAGGCCATTATGGAAGAACGGAAAGACGCATACCGGTTCGCACATTATACGGTGGATACAACCGAGTTATCCGCTGCTGAAGTGACTCGTTTAATTTTAGCGCATTACCGCGTCTAAGCTTGTTATCATCGAAGTTTGATGGTTGATAGGTGGTGGTAGATATAACAAAACGGGCCGTATAGGCCCGTTTCTGGGAGTGGAGCAGAGCTGAGGTCACAAGGTTACAAATGACTTCGCTTCTCTCCGGGTACTCTAGTCTTCCTGTTGCCACTGAAGCATACCGCCGACCATGTTCGTACAGCCTTCATATCCCAGTTGCTGCAGATATTCGCATGCACGCTCACTGCGGTAACCGCTACGACAGATGATCACGATCTCGCCTGATTTCTCAATCTCAGACAGTCGGTCCGGAATCTGTCCAAGCGGGATATGCTTGGCTCCTTCGATCATACCTTGCGCGACTTCATCGTCCTCGCGGACGTCTATCATCTGCAGCTTCTCTCCCGCCTGTAAACGGCGGCGCAGCTCAGACGTTTCAATTTCAGCTATTTGTGTCATATTCAGGTCCTCTTTTCTGTATGGACTTAACGCCTATAATGATACCCAAGCGATGCATGGAATGTCAATTTGGCCACAATATAATCAATGAAGGAGAATTTCATCCATGGACGTTATTGTTAAACCAACCCCCACTCTGAACGGGGAAATCGGGGCTCTGTCCTCCAAAAACTACACGACTCGCTATTTGCTGGCTGCTGCGCTGGCAGAAGGCACAAGTACCATCCATTTCCCGGCACACAGTGAAGACAGTGACGCCATGCGCAGATGTATTCGCGATCTGGGGGCAGTGCTGGAAGAAGACGACAGCAAGATTGTGATCGAGGGCTTTGGCAGTCATCCACGTGATGTGCGTGAGTTGAATGTGGGGAATGCGGGTGCTGTACTTCGTTTCCTCATGGGAGTTACAGCGCTCTGCCCGGACGTTACATTTGTAAATACGTACCCGGATTCGCTGGGTAAACGTCCGCATGATGACCTGATTGATGCGCTTGGTCAACTGGGTGTAGAAGTACAGCACGAACAAGGTCGCTTGCCGATTACCATCAAAGGTGGCAATGCCAAGGGTGGACACATTCGTGTATCCGGCTCCGTCAGCTCCCAGTATCTGAGCGCATTGTTGTTTGTTACGCCTTTGCTTGCAGAAGACAGCACCATTGAAGTGCTGAATGACCTGAAGTCCAAGGTCGTTATCGGACAGACGCTGGAAGTGCTGGAGCAAGCAGGCATCGTTATCCATGCAAGTGATGATTACATGTCCTTCCGTGTACCAGGTGGACAGGCTTACCAGCCAACGATCTACACAGTTCAAGGCGATTATCCTGGATCAGCAGCGGTTCTTGCCGCAGCAGCCGTTACACAGTCTGATGTGAAAATTCTGCGCCTGATGGATCAGAGCAAACAGGGTGAACGTGCCATCGTTGACGTGCTGCGCATGATGGAAGTGCCATTGACACATGAGAACGATGTCGTACACGTTCAAGGAAATGGCAGACTGAAAGCAATCGAATTCGACGGGGATGCCGCAACAGACGCTGTTTTGGCGATGGTAGCAGCAGCTGTGTTTGCGGAAGGCACGTCACGGTTCTATAATGTAGAGAACCTGCGTTACAAGGAATGTGATCGAATCACCGATTACTTGAACGAGCTGCGGAAAGCAGGAGCGAACGTCGAAGAGCGTCAAGCTGAGATTATCGTACACGGACGTCCGGAAGGCGTAGAAGGCGGCGTTGAGATTAACGCTCACTACGATCATCGCGTAATTATGGCGCTTACAGTCGTTGGTCTGCGTTCCAAGGAGCCGCTTCGTATTCGGGATGCACACCATGTAGCCAAGTCTTATCCGCAATATTTCGATCATTTGCAGGCGCTTGGCGCCTCGGTTCAATGGGTAAAAGAGTAATAACTGAAAATCAGTCTTTTGAACACGCACTTTAATCAGAAAAGGATGGTGCTTGAACATGGAATTTAACAACCCTACTCGTGAAGAAATTGGACAACTTTTGCGCAAGGCAGGCAACATCGCAGTCGTTGGTTTATCAGACAAATCGGATCGCACTTCCTATATGGTGGCTGAAGCCATGCAGAGCAGAGGCTACCGCATCATCCCGGTTAACCCACAGGTGCAAGGTGAAATCCTTGGTGAGACGGTATATGCCACCCTCGCGGATATTCCAGAGCCGGTAGACATTGTCAATGTGTTTCGTCGCGATGAGTTCTGCGCGGATGTAGCACGTGACGCCGCTGCCATCAAAGCGAATGTCCTGTGGCTACAGCTTGGCATCCATAGTGATGAAGCGGTCCAGATTGCTGCTGAGAACGGCATGACAGCGGTAACGAATCGTTGTATCAAGGTAGAGGATTCCATCGTTCTGCGCGGCGCTGGACGCGGCTGAGAGGCCTGTTCACCTGAGATCGATTGATCTCCTGATCTGAACCAATTGAATGAACATAGGTTGAATCCCGTTAACTTGAAGTTGACGGGATTTTTTCTGTTTTATTTTTGCCGTATTAATTACCAATTGGTTACTGTTTTGCTTTGACAAAACGTTGCGTAAAGCTTACCATCTAGGATAGAAAGGAGAGGTCGCCATGAATTGGCTCGGATCCTTGCAGCAGCTCGGACGAGCGGTAATGCTACCTACAATGGTCCTGCCCGCCGCCGCAATTTTGCTCAGTGTTGGCAGTCTGCCTTGGGACGCCTGGGGATTGGATATTGTCGGTGAAGTGTCTACCGTGGCCGGACACGGTATTTTTTATTTCTTACCGTATTTGTTCGCTGTCGGTGTAGCACTGGGACTCTCCAACCAGGCCGGACAAGCGGGACTTGCTGCTCTGGCTGGTATCGTGATATATGATCAGGTGACTCGGAACTTCGGTGACGGCACCGTTCAGCCCGCTTCCTTAATCGGAATCATACTCGGCGCGCTTGCCGGTGGGATGCATAATCGGTTTAAAAGCATTAAACTGCCTGAAATTTTACAATTTTTTGGAGGTTCAAGGTTTGTTTTACTCATCGTCGGACTTTGTTCGGCATTGTTCTCCTGTTTTATGTTATGGCTCGCTCCGATCCTACAGCATGGATTGAACGGCATTGCTACTTGGGAATACAGTCTCGGGGGTTTTGGTCTGTTCATCTACGGAGTGTTATACAGGGTGCTGGTCGCTTTTGGGCTTCATCACCTGCTTAACAATGTGTTTTGGTTCCAGTTAGGGACATTCGAAACACCTGATGGTAACATTGTACAAGGGGATTTGCCCCGATTTTTTGCAGGAGATCCAACAGCAGGATTCTTTATGGCGGGTTTGTTTCCCATCATGATGTTTGCCATTCCGGCAATAGCCTTTGCTATTATTCAGGAAGCCAGAGAAGATCTGAAACCAAAAATCAAGAAAACTTTTCTGACATCGGCACTCGTTTGTTTTCTAACCGGGGTATCGGAACAGATTGAGTTTGCTTTTTTGTTCGCGGCACCTTATCTGTTCATCGTGCATGCAGTGATGTCCGGCGTTGCCATGTGGATTAGTTACTGGCTTGATATCCGGCATGGATTTTCTTACTCCGCAGGTATTATTGATTACATACTCAATTTCCATCTATCGGAGAATGCTTGGAAGCTCATTCCGATTGGCATACTATATGGGCTGGTTTATTACTTCCTGTTCCGATGGGCGATTCGTACGTTCAAGATTCCAACACCAGGACGTGAAGAGGGCTCCATGCTGGAAGATTGGGTAGGTAACATTCCTTATCAGGCACCTTTAATCCTCGAAGCATTGGGTGGGAAGAGTAACATTGTACAGGTTGAAGCTTGTATTACACGTCTTCGCCTGACTGTGCATGATGACCGCCTGATCGACACGGGTGCCATGAAGAGTATGGGGTCCGCTGGACTGATCAAGCTGGGTGGCGGTAATGTACAGGTGGTATTCGGGACCTACTCGGAATTGATTCGGGAAGAAATCGCGAAGCTGCTGGAAAGAGATCTGCAACAGGTTCTGTTCTGTGCCCCCGTTCAGGGCAAAATGCTCCCAATTGAAGAGGTGCCGGATCAGATCTTTGCAGCCAAGCTTGTCGGTGATGGTGTAGCCTTTGTTCCGGAAAAGGGAGAGCTGGTCTCACCCGTGTACGGAACGATTATGCACCTGTACCCGACCATGCATGCCTTGGGTATTTCTACCCGTGAGGGGCTTGAGGTGTTACTGCATATCGGCATCGATACCTCTCAGTTGAAAGGACATTTTGAAGCTTTTGTTCAGGAGGGCGATACGGTGGAGCCAGGGCAGTTGTTGATCAAGTTTGATCTGGCAGTACTCCGTCAGCAAGCGGCGTCACTGACAACACCAATGGTAATTACGAATCCGGATCGTGTAAAATCATGGAGTTTTGCTCCATTTAAGCAAGTTAAGAAAGGTCAGGCATCCGTTATGTCCGTGGTGCTCTATGACAGGAACGTTGGAGGGGTAGAATGAAGATACAAGGCATCAACGGAGCTGCAGGCATAGCCATCGGCAAAGCATTTGTCCTGCCCAGTTGGGAATGGGATCTGCCGGATCAGAAGATGGATTCGGTGGATCTCGCCCAAGAGTTCGAACGGTTGTATGAGGGCATACGGACATCAAAGGATGAGATCGAATATATCAAAAATGAGTTCAAGGAAGTTGTTGGTCCAGAGGAGTCCAGTATCTTTGATGCACATCTGGCAATCCTGGAAGATCCGGTATTCATGAACGAAATTCGCGGTATTATTGAGCGTCAATATAAGGCAGCAGAGGTGGCGGTCAAAGAAGCCATAGACCATTTTGTCACGATGTTTGACTTGCTGGAAGACGAGTATATGAAGGAGCGTGCCATTGACATCAAGGATGTGGGCAACCGTCTGCTCAAGCATTTGCTTGGTGCACCGGAGATTACACTTCCTTCGGATACCCAGCCGTATGTACTCGTCGCCAAAGAACTGTCGCCATCTCAACTGGCGCATCTGAATCCCACCCATGTACTAGGCATTGTGACCTTGATTGGCGGGAAAACATCACATTCTGCGATTATGGCTCGTGCCCTTGGCATTCCTCTCGTTTCCGGTCTGGAAGCGAGTCTTGGCATGCCAGTAGAGACAGGGGATATGCTTGTGGTGGATGGTGACAATGGCTTGGTATTTACGGACCCGGATCGCAAGACAATTGAACGTTATACCATGCTTCGCAGCAAACAACTGAAGAAAAAGGAACAACTTCAAGTTCTTGCTACCGTGGATGCTGTAACCAAAGATGGGGCCGTTTTGCACTTGGCTTCCAATATCAGTTCGGTGAAGGAATTGGACCTTGCTTTGAAACAAGGAGCCAAAGGGGTGGGCTTGTTCCGAACAGAGTTTCTGTATATGGACCGTGCTACGTTCCCGGGTGAGCAAGAACAGTATGAGGTGTACCGCCTTGTGGCAGAGAAAACAGCAGGACAATCCGTTGTTATTCGTACACTGGATATCGGTGGTGACAAGCAACTGGATTACTTTGAACTGCCGGAGGAAGACAATCCGTTTCTGGGATACCGTGCCATTCGGATTAGTCTGGACCGCAAGGATTTGTTCAAAACACAGCTTACAGCCATTCTGCGTGCCAGCGCTGCCGGAAATGTCAAAATCATGTACCCGATGATTTCTTCGGTGGAAGAACTTCAACAGGCCAATGAGATTCTCCGTGAGGCGATGTCCGATCTGGACGAGCGGGGATTATCATACGACCCTCACATTCAGGTTGGGATCATGATTGAAGTTCCTGCAGCGGTGATGATTGCTGATCTGCTCGCAGAGGAAGCTGATTTCTTCAGTATTGGTACGAACGATCTGGTTCAATATGTACTGGCAGTAGATCGAATGAATGAGCAGATCGCTCATATGTATCACCCTTATCATCCGGCTGTTCTGCGGATGCTTCGTGCCACAGCGGATGCGGCGCATACGGCCGGAATTGATGTCAGTGTGTGCGGGGAGATGGCAGGGGACGAGCGTGCCATTCCACTTTGGCTGGAGCTTGGCATTCGCCACTTGAGTATGTCTCCGCAATCCCTGTTACGTGTGAAGCACAGAGTGTTGAACACAACAGCATCGGACGCCAAAGAAGAAGCGCGAAAGTGCTTCGCCCTGCGGACCAGTGGAGATATTGAGGAGCGATTGCAAGTTTTTAATGACTCCACAGGAAGTCCAGACGAACAAAGTGGTTCGAATGCATCCTGATTAGAGGAAATGGATATAAATACCTTTAAGTTAATATATTTACATTTGTGATAATTATTTATTGAAAACCTTGTTATATAAAATAACCCCACTGTGCATGGGAGCACAATGGGGTTATTTTTACTTGTCAGCGAGTGCATCACAGAATGCTTTGCCATAAGGTGGAAGGTCAGGCGGGCGACGAGCTGAGATGATATGTCCATCAACAACAACGGCTTCATCTTTCCAGATGGCACCTGCATTTTCCATGTCATCCCGAATGCCTGGTGTAGAGGTTACTGTAACCCCGTCCAGAATTTTGGCAGAAATCAGCACCCAGCCCGCATGACAGATCTGTCCAATCGGTTTCCGATCTGCATTCATTTCCTTCACAAGCTCGAGTACTTTGGGATAACGACGCAGCTTGTCTGGCGCCCAGCCGCCTGGCACGAGAATGCCATCGTAATCTGAACTATCGAGTTCATTGAAACTGTATTCGGCTTCAGCAGGCACACCATATTTGCCAATATAGGTTTTTCCTTTTTTCTCTCCAGCAAGATGCACTTCTGCACCTTCTTCACGAACACGATGCACAGGGTACCACAATTCCAAATCCTCGAATTCTTCATCGACCAGAGCGATGACTTTTTTACCAGTTAATCTCATGTCCATCTCTCCTTTTTGCGGTGATTAGGTCTGTTGCGTCTTTAATTGTAACAGATTCTCTAAGGGACTTCATGGAAGTGCATATTCAGTTTGGAGGAAGCGATTACAAGTCAGTAACTGCCTGCATTCGACAACCTTCATCTGGAGGGAGTGGTAATTTGTTGCAACCTTTCGTTTATAGCAGGATTTGAGCCGAAATAGGTCGAATGGTACTTATATAGAGCATAGAACGAATGAGGTGATGGTGGTGCGCAAGTCGTGCAGATGTGGACATGTAATGGAGTTGGAATTAAGAACAGTGGTATACGCCAAAAAAGTGGAGATTCGAAACGTACCCGTATTTGCGTGTACAGACTGTGTATCATATGAAGTGCTTCCGCCGGTCAAGCCGGACTTAACAGAATGCATTAACACATTGGGTGAACAGCCCGTGAAACAAGATGTATCTTTTGGTGAACGTAATGAACTGGCAGACCTGTTTCATGAGTTACTGCTGGCCTGGCCGGATGCAACCGATCGGGAGATGGAATATCGAATGCAGCAAGCAGTGGAGGAGCGTATCAATTTGTTGCTGGACATTATGGGCTACGCAACGAAGTCTGGTGATACAGCGTGGATTGAGACCACGGAGCGCAGATTAAGTCAATTATCCGGATTTGTGTGGCAGGAGTACTTCTCAAATGCTGTCTAATTTTGACGTGTAAAATGCTTGTTTTCATGAAAATTGGCTTTTTCGCGTACTTTTTGTTAAGATATCGAAGAGTGAAAACGCTCAACATAGCGGTATTCCTGGTAAAGGGGGATGTATATCTAATGGCTGACATGACTAAAATGACAAGTATTGAACAGCTAAACTCCGCAGTGGAGGCTACCAAGGATCAACCTTTGCTTCTGTTTAAGCATAGCACGCGCTGTCCGATCAGCTCAAACGCTTATCAGGAGATGAACGATTATTTGCATAACCATGCCAATGAAAATGTGAAATACGGCATCATCTATGTTGTGGAAGATCGCCCAGTATCCAATGAAGCAGCAGATAAGCTGGGTGTTAAGCACGAATCTCCACAGGCGATCCTGATTAAAAAGGGAATTCCTGTATGGCATACTTCCCATTCAGATATTACTAGAACCACACTTACGAATGTTTTGAGTGAGTCCTAAAGCCTATTTTAATTGATTAATGCAAAAATTTGTCGTAATATAAATCTTAATGAAAATGGTATGAAAATTTACTGGTAATGGAGAGAAGTACTGTGACGGTAACCATTTATGATGTGGCACGTGAAGCTGGAGTGTCTATGGCAACGGTATCACGGGTAGTTAATAATAACCCTAATGTCAAACCGCAAACGCGGAAAAAAGTATATGAAGCGATCGAACGGTTGGGATATCGTCCGAATGCGGTGGCCAGAGGTCTGGCAAGCAAGAAGACAACCACGGTCGGGGTCGTTATTCCAGATATTTCGAACTCAACCTTCGCGGAGATTGCCCGCGGAATTGAAGATATTGCGAATATGTATCACTACAATATTATTTTGTGTAATGCAGATAAGAAGAAAGAAAAAGAAATTCGTGTTATTAACACGTTGCTCGAAAAGCAAGTAGACGGACTGCTCTTCATGGGTGGAACAGTAACGGACGAACACATTCAGGCGTTCCAGTCTGCGGCTGTGCCGATCGTACTTTGTGCAACGAGTGATGAGAAGGGCACATTCCCTTCGGTGGATATTGACCATGAGGCGGCTGCGTTTGACGCGGTAAACACCCTGATTCGTCATGGACACAAGGAAATTGCGATGATCAGTGGTACACTGCAAGATCCGGCGAATGGATATGCCCGTTTCCAAGGATACAAAAAAGCACTGGAAGCAGCGGGGATTGAATACCAGGAGGATCTTGTTCGAATCGGTAATTATCGGTATGAATCCGGTGTGGAAGCAATGAAATATTTCCTTGGACTCAAGAAAAAACCATCAGCTATCTTTGCTGCTACAGATGAAATGGCCATTGGTGCCATTCACAGCATTCAGGATGACGGTCTGAAAGTACCGGATGACTTCTCCATTATTAGTGTGGATAACATCCGTATGGCTTCCATGGTGCGTCCTCAGTTGACAACAGTGGCTCAGCCAATGTACGACCTTGGCGCAGTAGCGATGCGTTTGCTGACCAAGTTGATGAAGAAAGAAAATGTAGAGAACCCACGGGTTATTTTGCCGCATGAAACGATTCTTCGTCTGTCTGTAAGTCACGCAGATGTAGTTTAATCGGGATTATATACAGTAAGGGAGAAGTCATTCTCTCTACATAGTGGATATGCGAAAGCTCCGGAGACGGAGCTTTTGTGCTGAATGAGGTTAAAAGTAAAACAGGAGGTATCGGAAGATGCGTGAAACGATTGGGATTATCGGAGCGATGGATGAGGAAGTCGAGCTTTTGCTGGCAGGTATGAAGCAGCTTGAGACGGTTAAACAAACCGGCATTACATACGTTGCAGGCGAGTGGCTGGGCAAGCACATTGTCGTGTGCAAATCAGGCGTAGGTAAAGTAAATGCAGCGGTTACGACGCAGATCTTGATTGATCGTTTTCAGGTTAATCGGATTATCTTCACAGGTGTTGCGGGTGCAGTTAACCCCGATCTGAACATCGGAGATATGGTTATATCGTCTGTATGTGTTCAGCACGACATGGATGTAACGCCACTGGGGTTCGCACGCGGGGTTATCCCTTACCAGGAAACATCTGCATTCCCTGCCGAGGCTTCGCTTATTACACTGGCTGAAGAAGCATGTAAAGCTCAGGGAGCCAATTATCTGATCGGTAAAGTGTTATCTGGAGACCAATTTATTGCAAATAAAGATACGGTTAATATGTTATATACCGAAATGGACGGTGCATGTGCCGAGATGGAAGGGGCAGCAGTTGCTCAGGTCTGTTACATGAATCGAGTACCATTTGTTGTCCTGCGTGGGATGTCAGATAAAGCGGATGGTTCGGCGCATGTCAATTTTGCTGAATTTACCGTGGAATCTTCCCAGCGTTCACACCGTATTGTGGAGCATATGTTAGAAAATATGTAATGACATAAGCTTATATTGCAATACCCATCCGAAATCCATGAAAAACCGCCTTTCGATTAGCTGTTCCATGAAGTATGGAGCAACGCTGCGAGAGGCGGTTTTTGTTATGTATATCGTTTTTCGAACAGATCATTGAATTAGTACATGAACCGATAGCGAAAGCGTACACGATCAAACTGTTCTTCTGATGTGATCGGCACCTGACTTCCGATTCGCACCATCAAACAGTTCGCAGGATGTGAACAGATTTCGGGGTCGTCTGTTGCATACCAGGTCATGTCGATCGTTTCCATAAGCCTCTCCATCATTTTACGATAATCCCATACGTTTAGTCCGCTGCCCTTCAGATCCCAATGCCAATAATATTCTGTGGTGAAAATAATGTAATTCTCCATGTATTTATCTTCCAGAGCCGTAAGCAACATTTCACGTCCAATGCCAAGCGAGCGATAGTCGTCCGCAACCTCGATTGCTCCAAGCTCAATCAGATCAGTCATGTTGCCCTCGGACCATCGTTCACAATCATCCGCATAGTGAAAGGTTACATAACCGATAATCGTTTCATTTTCGTGTGCAATGATAATTCGCCCTTCAGGCAATGCTGCGATCTCGGCCAGAGCTTCCTGCTGCTCCGTTGGGCGCCGAAAGGCATCCAGATCTGGATGGAAGGCAAGACGGGTTATCTCCTCGGCCTGCACGGGACCTTCAATTGTAATTCGGTGACCGGACTTGAAGATGGAACGCATATGATGTTTTTTGATATGTTCCATGGTTCATGCTCCTCTCTCTCCTACTTATAGAGGTTGTTCTTCAAAAGAACGCTATAGCAAAAATCCAAAAAATTGAAAAGCCATAGACGACAATTGAAAAGATTTGCTATAATTGCGTAGACAAAAAATGTTCACAATTCAATACAGTATAGTTAACATCTGTTTGGCCGAGCAAGTACATGATGAGAAGTTCTCTCTACTAATGTAAGCGCTAACTGGAAGTTCAGTCAACACAAAGGCAATGAGAAATGACCCCTAACGGGAATCGAAATGTCGAGTTGAAGGAGGCTGGCAAGCATGAGTCAAGCACATGGTGAGATGCTGCAAACGGTTGTGTCTGAATCTAATCTGGGCGATTACACGGAGGCGAGAAGCCGGTTCGATTGGGAATCGGTGGAAAGGCACTTTACGTGGCACGCCAGCGGAAAAGTAAACATGGCGCATGAAGCGATTGATCGTCATGTACTGGAAGGAAGGGGAGGAAAGACCGCTTTATTGTATAGCGATGCTTCACGCGAAGAGGCCTATACTTTTGCTGATCTGAGTGAACAGTCGAGTCGGTTCGGGAACGTTCTCCGCAAATATGGCATAGCCAAAGGGGAACGGGTGTTTATTTTTATGCCACGAAGTCCTGAGCTGTATTTTAGTCTTCTGGGCATATTGAAAGCTGGAGCCATCGCGGGCCCTTTGTTCGAAGCTTTTATGGAAACGGCAGTGAAGGATCGGCTGGAGGATAGCGGAGCAGTAGCGCTCGTGACAACGCCGGAATTACTGAAACGCATCAAACGTTCCGAGTTGCCCGAACTCAAACATATATTTATTGTGGGTGGGGGCGTGCAGACTGAAGAAGGACTCATCGATTTTGATGCAGAGATGTCTGCCGCTTCGGATGAGATGGAAGTAGAGTGGTTGAATCGTGAGGATGGTTTGCTTATTCATTATACCTCAGGGTCTACAGGTAAACCCAAAGGGGTGTACCATGTTCAAAATGCCATGATTCAGCACTATTATACAGGTAAAGTTGTCCTGGATTTACGTGAGGATGATGTGTACTGGTGCACTGCTGACCCTGGTTGGGTGACAGGGACTTCTTACGGTATCTTTGCTCCATGGCTCAACGGAGTGACCAATGTGATACGGGGTGGTCGTTTCAGTCCTCAAGATTGGTATAGCACCATCCAGAAGAACAAAGTCACGATCTGGTACAGTGCACCAACGGCCTTCCGTATGCTGATGGGAGCAGGAGAAGAGACCATTGCCCAGTTTGATCTGAGCAGTCTGCGTCATGTCATGTCTGTCGGTGAACCGCTCAATCCGGAGGTTGTTCGTTGGGGTTGGAAAGCCTATGGTCAGCGAATTCATGATACATGGTGGATGACGGAAACAGGCGCACAGCTGATCTGTAACTATCCCGGAATGCCGATCAAGCCTGGCTCCATGGGACGTCCGTTACCTGGAATCGAAGCAGCGATTATTGATGATCGCGGGCAGGAATTGCCGCCGTACAGTATGGGTAATCTGGCCATACGGGCACCATGGCCATCCATGATGGCGAAGATCTGGAATAACCCTGTGAAATACGAGGAGTATTTCAGGCTTACGGGCTGGTATGTATCCGGTGACTCCGCTTATATGGATGAAGAAGGATATTTCTGGTTCCAGGGACGGATTGATGATGTGATTAATTCGTCAGGCGAGCGTATCGGCCCCTTTGAGGTGGAGAGCAAGCTCGTGGAGCATCCTGCGGTAGCAGAGGCGGGTGTAATCGGTAAGCCGGATGTGACACGTGGGGAGATCATCAAGGCCTTTGTGGCGCTTCGTGAAGGATATGAGGCGACACCGGAGCTGAAAGAAGAGATCTATCGTTTTGTCAAAGAGGGCCTGTCTGCCCACGCTGCTCCGCGTGAGATTGAGTTTAAGGATAAACTGCCCAAGACACGTTCCGGCAAGATCATGCGCCGTGTGCTGAAGGCCTGGGAGCTTGATCTGCCAACAGGAGATCTATCCACCATTGAAGACTAACACGACAGTGCAAGGATCATCAATGTGTCGGTATCGATGGTAATACAACTGGCTGTGGGGAGAGACTAATACTCTACGAGAAGTCAATCCGGTGACTCTACCCATTAAAATGGATTGTAAAAGCCTGTTTTATGCCAATGGCATGAAGCAGGCTTCTTGGCTGCTGTAAATACAAATAAAAAGCCGCACACTCAGATACAGTCTGAGGATGCGGCTTGTTTTGGAACGCTATGTCTGAATCAGGGTTGAAAATGTATGGCTGCAGAAGGTTCGGATTCACCCGCACTGTTGCTGGCAGATACCTTAAACCATCCACTGGTCGATGCGGGTACTCCATAATCCATGGTATTTCCCGCTGTTGTTCCAATTTTGGTGTAAGGAGCCGAGCCTGTTTCACTGTAATATACAGTATAACTATCTGCGTTTGGACTGGATGCCCATTGAATACGCAGTCCTTGAGTGAGGGCGGATACGCTGACTTGACCAGGTGTGCCTGGAGCTGTCGTTGTTGTATTATCGGTCTGCGTTTCTCCAGGGGTAATGACTGTACCTGGAACTTCAATCGGTTCATCAATCTCTTCTTCCACAGGAGGAGCTACACCAGCACTATTTACTGTAGCGCTAGGAGCAGACTCCCTGCCGGCAACATCCACTGCCGTTACATAGAAGGCGAAGTTGCCGCCTTGCGCTGCATATGCAGAGAATGATCTGGATTCACCGGACAAGACAACCTGACCCTGGTTCTGGAATCCTCCACCGTTTACAGAACGGTACAGACGATAACCCACGACATCATTTTCAGGTGTGGAATTAAATGTAATGACAGCTCTGTCACCTGAGGTTGAGATGCGTACGTTACCTGGTGCATCAGGAGCTTTGCCGTTATCTGTCCTTGGATCAATCTGTGTTGGCATGTCTGCACCAGCATCTTCAGGAAGATAATAAGCAAGTGACTCATGTCGACTCATACGTGAGAATGCATTTTGCAATTCTTTGATGAGATCCGAGATTGGTTTTTTACGCTTGATTACTGTTTTTTCCTTCAACATGTCCGAAGGTGTTCCGTCACGTGGAATATAGTTTACACCATTGTAAGTAATGTACTTGGCTTTGGCTACACCGTCATCGCTATCCTTCGGAACAAACTTGCTGTTGAAAATATCCGTAACAAATTTGTCAGTCATGGATGTTGGTAACTTGCCACTGTATGCCGACACCGTGCGCGTTTCGATGCCAGATGGTTTTTTGAACGAATCCGTGACAAACAGATCTTTTTGCGAATCGATCACTTCGTTCAGTATTTTCGACCACAGTTGCTGCGCACGTTTTCTCTGTGATTTACTTTCCAGCGTGTTCACTGGCTGTTTGTATCCAACCCACACGCCAAGTGTGACATCTGGTGTATAACCTTCAAACCAGACATCTGCGTAGTTTTGAGTGGAACCCGTTTTACCTACGATTGGCACACTCTTCGAATATTTGTAATTCTCACGTACTTTATCTGCCGTTCCTTCTGTAATAACGGTCCGCAGCATATCGGTCATCAGGTATGCTGTCTGCTCCGAGAAGGCTTGGACAGGTTCAGTATCGTGTTTATAAACGATGTTTCCTTTGGAATCTACAATTTTGCTAATCATGTAAGAATCGTTGTATACACCATTATTGGCGATAGCACCATAGGCACTGGTTAATTCTTCAACGGTTACACCGTATTGGAGACCTCCGAGAACACCTGTCTGAGCCTGATAGTCTTCCTTCTGAATGGTGGTAATCCCCAGTTTCTTGGAGAAGGTCCAAGCCTTCTCGATCCCTACTTCTTCATTAAACAACTTCAGAGCCGGTATATTAAGAGAATAGTTCAGTGCTCTGCGGGCAGTGACCAGTCCCTGATACCGGTTGTTGGCATTCTTGGCAATGTGGTAGCCGCTCGGACCATTTTTGAGAATGATCGGTGAGTCATCAATAATAGAAGCAGGTTGGACAAGACCTTCATCCAGAGCTGGCAGATAAGCTGCAATAGGTTTCATCGTTGAACCTGGCTGACGTATCATCTGCGTTGCGTAGTTCATCTGTTCATCCTGGAAATCCCGTCCCTCAATCATGCCCAGAATAGCACCGGTTTTGTGATTAATCAGCATGGCAGCAGTTTGTTCTTTTCCTTTGACAGGATCATCTGCTGAGAAATTGCTGTCATCTTCCGCAATGGTACGCATCGTTTTGTAGATACTTTTGTTGATGGTCGTGTATATACGATATCCACCTGTCCGCAGTTGCGTCTGAGCTTCCTCTAATAATGCACTGTTTTCCTTCTGAGGTGTGTCTGCATCCGTATCTTTGTCAGTAGATTCAGCTGTGTCGGAATTCAACTGTTTCATCAAAATCTGTGCAGCTTGTCGTTCCGTTTCCATCATAAGATATGGATAAGTGTTGTAAGCCTTGATGGTCTTCGGAGCAAGTGAGCTTTTGATATCAAAAGCAAGAGCTTTGTCATACTCGGACTGATTGATCTTGCCCAGTTCAAGCATACGGCGCAGTACCAGATGCTGACGGTTGATTGCGCGGTCAAAATTCTCCTCTACAAAATCACCTTTACCGTTAAAAGCGGAGTAAGAGGAGGGGAGTTGTGGCAATCCAGCAAGATAAGCAGCTTGAGCAATGTTGATTTTTTCCAGATCGTTAATATTGAACAATCCTTTGGCGGCCGCCTTGATTCCGTAAACGTTGTATCCGCTGGAACCATTACCAAAAGGAACTTTGTTCAGATAGGCTGTCATGATCTCGTCTTTGGTCAGGAAACGTTCGAGTCGGAGTGAGAGCAAAATTTCTTTCACTTTCCGATCTTCCGTGCGATCCAGATTCAAAAACACACGACGCGCCAATTGCTGAGTCAGTGTACTACCGCCGGTTTGTACTGATTCTTTCAGCACTTTCTGTTTCACGGCACGTAGTGTTCCGCTCATGTCTACACCTTTATGTTCGTAAAAATGATTGTCTTCAATCGAAATGACAGCATCAATAACCTTTTGTGGGATCTGGTCTGTAGTGACCGGACGCCTGTCTTCTTCCGTACGTAATTGACCGATCGGACTGCCGTCGGCAAAGTAAGCAAAGCCTGTGATGGAGTTTTCGCTGACTTTTTGTTCAATCAGGGCCCTTGAACGGACAGGCTCGTCTTTCACAATGGAACTGACGTATCCCATCAAAGCACCGCCTACAAATAGTGCCCCCATAAATCCAAGGACAACCATCCATTTGACGAAACTTCCCAGTCTGCGGGCAAAACTGCGTTTGCGTACAGGCTGTTCATCGGGCTTTTTCTTATTAACATCAACCATTCAGTGTCTTCCTCCTTTTAACAGCACTTATTATAGCATAAAAAGGCGGGTTTGCATGCCTGAGAAATACAAGTAATGGTCGAAATTTGCCATTCTGCCATGCATTATGCTATATATCATGCGATATTGAAGCACATTTCATGAGTTGTAAGCCAAAATAAACAGGCCACCTCCATGCTGAGGTGCATAGGGTGGCCTGAATGACTTGTCGTTTTGGAGGTCTTCTACATTAGGTTTTGAAGCGTTGAATCAGTTCCAATAGCTCCTGCGTAAGATTAGCCAGTGAGGCAGATGCCGCCGTAATCTCTTCCATGGATGCGAGTTGTTCTTCAGAGGCAGAGGCAACACGAGTTGCATGATCTGCTGTCTCATGACCAATGGTTTTGAGTTGCACTAACGTGGCATCAACCTGCTGTGATCCAGCTGACATCTGCTGTGCAATGGCTGAGACATGTTCAATCTGCTCATTAACATCTGTAATCTGTGATGAAATGGAGAGGAATAGTTCACCACTTTCATTAATCACTTCCGCTATATGGCTCACCTCGGCATTCCCATGTCCCATATTTTCAACGAGAGAAAGGACCTCTTGCTGAACGCTATGAATTAACGCTGCAATCTGCGCTGCTGATACTCTGGATTGTTCAGCCAGATTACGAATCTCGGAAGCAACAACACCGAACCCGCGCCCGTGTTCACCTGCTCGCGATGCTTCAATGGAAGCATTAAGTGCAAGTAGGTTGGTTTGACGGCTAACTTCTGTGATCATGCCTGTAATATGGCCAATCTCTTCCGAACGTTGGCGGAAATTCTCCAGTGCGGTCATCGACGTCTGCACAGAAGAAGTGGCACTATCGACCATACGCATAGCGGACTGAATTTTATCCGTTCCGATGGTTGTTCGTTCGGCCACAGTTCGCGATGAATCGGATACATCGGAGGCGGCCTTTGCAATTCTTCCGATCCCTGCAGATATTTCATTCATGGAACGGGAGGACTCTTGCAGCTCCTGCACCTGTTTACCTGCTTTATCTGCAAGTTCGACTCCTGTTAATGCAATCAGTTCGGCTGCTTTACCTGTTTCTTCGGCACCTGCGGTCAACTGTTGAGAGGTGGAGCCGACAGATAAAGCATGTTCGGATATAACCGATATGGTATGTCGCAATGTATCCATCATCTGATTCATATGACCCGCCATGATGCCAAATTCATCTTTGGATCGTACAGGTAACTTTTGTGTCAAATCTCCGCCAGCCAGCTGTCCAGCGACGATATTAACTTGATTCAACTGCCTTACAATGGAGACGATAGTGTAGGTAACGACACCTGCAAGCATAAGTACTGCCAGTGCTGCAATCAGTATGGACCAGTTCAAGCTGTCATAGAAAGGTTGAAGGATATGGCTCTTTGGCAGCGCCGATACAAGGTACCAGTTTGAATCCGTTCCTTGTAACCTGGCGGGCTCGGCAATAAACAGTTCTTCACCTAATTCAGGGTCCGTAGCGTAAAACTGAGATTCGCCAGACTGTATACGCTGAATGACTGTCTTCATTTCAGATGGAATTACGGCACCTTCATTAGCCAGTTCCGGTTTGGAGCCGTGTGCAGCAATCTGTCCTTCACTAGTAATAAGCATGGCATAACCCTGATCCGGATTAAGTGATGCTATATTTTGCTGAAAACGATCAATGGTAAAGTCGGCCCCAACAATGCCCAGAAAATTTTTGTTTTCATCTAATAGAGGGAGGACAATCGAAACGAGCAGTGTTTCTTTACCACCAACCGTATAGGTAACAGGCTCGGACCAATAGATGGATTTGGTTTTCTTTGGTTGCTGATAGTAAGTACTGGTTTCACCGCTTCCCTCATAAGTAGGCATAGGCTCAAAATGCAGGGAGTTGCCATCACGTATAACGTATGGAACGAATCGACCCGTACCATCATCATATTCTTTTTTGTTGATGTGCTCCGCATCGTTTCCATCAAAGGCATTTGGTTCCCAGCCCGTATAAAAGCCAAAAACTTTCTCGTCCTTCTTCAGATATTGTTCAAGGAGTCTGACGACTTCTTCACGGTTGAGTGATCCGTTCTGAGCGGCATCCAATAACGTGGTACTCATGGTGTCCAACGTGTTTTTAACCTGATTAATGTCAGTCATAAACTCATTCGTAGCCCGGTTTGCTGCCTGTCCAGCAACGGTTTCGCCGTACTGGAGGCTTTTGTCGTAAATGGATTTGGTATTAAATGCAATCAGGGCTCCAATACAACAGAGTAATACGATCCCGAGTAAAAGTCCAAGCTTAACAGCGAGCTTGCGATTGCGAAAAAAATGCATGTTTAATCCCCCTCGATGTCATTCTTGTGATGTATATATGGATGTGTGCTTCTCCTGAAGGGAGTCTATATTTTATATCGTTATTTACGTTCCTATAATGAAGATAATTAAAAAAAAGCATAGAAAAACAGCTGCCGAGAAAATCTCGACAGCTGTTTGGATTGAAACTTTAATGTGATTGCAACGATTAACGGTTGTAGAACTCGACGATTTGTTTTTCATCGATGTCTTGGGACAATTCAGCACGCTCAGGCAAGCGGATGAATTTACCTTCTACAGCTGCTTCGTTGTATTCAACGTATGCTGGAAGATGCGAACGGCCTTCCAAAGCTTCTTTAATGGAAGAAAGAGCGCGGCTCTTCTCACGCAAGCCGATTACATCACCAGTGCTTACTTGGTAAGAAGCGATATCGACTTTTTTGCCGTTTACAGTTACGTGACCGTGTGCTACCAACTGACGCGCTCCAGCGCGGGAGTTAGCAAACCCAAGGCGGTAAACGAGGTTGTCAAGGCGGCACTCAAGCAAGAACATGAAGTTCTCACCGGCAATACCTTGCATTTTTTGAGCTTTAGAGAACAGTGTGCGGAATTGCTTCTCGCCCAAACCGTACATGTGGCGCAATTTTTGTTTTTCTTGCAATTGCATACCGTAGTTGCTCATTTTTCTGCGTTGGTTAGCTCCGTGCTGACCTGGAGGGAAAGGGCGTTTCAATTCTTTGCCTGTTCCGCTAAGGGAAATGCCGAGGCGACGGCTCAATTTAAATTTAGGACCAGTGTAACGTGCCATGTTTAAAGTAGCTCCTTTTTAGTTAAAGTTCATATTAGGGCTCTGTTTGCGCTCCAATTTGTTGATGCGGGCTTGGCCTCGCATAGAACGATCAGGAAAGTTCAGCCGCTGTCCTGAAAGCAACAAAAAGAATGAGGGTGACACAACCGGTAATGCCCAAATTTAAAGACCCATTTAGTAGTCTTCATCAACAATTTATATTACAGTTTAAGAGAAACAAAGTCAAGCGCAGAATAAAAGAAAAAAACGTCTAAATTTGTCGATAGGTCATTGGGCCTAAAATAATGGGACAATTTTCTGAAATATGGATGCAAAAAAGGTTTAAACAGAGTAAAATAGATTGTATCTTAACTTTAAATCATCTTTATGTAACAAGGTTATCGCAACGGATTTGCAGGTTTGCGATAACGTCTGCAGATTAATGCATCCTGGTGGATGCAAAAACGGTGCAAAGGAGCGCCTGACATGTTAGAACATCTAAGAAGTTTACCTGCCAGCTTGAATTCAAGAAGTTCGGGCGATTCCGCATCTTTTGCCGCTCCTCGTTCTCATGATGAGCATGTGTTGTGGATGCAAAAAATGGATATCACACCTTTTGATTTTTCATATTTGGGCGGCTTGCTAGAGCAGGCATACAGTGACTGGAACTCCAGAGTGGGTTCAATGCTGGCCAGACCATCAACCTTTTACAGCGTGTGGAACACAGAAGGTGATTGCATAGGATACGATAGCGATCATGAAGCTGATCCGGGCGTAAATGCACGCAGGCTGGTATTGGAATGTTTGGATAAGAGACAGGTCCTGTCCCTTAAAGGGACAAGCGAACACGGAGAATATCTTATAATAACACATCCCTTATTCTCCAGAACTAACAAGGATATGTTTGCCGTATTCACTGCTGTGATCTATGAATCCAATGGATATGAAACGTCTGAAGCTGTGGTTCAATCTGAGGCATTGCATTATCACACCTGCTTTTACCGAAGATTCGAATACATATTTATGACGGACCTGTTACATGCTCATGAACAAACAGCCCGTGAGGAACACCGGAGGTCCATCCTCTTTCAGATTGTTCAGAGAATGCATGACAAAATGGATGTCGAGGCCATATTGGATGAGGTATTTGACAGTATGGATTACTTGTACCCGGCCACTTATATCGAATTGTATATGTCTCAGGATCAGAGCAACTCTGATCCACGGATTAAACCGTTGCTTGTCCACGAGCGAGGAGAAGATATTTGTGTGCGTTCTTTTATGGAAGGTAAGCTGATTGTTGCTCGCTCACATGATGCAGAGAACCGCATTGTAGATGTAGGGATTCCGCTGAAAGGCAAACAAGGCATATACGGTGTGTTCCATATCGAAATGAATGAAGAGATTATGGAAGAATCGGACTTGCAATTGATTACGATGATGGTAGACACTGCCGGAACGGCCTTTGAGAACGCCAAGTTGCATGAACAATCCAATATGTTAATTCAGGAACTCCGTTTAATTAATGATCTTACACAGCGGTTGAACAAGAGCCTCCATCTTTCGGAGATTTATCAATTATCCGAGCAAGAGTTAAAGGAAATATTCCAGGCTGAAACGTGTTGCATTCTTCAACTCAATGACAGTACCAATGACTTCGAAGTGATGTCATCTAACGTGAAAGATGTTTTTCACCAATCCTTTTCTGTAGACTACGGTATCGCAGGCTTGATCTATCGAACAGAGGAACCGCTTATTATAGTCAATTATGCGCAATATGATAAAGTGTCCTCCTTTTTCATGGAAGATACGGGATCCATGTCACTTATTGCATCACCGATCAGAGTTAATGGTGAAGTGAAGGGTGCCATTTTGTTGGGACATAGTAGAGAGCATTACTTTTCATATGATAACTATCGGCTCTTGCAGATGTTATCCATTCATATCGGGCTTGCCCTGTCAAATGCCACGCTGCATGCCGAGGTTCGGCGCTTGGCTAATCTGGATATGTTGACAGGTCTGTATGTGAGGCATTATCTGGATAGTGTAATTCACGAGCGACAGGCTCATGAATTCTGTGGCTCCCTCATAGTGGTGGATATTGATCAGTTCAAACAGGTGAATGACACATTCGGACACCAGACGGGGGATCAAGTATTGAAGCAAGTGAGTGAGATCGTCACGAGCTCTGTTCGCTCGGAGGATGTCTGTGCCAGATGGGGTGGAGAAGAACTGGCGATCTATATGCCACAGGTGAGTGTAAGGCAGGCGTTAGATTATGCGGAAGTGATTCGAAAGAGAGTCGCAGAAGAGACCAGACCGCCCGTTACGGTATCCAGTGGCATCGCAGAGTGGAATTGGATGGATGAAAAGGTCAGTGTAGAGTCCTTGTTTTATCGGGCTGATATGGCTTTGTACAGCGCCAAGAATGGTGGTCGGAACAGAATCGTTGTAGAGGAACAGAATGTAACACGTTAAGAGAGAACAATTCCAATTGCGGAGTCGTTCTCTTTTTTTTGTGCATGGGAGAATCAAGTTGTGTGTAGAAGGAAGTATAAGCGTATACGGGCGGGGCAATCTATGGAGAAAGTTCACGGAAGGATGAAGATAGACATGTTTAACCGCCATTCGGTACGTACATTATGGTTATTTGTGAGCATCGTGATTATTGGTGTTCCGGGTTGTGGATTAATCCAGCGAGATCAAACGCCTGAGGAGGTTTTTTCCTTGGCTTTATCGGGGATAGCAGGAAAAGAAACGTTGAGTTTTGAAGGAGAGGCAGGACTTCGACGGGAAAACAGTGGGCTGTTTGAGAATCAGTTCAAATTCGAAGGCAAGCTGGAGAATCATGATCGTATGACCCTTCAGACCCGATTACCTGGAGAAGTAACTGCTGTGGGGACAGGCATTCAAACAACTGCCGTAAAAAATAATGGACAGCCCAGTGGGTTTAGCGCCTCTTTCGAGCGGAAACAAGGGCAATGGATGGCATTGTCAGCGCAGCATGAGCCGCTGCGTGGGTCTCTTTCTCGTTTTAACCCAATTGCCCAATTGGAGAAGATCGATGGGATGCACAAAACCATTCAATCGGAGTATGGCGCTGGTCGTCGAACCAGAACATTACGGATTGAACTTGCACCGGAAGACGCCAAATCATGGGCTGTGACCCAGCTAAACGACGAGATGAACGCCATTCGGGCAGAATATATGCATAAGGCAGCTTCGGTGAAAGGGGCGCGTAAGGAGAAGCTTGAGCAGGATCTGGAGAAAGTTTGGAAACAGGGTGAAACAACGATGCAACAGATGATGAAACAAGCGAGCGTGCAGACGGTATATCATCTCACGGTAGATCGGAAGAGCAGTCTGCCTCTTCGTTTATCCTTTGAAAGTCAGATGAGTTACACGGACAACAACCGTAAAAGTAACAAAGAAGCCCTTGTCACCGATGTAAACTTCAAGTCATATCAATAAACGAAGTGAGGGACTGCCTGCTGACGGGATGACTGTTCGCGTGCTACAATAGTATCGTAATTTACCGTTGTTCAATTTAAGTATGGCAGATGACAGGAGGATTTTACCAAGATGAAAGACCCAAGAATTCAAAAGCTTGCAGCAAACCTGGTGGGCTATTCAGTAGATGTACAGCCTGGTGAAAATGTATTGGTTGAAATGATTGGATCGGAACGTGATCTGATTAACGCCATTATTGAAGAGGTAGGAAAAAAAGGTGGTAACGTCTTTGTACAGTTGACTGATAAAACCGTACAGCGTGCGATGCTGAAAAATGCCACAGAAGAAATGATGAAAACATGGGCAGAGATTGATCTGAACCGGATGAAACAGATGGATTGTTATATCGGTATTCGTGCGGGAGAAAATGTGAATGATCTGTCCGATGTGCCGGAAGAAAAAATGAAAATGTACAATTCATTATACTCCCACCCGGTACATAGCGAACAACGTGTCAAACATACGAAATGGGTTGTACTTCGTTACCCTAACGCAAGTATGGCGCAACTCGCCAATACAAGTACAGAAGCGTTCGAAGATTTCTACTTCGACGTATGTAATCTGGATTACGCCAAAATGGATAAAGCGCAGGACTCGCTCGCTAACCTGATGAAGCGGACAGACAAAGTTCGTATCACCGGACCAGGAACAGAGCTGAGCTTCTCCATTAAAGATATCGGTGCAGAGAAATGTTCTGGCCAAAAGAATATCCCGGATGGCGAAGTGTACAGTGCCCCTGTGCGTAATTCCGTGAACGGAACAATTAGTTATAACTCGCCAACCCTGTACAATGGAGTGACTTTTGAAAATATCAAGTTCACGTTCAAGGATGGCAAAATTGTTGAAGCAACAAGCAACGACACAGAGCGTTTGAATGAAATTTTGAATTCGGATGAGGGTGCTCGTCATATTGGTGAATTCGCGATTGGATTTAACCCGCATATTCTGCATCCGATGAAAGATATCCTGTTCGATGAAAAAATCGCAGGCAGCTTGCACTTTACGCCAGGTCAGGCATACGAAGAAACGGACAATGGCAACCGCTCGTCCATCCACTGGGATCTGGTGTTAATCCAGCGTCCGGATTATGGCGGCGGGGAGATTTATTTTGACGATGTGCTGATTCGTAAAGACGGTATCTTTGTTATTCCTGAACTGGAATGCTTGAATCCGGACCGTTTGAAGTAGGAACAGGATTTTGCTGTTGCTAGGAAAGCGGATTCACGGTATCATGTAGTGGTAATTAATAGATGATACCAATCGTAAAAAGACGGAGGGATTCCTATGTCGAGTAATAATGCGGCTGTAGTAGAAATTGCTCAAACAGCAGGCAAGTTTACTTCTTCAATCGTGCTTCATTCGGAGAACAAGTATATCGATGTGAAAAGTATTCTCGGATTGTTTACAACGCTGATCAGCACGCACAGCTATGAACTGCATGTTCATGGTCCAGATGCAGTTGAAGCGAAAGCAGCCATGTCAGAAGTATTTGCCAAGCATGGACTGAATGTAAGCATCGCATCTGAGTAATAGCTCTCAAGAAGCACCTTTGCCTTTTTTGGCAGGGGTGTTTTTTGGCATGGAATGATCTGAATACTCGTCTGGACGTGGCTGGAACAGGTGGATTAAGCTTCAACAAAAGGCTTAACTTTGCGGGCTTATTTTGGTCAGGTTCTTGTATTAGCTCTTCATTTCGTCTAATATTAGAGGTAGAACGTCTTTACGCGATTTTTGGGACATAGGGGGGAAAAATGCATGACTTCATCTGATCTGCAGGACCAGCTGAATTTGAAAGCGATCAGTCTTCTTCAAGAAGATGCAGATAAAATACAGAAGCTTATTGAAGTACAGATGGAGAATCTGGCTACCCGCTACTGCCCTCTCTATGAGGAAGTATTGGATACACAGATGTATGGGTTCTCCAAAGAAGTTGATTTTGCTGTTCGTGCAGGGCTCCTTCCAGAAGGTGCAGGTAAGCAGCTGGTTAGCGCGCTTGAGCGGAATTTGGCAATTTTATATGAAGCCTTGAACAAGAAGAATGAGCAATAGCCTGCAAATGCGCGGGTCAGAATAGAAGGCATGCAGGCGTTTATGCATGCTTTTTTTGTGCGTCTGAACGGGACTGGAATGCAAGCCCAGCCGGAAGGCGTATACAAACAAAGAGACAGCACCGAATGTAAATTCGGACTGCCTCTTGTGGCTTGTTTATTTTAATGATGGCTACGTGAGGGTCTGGTTGTTACACCAAGAAGAAGGAAACACCGAGTATGATATATACCACGAGCAGGAGTAAACCTTCGTACCAATTCGTTGAACCATCTTGGGTAATGGACTTCGCAATAAATACGGATACGCCGATGGCGACCAGTTCAATCGTTGTGAATACGATATCCATGGTTCTGCCTGTGAAGTAGCTGACAAAAATCAGTACAGGAGCAACGAAGAGTGCGATCTGCAAGCTGCTGCCAACCGCAATTTCAACCGCGGCTCCTATTTTATTTTTCATGGCAAGCATGATGGCTGCACTGTGTTCGGCCGCATTACCGATGATGGCCACAAGGAATGCACCGACAAACAGTTCGCTAAGTCCAAATTCCGAAGTGAAGACTTCAAGCGTGCCCACCAGCCATTCACTGACGAAAGCAACCATGACTGTTGCGAGCACCAGGTAGAGAATAGATTTTTTCTTGGACCACGCCGGAGCATGCTCATGAGGTAGCTCTTCATCGCGATCCTCAGTGACGTCTGCAAGGTAGTTCTTATGTGTCACCATGGAGAATAGCAACCACGCAATATACGCGAGAATGAGCAATCCGGCCACGATGAGACTAAGTGTATTGGTGTCTTTCTGTGTAATGGAATGTGTATTGAGAAAGACTGCCGGAATAAACAGGGCAATGATGGCAACAATCATCAGGGAACCATTCAGACCTGCGAGTGAAACATTATAATTCTGAATTTTGAACTTGAGTCCCCCGGCAAAAATACTTAACCCGAGCACTAACAGCAGATTTCCGATGATGGAACCTGTCAGACTTGCTTTGACCATGTCGAACAGTCCCTCTTTGACGAGGAAAATGGCGATGATCAATTCGGCGGCATTGCCGAAGGTGGCATTCAAGAATCCACCTAGCCGCTGTCCGGCGTAGTGGGCCACATTTTCGGTGGCTTTGCCTAAAAAACCGGCCACAAAAATAACCGAAATGGCTGATATCACGAACTGTAGAATCGAATCCCATTTCATGTAGTGGGCGATGGCACTGAGTGCAAAGAACGCAATCAGCAAAATGGATGAAATCCGGTTTCTCACAACAAACACCTCGGTTATAAATTATTTTGTTTTGAATTACACTGTAAATCGCTTATGAGATTATTTTCATATTTCAATATAACCAAATGGTGGTAGGTTGTAAACGCATCTTTTTGAGTTTAATTTGCTTTTTGGGGTGGAAAGGATTTAAAATACGAGTAACGAAGTGAAGGAGGATGTGGCATGGCAGAACAACTTCAACTGGAGAGCGGAAACATCCGGATTGCCGATGACGTGGTTGCAAAAATTGCCGGAATGGCTGCAATGGAAACACCCGGAATTGCCGCAATGTCTGGAGGATTGTCAGAGGGCTGGGCGAAGCGACTCAGCGGTAAAAACGTACAGAAAGGCGTGAGCGTTGAGGTCGGCCAGCTGGAAGCAGCCATTGACCTGCGCATCATCGTCCTGTACGAAACCCCGATTCATGAAGTTTCCCGTATGCTTCAGCAGAATGTAAGAGAAGCGGTAGAGACCATGACCGGATTACGCGTGGTTGAAGTCAATGTAAAGGTAGAAGGCGTATCTTTCAAAGGCGACGATCTGTAGAAATCGCAATCCGCAATGGAGGACAGAGCCATATTGACCTGTTCTTCATCTTGATAGACAGAATAGTACCGAGTACACAGAAAAAGGCTGCGCATCCATTAGGTGCACAGCCTTTTTTGTGTTGTTCTTTATCGAATCCGACGGATGGACTCCCGTGAACGAAGAGCAGGAGAGGTACGAGTCTGTGTCTGTACAGTTACGGACTTCGTTTTCTCTTCCTTGATCACGTCCAGATTGTTGGTGCGTGAGATACTGAGCAGAATGCCCATGGCAACCATCATCACAAAGAGTGAGGTACCCCCATAACTGATAAACGGAAGCGTGACCCCCGTCACCGGAATGGTCTGAGTTACACCACCAATGTTGATAAATGCCTGAATCGCGATTAGTCCCATGATACCTATGCCGACCAATGTTCCGAATGGATCGGGACAGCGGAGAGAGACAATAATTCCTCGCCAGATAAAGTACAGGTAAACAAGCAGGAATAATGCACTTCCGATGAATCCAAGTTCTTCCCCAATTACGGAGAAAATAAAGTCATTATACGCATTTGGCAAATAGTGCAGCTTCATCGTACCTTGTCCAATCCCGGAACCTGTCATGCCGCCATCACCAATGGCAACAAGAGAACGGTAGAGGTTAAGACTTCCGCCATTAATATCGGATAATGGATTCAGGAAAGCTTGAATACGTCCGATCTTGTAGTTCTGCTCCGCAGTGACTGCTGTTGTAGCGGTTGTTGTGTCGGAAGGAGACATGGAAGAAAACAGAGAATTCGCTCCGAACGCCAGTGCCCCACCGAGTACAACCAGGAGAATGGAACCCAGGATATGTTTCATACTGGCTCCACCGGCATAGATCAAGAGACCACAGGTGGACACCAGGATAAAGGTGGTACCGAAGTCTGGTTGCAGCATAATCAGTCCTGCGATGAATCCAACGATGAACAAGACGGGAAAATACCCTGTCTTGAAAACCCTGAATTTCTCACCTTTTTTGGTAATAAGAGCAGAGAGATAGAGAATGATAGCAATTTTCGCGAACTCTGCAGGCTGAAGACTAAAACCGAAAATGTGAATCCAGCTTCGTGCACCGTTCAATACTGCACCTGAGATCAAAACAATCACCAGCATGACCGTAGTGAGCAGGAAAAAGGGTGCATAGAGCTTTTTGTACTTGTTGAAGCGGATATTCATGGCAAAAAACATGCCAAATAGACCGATAATCGCCCACATAAGTTGTTTTTTCGTGAAGTAAAGGGCATCATTGTTAAATTTATCGCTTGCGATTGCAATGCTGGAACTGGAGCTGAATACCATCACCAGTCCAAAGCCCACCAACAATAAAGTGAGGATTAGCAGTTGAAAATCCGGCGTGCCTCTCTTCGTTTTCGTTTGGGCCGTTTGTTGTTTCATCGTTTGGCCCAGCCTATGCTTCCAGCAGTTCTTTGAGCTGCTGTAATTTTTGGGCTGCCAGCTTCACGACTGGTTGCGGAACGGAAGAGTCATAATCCAGGCCGTGAGGGAAAGTGGCTTTGCCGAGGTATACTGCTTCCACAGCAAGAACGGTATCCGGTTTTTCCAATTTGCCTTCCACAGCGCGGGTATTAATGCGTACAAAGTATTCTGAGTTGGTTTGTTCATCTTCAATTTTGTAGTCATATGTAGCACGGTAATATTCCCATTGCCACCGGACAAATCCGACTTTCTCGGCGCTCTCATCCAGGTATGCCAAGTCGCTCTTCAAGCCATCCAAGCCTGTATTCTCAAAAATCATAAGCGTTTGATCCTCCTCATAAGCTTCCGAGTATAATTTCTCGAGTATTTCTCTAGTTCATGATAGTATGTTTCCCCTTCCCGTGCAAGCTTTCCGAAGGCGTTTCGTATCGGTTTTCTTCCAATTCTGCTACAATATACAGCAATAGGTTTGAAGAGGAAGGTTCGGGCTTGATATAAGTCCCGTTCAAGATTGAAAGGGTGGAGAGAAATGACTAATAATATATGGTGGGAAGATCTGCAGATCCACATGGTGGAATGGCGGCGTCACCTTCATCGCAATCCAGAGGTTTCCTTTCATGAGGAGAAGACATCTTCTTTTGTAGCGGATATGTTGGAGAGTTTTGGCGTGGAAGTGAGGCGTCATGTTGGTGGTCACGGGGTCATCGGTACCCTTCGTGGGGACAAGCCGGGTCCTGTCGTCATGCTGCGAGCTGATATGGACGCACTTCCAATTCAGGATGAGAAGAATATCGAGTATGCATCACAACAAGCAGGAGCGATGCATGCATGTGGCCACGATGGTCATATCTCAATCTTGCTCGGTACGGCATTGTATTTCAGCCGTCACAAGCAGGAGATCCAAGGCGAGATTCGCTTTTTGTTCCAGCCAGCAGAAGAACTGCTTCCGGGCGGCGCAGTTCAGGTCATTGCGGATGGTGCGCTTGAAGGTGTCGATGTCATATATGGCATTCATCTTTGGACCCCGCTACCTGTAGGTGTTGTTGCCAGTAAAGCAGGACCGATGATGGCGGCGGCTGACGATTTTTACATTGAGATCAAAGGCAAAGGTGGACATGGCGGGATGCCACAATCCACGATAGATAGTCTTATCGCGGGTTCTGCACTTGTGATGCAGCTTCAGACCGTTGTCAGTCGTTCGGTTGATCCATTGCAACCCGCGGTGCTGACCATTGGTACAATGCAGGCGGGTTCGGCTCAGAATGTAATTGCAGAGCAATGCAGAATGAGCGGTACGGTAAGAACGTTTGATGAAGAGACCCGAAACGGGATGAAAGAGCGCGTGCTTACCATGGTAGCCCAGACAGGGGCAGCTTATGGGGCAGAGACGCAAGTGAAATATATTATGGGATATCCGCCTGTGGTGAACGATGAACAGGAGACAGCGCGTTTCTTCAGAGAAGCTACAGAATTATTTGGGGCAGAACGAGTGCAAGCTTCCCCGATGCTGATGCCAGCGGAAGATTTTGCGTATTATCTGCAGAAGGTTCCAGGGTGCTTTATGTTTGTTGGAGCAGGTAACCCGGATAAAAATGCGATCTATCCGCATCATCATCCGATGTTTGATTTTGATGAAGATGCAATGCAGACTGCCGTGAGATTATTTATCGCCATGGTTAAGGGTTACACAGTCGAATGACTTTATAGCTAGTTGGGCATCCTGTTCATACCGAGGTATGGGCAGGATGTTTTTTTGTGGATTTTTATAGAGGTTGTCCAAAAGCCCACTTTTCGGTACTGAAAACTAGACTTTTTGAATGTGCACTTAAAGTGGTTCATTTTCGGAAGCTGCCGGAACTGGACTTTTTTTGTGATAGGAGGAAAGCTCCAAATGGAAGGAACAGAACATATGGTAAGGACAGATGCTTGCATAGTTCAGCGAGATTTTACAGTATTGCTGGAAATTGGCCACCCCGGATTCGAAAAAGCAAGAGAGCAGATTGGGATGTATTCAGAACTGGTTAAGACACCGGCAGCGTTTCATACCTACCGAATCACTCCGTTATCGCTCTGGAATGCAGCAGCGTTGGGATGGAATGCAGATCAGGTTATCGCAAGTCTGGAGCTGGTATCCCGCTGGAACGTGCCTGCTGCACTCATACAGGATGTGCGGAGAATCATGGATCAGTATGGGAAATTAAAGCTGCATTCCGAAGCAGATCACACCAGAATGCGTCTTTACAGTGAGGATGAGCGGTTGCTGGATGAATTAAGTGGATTGAAAACGATAGCTGCCTTTCGCATGGAACGCAAGGACGCTCATGAACTTCTGCTCCCAGGAGAACAGCGAGGGTTATTGAAAAGAGAATTAACACGATTGGGTTACCCCGTACTTGATTACGTGGGGTATCGGGAGGGAACCAAGCTTTCATTCCAATGGCGAACCAATGATCCAGGGGACCACTCTGAGCGATTTGCGCTGCGTTCTTACCAGAGAGAGGCTGTGGATGCATTCGAAGGCAGTGAGGGCATGGGAGGAAGTGGTTTACTCGTACTTCCTTGCGGGGCAGGCAAAACGGTCATTGGCATGGCCGTGCTGGAGCGGCTTCAATGTGAATGCCTTATTTTGACGTCCAATACTACGTCTGTACGACAGTGGATTCAGGAAATTCAAGACAAAACCACGATTACCAGCGAACAGATTGGTGAGTATTCAGGTCAGAAAAAACAGGTGAAACCTGTGACTGTAGCTACATATCAGATTCTTACACACCGGAAATCAAAGGATGCTGATTTTACCCACATCAAACTGCTCAGTGAGCGGCAATGGGGGCTGATCATATATGATGAAGTACATTTGCTGCCAGCACCAGTGTTTCGTGCAACTGCGGATATTCAAGCTACACGAAGACTGGGATTAACGGCTACATTGGTCCGAGAGGATGGCTGTGAACAGGATGTTTTCTCGCTGATTGGTCCAAAGCTCTATGATATGCCGTGGAAACAACTGGAGCAGCAAGGGTGGATTGCCGATGTACAATGTCAGGAGATACGTATCCCATTTTCTCCTGAACTAAGATCAAATTATCTGCAAGCCGAGGTTAAGCACCAATTCCGATTGGCTGCCGAGAATCCGGCGAAGGTACGTGTAGTCAAGCGTTTGCTGGAACGTCATCAGGGTTTACCTGCGCTAGTGATTGGACAATATCTGGATCAACTTGAGTTGATTGCCCGGGAAATTGAAGCACCTCTGATCTCGGGAACCATGTCACAGCAAGAGCGAATCAAATGGTTTGCCGCTTTTCGACGAGGAGAGATTAAAACGATTGTGGTATCCAAGGTTGCCAATTTTGCTGTGGATCTGCCCGATGCTGCTGTTGCGCTTGAGATATCCGGGAGTTTCGGGTCAAGGCAGGAAGAGGCACAGCGTCTGGGGAGAATTCTGAGGCCGAAAGCTGGAGAAAACAAAGCATATTTCTATGCGTTGGTATCAGAGGATAGTAAGGAACAGGAGTTTGCATTAAACCGTCAGATGTTCTTGGTGGAGCAGGGATATGAATATGCTATCGTTCATGAGAACGAATAGTCCATTTATACTCGCGAAAAGAGGAGGGATTGGGATATGTCTTCATTTGAACCAATAGATGAGCCGGTGGTACTGAACCTTGATTCATGGTCAAAGCTGACTGTGGTGGAACAAAAAGTGCTTGGTGCAATTTTTCACAAACATGCCGGTCAGCCTTTTTCCTCCCTCCTGCCGCGAGAACAGTGGGCCATCGAAGGACTAAGTGTCGCAGAAGCCAAATCTTCATTTGCCAACCTTAGGCAGCAAAGATGGATTGAGTCTGTATATAAGAGTTGGGGAGAGCGATTATTTTATATTCCTGCTTCGTTGATGGACACATTGACGATTGCTTACGCACAAAGAGTGGGTATAACGGTTAAACAGATGGCACAGCATGCTCATGTATTACAGGAAGGAAAGCCGGATATTGCTGCGGAGCTGCTTCATCTGATCGCGTGGATCGAAAGAGAAGGACTTCCTTTGACAGGGAAGGGCACTATACATAAGAAAAGTGTTCAAAAATTAAGTGTGATCACGGTATTATCTTCGACAGACTTTGAAGGTTTGAGCATCAAATATGGACATTCGGATTTGTATCCGACCCACGTAGCAATCCTTCTCGATCTACTGCTCAGTCTGAATCTCGTTCAGAAGTCAGATGGCCAAATTCAGATTGTAGATCATCGATTACAAACATGGTTGCAGCTCTCGTGGAGACAGATGCATCGGGAAATATATCAAGCGTGTATGGAAAGATACGGAGAAGCTGAACCCGCTTTGCAGCAATTCCGTTATCAATTGGCAGTGTTTGCTCCAGAAAAAAATATATGGTGCCGTATAGAGAATTCGGAATTGAAACCACGAGTCAGGGGCTGGCTCTACGCACTAGCTGGCTGGGGGTATGGTGAAGTAGGTGAAGATCAGTCGGGAGATCTGGCATTCCGCTGGCTGATCGAACCGCAGAGCCTGTTATATCGAGAACAAGAGATGGTAAGTGAAGCGGAGCCGTGTGGATTTTACATGCAGCCTGATTTCGAAATGTTGGTGCCGCCCGAAGCAGGGCCTGATGTGATCTGGATTCTGGAGCAATGCGCAGAGAGGGTGACGCGTGATCGAATGTCCATATACCGTATGACAAGAGAACGATTCATTTCGGCCTTAGCCAGAGGGTCTGATTTACATGAAGTGATAGAGTTTCTGGAACAATATGCGCTGACAGGCATACCAGAGAATGTGCGTATTGCATTAGCAGATTGGAGAAAGGAGACCGATGCTGCACCGTTGACAGTAATTCGGAGTATGAAGGTAATGGAGGCAAATACAGGCTCTGCAGATGATCCGAAGTTATTAGAAAAAGATATGTTGAGTGGTGTATATTCTTCTTTCTACACTCCCAATAATCTAGGTCTGGTTGATGTCCCTGCTTCTCTGCGTGGGTTGGAGCGTGATCATTCTGTCATTGAGAAGAAGTTCTCTCTGTTGGGGTTTGAGGAGATACCGGAGACCTGGTACAAGGAGTGGCGTCGATATCATAGTTCAACCGCCCGACAGATTGCTGCCAAAGCCATTGAGTGGCAGACCAAGCTGGGTATACAACAGGAAAATCGTACGCAATACCTCATTCCACATCAGGTAGAGGGTCATGAACACTGGACTTTAAGCGGTTGGTGCATGCTGGATTCAAGTGAAAATACATCAGAGACAGAATGGCGTACATTCTCCCCGTCAGAGTGGGATACAATGCGTCTTATCCTGCCAGATGATGTCATAACCTGACTATTTCACATGAATATCAGGTTGAAAGGCGAATTTTCAAGTTCCCCCTATTTCTAATTGCAGGAAAAACTCTTCTTAACTATTCATGGATATGCTATGATGAGATAGTCTACATTAAGTAGAACTTTATATATAGATAGGATGAATATTTCATGAGCGTAGCGGAAATGAACACGGTCGATATGGCCCAAGTGTTAACGGGCGCATATGAACTGGGCGACATGATTAACCAATCTGCCGAAGTATCGGATTATTTATATTGGAAGCAGCAAGTCGAGACTACCCCTGAGATTCAGATGGGGATTCGGAAGCTGAATGCCAAGAAGGAATTGTTTGAAGAAACACAGCGTTTCGGTCATTTTCACCCGGATTATCATGCAGCAAAAGACCAGGTGAAGGCTTTGGAACAGGAGTTGGAAAATTTTGAGGCGGTAATCCGCTTCAAACAGGCAGAGAAGTCCCTGGATGATATGTTATTCCAGATGTCAGAGACCATTGCATTTGCAGTGTCAACGACCATTAAGGTACCGAGCAATGACCCGAATCCGAAGGGCGGCTGCGGTAGTGGCGGCAAGTGTGGTTGCAGTTAAGTAATCATTATAGAAGGGCGGGGAACGATGATGTTTGCGGAAAGGACAGGATTCATTATTTGGGTCAGTGATTTGAAAGCTGCCCGTAATCTCGAAAAATATGGCACCGTGCATTATATCTCCCGCCGTATGCATTATGTAGTCATGTATGTTAATGCAGAACGGGCAGATGATACGATGAAAAATGTGAAGCGACTTTCCTATGTGCGCAAGATCGAACGCTCGTATCGTAATGAGATCAAAACCGAGTATGCCAGCAAAACGATGGACAAAACGAGCTTTTACGGAATATAGACGAGAAACTGGAGGGACCCTTTGGGGTCGCTCTTTTCTTGAATTATACACAAATTGGCTATTGTGAAAAAAAGTTAAACTTACGCCTTGAGGTTGCGGGACTAATGTTGTAATATATTTGGTAATAAATAGATAGAAAGTCCTATCTGGTGGAGAGTGATTCCCATGCGTGATAAGGTGATGCAACGTTGGAGCACCTACGAGCCGTTTTTCGTGGCTCTTGGAGACAAGAAAGTGGCCGACATCGTCATTACCCATCATGCCAAGATGCGGTATGCAGACCGTATTGAGCCTGCACGTAGTGATGATGACCATATTGCGGCGTGGTTATGGGAGTGTCTGAAGCAGGACCGTATAACACCATACTACCGTAATGAACAGGACGTCTACCTGATTGATGAGGATCTGGTGGTGGTCGCCGAATTTTCCGAACTCGAAGGAGAATATGATATTGCGGGCAACCCGCTGCACAAAATGATTGTAGTTACGTTTCTGGGACGTATGTCGGAGACCATTGAGTTGAGGGACCTGAAATCATATTATTCATGGTTAAGACATTCAAGAAGAATGACGTTGGTCAAAAATAGCCGCAAGCATAAGTAAGCCTGAGTAGATTCAATATGTTGAAATCATAGATTCAAGTATTATCGCATGCAGACAAGCTGCATGCTTTTTTTGTTGCCAAGCGGGAAATCGGCTACAATGTAGAGAGTGTAATCGAAGAGGGGCGAAGATATGAATTTTCACCAATTGCATATTTTTTATACGGTAGCAGAGAAGGGGAGTTTCTCGGCTGCTGCACAAGCATTACATATGACTCAACCGGCAGTAACGATGCAGATTCAATCATTGGAGGACTATTTTGGGACAAAGTTACTACATCGTTCCACCAAAAAAATAGAATTATCCGAGGCTGGCCGGACTTTATTACCTCATGCGAAACGGAGTGTAGAGTTGGTCAGACAGACGGACGAAGCGATGTCGGCGTTTACCCAGATGTTACAGGGCAGACTCCAGCTGGGAGCCAGCTTAACGATTGGGGAATATGTGCTTCCACGCATGCTCGGACCATTTGCGCTTCAATATCCGGACATTTCAATTGTCATGAAAGTGATGAATACAACGCAAATTATGGATGATATATTGAAGCACCAGCTTAATTTTGGTCTGATTGAAGCGCCAGTGCACCACCCGGACATGATTGTGGAGCCTGTCATGCAGGACGAGCTGAAACTGATTGTACCTGCCGGACATGATTTGGCTAAGCGTAGCAAAGTGAATATTGAGGATGTAATGAATTATCCTTTTGTGCTGCGTGAGAAGGGCTCGGGTACTCGTCAGGTGATGGAAGACCAATTGCAAAAGAAAAAGATTGATCCACAGGATATGAATGTTGTGATGGAACTTGGCAGTACAGGAGCGGTAAAATCGGCCGTGGAGGCAGGGGTAGGTATTACGATGTTATCTCCTTCTTCGGTGCAGCATGAACTGGCTCTGGGACTTGTTCATATTGTGGATATCCGCGGACTCGAATTCAAAAGGCAGTTCTATGCCATCCATCTAAAATCGTCCTTGTTGCCCCTGTCAGCAGTCGCTTTCCTGAATTATCTGCGTCAGCAGGAGCAGCCTAAGTCGGTACATAAGACGGGGAAGGCATAATAGTTGGCAACATCAATGGTAGATAAGATTGAATCATAATCAATTTTAAACAAAGGAGCTGTTGATCATGGATCAGCGCCAAGGACGCTGTGATCTTCATACACATAGTCAGGCTTCCGATGGAATGCAGCCACCTGCTGATAATGTGAAGCTTGCCAAACAAAAAGGGCTATCTGCGGTTGCCCTAACGGACCATGATACAGTAGCTGGTGTAGCGGAAGCACAACAAGCGGGAAAAGAGTACGATATTGATGTTGTTGCCGGAGTGGAGATCAGCACTCGGGCTGGTGGGAAAGATATTCATGTGCTCGGGTATTATGTGAATACAGAGGATGAGCAGTTCCTGCAACGGTTGCGCGGATTACGAGAAGCTCGAGATGAGCGGAATCATCTGATTATCGCCAAGTTGCAAGAACTCGGGCTTGATATAAGCTGGCAGGAGGTACTGGATGAGCTGGGACGACCACTAGAGCCTGACGAGAGTATCGGTAGACCCCATATGGCTGATGTACTGGTGAAGAAGGGATATGCTGTCGACATGCGGGATGCATTCGATCGATATCTTGCTGAAGGCAAGCCTGGCTTCGTGTCTGTACCCCGCGTTGCGCCGAAGGATGCGTGCGAATGGATCAGAGCCGCAGGTGGAGCCGCTGTAATTGCCCATCCGGGTCTCTATGAAGATGATGAATTGGTACGGCGTATCATTGAGGACTGCCGTCCAGATGGACTCGAAGTATTTCATTCGGACCATGAACCGGAAGATGAGCGCAGATACGCCGAGATGGCTAAGGGTTATGGGTTAATCGAGACTGGCGGATCAGATTATCATGGGGAACGGCAAGGTGTCGTTTTCCACGGGGATCTGGGTAGCAAGACCGTAACGGTTGATGTGTTGGAAAGGCTGAAGGCAGCTGCCTCACAGCAATATGGAGTATAAGCTAAACGTGGTAACGCTCCTTATGACTATAATGAATTCTGCCGTTAGTGGGGTACATTTTAGGGACGTTTGAGAATTAAAGGACATGGATCATGCTAGGGATAAACCTGCATGTATTCATGTCCTTTTTTGTGTCAAAAAGAGTTTATGTAATCGAATAGTTGACCCAAGCGCCGCGTGTAGCCCCAAGACGTTCGAATAATTGCTGTGCTCGCTCATTGGTCACTGCTGTGATCCAAGACATATATGCACATCCATGGTCACGTGTATATTGCTGACAGTGTGCAAATAATTTGGCTTCTGCTTCGCCTTCTCTGAATGTTTCCGTAACAAATAGGTCATTCATGATGGCGACACGTTCTGCTTTCATCGTGCTGTAAGTAAAGAAGAGGGTGGAAAATCCGATAAGCTTCCCGTTCTCTTCTGCCACGAATTGAGCACCGATCTGCTGATTAAGCAGGTTATTAATCAAAAGCTGGATGGATTGATCACCAGGCCAGGGGTTGTTGTAGAATCCCACCACATAGTCATGCATTAATGCCATCAGGGGTTTCAGATCATCAGGTTGAGTTTCTCTGATATGTAGGGTCATGGTACACTCCTTTAACTACAATTTGTATTCATCATAATTGAATTATTATACATATAAATGAATTTAAATTCAATAAGGAAGATAAATAAGCTGAGCTTCACATATCATTCAAACAAGTAATGCAACCGCAAAAATCCCCAGAACCATTGATGGTCAGGGGATTTTGTTTCTGTCTTTGTTACTGTTACATCTATATAAGTGTAAATAATCTTTAGTTCAACTTATATAGCCTTATCCATTTTTAATCGTGGATGGCAGACTCTTGATCAATTCATCATTTGGCGTGACAAACAAGGTCTTCTGATGATCATAGATCACAAAACCTGGCTTCGCACCACTTGGTTTGCGCACATGACGGATAAATGTGTAATCCACAGGTACACTGCTTGACTCCTTGGCTTGGCTGAAATAGGCAGCAAGCTGTGCTGCTTCTTCCAATGTAGCTTCACCAAAGTCCGTACTGCGAATAACGACATGTGAACCAGGAATGTCTTTGGTATGCAACCAGGTGTCGTTGGAAGAAGCGAGACGGTTGGTCACGTATTCATTCTGCAGGTTGTTTTTGCCCACAAGAATATCAATCCCCTCGGAGGAGGTGAACTGGTGTACGGTCGGACGGTCGCTTTTCTTCTTCTTTTTACCCTTCTTGTTACGGTCACGAAGGTATCCCTGTTGCACAAGCTCATCCCGTATTTCCTCAATATCGTTCATGGATGCAATGGACAGCTGCTGCAACAGGTTATCGAGATAGTCAATCTCGTCTTTGGTTTTGCCAAGCTGCTCATGAATCACAGCCAGACTGTTCTTGTATTTGTTATAGCGCTTGAAATAACGTTGTGCGTTGTCAGACGGTGTGAGCAGTGGATCAAGCTGAATGGTAATGTTGGCTTGGTCTTCATCGTAGAAGTTCACAAGCTCCACGCTCTTGTCCCCTTTGTGGACCTGATGCAGGGAGGCAAAAAGCAACTCGCCCCATAGTCTGAACTTGTCCGCATCGTCTGCTTCCAGCAGGTCCTTGTTCAGGTTGTCCAGCTTTTTGATGTTTTTGCTTCGCTCATTCTGCAGAAAACGGAGCAGATCACTTACTCTCTGTTTTACCGTGTCCCGTTCAGCCTTGTCTCCGTAGTAATCCTCCATGCACTTGCTCATCGTGTCATAGGTTTTCTCCAACTCCTGAATGCTCTGAAGATGAACGGCCGAGAAAATCATTTTGCCTTTGGCGTTTGTTCCGGTTACAGGCGTGTAGATATGATCTCTGACAGGTCCCATCACGGCTTCAAAAGCGTTCCACAGTGCACCAGCCTCAACTCGGCTCTCACCCTCCACCACAGCCTGAGTGCTCACTGTACCTTCAGCTGCAATTCCACGGGCAGCAATCTCTCCCGCAATTAACGGGCTAAGACCGCTAAAGGAGTTCACGAGCCAGCGTGATGCCTCTTCCTCAGCGGCATGATAGCTGTCCTCGAATGCTGTACGACTCACTTCGAGCGGATTACTTTTATGTTGCTCGGGTGGGGCAGTATAAGCGAATCCAGGCATGATTACCCGGTAGCTACTGATGGAAGGAGTCACATGATGAATGCCATCCAGAATCGTTTCTGTAACAGGATCAAGCAAAATAATATTACTGTGACGCCCCATCAATTCAATGATGATCCGTTTAACCGAAACATCCCCCAATTCGTCACGCTGGCGCACATTGATGTGGATAATACGTTCCATGCCAATCTGACGGATCTCCTCAATGATGGCACCTTCACAGTGCTTGCGGAGCAGCATGCAGAACATGGGTGCTTCCGTAGGGTTAAGGAATGTCTTTTCCGTAAAATGCACACGGGGATAGGTTGGGCTTGCCGAAACAAGCAATTTACTATTACCGCGCTGAGCACGTAGTGTGAGAACTACGTCATGACCATTCGGCTGATGGATTTTGCTGATACGTCCACCAATGCAGCCTTGCAGTTCATGAACAATGGCCCGTGTTACGATGCCGTCCAATGCCATTTTTTCCACTTCCTCTCTCTATCGAGCACCTGCATTTATCATGCCAAATGCTTCATCTATATAACTGAAACCGTGCAACCAGGTATGTAAAAAAACAAGGACTGGCTGCGGATTCTTCGTTGCTTGCCTGTTGAACGCTGGAATCGGTACTGCGCAGAACATCGCAGACTTTTATTTTAGCCTATTCTGTCCATCAGGGAAAGGATTCACCTTCCGGGTGCTAATCACAGACCTGTCCGAATACATATAGAGCAGGTAGTTTGTCCGGCATAGTGTACAGCCTGTCGACCAGCGCGCCGGTGAGTCATGTGAGCTTATTTTGCAGATGAAATACAGACTGGGAGGGAAACTTGAAGCATGGAACATACCAAGTGGCATCAACTTAGTGACGAAGAGCTTCGTAACACTCTTGGCGTCAGCCCGCAGGAAGGATTGACGGATGAAGCTGTAGCAGAGAAGAGGAAAGTGGTCGGTTCGAATGAGCTGAGCGAGGGGAAACGCATTTCTCCAATTACATTGCTCTTGAATCAGTTCAAGGATTTTATGGTGCTGGTGTTGATGGGAGCAACGTTGGTATCCGGATTGCTGGGTGAGTATCTGGATGCGGTAACGATTGTGGCTATTATCGTACTGAATGCGATTCTGGGGTTTGTACAGGAATTCCGGGCTGAACGATCTCTTCGTGCATTGAAACAGTTGTCTGCACCTCTTGCCAAAGTGCTTCGTTCAGGTCAGGAAGTACACCTTGCCGCCAAACAACTTGTACCCGGAGATATTGTCATGGTGGAGAGTGGGGACCGCATACCCGCTGATGTTCGCTGGCTGCAAACAAACAGTCTGGATGTTGAGGAGTCGGCCCTTACCGGAGAATCGGTTCCCGTAAGTAAACATTGCCTTCCGATTGCGGACGAGGACGTTCCGCTGGGTGATCAGAAGAATATTGGTTTTATGGGTACCATGGTCACTCGTGGCACAGCTAAAGGTGTGGTCATTCGTACTGGGATGGAGACGGAGATGGGCAAAATCGCCGATCTGATCCAAAATACGGAGGAGCAAGAAACACCGTTACAGCACAGGCTGGAACAATTGGGCAAAATTCTGATTTTTGTCGCATTGGGATTAACCATTATGGTTGTCGTCGCAGGGATATTGCACGGACAACCAGCCGTTGGCATGTTTCTGGCGGGGGTCAGCCTTGCGGTGGCGGCCATACCGGAGGGTCTGCCGGCTATTGTAACCATTGCACTCGCACTAGGCGTGCAGCGTATGATCAAACGTAAAGCCATTGTACGCAAACTGCCTTCCGTCGAAACTCTGGGCTGTGCATCCGTAATCTGTTCGGATAAGACAGGCACGCTCACTCAGAACAAGATGACGGTAACGGATGTATGGCTGGAGGGACGCAGCATCAAGGTTACCGGGGATGGTTATGCACCTGAAGGACAGATGCTGGAGAACGGTCGAACGGTAGAACTGAAGAGTGACCAGTCGCTACGCAGAATGCTCCAGATCAGCGCGCTTTGCAACAATGCCAGTATTGTCGAGAGTGTTGCAAGCGAGGTGGGGAGCAAGAAAAAGGGCAAGGATACCAAAAAGGACGGCAAGAAAAACACAAAAAAAGGTGATCTCCAAGAAGAAACCGTTCAACGAGACAATGTATTCTGGGAGCTGAAAGGTGATCCGACGGAAGGGGCACTGGTCACACTGGCCTCCAAAATGGGGCTTACTCCTGCCGGACTCAAAGAGTTGTATGCCCGCCAGCAGGAATTCCCGTTTGATTCGGAGCGAAAACGCATGTCGGTTCTGGTTCATCATCAGGGGGGCCGAATGATCTACACCAAAGGTGCACCAGATGTGTTAATCGGACACTGTAGTTATATTTTGTGGGAAGGTAAGGTCGTGCCTTTCACTGGAACGCTGCGGCAGAAAGTGATGGCAGCCAACGAGAGCATGGCTGGAGCAGCACTGCGTGTCCTCGGAATGGCCTACCGTGAAGTGCGGCCGGAAGAAAAAGTGGCTGACGAACACGCCGCCGAGAGTCAGCTTGTCTTCGTAGGACTTGCAGGTATGATTGATCCGCCGCGTCGTGAAGTGCGAGATGCGATTGCCACATGCCGCAAGGCGGGGATACGAACGGTCATGATCACAGGTGACCATGGAACAACGGCAGAAGCCATTGCTCATCAACTCGGGATTCTTCCACGTGGAGGTGCCTCCTTAAGTGGTCAACAACTGGCAGGCATGACAGACGAGCAACTGGATAAACAGGTAGAGGGCATATACGTGTTCTCCAGGGTATCTCCTGAACATAAGCTTCGCATCGTGAAGTCATTGCAGCGCAAAGGGCATGTCGTTGCCATGACGGGTGATGGAGTCAATGATGCTCCAGCCATTAAAGCAGCAGACATCGGGATCGCGATGGGCATTACGGGTACAGATGTCACGAAGGAAGCTTCGGCGCTGATTCTGAGTGATGATAACTTCTCAACGATCGTGGCTGCCATTGAAGAAGGCCGTAATATTTATGAGAACATTCGCAAGTTTATTCGTTATTTGCTGGCATCAAACGTGGGTGAGATTTTGACAATGTTCTTTGCGATGATGATGGGCTTGCCGCTACCACTTGTACCTATTCAGATTCTGTGGGTTAACCTCGTAACAGATGGTTTGCCTGCAATGGCGCTCGGGGTAGATCAGCCTGAGAAAGATTTGATGGAACACAAACCCCGTGGCGCCAAGGAAAACATTTTTGCCCGCAGACTGGGTTGGAAAATCGTCAGCCGGGGTGTATTGATTGGATTATGTACACTCGGAGCGTTCTGGCTTACCCTTCAGGCTGCACCGGATAATCCGGGGCAACTGATCAAGGCACAGTCTGTGGCATTCGCGACACTCGTTTTGGCGCAGCTCATTCATGTCTTTGATTGCCGTAGTTCGCGGTCCATTTTCCACCGGAATCCTTTACAGAACAAATATCTGGTTCTTGCAGTGATTTCATCGGTTGTACTGATGCTGGTTGTCATGTACGTTGAACCGTTGCAGCCGATCTTCAAAACTGTACCTCTGGGATTGCGTGAATGGGCGATTTGTATCGTTGCTGCGGGCATTCCAACGTTCCTTATGGGCGCAGGCAGCGTGTGGGGTGGCCGTCGTAACCGCCGTCGTATGGGTGGTTCTGGCCGCTTCGTACCGAAAAGTACAAAGTTTTCGGCATAAAATCAATACCTTTTCCTGGTCTATTTCGTTATGCTATCCTCAAAATGATTCAAAGCGGCAGCTTTGGCATTTTGCTGGATAGCTTTTTTGTGTAAATGCTGAATATGAATTTCTATGGTAATCCTGTAGAAGAGCAAGAATATAGCTTTGGCAGCAGACTGCCAAAAGGAGTGGGCAAGATTATGGAATTTACGAAAATGCATGGACTTGGTAACGATTTTATCGTTGTATTTGGTGAAAAGGAGCTTCCGGCAGATGCAGCAGAATTGGCTGTAAAATGGTGCAACCGTTTCTTTGGCATCGGTGCGGACGGCCTGGTTTATATACTGCCTTCGGAGAAGGCGGACTTTCAGATGCGCATCATGAATTCGGACGGTTCGGAAGCAGAGCAGTGCGGTAATGCCATTCGCTGTGTATCCAAATATGTATACGATCATGGTCACGTGAACCAGGAGCAGATCACCATTGAAACGATTGGTGCTGGGGTACAACCTGTGAGCCTCAACATTCGTGATGGTAAAGTGGAAACGGTACGTGTCGACATGGGTGAGCCGATCCTGAACGGTCTTCAAGTGCCTACAACGGTGGATGCCAACCCAGTGGTTGATCACTACATTGAAGCGAATGGACATGCGTTTAAATTCACTGCCGTATCCATGGGTAACCCGCATGCGGTTATCTATGTAGATGATGCTGTTAATTTTGATCTCACAACTTGGGGCCCACTTCTTGAAGTGCATCCGATGTTTCCAAAAAAAATCAATGTGGAATTCGCCACAGTTCGTGACCGTGGATATGTGGACATGCGTGTATGGGAACGCGGAGCGGGTCCAACACTTGCTTGTGGAACCGGAGCTTGTGCGACACTGGTATCCTCTGTCCTGAATGGACATACAGATCGTACAGCAGTCATCAGCCTCAAGGGTGGGGATCTCCACATTGAGTGGAATGAAGCTGACAATCATGTGTACATGACTGGACCTGCTGAAGTTGTTTTTAAGGGAATCACTTCATAAAAAGTGGAAGTTTTAACCAAAGGGGCCTGCGGGCCTCTTTTTTTGTCAAAAAGGACAGGTCGTGTCTCCTGTACAGAGACATATTGGGGGCTGTATGGCAAGAAAGTCCATATGAGCTGGATACTCATCAAAAACCTGTGTTTTTCTTCGTTTTTTAGCGTTTTTTGTGTTACATTAGTATGTAAATGATCACAGCTAGGCGGGGGGAAATGGGATGAAGGCGGATTTGCGCAAAGTTATGCAGGAACGGGTTCTCGTTGGAGATGGGGCCATGGGAACATTTCTGTACCAAATGGGGTTCCCGGTGGGAATTTCATATGAAGAATTAAACTTGATTTCACCTGAAGTGGTGGCGGATGTACATCGCCGTTATCGGGATGCAGGTACAGAAATATTTGAAACAAATACGTATTCTGCCAATTACGACAAGTTATCCAAGTTCGGTCTGGAGTCCAAGGTGGAGGACGTGAACCGTGCCGGCGTACGCATTGCCAAAGAGGTAGCTGGAGATACCGGTTATGTGCTTGGTGCAGTTGGTTCCATTCGAGGTGGCAAGCGGACGAACGTGTCGACGAGTGAACTGAAACGCTTTTATCAACAACAGATCTCTGCACTGCTAGATGAAGGCGTGGATGGCATTTTGCTTGAGACCTTCTATGATATAGAAGAGATGGATATTGCCCTTTTGCAAGCGCGCAAGCTGAGTGATTTGCCTGTAATTGGACAGTTCGCTGTAGAGGATGTAGGACATACACTGGACGGATATACGATGCCTGAAGCCTTCCGGATTATGCGGGAGCAGGGCGCGGATGTCATTGGTTTTAACTGTCGCTCAGGTCCAAACGGGATTATGCGTGCCATGGAAACCGTCTCGGGACGAATTGGTATTCCAATGTCCGTCTACCCGAATGCGGGTGCAGCAGATTATGTAGATGGTGAGTTCCGTTATGGTGCAACTCCGGAGTACTTTGGTCAGACGGCAGTGCAATTTGCCGAACTGGGCGCTCGTATTATCGGCGGTTGCTGTGGTACGACACCTGATCATATTACCGCTATGAAAGAGGCGCTTGCTGACTATATACCTTCGCCTATTTTGGAGCCTGATCCGTCAGAATCCAAACCGCGTATTGTGCTGCATGAACATGTGGATGAGCGTTCCGGACGTGGAGGTCAGCCTACGATTGTCGATCTGGTCAAGCAGCGTCATACGGTCATTGTTGAACTTGACCCGCCGCGTGACTTGGACATTGCCAAGTTCATGAAAGGTGCCGAGACTCTGAAAGCAGCAGGAGCAGATGCCCTGACACTGGCCGATAATTCACTCGCGGTTACACGGATGAGCAACATGGCGCTGGGTCACCTCGTGCAGGATCGCACGGGTCTCCGTCCATTGGTGCATATTGCCTGCCGTGACCGGAATCTGATTGGAACGCAGTCACACATGATGGGGTTTGATGCTCTGGGGATTAATCATGTACTGGCTGTAACAGGAGATCCAGCAAGGTTTGGAGATCTGCCGGGTTCAAGCTCGGTGTACGATCTGACTTCTTTTGAAATCATCCGCATGATCAAACAGTTGAACGATGGTGTGGCTTTCTCAGGTAAACCGCTGAAGCAGAAAGCTGGCTTTGTCATTGGAGCAGCATTTAATCCTAATGTGAAATATTTGGAGAAAGCTGTACAACGTCTGGAGAAGAAAATTGCCTCTGGCGCTGATTACATCATGACACAACCGATCTATGATCCTGAGTTGATTGTAGCAATGCACGAAGCGACCAAACATCTGGATGTACCCATTTTTATAGGTGTAATGCCGCTGGCGAGTGGACGGAATGCAGAGTATCTGCACAACGAGGTTCCCGGAATTCAGCTTTCGGATGAAGTGCGTTCCCGTATGGCAGGTCTGGAAGGCGAAGAGGGCCGTGCGATGGGGGTAAAAATTGCCAAAGAATTGCTGGACGTAGCAACAGCGCATTTCAAAGGGATCTATCTTATGACACCGTTTATGTTCTACGGCATGACGGCCGAACTGACTCAATACGTATGGGAGAAGTCGGAGCATCAATGTCCTACTTGTTTCAACCCTAATAATCAATTACAATAGTAAAACGGATGTGATGCCGATGTCATTCAGTATGACCGGATACGGTCAATCCGCCTTTCATTTTGGCGGCTATAAGGTACAATTAGAGATCAAATCTGTTAATCATCGTTATTGCGAAGTGATGATGCGTTTGCCAAGAGAGTGGACGTATTATGAAGACGGTTTGAGGAAGATCGTACAGAGTCGTTTGAAACGTGGGCGGATTGATGTTTATGTAATGAAAGAAAAAGAGGAAGACCAGGCTCTTCCCGCTGTTCTGAATGAACAGACGGTCAGGGCCTATCTGCAGGCTGCAGAGCAACTGGAGACCCAATATGGAATGCAAGGCAAACCAAGTATTGTGGATATGCTTGGGCTGCCGGACGTCATGGTTCATTCGGATGGGACAAGTTCCATTCCCGAAGAGCAGAAGGACGAATGGGAGCGAGTTCTGCAGGAAGGATTGAAAGAGGCTCTGTCCAGCCTTGAACAGATGCGCGCTCGCGAGGGTCTTCATCTGGCCAGTGATCTGGAACGGCGGATTACCCGTCTGGAGTCACTGCATACCGAGATGCTTGATCTTGCACCGACTGTGGTAAGTGATTACCGCAACAAGCTAAGACAGAGGCTTACGGAAATGCAGGAAGAAGGCTCTTTCCCTTTTGATGAGCATAAATTGGGTATGGAAATTGCAATGTTTGCCGATCGTTCTAACATAGAAGAGGAGCTTACGCGTCTACAGAGTCACTTTGGACAGAGCAGGGAACTGCTGAAGAGTGATGAGCCCGTAGGTCGTAAGTTGGACTTTCTAATTCAAGAGATGAATCGGGAAGTCAATACGATTGGATCAAAAGCCAACCATTTGGCTCTGGTGAATCGTGTTGTCGAGATGAAGGCAGAGCTGGAGAAGATTCGTGAGCAAGCTGCGAATATCGAATGAACGGCCACATTTCGGCAAAAGAGTCGCATGTATAGGGGGAAGAACCTGATTATGGCAATCAAACTCATTAACATTGGATTCGGTAACATCGTATCGGCGAACCGGATTATATCCATCGTGAGTCCGGAATCGGCGCCGATCAAGAGAATTATACAAGAGGCAAGAGATCGTCACATGCTGATTGATGCAACGTACGGAAGACGTACTCGTGCCGTAATTATTACGGATAGCGATCATGTCATTTTGTCTGCAGTTCAGCCTGAGACGGTCGCCCATCGTCTTTCTTCGAAAGATGATGATAACGACGAATAAAATGGAGTGTAATATGTCTAAGGGATTACTGGTAGTGTTGTCCGGCCCATCTGGGGTCGGGAAGGGTACTGTATGCAGCGCTTTGCGCAAACGGGTGCCGGAATTGATCTATTCCGTATCGGCGACAACCCGTCAGCCTCGTCTTGGTGAAGAACATGGTGTGAACTATTTCTTCAGAAGTCATGAAGAGTTCCAGAACATGATTGCTGAAGATCAATTGTTGGAACATGCGGAGTATGTTGGTAATTATTATGGAACACCGCGTGATTTTGTAGAGAAAACGATTAACGAAGGCCGCGACATCATTCTGGAAATTGAGGTTCAAGGCGCGTTAAAAGTGAAAGAGAAATTCCCGGAAGGGATCTTTGTTTTCCTGCTTCCTCCTTCATTGGACGAGCTGAAAGATCGCATTCAGGGCCGTGGTACCGAAAGCCAAGCGACCATTGATCACCGGATGTCCGTGGCGGTTGATGAGATCAGTCTGCTGGAGCAGTATGATTACGCTGTTGTGAATGATGAAATTGATTTGGCGTGCAAGAGAATAGAAAGCATCATAATCGCCGAACATTGTAAGATCAATAAATAATCCCTTTTGCCGCTGCAGAATGCGATATAAGTGGGGCAGTTGTCATATCATATACTGAAGCACTCCTTCTCGGAATGCCCGGGTGTGAAGACATGCCACATCAGTTCTGTCAGGCGGCAACTTGCGATTATACTAATGCGAAGAGGTGTTTGTTAATATGCTGTATCCTTCTATTGATGAAATGATGAACAAAGTCGACAGCAAGTATTCCCTTGTTGTTGCTGCTTCCCGCCGGGCTAGACAGCTACGTGAAGGTGAAAAAACGGATTTAAGAGGTGCGAGATCCCATAAACAAGTTGGTGTTGCACTGGAAGAAATCTATGGAGACCTGCTCGTTGTCATCAAAGGACAGGACGAAGAAGAAGAGTAAGCCGCCTGCGGCTGCTCTTCAACTGCATACGGCGCAAGCCGGATTAATTGACAACCGCGAGGTTGTTATTTTTTTACGAATAAGCATATTTCAATGAACTCATTGTTTAGACGTCGTATAAATATCGGGGGAAATAAACATGTTGAACGGTAAAAAAATCGTGCTCGGTGTGACAGGCGGCATAGCCGCATACAAAGCAGCAACATTATGTAGCAGACTGGTGCAAAAGGGTGCGGATGTTCATGTCATTATGACAGCTTCCGCTACACAGTTTATTACCGAATTGACGCTGCAAACGTTAACCCGAAACACCGTATATACCGATACATTTGATGAGCGTGAACCAGCAGTCGTATCTCATATTCATCTGGCGGATCTGGCGGATCTTGTTCTGGTTGCTCCGGCAACTGCCAATGTGATTGCCAAGATGGCACATGGCATGGCAGATGATATGCTCTCAACAACTCTTCTTGCCACGACAGCCCCTGTTATGATTGCTCCAGCGATGAATGTACATATGTATGATCATCCAGCTGTAAAGCATAATATGAACCTACTTGTTGAACGAGGCGCTATGATGATCGAACCAGGTGAAGGCCTGCTTGCGTGTGGATATGTGGGCAAGGGACGTCTGGAAGAACCGGAGAGCATTGTGGATGTGGTGGAACGTTTCTTTGAACAGCGCGAGTCTACAGACATTAGCCGGCAGGGACAAGCTCCATTGTTACATGGCAAGAAGGTTGTTGTTACGGCTGGAGGTACGATTGAGCGCATTGACCCAGTACGATACATTACGAATGATTCATCTGGCAAAATGGGATTTGCCATAGCCGCAGCTGCGCGTGATCTGGGGGCAGATGTGAAATTGGTTATGGGCAGTACCCAAGCCAAGCCACCGGAGAACGTTGAGTTGATCCCTGTACAGTCTGCACAGGATATGTATGAAGCGGTAACACGCGAGTGGGACGATGCTGATATCGTGGTTAAGGCTGCGGCAGTTGCCGATTATCGTCCAAAGGAAGTTTACACCGAGAAGATCAAGAAGAAAGGCGACACGCTGTCGCTAGAACTTGTTAAAAATATAGATATTCTTGAAACGCTGGGCCAACAGAAAACCCATCAGTTTTTGATTGGTTTTGCTGCGGAGACTCAGTCCGTTGAGATGTATGCACGTGAGAAATTGGAACGGAAAAACTGTGATCTGATCGTAGCCAATGATGTAACCCGCACGGGTGCAGGATTTGGAACAGACACCAACGCGGTACATATCTATGACCGGGAAGGTTTGGTGGAGGAGCTTCAAGTGATGGCCAAGGACGATGTGGCTCATCGGTTGCTCCGGATTGCGGCGGAGCGCATTGCCGGGAGGAATTAGGATATGGAGATTGCCAAGGTCATAGTCGATGTTCCCGTGAAGGAAACAGACCGGCCGTTTGATTACCTGGTACCTGAATCGATGAGGGAATGGATCGAGATTGGCAGCCGGGTGGGTGTACCTTTTGGTCATCGGACGGTACAGGGATTCGTGATTGATCTTGTGCCGCGTACCGGAGAGGAAACATTCAAGCTTAAGCAGATTCAGGAGTTGCTGGACATTGTTCCCCCGTTGTCAAAGGATTTGGTTGAGTTGGCCGAATGGATGAGTGGACGTTATGCCAGTAACCGGATTTTGTCATTGCAGGTCATGGTGCCGACGGCATTGAAAGGGAAAGCAGAGAGATACATCTCGCTGGGAGATGCACTTGATGGACAGATGGCGGGTGCACAACCGGATGATGAGGTGTTATTTGTTTGGGGAGAAGAGTCTACGACCGAGAAAGTACAGCAGGATATCATCCGTTTTGTCAAAAGTCGGGGTCAGGTACCGTTGCAACAACTGAGTCGAAAATATCCCAATCATGCTGCACTAATTAAGAAATTATTGCTTGGTGGCGTGCTGCTGGAAAGTCAGGCCATCAAGGACAAGTTAAATAAAAAAACAATGAAGTCCGTTGATCTGGCTGTAGATATTGCTGCTGCTCAGGAAGCACTTGCTTCATTCCCGGCGAAAGCACAGCGACAGAAGGAGATTCTGGCTTTTTTGCTGGAAATGAAAGAACTGCTGCCCATGCCGATGAAAGAAGTGTTATCTACACTACAGGTATCGGCCGCAACCATTAAAGGGCTTGAGGAAAAGGGACTGATCGTCACCGAGGACGTTGAGGTCTTCCGTGACCCTTATCAGGGCAGGACGTTCAAAGCGACTGAACCGCTGGTTCTGACCGATGAACAAAAACTTGTCTACGACAATATCAATGGCCGATTGCAGGAACAACGCCATGGGGTATTTTTGTTACATGGTGTTACCGGAAGTGGCAAGACGGAAGTCTACCTTCAAACCATTCAACAATGCATCGAACAGGATCGGCAGGCTATCGTACTGGTGCCCGAGATTGCACTCACACCACAGATGGTAGAACGTTTTAAAGGGCGATTTGGGGACCAAGTTGCTGTTATGCACAGTCGTCTGTCTGGTGGTGAACGTTATGATGAATGGCGCAAGATTCGTGAGGGTCAGGTGAAGGTTGCGATTGGGGCACGTTCAGCCGTATTTGCTCCATTCAGTCGGCTTGGGTTGATCATTATGGATGAGGAACACGAGACTTCCTACAAACAGGAGGAAACTCCGAAATATCATGCCCGTGATGTAGCCGTAAAAAGAGCACAGCAGCACCAGGCCGTGGTTGTTCTGGGTTCAGCGACACCTTCGCTGGAAAGTTATTACGCGGCACGCTCGCAGAGTAATGATGATTTTGCACCACTCTTACTGGAGATGCCAACACGGGCACTGGGTAACAAGTTACCTGAAGTGCGGATCGTTGATATGCGTGAAGAGTTGAAGGATGGCAATCGCTCCATGTTCAGCAGGGCTTTACACAAAGGGTTGGAGGAGCGCTTGGAGCGTGGTGAACAGACGGTGCTTCTGCTGAATCGCCGTGGATATTCGACCTTTGTTATGTGCCGAAGTTGTGGATATGTGGCAGGTTGTCCCGAATGTGATATTTCATTAACATATCATCAGCGCTCGAATAATCTCCGTTGTCATTACTGCGGGTATGCGGAAGCGGCTCCTGAAGTGTGTCCGGATTGTGGAAGCGAGCACATTCGATACTTTGGTACAGGTACACAGCGAGTCGAGGAAGAACTTGCCAAGCTCTTCCCGGGTATTCGGGTCATTCGGATGGATGTGGATACAACAACGGAAAAAGGGGCGCACGAGAAGCTGCTGAAACAGTTTCGTGAGAAAAAGGCGGATGTATTGCTGGGAACCCAGATGGTTGCGAAGGGACTTGATTTCCCGGATGTAACCCTGGTTGGCGTGATAACAGCGGATTCAGCATTGAATTTACCTGATTTCCGTGCTGCGGAAAAAACGTTTCAGTTATTAACACAGGTAGCTGGCCGAGCTGGTCGGCACCAATTGCCTGGTGAAGTGTTTGTTCAGTCCTATACGCCGGAACACTACTCCATTGGCCATGCGAGTCAGCATGACTACGTGTCGTTTGTACGTGAGGAATTGCTGCACCGTCGCAATTTGCAATATCCGCCTTACTGTCGCCTGATTCTGGTGACCTTTTCGCATGAGCAGCTTCCGGTATTGATTCGTCTTGCCGAGAACTACACGCGAATACTAAAAGAGAAGGCTAATGCAGCCGGATGGCTCGGCAGTCTGGATCGATTCAGCAATGATGCCTTTGATGTACTAGGGCCGGTAGCGTCTCCGATTCCTCGGATCAAGAATAGATACAGATTCCAATGTATGATAAAATGGCGGGGGGATGTAGACGCCATAGGACTCGCTCTGGCAACGGCCCGGCGCATGGATGATGATGTTCAGGCGCAGAAATTGCTTATTAGTCTGGATGTAGACCCGCAGATGTTAATGTAAGCATTTTGCAGCAATGCGGATGTAAACAAGCGGTATAAACATAGATTAAAATGAATACCCCAAAAATACAGATATCGTCCTGAAATTATGATGAGGATTAGGAAGGTGCTTACAACATGTCGATTCGCATTATCGTGCAAGAGCCAGATGAAGTGCTCCACAAGAGAGCCAAAGAAGTAACCAAAATTACACCAAACGTACAAAAATTGCTGGATGATATGGCTGATACCATGTACGATGCGGAAGGTGTAGGTCTTGCTGCGCCGCAGGTTGGTATTTTGAAACGTCTGATTGTTATCGACGCAGGTGATGAGCAAGGGCTGATCAAGATGATTAACCCGGAGATCACTGCAAGTGAGGGAGAGCAATTCGGACCTGAAGGTTGTCTGAGTATCCCTGGAATTAATGGTGATGTTCGCCGTTTCGAGACCGTTACGGTTAAAGGTCTGGATCGTGAAGGCAAAGAGCTGATCATTACGGGTAGTGGCTTGCTGTCCCGTGCATTCCAGCATGAGATTGATCATCTGGATGGCGTACTCTTTACGGATGTCGCCGAGAAAGTGTATGAAATTGCAGCCGATCAAACGGGACCGCGTCGTAATTAAGGAGTGATCGATTTGAATATTGTTTTTATGGGAACACCTGAATTTGCAGTTCCTTCTCTCGATATGCTGATTGCAGAGGGGTACAATGTGGTGGGTGTGGTGACTCAGCCTGATAAACCACAGGGACGCAAAAAAGTACTTACGCCAACACCGGTTAAGGCCGCGGCAGAACGCCATGGTCTGCCGGTGTTTCAACCTGTTAAATTGCGTGATCCGGAAGCTGTAGCCCGCTTGGCTGAATGGAAGCCGGATCTGATCGTGACCGCGGCTTTTGGACAGATTCTGCCCAAAGCCGTGCTGGATATGCCTGTTCGTGGTTGTGTGAACGTGCATGGATCTCTTTTGCCGAAATATCGCGGAGGAGCCCCGATCCAACGTTCCATTATTAACGGGGAATCCGTGACAGGAGTCACATTGATGTATATGGCTGAAGGCCTGGACACCGGAGATATGATCTCGCGTGTGGAACTGCCAATTACGGATGAAGATACATCAGGATCGATGTTTGATAAATTAAGTGAGGCTGGTTCCAAACTGCTTCAGGCAGAAATGCCACGATTGATTGCAGGCGAGACAACGGGGGTCCCCCAGGATGATGCTGAGGCTTCGTATGCTCGTAATCTGACTCGGGATGACGAGAAAATGGACTGGAGTCGTACTTCACGTGAACTGTTCAATCAGATTCGTGGTCTTGTGCCGTTCTCCGGTGCATTTACGATGTGGGATGATCAGGTCTTTAAAATTTGGGCTGCGGCTAATCCCAATCAGGTGGACCTGGCGACTTCTTCGGATGCTGGACAAGCAGAGCCGGGAACGGTGCTGCAATTAAACAAGGCAGGGATTGAAGTCCGCACAGGAAATGGGTCTCTCTGGTTGACTGAAGTGCAACCTGCAGGCAAAAAGGTGATGCAGGCCGCTGACTTTGCTCGCGGGGGTACACTGAAACCTGGAACGGTGCTGCGATGAGCGGTAACATACCAGGTCGTTCGTCAGGAAAAGGCCAGAAAGCTAATGGAAATTCATCCGGACGTGAAGGAAACCGTCGTCCGAATTCGGGTAAATCGGGTGGTGCATCTCGCTCCCAGCAACCCAAAACATCTGCTCGTACATTGGCAGTCAAGGTTCTGAGTGCTGTTGAGCAAGATGGAGCATACAGTAATCTAGAGTTGAACCGCCGTCTGAAAGAGGCGGATTTAAGCCCTGCAGATGCTGGACTAGCTACCGAATTGGTATATGGAACAATCGCCAGATTAAATACACTTGATTATTTTCTGGAACGTTACGTCGCCAAAGGAGTATCCAAACTGCAACCATGGGTTCGTAGCCTGCTGCGAATCAGCGTATATCAGATGATATACCTGGATCGTATTCCGGAGCATGCCGTGGTGAGCGAAGCGGTTAATCTGGCGAAGAAACTGGGCCATCAGGGAATCTCGGGTATGGTGAATGGAGTGCTCCGCAATATGATCCGCAATCGGGATGAACTTCGTATTCCAGAACATCTGCCCGTTGCCGAACGTATTTCACTGGAGCATTCCCACCCGTTATGGATGGTTGAACGCTGGATTGCCCAGTACGGCGAAGAGACGGCGGAAGCGATCTGTCGTGCGAATAATGAGCCGCCAGCGGTGAGTGTCCGGGTCAACACAACAATGACCACACGGGAGAAACTGATGCATGAGATGACAAGTACAGGTGCAATCGTTGAAGCTTCTCAGCTGAGTTCCGATGGAATTCTTGTACGTAGTGGCGGAAACATGGCTCTAACGTCCTGGTATCGGGACGGGTTGTTCTCTGTACAGGACGAAAGTTCCATGCTTGTCGCTGAAGCAGTTGCGCCAGAGGTAGACCAACTTGTATTGGATTGCTGCGCAGCTCCAGGTGGCAAAACAGCTCACATGGCGGAGAAAATGCAGAATCGCGGTCGTATTGTCGCGAATGATGTACATGCTCATAAGCGCCAGTTGATCCTGGATCAGGCGGAGCGTCTCGGTCTGAGCTGCATCGATGCTGTAACTGGAGATGCTCTTGATCTGAACGAGCGGTATCCGGAAGCGTCGTTTGACCGCATTTTGCTGGATGCACCATGTTCAGGTCTGGGTGTTATTCGCCGCAAGCCTGATGTGAAATGGACCAAAACCGTAAAAGATATCGGAGATATCGCAGGCTTGCAACGTGAATTGCTTGATCAGGTTGCGACGTTGTTAAAACCAGGTGGTATTCTGGTGTATAGCACGTGTACGATTGAGCCTGCTGAGAATGAGGATATGGTTGCAGACTTCTTGAATCGACATCCGGAATATAGTCCAGCAGAAACATCCGTCTGGTCTGAATCGGAGACAGCAAACTTGAAGGTTGTGAACGGTGGTATTCAGATTTTGCCACAATACGCTCACAGTGACGGATTTTTCATCGCACGGTTGACAAAAACAGTGGAATAACAGTTTAATAGAGCACGGAAGTATGACCGCCGAGGGGAACTTCGGCGGATTTCTTTGTGATGAGACTTCGATATAATTGTCAGAGAATGTGATGACAGGGTGCGACGGCGGCATTGAGATGTTATAATGCATGAAGTACAGATATCAAGGGTATACATGGATGTAACGTGGTCTTTGTGATAGAATAGGACGAATGGAACGAAAAGAAGGAAGCCAACGAAAAGAAAAGAAGGAATAGGTGTTGACAACAAAATGAAACCTTTTATATATGATTATTCTCTGGAACAACTGCAGCAATGGGCTGTGGAGAATGGGGAGCCGGCGTTTCGCGGTGGCCAAATCTTTGACTGGATTTATGTAAAACGCGTGAATGATTTCAGTGAAATGACCAATCTGTCCAAGCCATTGCGTGAAAAACTGACAGAGCAATTTGAATTTGTAACGCTTAAGGAAATTACCAAGTTTGAATCCAAGGATGGAACGGTTAAATTCCTCTTTGGTCTGCATGATGACCATGCCATTGAGACAGTAATCATGAAGCATAACTACGGGAACAGCATCTGTGTAACCACACAGGTTGGTTGTCGTATTGGTTGTACGTTCTGTGCATCCACATTGGGTGGTCTCAAGCGTAACCTTACGGCTGGGGAGATTGTTGCCCAGGTTGTGCAGGCTCAGAAAATTTTGGATGAACGGGGCGAGCGTGTCAGCAGCATCGTGATCATGGGTTCGGGTGAACCTTTCGAAAACTATGAAGCTACGATGACTTTCCTGCGCATTATGATTCATGAAAAAGGGCTGAACATCGGTCAGCGTCACATCACGGTATCCACGAGCGGTATCGTTCCGAACATCTACAAGTTTGCGGATGAAGATACACAGATTAACCTCGCCATTTCGATCCATGCACCAAATGATGCACTGCGTTCGAAATTGATGCCGGTTAACCGTCGTTTTCCTTTTGAAGACGTGATGGAGTCCCTTCGTTATTATCTGGCCAAAACAGGTCGGAGAATTACGTTCGAGTATGCACTTATTGGTGGGGTAAACGATCAGCCAGAGCATGCAGTAGAACTGGCAAGTGTGCTTAAGAACATGTTATGCCACGTGAATCTGATTCCGGTTAACCATGTACCTGAACGCAAATACGTAAGAACATCGAGAAGCGACATTTTCAATTTTCAGAAGATTCTCTCGGAACAGGGTGTTAATGTAACCATTCGTCGTGAACAGGGACATGATATTGCTGCCGCTTGCGGTCAGCTTCGTGCAAAGCATATGGAGTTGAGGTGAGAACGTTTTGATCAAAACAGTTCATGTGAGCCATATCGGACGAGTGCGTTCGGTGAATGAAGATTCAGCCTGGATTCGTAATCTCGATACAGGATATATTCTGGGTATAGTTGCCGATGGCATGGGTGGACATCTTGCAGGGGATACGGCAAGCCGCTTGGCAGTAGAGACGTTGGTGAAAGATCTGGGAACACTGGAACCAGGTCTGTCACATGCGTCTCTGTCTGCGGCTCTCAGCGATGCTATTTTGCATGCCAACGAAGTTATCTTCCGCACGGCATCAACAGATGACAAGTATCACAACATGGGAACAACGGTGGTTGCGGCTTTATTGAACGATACGGAAGGTGTTATTGGACACATCGGTGATAGCAGAGCCTACAAAATTGCGAACAAAGCTGTGATTCAGCTAACCGAGGACCATACACTGGTGAATGAATTGTTCAAAAATGGTCAGATTAGCAAAGAGGATGTGTCCCATCATCCACGTCGCAACGTACTAACTCGTGCGCTTGGAACAGATGCCGAGGTGAAGGTAGATCTGGATACCGTCAAGCTGGAGGAAGGCGAAGTTCTTCTCCTGTGCAGTGATGGTCTCAGTAACCTGGTCAGCAATGAGCAGATTATTCAGGTTGCCGGCAATCTGGAACTGGCATTGGAAGATCGTGCAGACCGACTGCTTCAGTTGGCTTTACTTGCTGGGGGAGACGACAACATCACGGTTGCTTTGTTCGAGTTGCAGAGGGAAGGTTCCGTGGATACGGAAACGGGGTGTGAGTCATGATTGGGCACCAGCTAGGCGGACGCTATGAAGTGATTGAGCGTGTCGGCGGTGGCGGCATGGCTCTTGTGTACAAAGCCCAGGATCTTCTGTTGAACCGGAATGTAGCGATCAAAGTCCTTAGACAACAGTTTGTTCATGACGAAGAGTTTATTCGCCGTTTCCGCAGGGAAGCACAGTCGGCAGCATCGCTGTCTCATCCGAATGTAGTTAGCATTTATGACGTGGGGCAGGAAGATGACGTTCATTATATTGTGATGGAGTACGTGGAAGGCAAAAACCTGAATGAAATTATCAAAGAACGTGCCCCTCTGCAGGTGGACGAATCGGTGCGAATCGCTTCCCAGATTGCAGATGCTCTTGATCATGCACATCATAATCAAATCATTCATCGGGATATCAAACCCCACAATATATTAATTGGCCGGAATGGCCGCGTGAAAGTCACGGATTTCGGGATTGCCCGTGCCGTTACATCTACAACGATTACGCAGACCGGTTCCGTAGTTGGTTCTGTACATTACTTCTCACCAGAGCATGCCAAAGGCATCGTTACTGGTGAAAAATCGGACTTATATTCTCTTGGGATCGTACTTTACCAAATGCTTACCGGGCAACTTCCGTTTCTGGGTGAAAGTCCTATCAGTGTGGCATTGAAGCATTTGCAGGAAGAGTTCGATGAACCACGCAAATTCAATCCATTGATTCCGCAAAGTGTGGAAAATGTCATCTTAAAATCCATGCGTAAGAATCCGCAGGAACGTTATCAGTCGGCCAAGGAAATGCAGACCGATCTTGAAACTTGCCTGATGCCGGAGAGACGTAATGAAACGAAGATTGATTTTCCGGATGAGGATGATATAGACCAAACTCGTGTGATGCCAGCCATCAAGCCTGAACCGCGCGGAGTTACATCGACAGGTGCGGTGCCAGTGATGGAGTCTGACGAAGAAACTGGCAGGGGTAAAGCGAAAGCTAAGAACTGGAAAAAACCAGCACTACTCATTTCATTAACCGTTCTTATTCTAATCGCCATGGTGGGCGTTGTATGGTATGTCAAGGGTATGCTGGTTGTACCTGAAGTTACCGTGCCTAACGTGATCACCCAGACGGAAGAAAAGGCTCGCGAAATGCTTGAGGAGAAAGGACTCGTCGTCAGTGATGAGGTCATCCGTCTCTATCAGGAAGGGGTCGAACCTGGTATTGTCTTTGACCAGAGCAGAAAAGAAGGCGATGTCGTCAAAGAAGGTTCTGAGGTCCAGATCAGTGTAGGTGCAGAAAAAGAACTGGTGAAGATGATTGATGTCAAACAGGGGACTTATGATGAGGCTGTCAAGAAGCTGACTGCGCTTGGCATCAAGGAAGATCAGATTCAGCGGAAAGATGACTTCTCCAATGATGTGACTTCAGGTTCTGTTATTTCCCAGACACCGGGTGTGAATGAGGAATTTGATCCTGCTTTAGTTCAGATTGAGTTAATCGTAAGTAAAGGTACTGAGACGGTCAAAATGCCTGACCTGAAGAACCTTACCCGCAGTGAAGCCGAAGAAAAACTGAAATCTGCTGGACTTGTGCTTGCTCAGGTGCAGGAAGAATCAAGTTATACGGTGGACCAGGGGAAAGTGACGCAGCAGTGGCCTGTGGAAGCGGGCACAGAGGTCAGTCCTGGCGATAAGATTACAATCTTTATCAGTACAGGGTATCCGCCCGAAGCGCTGGAATATCCTTTTAATATCAATGTTTCACCCAAAGAAGAGGGCAAAAACAGTAAAATCCGTATCACATATGAAGACGCACGCGGCAAGAATCAGGAATGGGGAACACGCACCGTGAACTCAACCCAGACCTTGACCATTCCGCTTGTGCTGGCTCCAAATGAAAATGGGGCTGTGTCCGTATATCGTGATGGGCAGTTCCTGGATACGTATCTTGTCTCTTACAGTGAAGCCAAAAACGGAACAGTAAACGTACCTTCCATTGACCCGGAACAAAGCACTGAGACGCCGCCAGAAAATGAGCCTGATCCAGGTGAAGGTAGCGTTGATGAAGGCAGTGTTGATCCCAATCAGGAAGGTGAACCTGAGTCCACACCGGCAGACGGTGAGGGTGACAGCGTAGATGAGGACACTTCTGCCATGAATAATGGTAAGGGGCACGGCAAGGAAAAAGAGAAGAAAAAGGAAGTCATTAACGCATCAAGCCGTCCATAAGGGCGGCTTATGCTGGCGTCTGGAGTAAATGTACCACCATCTAAAGGAGGGCGTCGGAGCTATGCCAGAAGGTATCATCGTTAAAGCGCTAAGCGGTTACTATTATGTCATGCCAGTGGAAGACAACGGGGTTCCTTCGGTTGAAGGTTCCGCCGTTCAATGTCGAGCCAGAGGTATCTTCAGAAAGCGGGGAACTTCACCGCTTGTAGGTGACCGCGTCAGCTACATGTTGACTGAGAACGGAGAAGGAACAGTTGATGAAATTCGGAAGCGTGAAACGGAACTTATCCGCCCTCCTGTAGCCAATGTAAGTTTGGCTGTTCTCGTATTCTCTGTGAAGGAACCGGATATGAACCTGAACCTGTTGGACAAGTTCCTTGTTCACATCGAGCAGGCGGGGCTGGATGCACTCATAGTGTTGACCAAACTGGATTTGGCTGATCCAGCCAAAGACACTGTTGCTGAAGTGAAAGCATTGTATGAACAGGTTGGTTATGAAGTGATCTCCACAAGTTCACGTACCGGTGAAGGCAGTGAATTGCTCAGAGACCGTCTGGCTGGTAAGATCAGCGTATTCTCCGGACAATCCGGTGTAGGCAAGTCTTCAATGTTAAATGCATTGATGCCGGGCCTGACGCTGGAGACCAATGCGATCAGCATGCGTCTAGGACGAGGGAAACACACCACCAGGCATGTGGAGCTTATTCCGTTGGATAATGGTGGATTTGTTGCAGATACGCCAGGATTCAGCCAACTGGACTTTCTGGAGATCGGTGTGGAGGAACTCTCCACGTGTTTCCGGGAATTCGCCCAGTTTGCAGATCAATGCAAATTCCGAGGTTGTACTCATACACATGAACCAGGCTGTCGTGTGCTTGCGGCCAAGGAGGAAGGTCTGATCTCCGAAAGCCGATATCAGCACTATGTGCTGTTCCTGACCGAAATGAAAGATAAGAAGCGGAGGTATTAACATGATTAAAATTGCCCCATCGATATTATCAGCTGATTTTGCCCGCCTTGGTGCGGAAGTTGCAGAAGCTCAAGCTGCAGGAGGAGACTGGATTCATGTTGACGTTATGGACGGTCATTTCGTCCCTAATATTACGCTTGGACCTGCGATTGTGAAGGCAATCGCTCCACATACAAGCTTGCCGCTCGATGTGCATTTGATGATTGAGAATCCGGAGCGTTATGTTGAGGAATTTGCCAAAGCGGGTGCAGCGGTAATTACCGTTCATGCTGAGGCTTGTGTGCATTTGCACCGCGTTATTCATCTGATTAAGGAGCAAGGAGTGAAGGCAGGAGTTGCCCTAAATCCGGGAACGCCAGCGTCTGCCATTCTCGAAGTTCTGGATGATGTGGACATGGTTCTTGTCATGACGGTCAATCCTGGATTTGGCGGACAGGCATTTATCTCGGGTACCATGAACAAAATCAAGCAGATTCGTACCTGGTTGAACGAAAAGGGACGCCATGATGTACATATCGAAGTAGATGGCGGAATTGCTGCCGATACAGCCTCGCTTGTGGTGGAAGCTGGAGCAGATGTGCTCGTTGCCGGGAGTGCCGTATTTGGCCGTGAGGATCGCGCTGCCGCGATTACTGAAATTCGCCGTAGCTACGGAGGCTGATCCATGACCCTCAAGGAGACACTGTGGACGATGGCTGCGAGTCTCGTGACGGGACTTGTGCTTGCTTTGTTTGCGGTTATTCAATCCCCGTTTAATGCTATTACGTCATTAATCGGGGTAGGCGTTGTTATTATGTATTTCCGCAAATTTGATCGTACCGGGCATCGGGTTACTTTTGTCATATTCAGCATACTGTATTATGTACTGAGTGTTTTCATGATCGCTGTCTATCAATATATTCCTGCCCAAACGTAAATGACCTGATCTTCGGGCTTGTCATTGTGGAATAGGGATCGAAGGTTCCGCATAAATATGGTTACATGAGCAGGTTTCTCATGTAGCCTTTTTTGTCGTGTTTGAGGTAAAGAAGGCCTGAAGCATAGGATACGGCGGACGCATGAGCATGATGGGGAGGGTGAATTATGAAATTTTACACATTCAAACTGCCGAAGTTTTTGGGAGGGTTTGTAAAGGCGATTCTTAATACGTTTCAAAAGAACTAATCCGATTGATAAGGTAATAGGGAATACCGCCGCCTTGGCTCAGTCTTATCTGGAATTCGTACCTGCGAAGCGTCATGCGGCGGCTATTCACATGTTAATGAGCGTATTCAAGATTCCCTTTTTTGAATACCAAAAAAGCACCTGCAAGGAACAAGGTGCTTTTTGCTTACCCGATTTATAGTAGCTTTGCGTGATTATACGCGAGTCACTTTACCGGCTTTCAGTGCACGGGTGCTTACGTATACACGTTTTGGTTTGCCGTCAACGAGAATGCGGACCTTCTGAACGTTTACGCCCCAAGTACGACGGTTACGGTTGTTAGCGTGGGATACGTGGTTACCGGTGCCCGGTTTCTTACCTGTCACATAACATTTGCGAGACATAGATTACACCTCCTATCCTAAAATAACCAGTTGCCTTCAGAAACGAAAAGTCATTCCATAAGGACTAAATTGTTCTTCCTGATCATAAAGATCAGGTTTCAGTAGCTAATGGCGTTGTTTAAGCCGGCATAACCGGATCATTTCCATTACTTAACCTGCATAAAACAATACTTGAATATAATATCATAATTAAAAAAGCTTCGTCAACTGATCCAAAAACTTTATTTATTTCTCCTGTCTAATATAGTACAATGTTGAGTAGTCCATAATACAGTGGTGAACAGGCTGTTGCCGCGAGGAAGTCGGAGAATAAACCGTACTTAGAGGTCGGTGGTCTGCTTTTTGGCAACGCTGTGAGCTGCGGCATTCCATCATTGGCACCAGTCTCCATGCGGCATTCATGTCGGCTCTTGATACCGGTGCATATCCGTATGCCCCGAAGTTAGGGGTGCAGAGAGTGCAGGATATTGGTAGCCCGGCCGCCCAGACCGTTAATCCGGCTGACATGTTGTATTGTATGCCTGTGCCGGACAAGGTATGGACGAAGAATAACGCAGTCCGCGTTAGCGCATGAACAGACCAGACACATCTTGGTGCAAGGTGTTCGTGTATCAAGCTAGGAAGGGGAATTCTCACTTGAGTATACGTTCTTTAAATGGAACAGATTTCACCGCAATGGTACTTGCCGGAGCGGAACAACTTGGACAGCATGCAGAGCACGTCAATTCCCTGAATGTTTTCCCTGTGCCGGATGGTGACACGGGAACGAACATGAATTTGACAATGAGTGCAGGAGTTGCAGAGATTAAAAGAAAAAGTTCTGCCTCCATCGGCGAAGCTGCCGGTATTCTATCGAAAGGCCTGCTTATGGGCGCACGGGGGAATTCAGGAGTTATTCTGTCGCAATTGTTCCGTGGTTTTAGTCGTTCAGCTGCTCCCTATGAGGAACTGAATACGCTCCAATTTGCAGCAGCCCTGCAGAACGGTGTTGACGCAGCTTACAAAGCAGTCGTAAAGCCCGTTGAAGGGACCATTCTTACCGTAGCCAAGGAAGCGGCGAAACATGCCAACTACTATGCAAGACGGACGAATGATATTACTGAATTAATGAATGAAGTTTTGTTAAAAGCAAAAGAAGCACTGGCAATGACTCCGGAATTACTGCCTGTACTGAAACAGGTTGGTGTTGTGGATTCAGGTGGTCAGGGGCTTGTATATATCTACGAGGGCTTTATGGAAGTATTGCTGCAAGGTGACGGAGGGAGTCGTACTTCACTGAACAAAGAAGTAACCCCATCCGTGGCAGCATCTGCTTTGAAACCGGCTGCACCGACAGAAGTGGATATCAAGAAGCCTGCACAGCAGCAGGTGATTGCACCGGAGATGCCATTGTCTGCTCAGGCGAGACTGGAAACGGAAGACATTGAATTCCTGTATGATATGGAATTCTTCATTAATCGTGAGCTTGGAGAGAACGCAGGAGTGGCATTTGATGACGAAGCATTCCGGAAAGCGTTGTCAGTTAATGGGGATTCGATCATTATCATTGCCGACGATGAAGTCATCAAAGTTCATGTCCATTCCAAGACACCAGGCGATGTATTAAACCTGGCGCTGCATTATGGTGAGATTACACAGATTCATATTCTCAATATGCGTGAACAGCATCGGGATCTCCTGACAGCAGGCATGGACATTGCTCCATCACCTGAATTGTTTGCAGAGATTCCACCTGAGGCAGCGCGCAGTATGGAAGAGGCTGTGCTTCCTGCAGATGAGATGGCACCGTATGGTTTTATTGCGGTATCCTCCGGTGACGGTATTGCAGAGATTTTCCAAAGTCTTGGCGTTGATGTTGTTCTGTCTGGTGGACAGACGATGAATCCGAGTACTGAGGATTTTGTAAAAGCCGTTCGTTCCATTGCTGCGGAGCAGGTATTTATACTCCCGAATAACTCGAATATTGTACTGGCTGCGGAGCAGGCTCGTGAACTGCTTGAAGATGAGCGCCGGATTACGGTTATTCCAAGCAAGACCATTCCACAGGGGATGGCTGCTGCCTTTGCTTTCCAGGAAGATGAGTCTGCGGAAACAAACCGTGATCAAATGTTGGAGGCCATCAGCCGGGTACAGTCCGGTCAAGTGACTCATGCGGTTCGTGATACGCAATATGATGAATTAGATATTAAGGCGGGGCACTATATCGGTATTCATAACTCCAAAATTGTAGCGACGGATGAAACCATGCTTCAAGCATGTGAAGGTCTGCTCAAACAGATGATGGAGAGTGGAGATGAAGTGGTGACGATCCTTGAAGGGGACGAAGCGGACCCTGAGGTTACTGCTGCCCTCGCTGCATGGCTTGAAGAACAGTATCCTGATGCTGAGGTAGAGGTACATCGTGGAGGACAGCCTGTGTATTATTATTTGTTCTCCGTAGAGTCCTAATAAAGGTTGTTCAAAACGTCTCTTGTTGAGTTTTTGAACAGGTACCAATAGCACTCTGGCGAAGAGGAGGAGAGTCATGAGCCACAAGGTTACGATAGTAACAGACAGTACGGCAGATATTCCCGAAGAACTCATTCGCAAATACGGGATTCATATTGTTCCGCTACGTGTTCTGTTCGGTGAAGAGACCTATGCAGATGGCGTTGATCTGACTTCGGAACAGTTCTACGAAAAGTTGAAGAAGGGTTCTGTGTTGCCTACAACTTCACAGCCATCTCCAACCGATTTCATGAATGTGTACCAATCACTTCTTGATGAGAACCCGGAACGCCCGATTGTATCGATCCACCTGTCATCCGGCATGAGTGGTACCTACCAATCGGCCATGCTTGGCAAGTCTTTGCTGGAGCGTGAGGGTGACATCACCGTGCTGGATTCGAAGTCAGCTTCGTATGGATACGGTCTAATGGTGGTACAGGCTGCTGAACTTGCCGAACAGGGCAAGTCGGCAGTCGAAATCGCTGCTGCTATTGAAGGGATGCAACAATCTCGCAAGTTGTTCTTTCTTGTAGATACTTTGGAGTATCTGCAAAAGGGCGGTCGGATTGGCAAAGCTTCAGCCATCTTGGGAACGTTGCTTAACATTAAGCCGATCCTGTCTATTGATGAAGAAGGCGTTATCTACGCAGTTGAGAAAGTCAGAGGTCATAAAAAAGCAATGGCACGCATTATTGAGCTGTTCCAGAAGGATCTTGCAGGCAAACGGGTTAATTTGGCGGTAGGTCATACCGCTGACCCGGGATCAGCGATCGCTTGTGCAGAACAGCTACGGGGTCATTTTACACTGAATGAAGTGATCTATACCAATATTGGAGCCGTAATAGGCAGTCATGTTGGACCTGGTGTCATTGCGATCTTTATGTGGCCTGTTCCGGAATGAGGGATTAGACATGAAATTGGAAGAAATATCAGTTAAGCAAATTAACGGCGTGAGTGCTCTCAAAGAGGGAGAGCTTCACGCCTTTGGCATCTCTACTGTTAAAGACCTGCTTGAATATTATCCGTTCCGTTATGAGGATTATCGTCTTCGTTCGCTCAGTGAAGTGAAGGATGGGGACAAGATTACGGTCCAGGGACAGGTAATGGGTATTCCTGTATTACAACGATACGGTAAAAAGTCCCGTCTTACCTGTAAGATCATGACGGAAGAGTGGATGATTACAGCCACCTGGTTCAATCGCCATTTTCTCAAAGAACAACTTACCCCCAATCGTGAGATTGTGATTACGGGAAAATGGGAACAAAAACGCATGCAGATGACAGTGACTGACTCGGAGTTCCCTGATAAAGGCGATGGGCGTTCAGGTACATTGCAACCTGTATATTCTGTAACTGGCAAGCTGACGCAACAATGGATGCGGAAAACAATCAATCAAGGGTTAATCCAATTCGGAGATATGATTCCTGAGATTCTGCCTCATTCCTTGATGAAGAAATACAGCTTGATGCCACGTAAGCAGGCGATTGCGGGGATTCATCGTCCACAGGACAACCGGGAAGGTCAGCAGGCCAGACAGCGGATGGTGTATGAGGAGCTGTTTCTGTTCCAGTTGAAAATGCAGGCGTATCGCGCGCTCAACCGGAATCGTATGGATGGTGTAGTGCATACCACGGACAATACGACGATTCGTGAGTTTGTACGCAGTTTACCTTTTGAATTAACAGATGCTCAGAAAAAGGTGGAGCTTGAAATTCTGCATGATATGCGTTCGCCCTATGCAATGAATCGGTTATTGCAGGGTGATGTAGGATCGGGTAAAACGGTTATTGCGGCAATTGCACTATACACGACTGTTCGATCTGGGTTCCAAGGGGCTCTGATGGTGCCTACTGAGATTCTGGCGGAACAGCATATGCGCTCACTGCAAAAGCTGTTTGAACCGTTTGGGGTAACCGTAGGGCTGTTAACGGGCAGTGTAAATGGACGCAAACGTAAAGATCTGATCGCCTCGTTGCAAATGGGCATGATTGATATTGTGGTGGGTACACACGCCCTGATTCAGGAAGATGTTTTCTTCCGTGATCTGGGCCTTGTGGTGACGGACGAGCAGCATCGCTTCGGGGTGAATCAGCGCAGCGTTTTAAGACGTAAAGGATATAACCCGGATGTGTTAACCATGACGGCTACGCCAATTCCACGGACACTGGCGATTACGGCTTTTGGGGATATTGAAGTATCCACGATCTCGGAACGTCCGAAAGGACGGATTCCGATCTCTACGTATTGGGTTAAGCACGATATGATGGAGCGGGTGCTCGGGTTTATTTCCAGAGAAGTGGATCAGGGGCGTCAGGCCTATCTGATCTGTCCACTCATTGAAGAGTCGGAGAAGCTGGATGTGCAGAATGCCATTGATTTGCATGTGCAGATGCAGCAGAACTTTCCAAAATATCGTGTAGGTCTGTTGCATGGCCGAATGACGGCTGCGGAGAAAGAAGAGATGATGCGGGACTTTTATAGCAATGATATTCAGTTGCTCGTCTCCACCACCGTTGTGGAGGTCGGGGTCGATGTGCCAAATGCCACGTTGATGGTCATTATGGACGCGGACCGCTTCGGTCTCTCCCAGCTGCATCAGCTTCGTGGTCGGGTCGGTCGTGGTGCGCATGCTTCCTATTGTGTACTCATTGCTGATCCCAAGACGGAGGTTGGACAGGAGCGCATGAAGGTCATGACGGAAACGGAGGATGGATTCGAGGTATCCCGGCGTGACCTGGATCTCCGGGGTCCGGGTGATTTCTTCGGTACCAAACAGAGCGGATTGCCTGAATTCCGTCTTGCCGACATGGTTGCCGATTTTGCTGTGCTGGAACAAGCCAGAGATGACGTAACCCACTTGATTGAGGATGCGACCTTCTGGACGTCTATGGACTACGCACCTTTGCGTGATTTCCTACAGCAACAGCAAGTATTCAAGGGTGATCTGATTGACTAATGTTTGCCATAATAGCGGGTTTTTCGTATTACCTTTGTAAAAAAAGACAAGTGTACAAGCCCTCCCGACATATGAATAAGAAGTGAGTTCATTCTTTGGGAGGTGCTATACGTTTTGGGTTATCAACAATATGGAATTAGTCCGCAGCTGGTGGAGCGGATCAAATTAAAGATGAAAAATCCCGCTGTCAAAGAGCGTATCAAAAAGTTGATTGATGGCGTGACCAAGTCTGATCTGCAAGATAAGGCCAAGGTCAGAAGGTTGGTCAAGTCTTCAGCTGTCATTATGAATGAGAATTTCTCTCCGGCGCAGGAGGAGCAGTTTGTTGCGTTTGTACTCGCGCAGAAGATTGATCCAAACAATACGTTTCATTTGATTAAGCTGTGGGGGATGTTTAGGTAGGGATTCGATGTAATGTTGGTTGGAGTAAAATGAACTACAGGGTGTTACACGTGACCACTACGAGTGCAGTACCATCTTCCGATCGCTGTTATCCCCGGATTTTTTTGATTCCCTTTTCTAAAGGGTAAAATCCGGGGATAAAGGCGCACGCTTCGCTTCTTCAGATTGGTTCTGCACTCTCCGTTACTGTGTAGCTGGAGTTCATTTTATAAAACCAAATTACATGAATGATTGTTTGGTAATTTAGGAAGGGGTGTTCCATTAAGTCATCTGACTAATGGAACACCCCTTTTTTGAGCTCACGATGATGGAGGTTTTAGTTGGGCTTCAAATGGAATGATTATGTAGTTTTATTTGCTGCCCTCTTACTTTGATCAGGAGAAGAGCTGATGATGATTAAAGTTATGATTAAAACTACAATGATAATGCTATTGGAAGGGAATTCTTTTAGAATGTAGTCCTGTACAATTAAAGTCAGGATTGAGATAAATAAAATCATTTGCAGGACAAGTCTTGTTGAGCGATCAGGATTGTTGGATCGTCTGGAGACACAATATAGGGTAAGACATATTAGGCTAAAAAGCAGAAATGAACCTAGGAGTATAATGGCAAGCATGCATGAACCCCTTTCTGTATTAATTCTCACTTAATAATTGGAATAACATGACAACTAATTATAACATAGTTTTTTTTGGAGTCGGATATTTCATAGAAGTTAAGGGATGAACTATAGTGTGAATGGTGTAACATAGTTGATGTATTTTCACAGGATGGACTTTGCTTTCCTCCGGGGGGAGCGGTAAACTGTTGCATACGAGCATACGAGCATACGAGCATACGAGCATACGAGCATACGAGCATACGAGCATACGAGCATACGAGCATACGAGCATACGAGCATACGAGCATACGAGCAGCAGCGATCAATGTCCTAGATTTTATGTCAAAAAGGCGTGGCTGTGTCGGTATGCATTTTATTTTCAGACAGATGTGGAGGAAGTACGATTGGAAATGTTTACGATGCTGCTGGGTTTATTTGAACGGGCGGCGCTGTTGATTATATTTTTATTCTTTCTGTCGAGGGTGCCGAGATTTAGGCAGATTCTGCAAAAGGGGAAATTAAGGTGGCAAGAGTCTATTGCAGTTACCTTGTTATTCTGTGCTTTTGCCATTTTTGGGACATATACGGGCATTAATGTTGAAGGTTCACTGGTGAATGTCCGCATTATAGCGGTGCTATCGGGTGGTATTTTGTTCGGGGCGCCTGTGGGTATTATTACGGGGATTGTGTCCGGTGTGCATCGGTATTTGATCGATATGGATGGTGTCACAGCTATACCTTGTCTAATCACGAGTATCCTGGCGGGTCTGGTATCCGGATATATACATAAGTACACGCCCAAGCCTAAGCGATGGATCATCGGTATTGGTGCCGGAATGATCTGCGAAGCGCTCACGATGTTACTAATCCTGCTATTTTCCTATCCCGATCCACTGGGTGCCGATATTGTCTCGCAAATTGCGCTGCCTATGATTCTGGGTGAAGTCAACATTGGGCTGATTGTGCTCTTGGTACAGAGTGTCGAAGGGGAAAAGGAAATGATTGCAGCTCGTCAGGCGAAGCTGGCGCTGGAGATTGCCAACAAGACCTTGCCGTACTTCCGTTCCATTGACGAGGATTCTCTGCGCAAAATCTGCCGGATTATTCAGGAGGATATTCAGGCTGATGCCGTTGCGATTACGGATACCCGAAATGTGCTAGCATATGTAGGATTTGGTGAGGAACGATATCATATTGGTAATGAAATTATAAGTGAGATGACCAAGAAGACAATATCCAGCGGGGAGATTACGATCAGTAATGATGTCATTGATGAAAAAACACCGGATATCCACTCGCTGTTAATCATTCCGCTCAAAGAACGAGGAGACATTACAGGTGCGCTCAAAATCTATTATCGCAAAGCGTACAAAATTACGTATCCATTACAAACGATGGCTGTAGGTTTATCACAGATCATCTCAACCCAGATGGAAGTATCTCGGGTAGAAGAGATCAAGGCTGCTGCCAACAAAGCAGAACTGCGTGCGTTACAGACAACTATTCATCCTCATTTTCTGTTTAATGCGCTAAATGCGATTGCTTCGTCCATCCGAACCAAACCGGATCGTGCCCGGGAGCTGATTGTGAATCTATCCGGGTACATGCGTTACAATCTGGAGCTGTCGGATGAGTTGATCGATATTCATAAGGAACTGGAGCAGGTCCGGAATTATGTAGAGATTGAGAAAGCTCGCTTTGGTAGCCGACTTAATGTGATCTATGACATTGATGAAGTCGCGGTGCATATTCCGAGTCTTGTTATCCAACCGCTCGTCGAAAATGCAATTATTCATGGCATTCTCAAGGTCAAAGGACCCGGGACTGTTCGAATTCGGGTTCAGGATTATCCGGAGTTTGTGCGAATCAGCGTCAGCGATACAGGAGCAGGAATCAATGCAGATATTATTGAACGGGTCTATCACGACCGTATGCCTGGTAACCAGATCGGGCTATATAATGTGCATCGCCGGGTCAAGCTTATCTACGGACAAGGTGTAACCATTACACGGCTGGAACAAGGAACCAATATTTTATTTGATGTGCCCAAAGGAGATGTCGTAACAAGGTGATGATGGATCAATGAGAGCTCTTATTGTGGAAGACGAGATTCTGGCAAGTGAGGAACTGAATTATTTAATCCAGGAACATAGTCAGATTGAAGTGGTGGATCGCCTTGAAGATGGGCTGGATGTACTGAAGTTTTTGCAGGAACAAGAAGTAGATGTTATTTTTCTCGATATCAATATTCCCTCGCTGGACGGTATGATGCTGGCCCATCATATTGGGAAATTTGCAACGAAACCCTACATTGTATTTACTACGGCGTATAAGGAACATGCAGCGGAAGCCTTTGAGTTGGAGGCGTTCGATTATATTCTCAAGCCTTATGATGAGAAACGAATCGCTGCGATGCTCCATAAACTGGAGATGGCTTTCAAGCGTGATCATACGCCGGTGGAGCAACATGTTGAGGATGGACCAGCTACTCTGGTGGAGGGATCTGCTGCACAGGGAGATCTGTTACGAGAACGAGATACGAATTCCCATACAGACAGAAGAATTAATCTGCTGCGGAATGACAATATTATTGTTACGGATACGGCAGATATCTACTATGCGGAAGCGCAAGAGAAAGTGACGAAGGTATATACCAAAAATGGGGAGTTCACCATGCCAGTGAGCATATCGGATTTTCACAGCCGTCTGCCACAGGATACGTTCTTTCGCTGCCACCGTTCGTACGTCGTAAATCTGTCGCAAATCCGTGAAATTGTACCTTGGTTTAACAATACGTATCTGCTCCGTCTGCGCGATTTGGAAGCTGAAGTGCCCGTGAGTCGTGGGAAGGTCAAAGAATTCAGGCAACTCATGCGCATCTAGAAGCATTTCATTCCGCATCTGATGCAACTCATGCTCAAAACGGTGTGATGAATCCCCTTTCATGTATGATTAGCTTGTGAACGCATTCATGTATATGACATCGGCAAAGGGGAGATCACGATGAAAGCAACAATTTCATCCGTTTCATCAACACCTGAATCAACATCTGCACCTACAAAAATGAATCGCTGGCTTATTGTTTTGGGGACCATCATTGTACAAATGGGTCTTGGAACTATCTATACTTGGAGTTTATTTAATCAACCGTTGTCTGATCGTTTCGGATGGGACGTCAGCTCGGTCGCGATAACTTTTTCAATTACCAGTTTTGCTTTGGCGTTTGCCACATTGTTTGCAGGCCGGTTGCAGGAACGTTGGGGTCTTCAGCGCCTGATCCGTGTAGCCGGGGTTGTGCTTGGACTGGGTCTTATTCTGAGTTCCCAAGTCACCTCGCTAACATTGCTGTACATTTTGGCTGGATTTGTCGTTGGTTTTGCAGATGGTACGGCGTACATTACATCGTTGTCTAATCTGATCAAGTGGTTCCCGGAGCGTAAAGGTCTGATCTCGGGGATCTCGGTCGGCGCATTCGGTACCGGTAGTTTATTGTTCAAATATGTGAACACGGCATTGATTGGTGCCGTTGGTCCTGCTCAGGCATTTATGTACTGGGGCATTATCGTTCTGGTTCTGGTGGTTGCGGGATCATTCCTGATCCGTGAAGCGGTTGTTCGTGAACAGGCTCCGGCAAGCAAGGAAGGATCCAAACAAGTCGTAGCACGTCATGACTACACGGTGAAAGAGATGCTACGTACAAAAGAAGCGTACATGCTGTTTGTTATTTTCTTCACGGCTTGTATGAGCGGTTTGTATCTGATCGGTATTGTCAAAGATATCGGTGTACAGCTTGCAGGTCTTGATGTAGCTACCGCTGCGAACGCAGTGGCCATGGTTGCAATCTTTAACACGGCAGGACGTATTATTCTCGGTGCGCTGTCGGATAAAGTAGGACGAATGAAAGTCATCGCTGGTGCGCTGCTGGTTACAGCCGTAGCTGTCATGACACTTAGTCTGGTTCCACTGACCTTCGGGATCTTCTTCGCTTGTGTGGCAGCCGTTGCCTTCTGCTTCGGCGGTAACATTACGGTATTCCCGGCGATTGTGGCCGATTACTTCGGATTGAAAAATCAGAGCAAAAACTATGGTGTGATCTATCAGGGATTTGGATTTGGTGCTTTGGCTGGCTCATTCATCAGCGCCCTGCTGGGTGGATTCCATCTAACCTTCATCGTAATTGCTGTACTCTGCGCTGTCTCGCTGTTGCTCGCACTGATCATTACACCTCCGGGTCAAGGTCGTCGTGCACGTCAACGTGAAAAACAGATGAACCTTAACCCTTCATCACGGGCAAGCTAACACATGCACTGGAAGTACGGAACAGAGAATATTTCTTCATCTTAAAAAGCAAATTAAAAACAAAGTAAACAAAGCGGTCTCCAGTTGAGGCCGCTTTTTGGTATCTACAGTGGTCAGATTGCTGACTTGTTGGCCTATCTGACCATCTGGCTGGTGCCTAGTGTGCATTCCGTCATTCGCATCTGTTATACTCTAGGTGAATTCAACAAGACCAAGATAAGTTATGTACCCCAGAGGAGGCATATCATGAAGTTCATTAAATACACACAACCTGATTTTGATGATTATTATGCATTGGTTTCCAATATGGAAGTAATGAAACAGATTACAGAACGTGCAGTACCTGAGCAAGAGGCGAGAACGCAATTCGAGTCTATGCTGGAGTTTAATGAGCGTTCCACTTGTGGACATTACCGAGTATATAGTGAAGATGGTGCCGGTGTGGCGTATGCCAAATTGATTCCGGATCAGGAGGACCCGACCAAGGCTGAGATAGGTTACATGATCCTGCCTGAACATTGGGGCAAAGGTCAAGGCACATCCATAGCGTCTCGGTTGATTATTCAGGCACAAGCCGCAGGGATTGGATCCCTCTACGCAGTTATCGATCCGGGTAACGCTGCTTCCCGCCGGATCTTGACCAGACAGAACTTTGTATCCACCTGGACAGGCGATTACGAGGGTCTTCCTGGCGAGATTTTGGAGTTAAATCTTCAAATGAAGCGGTAAAGGAACTGTTCTGAGGGTAATCAGATAATACAGGGTATCTTGCATGAGATGGCTGGAACTCATTACTCGTTAATTATATGGGCGTTCACCATGCACTTTTCATGCAAGATGCTTGCTTATATAGAGATGTGGAGGAGATGACATATGAGCAATTCAACCATGGAACGTCTGAATGCATTACTGCCGGAGTGGCTGGAGACCAGTCGTTTGCACACCGGGCAAGGTAAGGTCGCTTCTTATATCCCGGAGCTTGTCAAAGCCTCTCAGGATGAGCTTGGTATACATATCATGGACGCCGAAGGGAACCATGTGTCGGCAGGGGATTGCGGTGTCCCATTTACGATGCAAAGTATCTCCAAAGTATTTACCCTTATTCTGGCCCTGATGGATCATGGGGAAGAAGCGGTTTTCTTTAATGTAGGAAAAGAACCGACAGGCGACGATTACGATTCGATGATCAAGCTTGAACTAGTCGAACCCGGAATCCCGTTTAATCCACTAATCAATGCGGGTGCGATTACGGTGTCCTCGCTTGTTGGAGGAGACTGTAAGGAAGAGAAATCACGCCGCATTCTGGAGTTTTTCCGCAAACTGGCGAATAATGATCGCCTGGGCTATAACGAAGAGGTATTCCAGTCCGAATCGGAGAGTGGTCATATGAATCGTTCACTTGGCTACTTTTTGAAGCACAACGGGGTCATTAAGGATGACGTTGAAGACGTGCTTGCCGTGTATTTCCGTCATTGCTCCATTGAAGTGACGTGTGCAGATCTGTCTCGAATGTCACTTGTTCTGGCCTATAATGGAACAGATCCAATTACGGGAGAAGAACTCATCCCTCGTCGCTATGTTCAGATTGCGAAGACCTTCATGACCACCTGTGGTATGTATAATGCATCAGGCGAATTTGCCATCGAGGTCGGTTTGCCCGCCAAAAGTGGAGTATCCGGAGGCATATTGACCCTTGTACCGGGACAATTCGGCATTGGTCTTGTTGGCCCGGCTCTGAATCGCAAAGGCAACAGTATTGCCGGCGTGCATCTGCTGGAGCGTCTGTCCAAGGAATTCGACTGGAGTTTTTTCTAAGAAGTTTTTCAGAAAAAAGAAGCTTACCCTTATATGTAGCCGATGAATCACATATCTGATATTTTGCTTCTTTAGAACGAAGTGAATGGTCAGGATATGTCTCGTCGGCTGCTTTTGGTATTCACCTGGAAGTGTAGGAAGACAGTCCTGCATGGCAACGGCTATGCTGCATCTATCATGGAATATTCACAACATCGGGGTGGGTATATCTCCCTTCATTCATCGGCTAGGGCCACATCTGTAATGAGGTTCATCTGAATATCCCGGGACCCATCTTCCATCAGTAGTCTGAGGGTACGGGCAGGACGGTCCAGCCGAAGCACCTGTCCCGTGTAACGGATATCGTCATGTTCGTGAAACAACGTAATAGTGACCCTATCTCCAAGCATCATCGAGTTGCTGAGCAAACGGGACATTTCTTCCGCGGCCTGGGCATCCAGGGATGGGCGGGTACGAGGAGCAAGTTGTTCCTGATGAAGAATGTAGGCTTCCCGGTGTTCGGGGAGCATCATGCGTGAGGACTCGAAGATACCGTTTTGCTGCAATTTTTTACTCATTTATAATGACCTCCAATTTTATGAGAACGTTCATGGGCTTGCGCGGACGAGCAGAGGGAGGATGCCCGCATAATGGCGGTATCTCCGTACCTGCGCTTGATATCATCCGTGGCACGTTCCAATTCTCTTTTACGTTCGCGGTCATCAAACCAGGACAGCTGCACTTCAGAATCGGTTACAAGTCCGGTCAATGACACGCTGATGCGGCGGATGGGTAATCCGTCCCAATGGCGCAGAAACAGAGCTGCTGCCGCATCGTATACTTCATCCGTAATGTTGGTGGGTTCATTCACCTTCATCTGGCGGGAGAAACCGGTTGGACGATCATAATCCTGTCCGCGACATCCAACCGAGACCACATGGCCCATGAGTGATTTGTCCCGGGAACGTCGACTGACGAGTTCCGCCAGTTCAAGTAGTACCACCTTGATATCTTCCCAGGAGTCATAGTCCCGGGGCAGCGTCATCTGATGTCCGATTCCCTGCTGCTGATGAGCATATGTCCCGGGTTTGACCGGGGAATCATCAATACCGCGGGCGATACGCCACAATACCTCGCCATTCACACCCCAACGTTCTCTCAGCCGGGACAGTGGAGTCTGGGCCAGATCACCGATCGTATGGACCCCCATCTTATAGAGATGCTGCGCCATGCGGGAACCGACCATGAACATGTCTCGCACAGGTTTTTTCCAGATGGTTGAAGGCAGATCTTTGCGAGGTAGCGTGCAGATGCCTCCCGGGACTTTCTTGGCATACAGATCACAGGCCATCTTGCTAACGACCTTGGTATCACTGATGCCGATCCGAATGTATACACCCGTCTCATCCATCACCCTGGATTGAATGCTGCGGGCAATCGTCTCGGGACTACCGAACAGATCCAGGCTTCCGGTGACATCGAGAAACTGTTCGTCAATACTATAGGGTTCCACCAGATCGGTGTAAGACTGAAGGATACGCGTAATATGAAGGGACACCCGAATGTACTCGGCCATCCGCGGGCGAACAACAACAACATCCGGACATTTGGCGAGCGCTTCGCCCAATCGTTCTGCTGTTGTAATTCCATAGGACTTGGCGAGTGGACAAGCCGCAAGAATAATACCCGAACGGCGCGCCGGATCTCCCGCAACAACGAGGGGGCGGTCCTTGTATTCGGGATGTGCAGACTTCTCCACGCTGGCATAGAATGACTGGCAGTCGGCCAGCATGATGACACGTCTGTCTTGGCGGGGCATAAGACTTCTCTCCTTATCCGTGATGCTGTACTCTACTTTAAAGTGTCGATTATCTTCATTTGAATATCTATAATTAACAGTTTATTTACAGTATGGAACAAGTGTTCTTGTTTTATAAGCATATCCGACAATTCGAAATGCGGCAACCGGAATTATTTTGCAAATTGGACACAATTGCCCTAAGGCCATATTAGAGTCAGAAATTAGGAAATAAGATGTGCTTTTTTACATTTAATGTGAGAGATCCGTGACTTGAGGGTGATGACCGGGCGTTCATTTCGCTTTTTGTAAAAGGGTTATAAATGGGTACAGTCCTATAGAGGGGGACTGATGTCCTTTTTTGATTTTCTGCACTTTTCAGAAAACCTTGATGTGACGCGGAATATCGCTGATGCGTTATCGGACTATAGTATCAATTTTGTAATCTTTATGGTTAATACTGTAAAAAGGTCCGCAACTTTAAAATATAACTCGCGTTTAATGGGGTATGTGTTCAAACGGCAAACGTTGCCTGTTCCCGCGTTGCACATAACAATAAAGGTTCCAGAAGTGCAAGATCAGCAGGGCATCTAATCCATGCGATTCCAGCAAATATTAGTGTTTGGTAATCAGATGTATCCTGGAGGCTTTCGGATGCTAGTTGATGGCGCTTTTTACGAATTATGGGCAGAATGTTCCATTTCATGTTTGCTTCCATCAGCCTAGTTACAAATGCAGAGTCTTAGCGCTATAGTGAGAACTACACCGCTGACATCTCTACCAAGCGGACATCCGAAGCGGATTGATTCGTAAACTTCATGTTGGACCATTCGATGTTGAAGCAGGATGCATATTAGAGAGGTGAGCAATCTAAAGACATGAGCAGACAAAGACGAAGACGCTGGCTATTAACGGTGTTGACAGGAGCAGTGGTGGTGACCGGTGGAATATTTGCCGGATGGCACTATATGCAACCCAAGCTCGTTACGTACACAGCGGAGAACGGCACGGAGATGAAATTCAAGACCGATGGAGACCGGTTCATGGAATACGGGCCAGATGGAACGTGGAGGGAGATGTTCGTCAAAGGTGTCAACCTGGGCGCAACTTCACCGGGGCATTACCCGGGAGAATTCCCGCTGACCAAAGAGGATTACTTGCGGTGGTTCCAGCAGATCGAGGATCTGGGAGCCAATGTAATCCGGGTATACACGGTTCACGAACCGATTTTCTACTCCGCATTGGTCGAATATAACCGCGGACGGGAGCAACCGTTATATTTTATACAAGGGATATGGTCACCTGAGGAAGAGCTGATTGAGAAGCAGGATGCCTACGCCGCCCATATTGAGCAGACGTTCAAGCAGGAGATTGAGAAAGCCGTATCTGCTGTCTATGGCGATGCGGACATTCCGGCCAAGCAGGGAGAGTCCAGCGGCAAATACAAAACCAATGCAGGAAAATACCTGATGGCCTGGCATGTGGGGACGGAATGGGACCCGGCGATGGTAGACAACACAAACGCAAAACATGCGGACGTACCGCAGTACAAGGGAGTTCATTTCTCGGCTACTCCAGAAGCGTCACCGTTCGAGAACTGGCTCGCAGAGCTGTTGGATCATACGGCGGTCCTGGAGAAGAAGTATGGGTGGGAACATCCGATGACCTTCACCAACTGGGTAACGACCGATGTGCTGGATCATCCCGGCGAGCCGTTGTATGAAGAGGATCTCGTCAGTGTGGATGCCCGACATATTCAGCCGGAGGCGTGGCAGGGAGGTTATTTTGCAGCCTACCATGTATACCCGTATTACCCGGATCTGTTCCATATTGATAAAACGCTCCAAACCATCAAGGATGAGAACGGTGAGTACAACACGTACAAAAGTTATCTGCGCAAACTTAAAGCCGAGTTTTCCGATATGCCTGTAATGATTACAGAGTATGGCGTACCTTCTTCTCTTGGTATTTCCCATCTGGGTATGGGAGGCCGGAATCAGGGTGGACATAACGAAGTAGAGCAGGGAGATATTGACGCGTCACTGACGCAGGATATCTATGATGAAGGATACTCGGGAGCGATTGTGTTCATGTGGCAGGATGAATGGTTCAAAAAAACATGGAACACGATGCCACTGGAAATTCCGGCTGATCGCCGTGCATATTGGCTGAACGTGCTGACAAACGAGAAAATGTTTGGTCTGCTTGCCATGGACCCGGGCAAACAGGAACAGTTGACCATCGATGGAACACTGGATGACTGGAATGATCTGAAGGATGAAGAGGTCACGACCTGGCAGGGCCAAGTGGACGGCATTCAGGAAATGAAGATGACCCATGATGAAGCCTATCTGTATATTGGGCTGACCTTGGATCAACCGTTTGACCCGGAGAAGACAGTGCTGCGAATTGGTACAGATACACTTGCTGGAGGCAGTCAGCCTGATAAGTTACTCCCGGGGCGGACACTTAGTGATGGTCTTGAGACAGTGATTACACTGGGGCAGGATGAAGAATCACAGGTGGAGATTGCCAAGGATTATGACTTTAATCAGCGTCTGTACGGCAAAGAAGGATACGATATGCTGCCAGATCAGCAGTCAGATTCCGCAGATAATCCGTTCCACCCATGGAATCTGGCAGTCAGCCTGAGGATGACACCGCCGGATACCCGATCTGCTCAACCGTTCATGAATGAAAAGGTCGGACCATTGAAGCGAGGAACGACGGCTCCCGGCCAGCCTGATACGGATTCATTAACGGCATGGCAGTATAACGGCAATCAAGTGGAGATGCGAATTCCCTGGATGCTGCTTGGGTTCGGTGATCCGAGTTCGCTGCAAGCGATCGACTATGGACCGCTCAAGAATGGACGTGAGTTCTCTACAGTTGCTGTGGAAGGCGTTACTCTCATTCCGTGGTTAACGGACCGCGCCACGAAGAAAGTATCTTGGCCTGGGGGTGAACAGACGACCCTGGACCTGAAGACTTTGCCGGTATATAGCTGGCAGCCTTGGGAGCAGGTGCAGTATAGTGAACGCCTGAAGCTAAGCTACGAAAAAATGAAGAAGAGCTATGAAAAAATTCCTAGTTTTCAGATCGAATAAATGAGTATAAAGGAGGACCTTTTCACATGTTTCCAAGTTTGGCTTTGGCCTATCTGTTTTTGTACATCTGTATCGCACTTGTTGTTGTAGGCGTCATCGTATTGTTTGCCATGAAAATGTCCCACAATGGCAAACGACGCAAGACGGCGTTTTATGAATTGAAGCAGCGTGACTACTTCACCTATCTGCAAACAGCCTTGACTGAGAATAGTCCACTCAAATTGCCACCAGGCAAACTGGCTCCGCTGGAACGCAGAGTCATTCAGGACAGATTGATTGAATGGATCGACCAGTTCAAGGGTGAGTATCGCGACAAATTAATCGCACTGTGCCGTGAAGCAGGATTCGTAGAGCATGATCTGAAGGAACTGGGCCGTCTGCGTTATGGTCGCCAGATTGATGCAGCTTATCGCTTGGGTGGCATGCGTTGTCCTGAAGCCGTTCCGGGTTTGATGGAATTGCTGAAGGATGAGAAACCGGGCCCGATGGCCATTATGATTGGTCGATCCATCTCCAGATGTACGACTCGGCAAGGTGAACTGAAAGACATGCTCGCGTTGCTGTTAACCAAAGGTAAGTCCATTCACCATCTGGCAGCAGATATTCTGCTCGAAACGAGTCTGGATACGAGCAGAATTCTAATTGAATTGCTGGAAGATCGGAATCCTGATTTTGTAAAAGTCGGACTGGTTGCCATGTGGGGACAGGCTGTACCTGAAGTGATGCCTGCACTCGACAGACTGGTAGGCGCAGAACATCAGGATGTACGTGCCGAAGCGGTGAAGCTGTATCTTAGCGCAAGTCCAGCACTCCGGGATGAGACCATTCTGAAGCTGATCCAGGACCCCGATCCGGAAGTTCGCGCTGAAGTGGTACAAGCGCTTGGTTCGAAACATGCATCTGGCAGTATTCCATTGCTGCGCAAAGCGCTGCGGGATGAGGACTGGAGAGTTCGATATAACAGTGCGGAGAGTCTGAGCAAGCTCGGTGAACCGGGATTCGAAGCGCTGTGTCAGGCTGCGGTGCAAGGTACAGTTGCTGAGCGCGAGATTGCGATGCAGCAGATTGAGAGTACCATGCAGCACACGAGAACCGATGACAGAGCTGTAGAGCAGATGATTGCACATAACAAAAAAAGACTGCTGTACGATCGCTATTTTGGCCCTGTCCGAGAGAACAGAACCAGCAAGAAACGCACAGGTGTCGCTACGGTAGGAGGGGATTACACTGCTTAGGGATCTACTATTAATCTACGGCATGGTCGCAATCTACTATGTTGTTTTTGTAAATACGCTCTATTTTTCCATTCTGGCCTTATCGTTCCGTAACATCTGGACGATCTTCCGGCGGTCGCATTATTCCAAATACAATACATTGTCAGGCTCGGAACTAGTGCCTTCGGTTTCTCTGCTGGTACCGGCATACAACGAGGAACTGACGATTATTGAAAATGTGAACTGCCTGATGACGCTGAATTATCCAACCTATGAAGTGATCGTCGTAAATGACGGCTCCAGTGATGCCACACTGAAGATTTTATTGGATGAATATCGGCTGAAGCCAGTACCCAATACGAAGATTCGGGGCAAGATCGCCTGTCAGAAAATTCGTGGGATCTATCATAACCCGGAGTTCCCGGATCTGTATGTCATTGACAAGGAAAACGGCGGTAAGGCCGATTCCCTCAATGCCGGGATCAACCTGTCCCACTATCCGTTGATCTCTTCGATCGATGCTGACTCGTTGCTGGAAAAGGATGCCCTGATCCGCATGGCACGCATGTATATGGAGAATCCGGAAGAGACGGTAGCCATCGGTGGAGATGTAAGGATCGCCAATGGTTGCAAAATTGAAAACGGGGCAGTGCAAGATGTATCGCTGCCACGCAAAATCTGGCCCATGTTCCAGTCCATTGAATATCTCAAAGCCTTCCTGGGCGGACGGATTGGCTGGAGTCACATGAACGGTCTGATCATTGTCTCCGGTGCCTTCGGTATGTTCCGTAAGGACGCTGTTATCGCCGTAGGTGGTTACCGGGATGGTTATCCTGGGGAAGACATGAACATCATCATTAAACTTCACCGTTATATGCTGGAGAACAAATTGAAGTATCGCGTTGCCTTCTGCCCTGAGGCCGTATGCTGGACGCAGGCGCCGGATTCCTACCGGATCTTGTCCAGTCAGCGCAAGCGCTGGGGCCGTGGGAACCTGAAGAACATGATTGAGAATCGCGGCATGTTGTTCAATCCGAAATATAAAGTCATGGGTATGGTAACCATGCCTTATAACGTCCTTTTTGAAGCGCTGAACCCGTATTTCCGGATTACCGGCCTTCTGGCTCTCGCTGGATATGTGCTTCTGGATATGACGCAATGGCCGATTCTGGTTCTGTTCGGACTGCTGAACTTCGTGAGTGGTTATCTGCTGAGTGTAGGCGCACTTGTCCTGGAGGAGATTGCTTTCAAGCGTTATAACAAGCTCTCCGATCTGGTCAAAATGCTGGTCTACTCCGCGCTGAAATTCGTGGGTTACCACCAGCTCGGCGTACTGTGGAGATTGCAGGGACATGTGCAGTTCATGCAAAACAACAACTCATGGGGTACCATGACACGCCAAAGCTGGTCCGAGGATGAGAAGAAAACAAGCGAAGCCGCTTAAGTACAGAGATCATGGAAATACAGTAACAGCAATATAGATGTTCAACTAAATATTTACACGATAACGGAGAGGACAGAAATAACCTGATGAAGCGAAGCGTGCGCCTAAAAGCTTTCTGAAAGAAAGCTACATCGAAAGCATACGCTATCCCCGGATTTCCCCTTGTTAAAAGGAATCAAAAAAGTCTGGGGATAACAGCGATCAAAAGGTCGTTCTGTCATCGGAGTGTCAGTGTAAATAACATTTTTTGGACATGTATAGATAATCGAGGAGAAGGGTGGAAAAGAACATGCCAAATACGGCGACATTGCAGCGTGAGGCTGCCGTTAATGTGTACCGAAGTGTAGAACAGGGATTGAAGGATACGGGTGCCGAAACATGCGGCTTAATGTTCATCCATTGTGCAGGAAACTCTCAACCTGAGCAGCAGGTCAGGACACATCTGGAGCAAACGAGTGAGACATCCTTCCAGGTGTGGAAGGATGGGGCTACCCAGGCAATTGCCGTCCTGCTGCCAGGGTTGTCACTGGATGAAGTTCATTATGAAGGACTTCGGATCAAACATGAGTTGCAAGAGACCGTGCCCGGTGCCGATCCACAGATTACACTGGCCAGTTTCCCGGAAGGGGAGCGCCCTTCGAAGGCAACTATTCAGCATATGGCTGAGTCCTCAAAGCTCGTAGATTCGTCGGAGATTCATATCTACACGCTAGACAATACGGCGGACGAGCCGGAACGAATTTTGATTGTGGACAACGACCCTACGGTACGCGAATTCCTGCAGTTGCGGTTGAAGATGCAGGGATACGAAACCTATGAAGCCGTCGATGGACTGGCTGCACTGGAGTTGATCGAGAAAGTCACACCAGACCTGGTGCTCACCGAACTGAATCTGTATGGCATCGACGGTCTGCCGTTCATCCATCATATTCAGAACCTGGAGATGGAGCAGCCACCCAAAATTGTCGTGTTGACCGAACAACGTGTCGAGCAGACGATTAGTCAATGTTTCCGCAGCGGCGTGGATGATTACATGACCAAACCGTTCTCACCTGTAGAGCTGGATGCACGAATCAGACGCTGCCTGCATTAGAAGACGGCTTGGAACAACTGATTGTGTGAAGTGCAAAGTAAGAGTTTTTTTACACTATGAATCAGATAGATTAGAGCAACATTTAGAGCACAGACACTCATCTATTTATATGGATTTTAAGCACTACCAAATACACTGCCCGGAGGGAATATCATGGAGAATCAACAATTCCACACATTACTGAATGCGATTGAAAATAAAGAAGCTGTACTCGGCGTCGTCGGGCTCGGTTACGTAGGACTTCCACTTGCCGTGGAAATGGTCAATCAAGGTTTCACGGTAATCGGAATTGATCTGGATGCGTCCAAAGTAGACAGTATCTATCAAGGAGATTCCTATATTCACGATATTTCGTCCGATGAGTTGAAAAAAGTAATGCAAAGCGGTCGTTTCCAGCCAACGACAGATTACAGTATGCTGCGCGTGATCGACGCACTCAGTATCTGCGTACCAACACCGCTTAGTGAGAATCAGGACCCGGATACGTCTTACATCGAGACCGTTGTGGATCAGATCAAACTGCATATGAAACCAGGTATGCTCATTACGCTGGAAAGCACTACTTATCCAGGTACGACGGAAGAATTGATCCAGCAGCAGCTGGACAAGATCGGACAAGAAGCAGGTAAAGACTACTTCCTCTGCTTCTCGCCTGAACGTGTGGACCCGTCCAACGGACGTTTCACAACATTTAATACACCGAAAGTCATCGGGGGTACAACCGAAGCTTGCCTGAAACTGGGAACAGCGTTATATAGCAAATATGTAGAAACCGTAGTACCGGTATCTTCGCCGAAAGTGGCTGAGATGTCCAAACTGCTGGAGAACACATTCCGCAGCGTGAACATTGCCTTTGTAAATGAAATGGCGATGATGTGCGACCGTATGGGCATTGATATCTGGGAAGTTATTGACGCGGCGGCGACGAAACCATTTGGTTTCATGCCATTTTATCCAGGCCCAGGCATCGGTGGACACTGCATTCCGCTTGATCCGATGTACCTGTCATGGAAGGCCAAAGGCTTCCGTTTCTATAGCAAATTCATTGAGCTGGCGCAATCTACCAATGACAACATGCCATATTATGTATTGAACAAAACGTCAACGATTCTGAACGAATACGCGAAATCCGTACGTAAATCAAATATTCTGCTCCTCGGCATGTCGTACAAACCGAATATTGCCGATCTGCGTGAATCACCAGGACTGGAAGTATATGAACTGTTCAAGGAAAGTGGAGCTAACGTTAGCTACTACGATCCACATGCGGATTCCTTCCAGGACAAGCATGGGGAGACCGTACACAGCGAAGTGTTCAATCTGGAACAGTTCAAAAAGTACGATTGCATCGTGCTGATCACCAACCACAGCGATTTGCCTTACTTTGATATTGCCGAGATGGGTGTGCCGATTCTGGATACACGAAATGCATTCCGTTCGTACACACATCCGCACATCTACAAAATTGGTCACTCGGTTCAGCATCCTGTGTTTGAACCAAGTGAAGCGTTGCTCGTCTGAGGAAATATATGAGGCAACGGGGCAAGCTGGTGGGTATGGCGAAATGGGCTATTCTGGCTGCGGTGTTATGCCTGCTGCTTCTGTCCTGGATGTTCAAATGGTTCACGACGGAGGAACATAAAGCGACCTGGCTGTGGGACGCGTCCATTATTGCAGAACAAACGCCTCAAATTATTGCTTTTTCCAAAGAACAGGGCGTGGATACCATCTTCCTGCAAATCCAGGATGAGGTGCCTGATGCAACATATCGCAAATTCATTGCGGCTGCCCGGCAGGCTGAGATTGAAGTGCATGGACTTAACGGTCATGCAGACTGGGCTTATGAGGAAAAGCGGGATGAAGGACTTGCTTTTATCGAGCGAGTACGAGCATACAATGAAACTTCCGCCAAGAATGAACGCTTCGAAGGCATTCAACTGGATGTGGAGCCGTATCAGCTGAAGCGCTGGGAGAAAGAGGAGAACAGTGTCATTGGAGAGTGGCAGAACAACATGAAGGCCTGGACAAAAGCCGGCGAGGATGCCGGACTGTACATGAGCGCTGCCATCCCGTTCTGGCTTGATGCCCGTCAGTCGGCTGAAGGTGAGGGTACATTCAGTCGCTGGGTGATCTCCCACTTCGATGCGGTGGCCATTATGGCTTATCGGGACAGTGGACAGCAGATGTATGATCTGTCCAAGGAAGAACTGGACGAAGCGGATGATCTCGGCAAGAAAGTCTGGATCGGAGCGGAACTCGCGGATACACACGAGGGGGATCACCTGACCTTTTTCCGTAAACCGGTTAGCAATATGAATGAAGAGATGGCGAAGGTGTTTGATCTCGGTTCCTCTCATTCTTCATTTGCAGGTGTAGCTGTGCATCATTATGAAGCATGGTATGCCAAGAAGAACGGTATTCCACTTGCGCGCAAGGATGAAAAGAAGGAATAGTTTTATGTCAACGTAAAAAGTTCCTGGTTTCGAGTACGTGTAGTCAAGACTATAGTATAGAAAGAAGGCAAGTCCCGGGTAGATGGGGCTTGCCTTCTTTGGTGACGGATTTCGTAATGGGTTTTGCAGCACTATGCTGTGCAGGATATGAAACTCAGGAGTCCATTGTAATTTGGTAGAGGTGACATCTTACACAACGTATACAGGCGTGGTGCATAAGGAATGGATTATAGGCTGGGGAGCGAAAGGTCGCTCCCTCATTCTTTAGTACTCTCCGCTGTACGATAACGATTGGGCGGCAAACCGACTTGTTTTTTGAACGCTTTGGAGAAGGAGAACAAGTCGGGATAACCCACGGAGTGAGCCACTTCAGTTAAGCTTAGCGGCGTCTGTACCAGCAGGCGTTTGGCCTGATTCATTTTCAATTGTTGGATATATTGCACAGGGGACAGACCATAGGCTTTGCGGAACTGTTTGGCAAAATGGGTTCGATCCACACCCGCATGAGCGGACACGCCTTCCACGGAGATGCCGCCTGCAAAATGAATATCCATGTATTCCTTGCCTTTCTGGAGCCAAGGTGTGGCTGAATCCGGTTGCAATCCTTTGGTTGCGGGGGACCGGGCAATTCGGTCGAAGAGGTTTAGAAATCGGGTGAGTCGTCCCAGATCACTCGCTCCGTCCTGCGGTTTGCGAACATCCTCCATGAACGAACGCATGGCGCTTGCAGTCTCCGGCGTCAGTACACCTGAACGATACGGTGAGTCGGGTGTAAGTCCAATCCGAGACAGTAGCTCGGCTGCATGTGCGCCGTCAAAGGCAATAAATATTTTCTGCAACGTGTCCTCCGGGTCCGTCCAGTATTCATGCGTAACTTGTGGAAACAGACAGAACGCATCCCTGGCACGAAGGGCGTGACGCTGTCCATTCTGTATGAATGTACCTTCCCCCTCCAGTACAAACAGCAAATAATAATAAGGCGTAGTGCGCGGGCCAATATGATAGTTGGTTTTGGCTATATTACGGCCAATGCGAATCGGCCAGGCGCCACCAGCTTTCTCGAATTCAGATGGAGTGAAGAAAATAAGTTCCAAAAACTCATGGTGGTCCTCCTTCATGCTCTCGGTCATCAGGAACACCTCTTTATTGTATAAGTATCGTTTGTACATTCTAAAAGTTTCTCTTATAACCTATTATACAGGTGGGTTTTATACATATTCAAGATCAGGAAGACCTAAATCTGAGAAAAGACCACAAAATGACAAAATGAAATTGCCGCGAAATGACATTGCTCACAGACAAATCAATTGATATGATGTCCATACCTATTAAACCAAGTTAATTAATCGGCATTTGATTCTGAATATGTCTAATAAATCAATTTAAAGAATGACACGACAACGGAGGGGACAGAAAGGACCTGAAGAAGCGAAGCGTGCACCTTTGTCACCGGATTTTCCCATTAAAGGGGAATGAAAAGAAATCTGGGGACAAGAGTGCTCGAAAGGTTTTTTGTAACCGAAGTGCTTGAGTGAAACATTTTTAGAGCAATTTATCATAGAAGGGATTGACTCTTGTGAGCGAACAGGAAGAAATGAAGTTTGGATGGTTTTTGCCTACAGCAGGGGATGGGAAGTATGTAGGGGTTGCCCCGGAGCGGGAGCCGAGTCTGGATTATCTGATCGATGTGGCACAGACGGCGGAGAAGGCAGGATTCGAATTTGTACTAATTCCGACAGGGGGAGCGTGTCTGGACGCATGGGTGGTTGGCTCGGCAGTAATGAGTCATACGAAAACATTGCGTCCCCTTGTTGCCATTCGCCCGGGTTTGGTTACACCCGTACTTGCTGCACGCATGGGAGCGGCACTGGATCAGCTCTCTGGTGGTCGTGCCATGATCAATGTAGTGACAGGCAGTTCCGTTCGGGATCTGGAGGAACTGGGAGATCCACTCGCACATGCGCATGATGAACGGTATGTTCGCGCGAGTGAGTATATGGAAGTGATGAAGCGTTCGTGGACGCAATCGACGGGACTGAATCTGACGGAGTTTGCCGGAAGTGGCACACAATCAGGAGCTGATGCATCCAGCGATCTCAATCCTGAATTCAACGGGCAGTATTATAATTTCAAAGGGCCGGTAGGCATGCCGGAGACGGTTCAAAATCCACATCCACCATTCTATCTGGGAGGAAGTTCACCGATTGCCAAGAAGGTGGCCGTTGAGCATGCAGATACGTTCCTGATGTGGGGCGAGCCTCATGACTGGATTCAGGAGCAAATCGAAGAGATTGAGGTCATTCGTCAGCAAGTAAAAGAGGAAACGGGACAAGATCGTCAGCTCCGTTACGGTATGCGTGCTCAGGTTCTCATTCGGGATACCGAAGAAGAAGCATGGGCAGCAGCTTGGGAGATTATTAGTAAAGTACCACCAGAAGCGATCGAGAAAGCCAAAGCCGCTTTTGCCGAGACGGATGCAACCAACCAACGCAGACAGAACGAGTTACGGGAACTGTCCGAGAAGCAGCAGTTTGTCGTAGGTCCCAACCTGTGGACAGGCTTGTCCGTTGTGCGATCCGGCGGTGCAATCCTCATTGTAGGTACAGCCGAACAAGTCGCAGAACGCTTGATGGAATATGGAGATCTCGGCGTTACGACCTTCATTCTGTCAGGTTACCCTCATCTGGAAGAGGCAGAAATCTTCGGACGTGCCGTGATGCCAATCATTCGAGAAAAATGGAAAACAAGACAGAAGCAGCATCAAGTTACTACTAACTAAATAGGTTCAACTAATCTTTTTATACGAAAACGGAGAGGACAGAAATAACGTGAAGAAGCGAAGCGTTCGCCTTTATCCCCGGATTTTTCCTTTTATAAAAGGGAATCAAATAAATCTGGGGATAACAGCGATCGGAAGGTTATTCTGTCATCGGAGTGCGTTCAGTATAAACATTCTTTAGTTAACATATCAATCATCCTCAGGAGGTCGTCTTTCATGAAAAAAAATAAAAAATTGATCCTGCCGCTTGTCAGTATGCTGGTGATGTCCATCCTGTTGTCAGCTTGCGGCGGTGGGGATAACGCGTCCTCTGGAGATAACGGCTCCTCAGGTTCAGGCAAGGTTACGATCAGCTTCATGCACTGGCGCGGAGAAGATTCCGAAGCACTCAACAAGACCATTGACGCATTTGAAAAAGAAAATCCGAACATCAACGTGGAGATGCAGACGCTGCCCTCCGATCAATATCAGTCCACTGTACAATCCAAAATCAGTGACGGTTCGGTAGGAGATGTATTTGCTTCCTTCCCGGGTGCACAATTCGAAGCCTTCACCAAGGCGGGATTGTTCACGGACCTGAGCGGATCATCGTTCCTTTCGGCTTACAATCCGAAGCTGATTGAAGCAGGACAGCACGATGGCAAGCAATATGCGATCCCGTATCAACTCGTATATAACGATCCAATCTATAACGTCAAACTGTTTGAAAAATACGGCTTGACGCTACCGAAGGACTGGGAAGGGTTTCTGGCGTTGTGCCAGAAGCTGAAAGACAATGGCATCATTCCGATTGCCTTTGCCGGAGCGGATATTGGCCCAGGGCAATTCATGAATACGATGGTGATGAACAACGCACCAAGTGACGACATTTTTACCAAAGTGGAAGCGGGCGAAGCCAAACTGACGGATGAGTTTTGGGTGAAAACATTGACTCAAATCAAGGAACTGAACGATAAAGGTTACTTCCAGCAGGATGCATTGGGTACGAAGGACCCTGCGGCTGGCGCACTGTTTATTCAAGAAAAAGCAGCGATGCTGGCAAGTGGATCATATCAACTCGCTCAGAACAAACAGCAAAACCCGAATCTGGAGCAAAAACTGCTTGCACCAATTACAGTAAGTGCCGATCAGGCGAAATATGAAGGGGTGCATACCACTACATTCATGCTCGCGGTGAATAGCAAATCGAAACATCCGGAAGAATCGAAGAAGTTCCTTGAATTTTTGAGCAATCCCGATGTAGCGAGTGACTATGCCAACCAAACGGGACAGAATGTAACGGTGAATGATGTGAAGTACGATACGCCTGAGCTTCAGGTAGCCGGAGAATGGGCAAGCAAAAAGACCGTGTTCCAGCCACGGTTCACCATCCTGAACGGAGATAATCAAAAAGCCGTAACCAACTCCATTCAGGCTGTGCTGAGCGGCACTTCTCCAGAAGAAGCAGCACAGCAGGCACAAGCGATCATTGATCAGCATATCGGGAAATAAACGATGAAGAATCGTATTCAGCTATCCCTGTTTCTGATCCCCGGGTTGCTGCTGTACGTTGGATTGTTCGTATTTCCTACATTGACGGGGCTGTTCTACTCCTTTACGGATTGGGACGGGGTATCCCCGTCGTATGCATTTGTAGGGCTGGATAATTACAAGGATAGTCTCAGCAGCATCGTATTCCGCAAAGCCTTTGGCAATAACGTGGAGTTCATGTTAACAGTTGTTATTGCACAAACTTTTATTTCACTTGTTCTGGCCCTGCTCTTGGTACGCAATACCAAGACACGCATTGTGCTTCGGGCATTGTATTTCCTGCCTGCGATTCTGTCCTCCGTATCGGTCGGGCTGATCTGGGCGTTCATGTATGATCCATCCATTGGGTTGATCAACTATGGACTGAATGAAGCCGGGATGAGCAGCATCGCCCGCAACTGGATTGGTGATCCCAAGATCGCCATCTATTCCATCGCTGCGGTCCAAGTCTGGGCCCATGCCGGACAGATGATGATCGTATTCATCGCAGGTCTGCAAGGTATCCCGGCAGAACTGTATGAAGCGGCTCGTATGGACGGCGGCAGCAAATGGCAGGTATTCCGTAAGGTGACCTGGCCACTCCTGGCACCTTCGGCAACGATTGTTGTGGCCTATACGACCATTCAGTCGTTCAAGGCATTTGACCTCATTTTCACCATGACGGACGGAGGCCCGAACTACGCAACTGAAATTTTGACAACATATATCTATCATACCGCCTTTGGCAGCTATTCATTTGGTCTGGCTTCTGCCGGTTCCATGATCTTCCTGGTGTTGCTCGCGCTCTTGACACTGTTGCAGTTCAAGGCACTGCGTGCCGACCGGGTAAGCTATTGAGGTTGATGTTGGAGCATTCATCCTGCAACAGAGGCAGAAGGGAGTTCACATGTTTTTAAAATGGTTCAATCGCCTGATTCTGTTAGTGTACGCGCTGCTGATCCTTGTGCCGTTGTACTTTGTATTTGTATCCTCGTTCAAAACAAGCAGCAACTTCTTCACCAGTCCGTTCAGCTGGCCGGACCCGTTTACGTGGGATAACATCACTGGCATGTTCCGCAACCAGCCGATGTGGCAATATTTCGGGAACAGTCTGGTCGTGACACTTGGCACGGTCGCTATTGAATTAGTGCTGAGTAGCATGATTGCTTACGCCATTGTCCGTTGGGGCGGCAGCGTAGGCAAAATCGTATTTGCTCTGTTCGTAGCCGGTCTGATCGTTCCATCCCAAGTAAGTATGTTGCCGATCTATTCCCTCACGCGTACACTCGGGTGGTCGGACAGTCTGACGGGCCTGATTGTCGTATCCGCGGCGATGCTGATGCCTGTCTCTGTATTTATGCTGACAGGCTTCATGCGCATGCTCAATTCGGAGATTCTGGAAGCGGGCAGTATGGATGGAGCAAGCGAATGGAGGCTCTACACCCGGATTGCACTGCCACTTGCTGCACCTTCGCTGGCGGCAACGGCTACGTTCCTGCTCGTCATGGTATGGAATGACTTGCTTATTCCGATGCTCATGCTCAGCAGTAAGTCCAAGCTGACTTTACCACTAGCACTGATGCAATTCCGTGGGGAGTATGTAACTAACTATCCGATGATGCTCACGGGTGTACTTGTCACTGCTATTCCGATGATCGCATTGTTCCTTTTGCTCCAGCGTTACTTCGTTGCAGGTCTGACAGCGGGTTCACTCAAGGGGTAAGGTATCGCAGAAATCGGCAGGAAAAGCTTATTTTGCATTGATTTCTGGAGCATTCTGCATAATAATGATTTAGTGTCAGAGTGACTACATAGAGATCAAGGGAGCTATAAGTGATGAGCAAACTGGAAGTATTGCGGAATCCCAAGCAGCGCAAGCTGCTGTTCAGTGCCGGCATGAGCTGGCTGTTTGATGCGATGGAAGTCGGAATGATCTCTTTTATCGTGGCTGCACTCGCCAAGGAATGGAGTCTCAGTCCCGGACAAGTCGGTGTGCTGACAAGTATCAACTCCATCGGTATGGCTTTAGGTGCCTTGCTTGCAGGTGCACTTGCGGACCGTTTTGGACGGAAGGCCATTCTGATGTGGACCTTGTTAATCTTCACGATTGCAAGCGGTCTATCTGCATTGGCGACTGGATTTGCCGTATTGTGTGCCCTACGTCTGGTTGCGGGTATTGGACTTGGCGGAGAGTTGCCCGTGGCATCCACACTGGTATCGGAGTCGATGCCTACAGCGGAACGGGGACGTGCCGTCGTATTATTGGAAAGTTTCTGGGCAGGGGGCTGGATTGTATCAGCACTCATTGCGAACTTTGTTATCCCGGAGTACGGATGGAGAATTGCCTTTGCCATTGGTGCACTTCCGGCGTTCTATGCACTATATCTGCGTCGTGCCATTCAGGACCCGCCGCGGTATAAGAATCATGCCAAGCTTCATAAAATCACGTTCCGCGAGAAAGTGGCTACCGTTTGGTCAGCACCACATCGCCGTACAACGTTGATGCTCTGGATTTTGTGGTTTACCGTCATTTTCTCTTATTATGGTATGTTCCTGTGGCTGCCTTCGGTTGTGATGGCAAAAGGATTTACGTTGGTTAAAAGCTTCCAATACGTGCTGATCATGACGATCGCACAATTGCCAGGTTACTTCACCGCAGCGTACTTCATTGAACGTTACGGTCGCAAGTTCGTACTTGTTGTTTATCTTACGTTGACTGCATGCAGTGCGATTGCGTTCGGACTGGCAACAACGGAAGCGACGATCCTGGCCGCAGGAATCTGTCTGTCCTTCTTTAACCTGGGAGCCTGGGGTGGTCTGTACGCCTACAGCCCGGAATTGTATCCAACTTCTGTTCGTTCGACAGGTGTGGGTCTTGCCACATCGGTAGGCCGGATCGGTGGCGTACTTGCTCCACTGATGGTCGGTATGCTGGTTCAGCGTGAAGTGGCAATCAGCCTGATTTTCACCATTTTCTTCGTGACCATCCTCATTGGCGCAGCGGCTGTGCTGTTCTGGGGCCGGGAAACGAAGGGACAAGAACTCGCCGAGTAATTGTCATTATATTCAAGCGCAACTTTTGTACGGGTCTGCTTGCCTACGGAAACGGGGGCTAGACAAGCGGTACAAGGTTGATACAAGAAGAGGTGTGACCCTGATACGACCATGGGCTCATGCCTTTTTTTGTTATGTCCAAGACTCATTTTTACATGCTCCATCGGTCCGATAGACGGCACTTTTTCTATATCCTATAATGACACTCGGGATGTAAAGCCGTGAGGATTCAGGGGGAAAAAGTAGGATCTGGATTCAGAAAATGGAGGGTAACGAAAAGATGCAGACCAAGCGTGAAATGGATCAGATGCATGAATTCAATGAAAACAATACGATGGGTGAAGCGACTCGTGCGAACAGCATAAATGGAAGCCACATCAACGTGATTGACATGGTGCGAGTACATGGGGATAACAACATACATGTAACTTACAGTGATAATAACAGTAAACAACTGAGTGAGATAAACGGAGTGTATGATGTCTATGTTGTGGATGAAAGTAAACCTACGAAAGAGATGGAGGTCAATAATATCATGAATAACATAACGAATACGAAAAATATGGAGTACACGGGCAGTGAGGATGCACTGATTAGAGCTGGTAATCTGAATGAAGGATCTGATGTGCGGACGAATGATCACACTATGGAACCTATCACCGTCAGTCGGAAAGTTACTCATGGGAAGGGGAGAACGGCTGGCAAAAGAGCAGGGCGGGTCAGCATGCTTCTCGGTGCCTGCGCGTTGACGCTGGGATTGACCGTGGCAGCGCCTTCTGCGGGGGCACAGAAGCTGGAACAGGGCGTTCGTAGTGAACATGTGCTGCAATTGCAGGAGCAATTGAGCGACCTGGGGTATTTTGACGCCGGAATGACCGGTTATTACGGTTCGATCACCAAAAGCGCTGTCCGCAAGTTCCAGCAAGCGCAAGGACTCACTGCGGACGGAGTTGCAGGTCCGGCAACACTGAACAGACTGAACAAAAAGGCCAAAGCCGAAGGCGAGACACTGCGCCAGTTGGCGAAGCTGATCCATGGTGAAGCGCGCGGGGAGTCTTTTGAAGGACAAGTCGCTGTCGGAGCGGTTGTCATGAATCGGGTGCATTCGGATGCTTTCCCATCATCGATCTCGAAGGTCATCTTCCAGAAAGGGCAGTTCACGGCGGTTGACGATGGACAGTTTAATACCAAGCCGACGGCAACCTCTTATAAGGCAGCACGCAAAGCATTAAATGGTGTTGATCCAACGAATGGAGCGCTGTATTATTACAATCCGAAGATTGCCACTTCGGTATGGAGTAAGAGCAGGCCGACATTGCTGACCATTGGGCAGCATGATTTTACGAGATGAGATAGGTAGAGTTATTAAATAGATTAAAGGTATTCTTTTAATACAACAAGGAACCCCGGCTGTAATCTGCTCATCTGCAGGTACGTGGCCGGGGTTTAATATTACTTCTGGAACGTGAAAGGGATATTTAACGAAGTAGGCTCTACAATGGTTTCTCCAGTGTCATAGTCATAGATCCTATTGAAAACCAATTCGATGGATTCCAGCTTGTCGGGGTCATCGGTATATACCAAACCGTAATTCGTATTATCAATAACTACGCCATCATACTGATTATAGACATATGATTTTCTCATAAAATTGCGATCTGCGGAGATCGGCTTTCCCGTGTTTGGATGAACGGAGTTTAAGCCGTAAAAACCGATATTCTGATCGGTTGTATTTTCAACAGTGTAGAGAATATTAATATAAGTGATCTTGGAACCGATATCTTCTCGATTTAGAATGGAAATGTTTTTCTGTGAGTCTTCAGGAATGTCACTGGCCTCTAATAATTGGGCATGAACAATATGAATGGTTAGTGGGCCACGTTCAAAACGTGTATTCAGGGGCACAGACTTTAGTAATTTCAGATTCCCGCCATAATCAAATATTCCTGTCTCTCCAGGTTTTGATAGTATCGGTGACACAACACTTTCATATAGCTTGTTCTGAAGATTGCTGGCGGCCTGCTCGAATTGATCGAGTTCTGGCTCCCATCCATTATAATTGCGTTCGGACCGGAAAGGTTCTAAACCGGTTTCCATGACTTGTTCAGGAGAAGAATCCATAGGCTGTATTTGGTTGATTTCTAGTTGTGTAGAAGTGGCATAATTTGAGCTGCCTGAGCTGCCCAGAAGTGCGATAGCGAGCAGTATTTGAACAATAAACATAGGATGAGACACCCTTTCTCTCTAACAATATATTTAAATAAGATCATCAACCCACCTAGTTGTGATCTGAAAATAATATGACCTGATATGATATTGGTGGAATAGATTTCACGGTCAAAGTAATAATAATCATAGCAAAATGGAGCATTGAGATAATGAGAATAACGACCTAACTTCAGGTAATAGAAGATTGACAAGTGGATAAAGTAACATAGATATAAGGACCCAGGCGATAAAGAAGGAGTTTTTGTTCCGTAAGGACTAGGGTCCATTATGAGTGGATAAATAGAACCGTTTTAGAGGAGTATCAATCAAATGTATTGGAGGAACAGATCAAAATATCAAACCGATTGTGTTAGAATATATAGGAATTATGGAAGTTGGAAGGCTGAAGTGGAAATACATAATAAGTTAAGTCGAATTAGAGTGGAAAACCAATCAGCTATTAAACAAAAAGCTTTTTCAATTGTAAGTGCGATAACGATTGGGCTGATGGAAACAAAAATTTAATAATTAAGATATAGGAGGATAGATTGTGGAAAAACAAGAGATATTTATGAAGGGGTATCTAAATAGAGGTATCAAGATAACTTTTCTTGACAACTTAAATGTAATTGGTATGTACACTAATTATTATTACCATAATAATGTTATAGTGATTGTACCTGAAGAGGCTCACGATGATACACGATTACTGATTCCGCTGAGTGCAATAAAAACAATAGAACCTTGGGACCTTGAACACGATTTACTTAAGGATATTTGATGAAATAGATCTCTTGCATGAAATGGCTTGAAAAACTATAGACCACATATAGTTAAACATCACAAGAGTATTTGATTCAGTAACAACAATTAGTTTGATGATGCCTTTTTTAGTTTTAATGATTAAGCTAGTCCATTAGTGGGCTGGCTTGTTCATTTTTGTAGTTCTTTTCAAATACACCACGATATTAATGAATGTGCGTTGACATTGGATTTACCCATCCAATCCTGTACAATGAATAACGACAAAACAAAGGTAGATTAAGGATGGATTAGCACGATGAGAATTATCATATCACCAGCTAAAAAGATGAAGATCGACACCGATTTGATGGCTATCGCGCAGATGCCGCAATTTATAAACGAGTCAGAACAGCTATTGAGTCTGCTTCAAAAGTTATCCTATGACGAGCTCAAAACGTTGTGGAAGTGTAACGATGCAATCGCTGAACAGAACGTGGAGCGGATTCGGAATATGAATATAAAAACAAATCTTACGCCAGCTATCTATGCCTATGAGGGCATTCAGTATCAATATATGGCACCGGGTGTTTTTCAAAATGAGGAACTGGCGTATCTTCAGCAGCATTTACGCATACTATCCGGTTTTTATGGCATTTTACGGCCTTTGGATGGCGTTACGCCGTATCGGTTGGAGATGCAGGGTAAGCTGCAAGGTCCAGGTTTCAAATCGCTCTATCAATTCTGGGGCAGCAAGTTGGCGGATCAGCTTCAATCTGAAAGCAATTGTATTCTGAATTTGGCTTCCAAAGAGTATAGTAAGAACATCACGCCTTTCCTGAAGGAGGAAACCCGGATGATCACTTGTGTGTTCGGACAAATGGTCGATGGGAAACTTGTTGAAAAGGCAACCCGGGCCAAGATGGCCAGAGGTGAGATGGTACGATATATGGCTGAGCGGAAGATTACAGATGTGGAGGATATCAAAAGCTTTGATCGGTTAGGTTTTGTTTTCTCAGAAGAGAAATCGGAAGAGAGTACTTATGTATTTATATATTCAGAGGGACAGTAGCCTGTTGTACAATGGTTTATAAATTTTGGTTCGTATAGAGTTACACATTGGTAAATGCCATCAAATAATTTGATGGCTCTTTTTTTTGTAAGACTAAGGCAGTCTTGTTCGGAATATGTTTGTATCTAAAGAGGTCTACAGGAAGTGACGCCGGATATCTTGAAACCTAATATGAATTTACAAAGTATATATAAAGAAGGATATAATTAGTTGCTATTTATAAATTTGTACTCGGTTACATCCAAAGAGGGGAGGACGAATATGCCATTTATTGGGGGAATCATTTTAATCTTGATCCTAGCATTTATTCTATGGGCATTAATGATCCCGCTATTCAATAAAATAGGTAGTAGAATTCTGAAGAAATACAATAAATTCAAACAAGAGGAGAAAAGTGATGAAAAATTCAAAGACGTTTAGAGTCGGGGCCATTGCGGTTGCATTGGTTATTATTGTTGGAGTGTTAATGGTGACCTTCTTTTTAACACGAATTCCTAATGGTTATGTTGGGGTCGTGTATTCACCCAATGGAGGGGTAAAAGATAGCACACTGAGTCAAGGGTGGAAACTGGTTGGAGCGTTCGATAAAGTAACCAAATATCCGATCCGAATTCAAACGGTGGAATACAGAGATATTCAAATTGCTACATCTGACGGGAAAAACATCACAATCGATTTTGCTTACAACTACCAAGTAGAACCAAGTAAAGTATCTTCTATTTTCAACACATTTGGGCCAATTAGCATTCAAGAAATTGAGGATACATATCTCAAAACACGTTTCCGTGATGCAGCTCGTAAAGGTATTTCCAAGTTTACAGTCATTGATGTGTATGGTGAAAAGTCATCTGAAGCAGGCGTGGACGTGCAACAACGGTTTTCGGATGACGTTAAAGAGTTAGGTTTTATCGTATCCAACGTTACCGTAGGTGTTCCTCAACCTGACGCTAAGACTCAGGAAGCCATCGATAAACGTGTCGAAGCTTCTCAAGAACTGGAACGTAAAACGACTGAACTGGAGATCGCCAAGAAAGAAGCAGAACGCAAGCGCGTGGAAGCACAAGGTAATGCAGACAAACTATTGATCGAAGCAGAAGGTCAAGCAAAAGCCAATAAAGAGCTTCAACAATCCTTATCCAGCCAACTCGTTGAATATGAAACCATCAAGAAATGGGATGGAGCCCTTCCATATGTAAGTGGGTCCAATACGCCAATGATTCAATTACCGACTACAAAAACAGAGCAAAATAGCGGCGCAGGGAGCGTATCTCCCTAATTAGCGGTTGAAAATGCACGCCATGCTTTCTCAACAAATTAATGTGTTGAAATTCGAATGAACAAGCCGGTCCAATCGTGGGCTGGCTTGTTTATTTTTGATGCATTTCAGAGGTACGACAAGAGACACTGGATTTATTTAGTCTAAAGTTTGGATTCAAGAGTAGTGCGAACGTGGCATTGTTGGGCGACAAGTTCAGACTTGTTGTGGCAAAAAGATACTCGGCATTGCCTTGGCAATTTTGCTCGGCTACTGCTCTTAGGATAACGTCACAATGAGAAAAGACGCAGCGATAAATATCCCTGCGCCTGATCAAGCTAACGTAATTGTTAGCAGAAGAATGAGCTGTCATATCATATTGGGGCGATCCGATTCGTTTCCAAAGCTGATGAGCTTTTGGGCTTACCTCCCGTATTCCTCCTCAGGATAGAACCAGGATAGCCAATTCCTCCAATATTTTGATTACATCCTTCCTGTTAACGGACATTAATCCAAGCGGTCCACTGTGTTGGGATGTTAATGGAATAGACCGTACCTACAAATTGTCCGCCTGTTGTATTAGGGGATTCATAAACCCAAGAATGGGCAAAAGCATCTATGACACGATCACCGTCCAGATCAATAGCTTCAGACCAGTTGTTTGTCATAGTATTGCCAGCGAGTTTGCCGAAGTGACTGCTGTCATAACCGATCTGGAACGTAATACACTGAATCCAAGCCCCGCCATGATCATTGGTCGTGGAGAGCGGGTTGTTATTGAAGCCGTAAATCTCTTGACCGCCATTAGGAGATACAACACCGTATACATTAATGTGAGATACGTTCGGAGCAGGTGCAAACAGAACTGGACCACCCGTATCTTTAGCCTTCTGCGCTTCAAATTCAGCCTTAGCCGCTTTTACAGCTTCACGGAATTCTTTGGAATTAATAATCTCTTCCTTTGTCAACGGTTTGGTTTGAGTCACATCACCATCTGCATAGGCAGCCACATTAAACGAAAGTACAAGAACAAGAATAAGAGCTAAACTAAACAATTTTCTCATAGCAATAAATTCCACCTTTCTTGTTATGGGTAATCTTTTACAAAAATATGGATAACGACAAATAGACCTGCTTGCAGATTAAAGCCTCTTGCCCTCCTTTCTTATGAAGATGGTTCTTCCCCTTTTTTCTTTACTGAAAAAGAAATTAAGGAGGTAGACCTCTACAGGCTAGAAAACTCTATGAAGTAGGAATGTATATGTAAAATGAATGCCTGCCAATGATTATGTGTTGCAGACAAAATGTAAAACTCATTTATATGCATTGATATCTTAGGTATGATACGCTCTGATACCCATCTTGATAATATAAGATTCCAAAATAGATATTTAAATTGTAATATATTCCATTTATATAAACATATAGTACCTTTGATCTCCAGTTAAAGTCAAGTTACTTCATTAATGCCATGAATAATTAAAGTCTGTTGTTCGTCGCAGTGAAATGCCACAGTATCCTTTAGTCGTCAAATTGAATGAAAACCCTTTGAAATGTATACACCTACGTAGAGATCGTATGGGGCTGAAGGACGGATATAAATCATTCTGAGCGTGGATTCATGCAGTGAAATCAGGAGGTTAGGCGGATGTATTGTACTAGTACTTCTGCTAACATAGGTTAATCATATATCAGATGAGCGGTGAAAACGGATGAGTACAATTAAGGTGACTCCTGAGCAACTACATCATGTATCCAATCAGGTGGATCAGGCCAGACAACAGTTGGAGCATATTCGCAGTGAACTGACGAGACAGATCATGTTCGTTCAGATGATGTGGATGGGGGCGACGCAGGAGCGATTCTACTATGAGTTTGAACAGTCGCACCCTATATTGGATAAAGCACTGGAGAGTATGGTGGGCATCTCCAAGGAACTCAAGGAGATCGCTACGCGATTTGAGAATGTCGATGCTGAAAAGGTGAGTCTTGGAAGTGCTGTTGGCGCTGTGGGTGCGGGAGTAATGATGAAGACCTTGGGTGATGATGCGGGTACGGAGGATAAAGGCTACCGGATGGCGCAAGTCAATGTGTATGGGAAGCTGATGTGGTTGCCTGTGAACGAGAATGGTGTTACGGATCAGGCAGCCCTTCAGGCATATAAGAAGGATCAGGGGCATTTGGATTTTAATCGGATGCAAGCTACGGATGCTGAAGTGCCAGGGGAAGATATTTATGTGATGCAGATCAAAGCCTTTGAAAATGGAATTCATCCCTTCACAGGCGAGCCTGTATCCGATAAGTATGCTCAGATGATGTTGACTTCTCTGAAGTTCAGTCAGCTATTTATGGCATTTCAGATGGTTCGCGGGAGTATGCCGGGTGGCAAAGGGCCGTTTCGCGTACCTTCTTCTCATCCAGCTGTGGCGAAGATTAAAAAGAATATGGAAGCGGCTGAAGCGAGGAAAGCGAATGAGCAGAAGAAGGGTTCTGAGGGCAAGGGACAAGCAACTAAGACAGTAATAAGTGAACATGTAAGTGATGCTGAGAAATTGCAAAGGCCATATGCTCACCTAGTAAACGTTGATGGATTTAAGAGAGGTAGTAGACCTGGAGTATCAGGTGGTCATAATATGGACAAATTCAATGGGGCCTTACAAGAAGACGCAAATAAGTATGGGCTGAGTGTTAAAAAGGATTATTTTATAGGTGAACCCAAGAAGCACAATGTCGAGGGGATCTACGAGGTGGAGTATCAAATTCCGTCCTTGAAACGAAGTGAATCAGATAAAAGTATTTTTGAACCGATAACGGACTCAAATGGAAATGTGCTTGGGAAGAGAGTGAATGATCCCAAAACAGTATATGATCCTAATATAATCTCTAATGAAAAAATGTATAATTGGGGAAAAGCAGCATTAGAGCCACAGATACAGGCTGGAAACGTGAAAAACGGGATAGTTAAAGGAGAATTAAATGGGCTGAAATTTGTGGGGTTCGTAGATGAAAAAGGGAACATAAAGAACTTTTATCCTGCTTTTTAATTAATATCGGAGGAGAGATATGATGTACAAAATTTTGACAACAAAAGCTGAAATAGATAGATTAGTCGAATCTTATTTCTGGATTATTGATTTTCCGAGAGCTTTAACATACTTCGGAGATCATGAGAGACATGGTTATGGTTCAGGTCCACTGGAGGTACAATTTTCATCCTATCATATGCCAGAAGAGGAAGAGTATATTGGTGATCAGAAAGTGTGTTTTATTGGAGAGCCGCCAGCATATGATGAAGATGTAATTGCAGTGATGGAGCATGATGAATTTTATAACTATTTGATGATTTACAGTGAGAAGTACGTGGAGGAGCACCCAGAAGCTAAACAGGAGATTTATAATTTATTAGATATGGTAAAAAAAAGATTGGGTTTACATTCTTAACTCACTGATTGTGAATCATATATCATTTGCGAAGAACAACGAATGTTCGTTTATTTTATACGTCCATAGTATTCATAGTCCAAGTATTGGGTGTACAGTTTGGAAGATATGCAAGCACTAAAACGTTACCGTATGACCCCGATTGGTGTTATAAAAATCCGAAAGCTCTTCCCACCTGAAATGTTGTGAGGAATGAGCTTTATTTGCATACAGAAAATAAACAAAGAAGGCGAGAGGCCAGCAAATAAGGGTGCTGAATAAATTATTATGGGCTTGATATGATTACATCCGCCTGTCCATTGTATTAAGAAGATTGGAGCTACGAAGATGATTAAGTATTGATATACCATCGAATATAAAGAAGATTTCAACGAAGTTATTCTTGACTTAGGCAGGGATTCATCTTTAAAGAATAGTTATCTGATTAGTAATTCTTTGGGATCAGATATATTTGGAGACTTCGCCACGATCCAGGAAGAGATCGGAAACTTAATCGAATTAATGATAGGGAAAATAACGTTATACGAGGGAGGAGGGAATGTGAACTTAATAAAATCTAACAAGTCTTTTACAACTTTTGAAGATATCTTTGCAGAAGAAGATGAAGAGGACAGTACATGTGAAATTGAGACGTTAGAATATATAAAGATACTATTGTTATGGGCAAAAGAGAACTTTCAATATAAAAGCCAGCGAGGCGTTATCTTGAAAGAAGAAGAGCAAGTAGCATTAGAATGGTTAAACGAAAAATATATTGAGGTCTGTGAGATTGAGGGCCAATAATCGCGAAAGATCGTTAACCATGCTGATTGTTTAATTAGAAACGATTAATGTTGAGTTTCAAGATTCTTTCTGCCGATCCTATGTGTGATGATGATGTATAAAAGATTGATCCTGTCGAATCCAATCAACCCGTCCTACTATGAATGGTTTACAGATTACTTTTTACAGTGTGGTCTAGATTGGCAGGAAGAGGCAAATAAGTTAACGGATCTTTATACGAACGTGACCAACATAGAAGAATGTTAAAACAATTAAATTTATATCATCAGATGAACGGAAAACGTATAAGTACAATCCCAAAGGAGGTATTAAGTCTGTTACTTGATGTAAATTTAAAAGTTGCTGCCGAGTATCCTAAATTAAATATGAAGTTATCTGAAATTTGACCTCATAAAAAGAGAGTGGTAGGCCGCATCGGCTAATTGATGATTCACAATTGAATCTAGTCAACTCAAAAACTTACATGAGTAAGTACAGGTATATCATTGAACTCTACCAAGCGTTAACCTTAACATCTCAAAAATGGGAATCTTTACAGGAAGGTGTTTTGTGAATTAAAATACGAAAAGTAGGATTAGATTATTTTCATTTGAATCACAGTTTATTACAGTATGAGTTGATGAAATGATCATCAGTTCATTGTAAGCTTTTATAGTTTTGCTGGCAGTTGAGTCTCATTCATGACCATACATAACGACAATATGAAATATATCTAAGGAGGAGAACCATAATGGAAGTCGCACGTCAGTTTGACTTAAATATTGAAAAAGTACTTGAACATTGGACCCCTGCCTACGCTTTACGAGAACTAATTGCTAATGCCTTCGATGAATATTTACTATCAGAGACGTCTGTACCAAAGATTTACAAGGATGAGCAGGGAGCATGGCATATTCGTGATTTTGGCCGTGGTTTGCGATATGAGCACTTTACACAAAACGAAAATAAGGAAAAGTTAAATAATCCTGAGATGGTTATTGGAAAATTTGGCGTAGGATTGAAGGATGCAATGGCTACGTTTGACCGTCAAAATATCCAAATCTTGATTCTTTCTCGTCATGCAGATATCACTATGGACAAGAGCAATAAGCATGGATTTGATGATATCGTTACCCTGCATGCTGTAATTCAGTCACCATCTGATCCTACCCTTGTTGGAACTGATGTAATTTTATACGGAGTCAACGATGAGGACATGGAACAAGCTAAAGATTTCTTTCTACATTTTTCAGGGGATGAAATATTAGAAAAAACGTCTTACGGTTCGGTTTTAAAACCAAAGAAAGAGAATAAAGCAAGAATTTATGTGAACGGGCTGTGTGTAGCCGAAGAAGAAAATTTCTTGTTTAGCTATAATATTACCTCTACCAATGCGGCGCTACGCAAAGCTCTCAACCGGGAGCGCACGAACGTCGGGCGCAGTGCTTATACAGATAGAGTGAAATCTATACTACTTGCATGTACTGATTCAGTCGTTGCTAATGAAATGGCTGCGGATCTGAAAAATTACGAAACAGGTTATATTCATGACGAACTCCAATGGACAGATGTCCAACTCCATGCATGTAAAATTTTAAATGCTAACGAAAATGTAATTTTTCTCACGCCTGACCAAATGAGGAATGGTGGTTCTTTAGTCACTCATGCCCAGGATGATGGTTACCGAGTTGTGGTCGTCCCAGAGTCCATTGCTTATAGACTTACAAAACTCCAAGACATAGAGGGGAGTCCTATTCGAGATTTAGAAGGTTATCGAGAAGAGTTTAATACAAGTTTTCATTTTACTTACATACCTGTCTCTAGTTTGTCAAAAGAGGAACAAAAGGTTTTTGCTGTAAAAGATTTAATCTTAAATTGGCTACCCAGTAGTCAGACAAAAAACATAAAAGAAATTAGCATCTCGGAGACGATGCGGGTCGATTATTCTGGTTTTGAAGCACTTGGATTGTGGGAACCTTTAGAAAAGAGGATTACGATCAAACGGAGCCAATTACGTAATGTAATCGATTTTTCAGGCACTCTGTTACATGAAATAGCCCATGCGTATACTGGTGCAGATGATGAATCTTTAGAGTTTGAGAACGGATTAACTCAAATGCTTGGTCAACTAACATCTTATGCTATTAAAAATGAACCACGAAAGAAATTTTTAGGTTTATTTAAGTTGTAAAACGGATATCATTTAGGGTTATAATTGAATTGAAGATATTTTTCTTGTTACACAATGTTACTTGCACCTACAATTACCACTATGTGGCCCAGCTTATGCTGGGTCTAATTTTATGTAACTTGACGAGTCACCGTCTTCAGCTGTCAATGCTGTTGTCGGTGTACTACTTTTGATTACCTGTCAATTTTCTGTTATACTTCGCTGTTTGTTCAGTTTTCTTGTGTAATATAATACCATATTGATATAATTTCTGTTTTAAGGAAGTGAAAACATTGAAAGATCAGTTAGTGCATATGCGTGACAAGCTAAACAATATCAATAAACGTAATCGCTCTATTCGATTATTAAAGATCTATCAAAAATGGAGCTTTGACCTTTCTATGATAGATATTGTGGAAACAAAGCAAGAAACGGAATCAATTCTAAAGGGAATTTTAGAACAGAGGATCAAAGAAAAAATCACCTTACTGAAACCATCAATTGATAATGAAAAATCAATAAGTTTATCCAAAAAGCTTACAGACCTCTATCGTCAAATTAAAGCGACAGAAGATGAATCAGGTGTCCACGATTTATACTTAGGCTATCCATTTTTATCAGGAACTCTTTTTGATGGTACCTTTATTCAAGCCCCTCTTTTTTTATTTCCAATCCGATTAGAGAAAGACAACACAAAACTACAAAAATGGGTGATACAACTCGAAGAAGGTGGCCCGCAGCTCAATAGAACGCTTTTCCTGGCCTTAAAGAAACTAAATCAACTTAATTTCCCAGAAGAGATTTTTGAAGAGGCTGTCTCAGTTGCAGGTTCTATGGATTTTAAAGAAGTTATCGATTTCTTAGGAAAGCAACAGCTAAAGGTCGAATATACAGAAACGGGGCTAAGTCGCTTAAAAGAGTACATGTCTAATGACATTCCAGAAGTAGCAAATATGACATTGCTGGAAAATGCAGTGATAGGAGATTTTCCGCAAGGAGGGTCAGCCATTGTTCGTGATTTTGATGAATTAATTCATTTAAATGAGACCAGCTCTCTTGCATTAGTGGGAGAAATGATTGATTTTAATAATAACTCTTTAAGGGATGAAGGGTTACTGGCTAATCCAGTGAAACTTGATGAGCGAGTTGATATTAAAGGTGACATTTTAAATGTATTGCAAAGTGATGGTTCGCAAGAGGAAATTATTCGAGAAGCCCGTTTTCAAAAAGGTCTAGTCGTCCACGGACCTCCAGGAACGGGTAAATCCCAAGTTATTGTAAATTTAATTACGGATGCTCTACATAGGAAGAAAAAAGTTCTTGTAGTCTGTCAAAAACGAGCTGCATTAGATGTAGTTTATCAACGGATGAATACACTGGGTTTAAGTGATCATATTGCTCTGGTGCACGATGAAAATATTGATCGAAAATCGCTTTATAAAAAGATAACGACAGTATTAGAGCATAACGATTTGCAATTTGCTGAAGCTGTAGAAGAATTAATAAACGTTACCTCAAGGCTGAATGAGCAAGAAAAATTACTTAATACAATCGCAAAAGCACTTTACGAAAAGCAACCGTTTGGTTACAGATTGTATGAACTTTATGGCCTATCCAATCCTATTATCGATTCGAACAAGATCATTTCGCTACAAAGTGTTTCTGATCAGTTGGCGAAGGATTCTTTTCCTAAAATGACGGAGGCTATATTCACCTATGGAGAATGGTATGAGTTGTATGGAAAAGAACATTATCCGCTTCGTGATCGTAAAAGTTTTGCTGACTTTGATATAAAAAAGAAACTGGACACGATTAAAAAATTGGAAGATTTAATCGACAAAGCAAAAATAGCCATAGCTATTATCGAAAAGCTAGGTCTGATAAAGTTCACTCCTGCTTATGCTTGGGAAGTACAACAAAAGATAAACAAAATATACCCAGAACTTGATGGAGAGCAAAAGCGTTCGTTTCTAGGGCTACGCTTATTCTGGTGGACCAGGATTACAGGCAAGTCCATTATTGATAAGATTCTGAATGGAGAGGTGTTCAAAGGGACGAATTCAAGCGAGTGGGTAAAGATTAAAAAGATTTTGAAGAACACGCACGATTTAGGCAAATTAACCATGACACTAACAGAAGAATTGAATGCATTACGTTCTATAGTTAAGGAAGAACATGTAGTCAGATTACAGGAGAGAGTAGCGGACGGCGATATCCCTTTAGAAGAATTAATCTTGTTTTTAGAATATTTCCAGCAAGATTTTGATGATTTGAAATCAATGGATACGTTCTGGAAGCAGTCCAGTAGTGAAATAAAAAGTGTTATTTTAGTGTTGCAGGAAAAAGAAGTCGATTATGAACAGTCGCTCAATAAGTTTTGGGTGGAAATTTTTAAAAATTCAGCATATATACACTGGATTGATCAAATTGAAGCGAAATATCCCGATGTTCAAAAGATTTCTACAAATGAATTTAAGAGAATACGCCAATCATTTGCACAATTATTGGAAGAGAAACGGAAAGTATCCGCAAAATATTTAATTAACGAATTAAAAAATCATGTGAATCTTTTACAGCTTAATAAAGGACAATTTACAAAAGAGTTAAAACATCAAACGGGTAAAAAGAGATTAATTTGGCCTCTTCGTAAGTTAGTAAACCAATTTAGCGATAACGTATTAGCAGATATTTTACCCGTTTGGCTGGCTTCGCCAGATGTGGTGTCTTCTATTTTTCCTCTTCAAGAGGGAATGTTTGATATCGTTATCTTTGACGAAGCTTCGCAATTAACCGTTGAAAGTAGTATGCCTTCTGTATACCGTGGTAAGCAAATCATTGTAGCTGGGGATGAAAAGCAACTTCAACCATCTAACTTGTTTAGATCCGGCTATGCAGATGACGAAGAAGATGACGAAGCAAAGTATGATGTCGACGAGTCTGTAAGCTTACTCAATCTAGCGAAAAGACGCTTTCCAGAAAAAATTTTACAGTGGCATTATCGTTCAAAATATGAAGAACTAATTAACTTCTCTAACCATGCTTTTTATAATGGGTATGTCCAAATTGCACCAAACGTTACTCCGTTTAAGAAACCTCCTGCAATTGTCTGGAAGAAGGTAAACGGCAGATGGTTGAACCAATCGAACGAGGTCGAAGCCTTGGAAGTTGTTATGCAGTTGAAAAAGATATTAATCGAACAAGATCAAAAATCGGTTGGTATTATTACTTTCAACGCGAAACAACAGTCTAAAATTCTTGACGTGATTGATAAAACAGTATTAGAAGACGAAGAGTTCAGGGTACTTTACACAGAACAAATGGCTCGTGACTTAGATGAAAGGCTCTTTGTCAAAAATATTGAGAATGTCCAAGGTGACGAGCGAGATATCATCATTTTCTCTATCGCATACGCTAAAAATGAAGATGGTAAAGTGTATAACCGTTTTGGAACACTCAATCAAAAGAATGGTGAAAATCGACTTAATGTGGCGATTACACGTGCTAAGGAAAGTATAACAGTGGTTTCCAGCATTGAGCCTGAGGATTTAAATGTAGCAAATGCCTCTGAACCAGGTCCTAGGCTATTCAAAAGTTACCTAAAATATGCTAGAGCCGTGTCTGGAAATAAAAATGAAGATATCAAATCAGTGATCCAAGAGATCAATGAAACAATAAGCACGCAGACAGTTCAACAATCCGTGCAATTCGATTCTCCATTTGAAGAACAAGTGTATCAGCAACTACGTAACTTGGGATATGAGCTGACTACTCAGGTGGGGATGTCGGGATATCGAATTGATATGGCAGTTGTCCATCCGAATGATTCTTCCAGGTATATTCTAGGTATAGAATGTGATGGGGCTATGTATCACAGTTCGCCAAGTGCTAGAGAACGTGATGTTTACAGACAAAGATATCTGGAATCAAGAGGCTGGATCATTGAGCGAATCTGGAGTAGAAACTGGTGGAAGAATCCTGTGAATGAAATAGAGAAAATAGATCAACGAATTAAAGAATTAGTTCGAAAGGGAGAGAGCAATTTCTAATAAGAGCTTAGTTTTTCTTCTGAATGAACTAAAGACTGATTTAGCGGATTTCCCGCTAAATTCCTATCTCACCTCATCTCTTGATGTACAATCTTCCTGAGGTGACCTTATCATGAAAGATAATATGTCAAACCTGATTGAGGATTTGTTTCACGGGAACCTGCGGTTGGACGAGTCGATTCATCCTGAACAAACTGAGTATCAGGAGATCAATCGCCAGATATCGGACCTGATGCAGGATTACAAAACACAGCTTACGGGGAAGGAATACGATGCTTTGGAGCAACTCATAGACTTGATCGGACAGTCCACATCCATGTATGTGGAAGCAGCGTTTGAGCAAGGTTTTCGCACAGGCGGCAGACTGATGATTGAGATTTTAGCCAAACCGTGAGTATCTACTTCATAAGCCAGCAGACAATACAGAGCAATTCAAAAATCCCCTCCTCCATTACCACCGATCAGGCTGGAATGGGAGAGGGGATTTTGCTATTAATTTATTCTTTTATCATATTACCTACCACTTACCGCGCCCCAATATTCGTACCCGAAGGTGTACCCGATCCAATCAGATCACTGCCACCAGCAAGCTTCAGGAAATTACCCAAGACAGGTGTTCCGTCCGCGCTACGTGTTACCGAAGGCACGAGGGAGACAAAGTCGGCTGTGCTGGCGAGCAGGCCTTTGGCGTTCTCGCTTTTTTTGTTTTTCCACCAGACGTTGGTACTGCTGACGTCGGTTCCGCTTGTTTTGTCACTGGCGCCGCCTTGGAAGGACAGGTTGTTGGTGAAGATGTGGGTGCCTACATCAAAGGCAAAGTTGCTTTGCCCGTTGTTCCAGGAGGTGTTATTTTTCATCTGGATCGAACCGGGATTGCTGTTGTAGGTGAAGCCGTGCTTTTTGTTATTAAAAGCAATATTGTTCTCAACGATATGATTCACCGCAATTTTCTCGCCTCCGAGCTTGAAGCCGTTGCCATCGCTGTTAGAGGTGGAGGTACCGTCTGATGTTGCACCGTTAGCGTAGGCGATGCTGTTGCGGATTGTGACCGCGCCGATGGCGCCTGTGTCCGTTTTGCTATACAGATCCCAGCCATCGTCCACGTTATAGGCGGCAATACAACCGTCGAAGACGTTGCCCGGGCCAACGGTCAGTTTGGCGGCAAAACCGTCTGCATCCTCACCGTCATCCGGGTCATAGTTGTTGTGGGAGTAGGAACGAATCACTTCATTATACGCAGGCCATTCACTCTTGGCGGCGGTGGAAGCATAACGTCCCATTTGAATCCCCGTATCCCGATTGTGATGGGCTTCGATCTGTTCAAGGCGGTTGTAGCTGCCTCCGATGAAGATTCCGTTGTCACCCGCACCTTTCACCTCAAGACCTTTGACGAACCAGTAGTCTCCGAACATTTGCAGTCCACGATTGGTGGAAGCGAAGGCTTGAGCGGAGAAATCAAAGACTGGTTTTTCCGATCCATACGCTACCAGATTTTTACGTTGTGAGGAGGTGCCGCTGTTACCGCGTTCAATGGTAATGGTTTGCGAGAAGCTGTAGGTTCCTCCGCGCAGATAGATCGTTTTACCCGGGGCGATCTGGGTCAATGCGTTGGCCAGCGACGTTGGACTATTTATGGTCCCCGGATTGCTGGCTGAGCCGTTAGGGGAGACATAGAGATCACCCGCAGCAAGTGTCACACTTGAGGTAGCCACGGCTTCTGATGGATTATTCTGCAAGCTGCTCTCGATTACATCCGCCGCGCTAACCGATCCACCACCAATTAATAAAAGAGGGAATGCGGCACTCAGACAGATCTGGGCCATTTTTGATTTGAGGGAACGCTCCTTCAGGGAATGTACAGATCGTGCAGACACATGAGTAGATGTGGATGGGAATAATTTCATTAATAGACCTCCTTGGTTAATGGAAAATAGAATGCGTGAGCTGTTGCGGTATGCCGGACAGATGCATCGATGAAGTAGATCATTGCGATGGAATGAATACTCTCTGTACAGCATAGTTTTATGGTAAATGTTGTAAACGTTATCTTCAATAATCATTTGATCAGATGGGTCTAGACACAGGCAGGTTAGGCGTAGTCGCTCCCATTGCTTGGGGTTTCACAGGTTACATGTAATCCTGACATTGGTTGGTAGCCCTGATTTAACGATGAATCATCTGAAATGAACCTAGAGATGCACGCTTTTACAACCCTCAAGGCACGAGACTCACCCTCAATCCACCCAAATGAACTTCGCATTTTCAAAAAAGAGTAGCACGCATCCAATAGGGGCATAAACGTAATCCGTTCCCTCTATCGAAATGATGGGGCAATCAACGCATAACAAAAAGCCCCATAGCGGCTGCCAGAGGCAACGAGACTATTGGGGCGATGTTCGAAGTGGCATTATCTGTTCATTGTAGGCATTGTCCTTCATGGCAAGGCTTATCGAATCAAGCGATGTGCTCCATTAAACCAACGCTGGTACTTATCGTCCGAACAATCTCATGCATTATAAGCGATGCATAGACGAAAGTTCTACAACGCTGCCCACTTTAATATCCGTCCGTCTCCCGGCTGCGTTTCTTCGCTTGCTCGACACTTGGTTCATGTTTCGGTTGGACTGTCGCACTATCATCGGTAGGCACTGACGCCAGTCCTTCCGCTACACGACGACCGTAATCGGCATCCGCTTGGGTAAAATGAGAGATCATGCGCTCCCGGATATCCGGTTTGCATTGGGCCAGAGCATCGACCATGTTGCTGATCAGCTCATCCCGCTCCCAATCCTCGAATGCCCGGTAGGTATCCCCGGCTTGTCCAAAATCATTCGTACGTTCGATTTTCTCGCGGACAAGTCGGCCTTCCACCAACGGTTCATGTTCCGGACCACGTGGCGCCGCTTCTTTTAACCCGCCAAGAGAGGAGGGTTCGTAGTTCACATGCGGATTCTGACCAGGTGCACGATCCACCTGATATTGCATCTGCCCGCCGCTCTGATTGGTCGCAACACGGTTCTTCGGCGCATTCACAGGCAGTTGCAGGTAGTTCGCACCGACCCGGTGACGCTGGGTATCCGAATAGGAGAAGGTACGTCCTTGCAGCAGCTTGTCATCCGAGAAATCCAGACCGTCCACTAATACACCGGTGCCAAATGCCGCTTGCTCCACTTCATTGAAATAATCCTCGGGATTGCGGTTGAGCGTCATTTTGCCCACAGGCAGAAACGGAAACTGATCCTGTGGCCACAACTTGGTTGGGTCCAGCGGGTCAAAGTCCAGCTCCGGATGCTCGCCATCTTCCATCACCTGAACGCACAGCTCCCATTCGGGATAATCGCCTTGTTCAATGGCATGATACAGATCCAGCGTGGCATGGTTGAAATTCTGCCCCTGAATCTCGCTCGCATCTTTTTGCAACAGGTTACGTATGCCTTGATTGAGCGGTTCCCAGTGGTATTTGATGAGCACGCCCGTGCCTTCCTCATTGACCCATTTGTATGTATTGACACCTGATCCTTGCATCTGGCGATAATTGGCCGGAATACCCCAAGGGGAGAAAAGGAACGTCACCATATGGGTAGCTTCGGGACTGAGTGAGACAAAATCGAAAAACCGCTCCATATCCTGTGCATTGGTCAACGGGTCTGGCTTGAAGGCATGTACCATGTCCGGGAATTTGAGCGGATCACGAATGAAAAAGATTTTCAGGTTGTTACCGACGAGATCCCAGTTGCCATCTTCGGTATAAAATTTCACGGCAAAGCCACGCGGGTCCCGCAGCGTCTCGGGAGAATGTCCACCGTGAATAACCGTTGAGAATCGAACGAATACGGGGGTTTCTTTTCCTTTTTCCTGAAACAGACGTGCCCGTGTATACTTCGATACCGGTTCATTCCCGGCCGTGCCATACGCTTCAAATACGCCATGAGCACCAGCACCCCGGGCATGCACAACCCGTTCTGGAATGCGTTCGCGGTCGAAGTGAGTGATCTTTTCGAGAAAATGATAGTTCTCCAGTGTTGTCGGTCCACGGCTGCCAACGGTTCGTACGTTCTGATTGTCCGTGATGGGGTGACCCTGTCGGTCCGTTAAAGTCTCGCTTGATTGGTCTGAGGAATGCTCGGATTGTGAAGAATGGTTATCCATGGAGTGGAACGCCACCTTTCCTTAAGTTGGATTCCTGTATATATTTTCCCTGTGGGCAGGTTCTATACATCGTGGCAACCAACGAACATCTAAGCGACCTTTAGAAAACCTATCCAACTGCCCTTCGAGCTCCCTCGTAAAAAAAGCTTGTCACCCGCCTCGCTGCGTGAGATAATTAACTTTTGTCCAGCGGCCTTTTTGGAACGGGAAAATGAAATAGGACCGCTTTGTCTAAGAATGGAGGCTGACCTAGGATTGTCTACACAACGTTATCCTTTTGCATATGATCCGGCTGAACCTTTTGTATCCCGTCTGGGAGAGTGGGTTGCCGATGTTTTTTACGATATTTTGCCTGAGTTCGGCTTCGAGGTACGGGATGAACAGATTTTTATGGCGTACCAGCTCGAACGGGCCTATGGAGATAAAAAGACCATTATGGCGGAGGCCGGAGTAGGAACAGGCAAGACGTTAGTCTATCTGCTCTACGCGGTCTGTTATGCACGTTATACGGGCAAACCGGCGGTGATCGCCTGTGCCGATGAGTCCTTGATCGAACAGCTTGTGAAGCCCGGCGGAGATATTGCAAAACTGGCTGCACATCTGGACTTGGAAGTGGACGCACGTCTGGGTAAGTCCCCGGACCAATACGTCTGTCTGAACAAATTAAGTGCGGTGCGATTCGCCGATGAGGATGCGCCTGTTATTGAAGAAGTGCACGAGAGCCTTCCGGATTTTGTGAATACGCCGGGTACGCTTCAGGCTTTCCATCCGTATGGTGACCGCAAACAGTACCCACATCTGAACGATCGTCAATGGAACAAAATCAACTGGGACCCGTTCCAGGATTGTTTTGTTTGTCCAAAACGTCAACGCTGCGGTCTGACGCTGTCGCGTGACCATTACCGTCGTTCCAAAGACATCATCATCTGTTCCCATGATTACTACATGGAGCATGTCTGGACCTATGATGCACGCAAACGCGAGGGACAACTGCCCCTGCTGCCTGATCACAGCTCGGTTGTATTTGATGAAGGACATTTGCTGGAAGAAGCAGCCCTGAACGCACTGAGTTACAAGCTGAAACACCGCATCTTCGAGGAACTCGTGACTCGCCTGCTTGAAGGAGAGATTCGTGAATCCCTCGCCGAGCGTGTGGATGAAGCGATTGAGAGCAGTGAACGCCTGTTTGCGTTGCTCGATACGTATACGGTGGCGATTCCGGGATCGGAACGGAAAGAAGTTCGAGTAGAAGCTCCGCTTCTGCGTGAGATTGAACGTCTGACCAGTGTGCTGGATGCGATCGGTGAAGAGTTGGTATTCGAGAGCGGATTGTTCTCGCTGGACGGTTATCAGATGCGTGTCGTGGAAGAACATCTGGACATGATTCAGTCTGCACTTGCTTTGTTCCGTAAGGAAGATGGTTACATCTGTTGGGCAGAAGAGAGCGAGGATGAGACGACCTTATCGATCATGCCGCGTACCGTGAAGGAAATGCTGAATGAGCGTGTGTTCAACACAGGTATTCCAATCGTGTTCTCCTCTGCAACGTTATCTGTGGATAGTTCATTCCGTTATGTGGCGGACAGCCTGGGCATTGATGATTTTGTATCGTTCTCGGTGGCTTCCCCGTATGATTATGCGGACAAAATGAAGATGAAGATTACCGATGAAGCTATACCGGGTCATCCCGAAAATGAAAATCGCATGCGCGATGCGGTGTCCATGCTTCAGGAGAGTGGAGGACGTGCGCTCATCCTGTTCCGTACGATGGAGGAATTGCGTGCGTTCAAGCAGGATATCGTTCATGTGCCTGAAGCAGAAGGTTTGCGCTTTATGTATGAGGGTGACCGGGAGATCAGCGATCTGATCGCGGCGTTCCAGCAGGATGAGGAGAGTGTGCTGTGCTCCGTTAATCTGTGGGAAGGGCTGGACGTTCCAGGACCGTCATTATCCAACGTGATGATCTGGTCGCTCCCGTATCCGCCACAGGACCCTGTCTTCAATGCAAAACGCAGTGCGTCAGCTGCACCATACGAAGAGATCGATCTTCCGTATATGCTCTTGCGTGTGAAGCAAGGTCTTGGACGTCTGATCCGGACAAGCACGGATTCCGGTTCTGCGGTCATTCTCGATGAATCCCTGTATACCAAAAAGGATGCCAAAGACCGCATTGCGGCTCTGCTTCCCGAAGGCGTGGAATGGACAACCCTGACACACTAACCAGCTTACGTTAGATGTTCTTGCTTTATTTTTGATGATAAAGTTTCTTACCAAAATAAGTTCTTGTTCTCTGCGGATTCATCATCCGTATGTGAGCAAGAGCTTATTTTTTTATTTTGATGGTTTCCTTTAATGTACTTTGTGTACGGATTTTTTCTTTGTTAAAAAATACCCATGCTCAGATACCGTTCCCCTGTATCCGGCGCAATGCAGAGCACCCGGTGCCCCTGCCCCAGTTCCTTCGCGATGCGAAGGGAGGCCCACACCGAAGCGCCAGAGGAAGGGCCGAGCAACAGCCCTTCCCGGGCAGCAAGCTGCCGCATCGTATCCAGTGCGTCCTCATCGGACACCTGGATGATGGCATTCCACACGTCGGTATTCAGGATGTCCGGAATGAACCCCGGACTTGTACCGACGAGCTTGTGTGGTCCGGGCTCGCCACCGGACAACACTGGAGAACCTTTGGGCTCCACCGCATAGATACGGATATCGGGCAACTGCTTGCGCAGTTCTTCCCCGGTTCCCGTAATGGTTCCGCCAGTTCCCGCCGTAGCGATGAAGGCGTCCAGCCTGCCTTCCATCTGCTGCATGATTTCGGGAGCGGTGGTGATCCGGTGAATATCCGGGTTCGCCGGATTCTCGAATTGCTGGGGAATGAAACTGCCCGGAATGTCGGCCTGAAGCTCCTTTGCTTTGCGGATCGCACCCGGCATCCGTTCCGCAGCGGGGGTGAACACCACATCTGCGCCATAGGCTTTCAGGATGTTGATGCGTTCCTTGGACATATTGTCCGGCATGATTAGGATCGCTTTGTATCCTTTGGCAGCAGCGTTCATGGCCAAACCGATGCCCGTGTTGCCACTGGTTGGTTCAATAATGGTTGCACCGGGAAGAAGCAGTCCTGCACGTTCAGCTTGAACGATCAGGTTATATGCGGCACGGTCTTTGACACTGCCGCTGGGGTTGAAGTATTCCAGTTTCACGTATACGTCAGCAGAGTCGCTGCCTGTGAGCCGGTTCAGTTTAACTGCGGGTGTCTGGCCGATTAATTCGGTCACATCTGCGGCAATGCCTGTATGTGCGGGTGTTCGTTTAATCGAATGTGTATTCGAATCCATGAAGTACAGCTCCTTGATTGATAAGACGTTGAGAGATATCCAGTTGAAATCAATTCATGACTTATTGGAATGGTGGGGTATCTCTCCTCCATCTTAATGAACGTAACCTTCCGTGGTCAACCTGTTTTGCTGGGGATGGGTTCAATATTGTTAGAGTTTTATCAAGTCTGCGCCAAGTCCATCTGCAGATGCCGACTGAGTTCTTTTTTGACTTCATTGCGTGCGAACGTCCATAACATGTAGAACCGTTGCCAATACCCCCTGCACATATACAGAGTTTCGATACCATCAGCTTCACGATTCTCTTCCAGAACTTTAACACCGCGAATTCTCATCTGCTTGCGAAGACCCAACATCTCCTTGAGCACATTGTTCTGAATACGGGTCAGCGACAGAATGTAGACTTCAGGCATCTTAAGCATAAGTGTATCTAACGTTCGAATATCTCGCTCAAGTACATCCAGCAATAGTGTCCGTACAACCAAACCTTTAATTAGACGATGGTCTTCATCCGCAGGGGATGGGGCGGAAGTTGAGGATGTAATATGTTCACTTCCTTAACCTTTAATTGGAATTTTTTATTTACAGAACATGTGTTCCTATATTATAATCAATATATGTAATGGAGATACACAATACAACCGAGAAATATTGGAAGTAAGCATTAACGTATATTCCTGAGGATACAGATCGTGAATGAGGCTATGGATTTAAGGACAAGCCCGCTCCAAAATTAGGTATAATTTATGGGTTTTGCAGGAAACCTAAGGCCATAAACCAAATAAGCCCTATGCAATGCAGTCTGCTACAGAAGTAATTACAAGCAAATGAGTTACTACAATGAATTGCGATCATGATTCGAGGCTGTCTTGCTTAACACGATGGCACCAGGTCAACGAGTAGAAGCAGTTTTATTTTAGCGAAAATGAGCAACAAAAAAGCCCCTGCCTTGGGCGGCGGGGCCTATGGAATACTGCCGATTCAGCGGCAGGTTTGATGATGTGTTCAGAAATTAAGCAAGATATTGAGGCTTTTCGTAGAACGCCTCTTTTTCAAGGATGACCTTATAAGGTCTTTCCTTGCCCTTCAGGGAGGGCCCAATGGTCGTTAGCGGTACGGCCGGCTTGTGGAAACGATCTTCTTCCTTGGGTTCCGGAACCGGTCGTGATGATTCGGGCGCAGAACTGAGGCGTACCTTTTTTTCGTTGCCCCAGCGCTTGCTTATTTTTTTCGTTTCCGGTTTCATTCCGGTTCGCCTCCTAACAAATCGTTGATGGCGTTGAACAGTTGACGATTCTGTAGGTCAATCTGCTGAAATACCGCCTCATCCGCTTCAATATGTCCAATAATGTGAACGGTGATTACATACCTCTTGGCTACAGGATAGCATAGCAGATACTCTTTCTCAAGGTAATCATCATACAGGTTGATCTTGATCTTGTTCTCCCGGTAAGAATCAATCACCAGGATGCGCTTGGGATCATCCGGTTGTTTGTCGTCGTTAGCGGACAAGTCATACTTTCTTCCCGGTTCTCCAACATTACCACATAATTGCTCAATATAACCACTGTCATCTGTACGGTATATGGCTGTGCCACGTACGGCAAATGGAGGATGAGAGACAAAGGCGGTACGCAGGGCATCACTCATTCGCTCCAGCATCTTGGCATCTGCTTTGCGGGTGCGCAGCAATTCCCTAAAGAACCGCAGCAACTTAAGCAGTTGTAACCTCGCTTCTCCCTCAGTGCGTTTATGCTTCTCAATAATGTTCTCCAATTCTGGATCACTCCAGCGTCCTTGTTCCTCAATACTGTCTGCAATCTTGGAACATGCCACGGACACGGCTGGTGCCCACTTTCCGTCAGAACGGATTTCATATACGAGTGGATTTAACCCCAGCAGATCTGTGGGCATACGCAATCCTTCGACCTTGGTTGTGTCCTTGATGTCTGTAATATCCTCAGGAAGAATGAAAAAAATACGTTTTCGTCCCAGACGACCCATAAACAGACCCATTTCCAGCATTGTATTATCCCGGACCGACGCGTAGTACTTCCCGCGAATTTTGGATATATCATCCGGATGAAAAATAAAAATGGCAAAGTCAGTCGTACGGACCTCTACTTCCAGATCGTCCATGGTATAGCTGCTTGGATTAAAAACCCCGGAATACCAAGGGGTAACTTCGGCTGAAAAACGTAAGTTTTCGTGTACTGCGGCTGCAATCGGCTTCGCTTCCAGCGAGCAGCCAATAAAGACTCTTGGCTTTAACGTTTTCATCAATCCGCCTCGCTTAAACGGTAGTGGGATTCAATTGTTATATTATACCATAAACAGCAGAGTAAGTCTGGAAACGTCTGAACTGGACAAAGAATAAGCCGATTACGTTTGCTATAGTGTATGTTTGAAAGGAAAATGATTCCTTTAAAAAGGGCCAAAAAATAAAAAAAGGCCCCAATTTGTCACAGTTGGGTGACTGACAGTTATTTTTGGAAGCTTTGGTCATAGAATAAAGGAGCAGGTTGCACCATTAGCAAGCATTGCTTATCCTGGTGTTGCCGTATGACTGCTGGAGCAGTCCAAAGGCTGCTTTATGCCTGTTTTTGAGGGGTCTGCTGTTTAGACCCGGTCACGTTGGTGTTATATAATAGAAGAACAAGCAAGTTAGCTTTGGTGTTTAAACTGAATGAACTTGCAACTGCTGTAAGTTGGATTACAATTTACACAGGAACGAAGAGTGCAGAACCCATCTGTAGAAGTGAAGCGTTCGCCTGAAAGCTTTTTGAATGAAAGCAGCTTGGGAAGCATAAGCGATCACCGGATTTTCCCCAGAGGGAAAATGGAATTCCAAAAATCCGGGGATAACCGCGATCGAAAGAGGGTACTGTAATCCAAGTGTAAGTGTACAATTAAATGTTCAAGTTTATGCATTGTAGTTATTTTTCAGTTTAACTGAGCACAGCTAACCACAACAGAACAGAAAGGATCAGGATACCATGAGTTCCCGAAGGACAATCTCCCCAAGGACGATCTGGAAACGTTACGATCTCTCATACACATAGCGCCCCTTGTAGAGTACACCAACCGGTTCAAAAAAACGGCTGACTCTGCGAAAGAGGGGATTGGAATGAATATTCGAAGGACGTACACGATGAGTTCTTCCAGGCTTACCTTTTGCAGGGTACGGTCGGTCTAAAAACCAACCTACAAACTGCGAGGGAACCTGAATGAAGAGAACATCGTTAACCTTACAACACGTTAAAACAGAGGCGATCAAATTCGCCATTATGCTGCTCGGTACATTTATTTTAGCTTTTGCTTATTATCACATTAACTTTCAGAATCATTTATCGGAGGGCGGATTTGTTGGTCTGGCCCTGCTCGGAAAATACGCAACAGGCTTATCACCTGCTATCGGTATGTTGTTACTGGACATTCCGGTCATGATCCTGGCTTGGTTCCTCAAAGGCTGGAAATTCATGATTCAGGCATTGCTTGGCGTCGCTGCATTTTCCCTATTCTATGACGGCTTTGAACGATACTCCACACTGGTATTGTCGTTTAACGGAAATCTGTGGATTCCGGCAGTTCTATCCGGTGTATTGACAGGGGTAGGCGCTGGGATCGTGCTTCGATTCGGCGGAGCGACAGGCGGCGATGATATTCTCGCCGTGCTGGTTAGCCGCTGGAAGGGATGGAAGCTGGGAACCGTTTTCTTTGTCAGCGATGCTTTTGTATTGGGATTGTCGCTTTTCTTTCTTCCGGTAAAAGAAACTTTATATACGATTCTGGCCGTATGGATTGCCAGCAAAGTCATCACGTACGTCGTTAGTGTTCCGGCTCGCGGAACCGTGGTTACAACTTCAGCTGTGAAATTGCCGATGCCATCGGCTGCAGCCAAGGCAGTTAACGCTGCTGCTATTTCACAACGGACTACGGTGGCTAGAGGGGTATCCAATTAACCATACGTTTCAGAACAACCATAACCTGTATGCATCATATTCAGGTCTTGATCGTTAACGTTCATATAAAATCCCTTTTGTCTGCTTTTCAGCAGCAAAAGGGATTTTGTTGTTTTCCGATTCATTCAGGGCTTGATCGAAGAAGCAATCTGACCATCCTGATTATGGATAATCGCTCGAATATTTTGTTTGCTACTCAGTTCTTTGGCCTTATCTACAGCTTCTGCCTTAGTATCAAATGTGTACAGATAGGTAGACTTTCCTTCTTCCTTGATCGCCCAACCGGAGTCGGTAGGTACTACATGGATGTTATCATGACTTTTGGACGAAGAAACGGGCTCGGAATGACGACGATCCGTGGAAGACGACTTTTTAGGGTTGGAATTATCGGAAGAAGTTGTGGAGTCCGATTTTGAACTTTCCGGTGCGGGATGATTTTCATCCCATTCTTCCGCCTTAGCTGTCGCTATGGCAATCGAGCGTCCTTCCTCATACCCGTCATCGAGCAGAGCATTGGCAATCTCAATTGCTTTATGTCTGACACGTGGTTCCAGGTTCTTCATGGATACCGGATAATCCTGTTTGTTCCAAGGCATATGAACCCCTCCTGTACAATAATGGATTAGTTGTATATTACCCTCTGAGGGGGAGGATAAACGATGAATCAGCAAGGTCAGTGGACGTGATTAAGGATGATCAGAAGGATCTCGTTCCTATACTTTTGCAAGCCGGAGGAGTATAATGCTGTCCAGGAAAGAAATAAGTTCAATAACAGGAAGATAAAGGAGTACATACATATGTTTAGTCTCAGTCTGGCAATTCCGATGATATTCACCATGCTGATTCATGCCGCAGACAGCTTGTCATACGCGCTCCGCCTCGGTGGATTACGCACCCGCAGAATCGCGCTGGCCATTTCATTGGCAGGTATCTTGCTGTTGGTTTCTCGAACCTCTAATATGGCCCAGGGTCCAATGGTAGGTAATCTGGTGGATACCGCAACACGTGGAGCCAATCCACACTTTGCAGTACAGCTGCATTGGTTAATGGGTGCGGCAACCATTGGAACGGCATTAGCCATATTGTGTTTCCCAACCATGGTTAAGCTCTCTTCGAGAATGGTTGTTCATTTTGAAGCAGCCGGTTCCATCCCTGCGATGGTTCGCGGTATGCTGAAGCGAAGTAAAATTAAAAATGCAGCGTATTACATCACCCCGCCATCCTGGAAGATGGCCAAACGATTGGTACAGCATGGGATGCCAAGACGGTTAATGATGCTGAATGTAGCGGTAACCGCAATCTACACCACGGGTGTCCTGTCCAGCTTGTACGCAGCGTACCTTTACCCAGGGCAGGCTGTAGCTGCATCCCAATCAACCGGGTTAATTAACGGAATAGCGACTATTTTGTTAACCATCCTGATTGATCCGCGGATTTCCTTGCTCAGTGACCGATCATTACGTGGCGAGATCCGTTTGGATCGCATGAATCAGATTTATGGCTGCATGCTGGTATCTCGTTTATTCGGTACAATGGTGGCACAGTTGTTATTAATTCCATTTGCGTACTGGATCGGTTGGATCGTAAGTATGATGTAATTGTAATGTACAACAAAAAGAGCAGCGGGATCATCCCACTGCTTTTTTTTGTATTAAAACTTATTGGAAAAGGACGGCGTATTCACCGTATCCTTCTTTTTGCAAGTCTTCTTTTGGTACAAAACGAAGTGCCGCAGAGTTGATGCAATAACGCATTCCACCTGCTTCGGCAGGACCATCGTTGAACAGGTGACCCAGATGGGAATCGCCCTCACGACTTCTCACTTCGGTACGAATCATGAAGTGGCTGAGATCGGTTTTTTCCTTCACGTTGTGGTCACGCAATGGACGTGTGAAGCTCGGCCAGCCGCAGCCGGAGTCGTATTTGTCGGTAGAACTGAACAATGGCTCGCCAGATACGATATCCACATAGATACCATCACCGTGGTGATCCCAGAATTCGTTATGGAATGCAGGCTCGGTTGCGCTGTTCTGCGTAACTTCATATTGAAGCGGCGTCAAACGCTCTTTCAGCCCGTCTTTATCCACGTTACCGGTCCAGTTGCGTTCAATGAAATCTACGCGTCCAGAACCTTTGCTGTAGCGTTTGTAATGGGCAGGGTTCTTCCGGTGATAATTTTGATGATGTTCTTCCGCTTCATAGAACGGTTTGGCTGGCAAAATGGGAGTGAAGATTGGTTTGTCAAAACGTCCGCTTTGTCCCAGCTCCGCTTTGGAAGCTTCCGCAATCTGGCGCTGTTCTTCGCTGTGATAGAAGATGGCCGTCTGATAGGAGGATCCACGGTCATGGAATTGCCCGCCTGTATCCGTAGGATCAATCTGCTGCCAGAACAGTTCAACCAGTTTCTTATAAGGGAAGATGGCAGGGTCAAACGTAATTTGTACAGCCTCTACATGTCCTGTTGTCTCCGAGCAGACCTCTTCATATGTTGGATTCTCGGTATGTCCTCCTGTATAACCCGATACGATCTTATGAATACCGGGCAGTTCTTCAAAGGGGGATACCATACACCAGAAGCATCCGCCTGCAAAAGTTGCTAACTCACTTGAATGTTGTTCCATGCTATAGTCACTCCATTTCTGATGAAGATTTAGCGCTCGTGTTCGAGCTCCAGCAATCTACCGTTTTATTAAAACTTGTTACACAAGCATTAGGCTTGCTCTTCTATTATATCCTGAATTGGCAAGCCAACCAAGCCGGAATGAAAACAAGCTGAATCTGAACGGTTTGCGCATTCTGAATTCAGGCTTTGTTGCGTGATCGAAAGCGAAATAAGAGCAAAACAATGGCCATGATCACCAGATATCCGGCAAGAATCCCCAGGCTCAGCCAGATTGAGGTTTCAGCCTGTGCACCTGCATAGGCAAATACAAAAATCGCTGGCATTTTCCCAATGGCCGTGGCAAGCATGAAGACCCAGAATGGCGTGTACGTTATACCTGCGTAGATATTAACGGCCATCTGAGGCACGATCGGCAACAGTCTCATCGACATGACACCCATGAACGGATGTGCTTCCATCCATGTGGTAAAACGGTTAAGACCCCGAATGCGTTCGAGGTACGATCTCGCCTGATGTCTGAAGATGGTTCTTGCTCCGCCATAGACGAGCATGGCTGCAAGTGTGGTGCCAAGCCAGCATATCCAGGCTGCCGTGGTGGTACCGTAACTGTAACCAAAGGCGATAATAACAAACTTATAAGGAATGACAGGCACAAGAGCAAACAATGTTGCCATGGCGAGTAACAGCGGAATGGACTGATGAAGATCGGTCCAGGCCAGCAGTTCATATCTGTAAATAAACGTGACTCCTGCAAGTAAAACATATAACAGAAGCCATAACCATTTTCGCAAAATCCCAAACGCTCCTTTCAGATCAGGCAGGTCTGGTCGTGTCCCGATCTGTACTGCTGTTCCTCCTAAGTTTACCACGTTCGCCCATTGTCTGAACAATTCGTGCGAAGTCTGCTGCAATCACTGGCAAGTTGCTGTCTGAAGGGTTACACTATAGGACGTGGAAATATAGAACCGAACTGAAGGTGGAATGATCATCATGGAAACAACCCAACGTAAACGAGTTGCAATTATCGGCCTCGGCGATATTGCACGTAAAGTATATTTGCCGCTGTTAACAGCTCATCCGAACGTGGAGATTGTAGGCATTATGAACCGATCTCCGGAGCCGGTCAAAGCCGTTCAAAAGGCGTATAGATTAGAACGGGGAACAACGGATCTGAAAGAACTGTTGTCCTGGGATCTGGATGCGGTGTTTGTACATACAGCAACGGAAGCACACTTTGATATTGTCATGCAATGTCTGGAACAGGGATTAGCCGTGTACGTAGACAAGCCGTTATCCTATACGATTCGGGAGTCGGAAGAGATGACTGCTTTTGCCGAGGCACAAGGGCTGTTGCTGGCAGTGGGCTTCAACCGCAGATTCGCACCGATGTACCAAAAAGCGAAAGAATGGATGCAGGGTGGAAAAGGCTTTGAGTCCCTAACAGTAACCAAACATCGGACAGGCATTCAGGATCGTCCTGCGGCAGAAACCATCTATGATGATCTCATCCATATACTGGATCTGATGTTGTGGTACTCGGATCATAATGTGGAGTTGATTCATCAATGGATTCGGAAGAATGATCTGGACAGACTGCTGCACGCAACCGGAACGGCCAAGCTGGGCAGAACAGCCTACGGTCGATTCGATATGGTGCGTGAAGCTGGGGCAGATCTGGAGAAGATCGAATTGCATGGTGGTGGACGATCTGTTGAAGTGGTGAACATGGACACGATCAGCTACATGGAACAGGGGGGGCTGGAAACCAAAGAAACGTTCGGGAGCTGGGACACCGTGTTAACACGCAGAGGTTTTAGCGGAGCAGTTGACAATTTCCTGGCTTGTCTGGACTCACCTGATGATTGCCTGATCAGTGCAAGTCATGTCATGGACAGTCATGAACTGGCGGAACAACTGATTCGCAAATAATTGCAGAATACACATACGGAGGAATACAAGTCATGGATGAATATGAAAAGGAACGTAATAAACAGATCGAGGAAGCTGTTGTAGAAACCTATAAACAGGAAGAAGAGATGATGATCCTCGTATTTGCCCAGTGGTGTGTCAATAATGGTTTGGACCCGGAAGAGATGTACCGGCAAGCCTACCCGAATCAGCAGAGCAACGAGCGTTTGCAGCAGGTGCAGAAGCTGATTGTATCCAAGGAGGAAGCCGGTGAGATCCCGGATGATACGGTACTTGGCGTGTTGTCCATGTTTGGCAATGAAGATCTGGCGATGGTTGTATCCGAGGCCATAGCCGCGCGCAAATAAGTTCAACTTACGTATACTGGTATGATTACATCTGTTCCCGGTGAATAACGCGGAATTCCTTCGGGGACATGCCGAACCGGGAACGGAATACCCGATGAAAATAGGTATAGTTGTTAAAGCCGGAAGACTCAGACACTTGCTCCAGGGTCATAGGACTGAAAATAATCCGTTCCCTGGCCATATTCAGCCGTACGTCAAGCGTGTATTGCATGATGCTTTTGCCAAACGCTTCTTTGAAGAGATGTACACCCCGTGAGACACTGATGCCAATATGTGTTGCCACATCATCCAGCTTGAATAAAGAGGAAGCGTTTTCTTCAATGTAGTTTTTGATCTCATAAGCCACATAATTGGTGTTGGTTATCGTTGGATGCTCCGCGAGCAGACGATCCACTTCGAGACATAAAATTCGCATATAATAACTTGAAATCTCCGGATAAGGATTGGAGATGCGGCGCTGCTCCAGTACGAGCTGTCGAAACAGGACCAAGAGGCTTTCCGTCAGTTCGACTTTGATTCGGGTCGGCCGTTTGTGACGTTTCCACCACTCATCCACCCAGGAACCATTAAAGAAGATGTGATAGTCGCCACTCTCTACCAGTCGTTCTCCCATCGGATTGGTTTCATTGTCTATTCTCAGCTCATAGGGCTCGTCAGGGTCAAAAAGAAGCAGATCGCCCGCATCCACCAGGGACATGTCCCCGTCTATGCGTGCACGGCAACGTCCGTCTGTTTGCAGTCTTAACAGGTAGTTCTTCACCCCTTCAGGCTGCACCATAGCGTAGGGTTTACGATGAAATGAAAAGCCTGCTGTAAGAACTTGGCAGGTTTGATCTGTCGGCATGGGCATACTCCTTGCAATTTGAAAATTATGACCAGATAGTTCATGTTTCAATCATATTATTCATTTTAATTGAAGCTGAAACGGAATACCATAGTATTAGATTTAAGGAACAGGAAACATCCAACAAAACATATGTATCTCAACCATTCAAACGCAGATTTTCACCATGCGTAAGGAGATGAACGTCACAGTGGAGAAAATGAAAGCAGGCATCATCGGGTGTGGTAACATCAGCGCCATCTACTTGGAAAATCTCAAAAACAACCCGATCATTGAAGTCGTGGCTGTTGCGGATTTGATTCGTGAACGCGCTCAGGAACGGGCAGATGAATTTAATATCGCAAACGTTTACAATGTAGATGAGTTGCTGCAAAATAACGAAATTGAACTTGTGTTGAACCTTACGGTTCCTGGCAGTCACGCGATGACTGATCTGGCTGCACTCGAAGCTGGCAAACATGTGTATGCCGAGAAGCCGCTGGCAATTTCTCTTGAGGATGGTCGCAAGGTTGTTGAGTTGGCTGAGGAAAAGGGATTGTATGTTGGTTCTGCACCGGATACCTTCCTTGGTTCAGGCATACAGACAGCTCGTAAAGCCATTGAGGATGGGCTGATTGGCAAGCCGGTTGCAGCGACTTCATTCTTTATGGGTGGAGGACCAGAAGCTTGGCATCCTAATCCGGAGTTCTTTTATGTCGCAGGTGGCGGACCGATGTTTGATATGGGACCTTACTACCTGACCGCTCTGATTACGCTTCTTGGACCGATTCGCAGAATCAGCGCCTCGGCAGGCATACAGATTGCAGATCGCAAGATTGGCTCTGGGCCGAAGGAAGGCACAGCACTACAAGTAGAGACGCCTACTCACTTGGCAGGAACCATTGATTTTGCAGAAGGTGCCATTGCAACCATGATCACCAGTTTTGATATTCGCGGAGCTTCGGATCTGCCACGTATTGAAATCTATGGTACAGAAGGTACGCTTAGTGTACCGGACCCCAATTATTTTAACGGGGAAGTGAAGGTTCGCAGATACGGCCAAGACACTTGGGAGACGATCAAACCAGTCTTCGAAAGTGGACAAAACGAACGAGGCATTGGCGTAACTGAGATGGTCGAATCCATTCGTGCCGGACGGGAACACAAAGCCAGTGGCAAACTTGCTTATCACGTACTGGAAGCCATGCATTCATTCCAGCGTTCTTCACTTGAAGGCAAGCACATACATCTGGAGAGCAGCTATGATTCTTTTGCAGTAACTCGCACAGTTCAAACTGAGATTGAAACCGTGGAATCCCACTAGTCTGAGTAAAAAGTGTTCGAAGCTTGATGCTCTTACGAGTGAAGCAGAATAACCAGTATTCTTACGTTCAATTTCAGGATAGAAACACTCTCGATTTTCCACACTAATCAAACAGGCATGTGATCTGAACGGTAATTGTAGTTCAATATTCATGAATTCAGCAATCATACGATATCTAATCCAGGGAGGAATCGCACTTGAAACTCGGCGTATTTTTGGTACTATTCGGAGGACGTAAATTGGAGGATGCTCTTGATTATGTAGCATCCAAGGGATTAAAAGCAGTAGAGATCGGAACAGGCGGACATCCAGGCAATGCACATTGTAAGCCAGATGAGTTGTTAAGCAATCCTACAGCACTGAAAAATTTCAAAAATGCAGTGGAATCACGTGGTTTGACGATCAGTGCACTTAGCTGTCACGGTAACCCGCTACATCCGCAAAAGGATATTGCCAAAGGATTTCACGATGATTTTGTTAAAACGGTAGAACTGGCTGAGAAGCTGGAAGTACCTGTAGTGAATACTTTCTCCGGTTGTCCGGGAGACCATGAGGATGCCAAATATCCGAACTGGCCTGTTGCACCATGGCCAAATGACTTCCAGGAGATCCTGAAGTGGCAGTGGGAGAACAAAGTTATCCCTTACTGGACAGAGTGGGGTAAGTTTGCAGCAGATCGTAACGTAAAAGTTGGATTGGAGCTGCACGGTGGATTCTCCGTTCATACTCCAGCAACATTGCTGAGATTGCGTGAAGCAGCAGGTGAAGTGATCGGAGCCAATCTGGACCCAAGTCACATGTGGTGGCAAGGTATTGATCCGGTTCAGGCAATTCACATCTTGGGACGTGAAGGAGCCATCCATCACTTCCATGCAAAAGATACAACGATTGATCCGGTAAACGTGAACAAACACGGTGTAACGGATATGCAGGACTATACCAATATGCTGGATCGGGCTTGGCAGTTCCGCTCGGTTGGTTATGGACATGATAACAAGACTTGGGCAGATATTATGAGTGCCTTGCGTCTGGTCGGATATGATTATGTAGTAAGTATTGAGCACGAAGACGGTCTGATGTCGGTTGAAGAAGGATTCTCTAAAGCCGTGCAAAATCTCCAGCAAGTATTAATCGAAGAACCGCTGGGCGATATGTGGTGGGTTTAGAGCTACACTAGGGGGAAATTGAATATGATCAACGTCACCATTTGGAATGAATTTGTCCATGAGAAAATTCACGATGAAGTAAGGGAAGTCTACCCGGATGGTCTGCATCGAGCACTGGCTGACGGACTTGGCGGCGAAGGCTTTGCTATTCGTACAGCTACACTGGATCAGCCTGAACACGGATTAAGTGATGAAGTGCTGAATTCCACAGATGTGCTCATATGGTGGGGACATATGGCACATGATCGCGTAAGCGATGAGATCTCACAGAAGGTCGCGCAGCGAGTGCTGAATGGGATGGGAATGATTGTGCTCCATTCAGGTCATTTCTCCAAACCATTCAAAGCGCTGATGGGAACCAGCTGCGATCTGAAGTGGCGTGTAGCTGACGAGCAGGAAATTGTATGGTGTGTTAACCCATCTCATCCGATTGCGGATGGCATCGAAGGCAAGATTGTATTGGAAAAAGAAGAGATGTACGGCGAATTCTTCGATATTCCAGTACCAGATGAACTGGTGTTTGTAAGTAACTTCCAGGGTGGGGAAGTATTCCGGAGCGGATGTACGTTCCGGCGTGGTGAAGGTAAAATCTTTTATTTCCGACCAGGTCATGAGACGTATCCGACCTATTACAAGCCGGAAATATTAAGAGTGATCAGCAATGCTGTTAAATGGGCATATCCTGCCCGCAGTTTTAAGCCGGAATTTGGCAAGAGCGAACCTGTAAGACCATTTGGTGGCGTGCTGGTCTAATTCACTAACTCAATCGTGAAATGGAAATTATAAGTTTCATTCAAAAAGAACCCTTCTCCGAGTCGATGATGACTGTGGCAGTTGGGTTCTTTTTGGGTAAGATAGTACTATGGGGAAGTTATACGATATTTCCCATGGTTACGACGCAGCGTGTAATGTATACTGGGATGTATGATCCATTTTGGATGTTATGCTTCTAAAATTTAAACTTTTTAGTTGCAGGCGTTTTCTTTGAAGCTTAAATATGTTATTATGAAATATACTAACAAAATGTAAGTTGATTTGAGTGATCTCTAAAGAGGTGATTAATGTGGAAGGTCAAGACTTGCGGATGTGTCCGCGTTTCGAGACGGCGTTTTCTTTTTTGGGCAAGCGCTGGAATGGTTTAATTATTCAAACGTTGATGAGTGGTTCGAAGCGATTCAAGGATATCTCCAATCTGATTCCATCCATGAGTGATAAGATGTTATCCGAACGGATGAAAGATCTGGAGAGTGAAGGTATTCTGGTTCGTCACGTCTATCCCGAGACGCCAGTTCGTATTGAATATGAACTGACGGAGAAAGGTAGAGCGCTCCAGCCCGTCATGAATCAAATTCAAGACTGGGCTGAGCAGTGGGTTGACTAACGTATAAGCATCACCCACTTTTGTTACATGAATGACATAGACTCCTGATTTCCGTGGAAATCAGGGGTTTTTGTCTTAAGTATTAGGTGGATCGGCGTTTTTCTCCTGGGCTATGCACATGTTGTCATGAGTTGTAGTATAATCTATAGAAAATGGCCACAGACGGCCGGAGCGAAGGAGGCCCACTTGTCATGAGAGAAGAAAGCTTATCCCGTGAAGTACGCTACGGCAAAGAAGATATTGCAGAACTTGAGAGCGCATCCATTCAGGTCCATCTAATTTATAAAAAAGCTGCGGAGTTGTTCAAGCGCACCGCATATTCCCGTTCAATTAAGGATGATCTTGCCGAAGTGAATACGCATTCTGTGAACAGCGATGGTCCGAGATTAGCTCCGGCGGTGCTGCAAAAATGGATTCAAACGTCCAGGGGCTGGAAGTGTATCGGATGTGAGCTGGGACAACCTGATTCAACGACTTCTCAGATGGAAGAAACCATCCATGGTAAGCGGTTGGTTCTGGATGTGGGAGAAGGTCGGCTGGTTCAGGCAGAAATGCTGATTCAGGCGGTTGTTTGGTCACAATATGAGAAGATTCGAATGTTTGCACCATGGCTGGGTGATGAACCCTTTTACAGCGTGCAGGAACTGGATGTCATTGCCCGTTATATTGTGCCTACCTATTTTTCGGAACGACCTTTGCATGAGCAAGGGAAGGTGTTCAAGGTACATCAACAATATGGGCAGATTCCGTTGTATCAGGAGTATGTAGACGCACCTTCATGCTGCGTGCAGGTGGACGGTGGATTGCTTGAAGGGCGATTGCTGACAGGTGTATACGTATCTGAGGAGCAGTTCTTTGGGCTTAATCCATATCTGAAAGATGGCGATGGAGGACGGACATATATGCAGGCTAGTGTCCAGTGATAACGTAACCAATGAGAACATAAAAATGATATCGATTGGAGAGCCTGTGTGCAGGCTCTCTTTGTTGTATAAGCCCTCTCTGGAGGGCACGCGCAATAAAAGTAACGGCTTTGACACTTTTTTTTGCCGAAGGTTGTGCCATAATAGAGGTTATGGACAACAGGGTGAATGATTTTACGCAGGGTGGTGTTACCTACATGATGAAGAAAATCCCCGGTTACATAGGTATATGTTTGCTCCTACTGGCGATCTTGGCTGGTTGTAGTGAGACACAGCCTTCTGAGCAGCCAATTGTCAAAGAGACAGAAACAGCGAATACAATCACAGTGGCTGTAGATGGCAGTACGTTTTTGCCTGATGCAACAAAGTCCATTAAGCGAGATTTTAGTGAGGGTTTGACACTCAAAAAAGCATTACTCAATAGCGGACTGGTCGATTTTACGGCAGATGGCAAACGGATTCAATCCGTCGGTGAAGTTTCTCTGGATTCTTCGCTTAGCTGGGCTGTCAAATTGAATGGCAAGGATATTGAGCAGGAAGATTGGGACATGGAACTTCATGCCAAAGATGAAGTGATCATTTACGTGAAAGCCGCTGACAGTGGGGGGGATGGCGTTGCATATCAGACAACGTTACTCAAGGTTAGCGGTGGAAACATTATGCCAACCCTTAATCGTCAATATGCCGGCGTCTACGTTCAAGAGTGCACAGTTCGTGATGTGTTGAAGTCCAGCGGCATTGTAAGAATGTCGGAGAATAACAAATTTGTTGTTTCGGTCGAGAATGTTACGCCTCGTATGAATGAGCGATGGGTCATTATGGTGAATGACAAAGAATTAATGGAAAATGGTCTGGACATGAAATTGAATCCACGTGATGCGGTAAAGCTTGAATTGACCAATGCATCCTAAGTATACCAAGAAGCCCAATCTCTTTTTAGAGAACTGGGCTTTTTTTCATTAAATATATAAGCAACATCCGATTAGCATAGTCAAATATTAAATACGACAGATCTCGTTCGGGCAAAGTTCACAGTGACAGATTCCTTGCAGCATCTTCAGATCTTTGATGACAATCATGCCATTGTCATATTCAATCCCATCTTTCTTACGCAGGTCGCTTAACATGCGGTTTACACTTTCACGAGTGGCTCCAATCATATTGGACAGGTCCGTGTGGGTAATTTTTTTGTGAATAATGACATGCTCTCCATGCGGCTCACCATACGAATTCGACAACCGAATGAGGGTGGAGCAAAGTGCACCCGGTTTGCCATATAACATGAGATCCCGGAATTTGGTCTGTGTCAACCGGTGGTGGATGCCCATCCATTTCATAAAGTCGATCGCAAAGTCACAATGCTGGCAGATTAACATCTCCAGGTCTTTATGCTCCAGTACACCGATCTCACTATCCTCCAGCACTTCCGCTGAGAAGCTGTGTTTAGAGCCAAAAAAGGGATCAGCCTGCCCAATCATATCACCGGACTGATACATGTACATGATCAGTTCCTTGCCTTCATCCGTGGATTTGGTGATCTGTGCACGGCCCCGTTTCATATAATAAAGTTTGTCAGAGACGTCTCCTTCCCAGTACAGATGTGTACCTTCCGGATAGGTTCTATCTTTCATGGTAACCAGCAAATGGTTGAAATTCGCTTCCGAGAAACAATTGGTATTGCCGCGCTTTTCCAGTACAGTTGTTAGTTCTGTCATAAGTCTATCTCCCCTTTATGTCCATCGGACGACCTTCTGTAGTTTCCAGTAGTCTCCGAGGTTTGCCGCAAACCGTTGCCGTCCTGATCAGGTCATCTCGGCCGGGAGGAAGGACGGTACAAATTGCGGTGGTTCAATTTTTAAGTTCAGTATATACCTAATCTTACCGTTTGAGGGGGAAGGAAAGGGGGCAAAAATGACGAAATTTCAAACATTGTGATAAAATTCACTTTTAGTGGAGAGGATGAATTTTACAGCCCTATATTTTAAATAGGAAGTGAAAATGGTCGTATGAAGGACACTACAAAACTTAAATTAAATTTGTTATACTTTGTGAAAAAAATCACATAATTAAGTTTATTGTCATGTTACGATGTGAATGTAAACGAGAGAGACAAACTAATACGAACCTTTAGGAGGATGAGGGAGATGGCTGTAAAGAACGAAGTCGCCCCAGCAAAAGAACCGACAGCAGGTCAGTATATTCAAACGTTAATCGACAAAGCGAATAAAGCACACGCCGCATTCATGAAGATGGATCAGAAGCAGATTGACCGGATTGTGCAAGCGATGGCGCTTGCGGGTCTGGATAAACACATGATGCTCGCCAAGATGGCCGTAGAAGAAACAGGCCGCGGAGTATATGAGGATAAAATCACCAAAAATATATTTGCAACAGAATATGTGTACCACAGCATCAAGTATGACAAAACCGTAGGTGTGATTGAAGATAACGAATATGAGAGCTTCCAGAAAATTGCGGAGCCGGTCGGCATCATCATGGGGATTACACCAGTTACCAATCCAACATCAACGACGATGTTTAAAGCACTGATCTCCATCAAGACGCGTAACCCGATCATCTTTGGTTTCCACCCATCTGCACAGAATTGTAGCCGGGAAGCTGCCAAAATCCTGCTGGAAGCGGCTGTGAAACATGGTGCACCAGCAGATTGTATTCAATGGATTGATGATCCTTCCATGGATCGTACAAACGAACTGATGAATCACAATGATGTGGCTCTCATTCTGGCAACAGGCGGATCAGGCATGGTACGTGCAGCGTACAGCTGTGGTAAACCTGCACTGGGCGTAGGACCAGGTAACGTACCTTGTTTCATCGAGAAAAGCGCGGATATCAATCAGGCAGTAACGGATTTGATCCTGTCCAAGTCTTTCGATAATGGCATGATCTGTGCTTCCGAGCAAGCGGTCATCATTGAAGAACCGATCTTTGATCAAGTGAAGAAAAAAATGATTGCAAATGGCTGTTACTTTGTTAACAAAGATGAAGCAGCAAAATTGACAGCAGGTGCGATTAATGCCGAGAAATGTGCGGTGAACCCGGCGATTGTTGGTCAATCTGCGGTGAGCATTGCGAAGTTGTGCGGAATTGAAGTTCCAGCAGGCACCAAAATTCTCGTGGCCGAGATTGAAGGAGTAGGTACGAAATTCCCATTGTCGGCTGAGAAATTAAGTCCGGTACTCGCTTGTTACAAAGTTAAAACGGCAGCAGAGGGAATTGAACGTGCAGCAGAAGTGGTTGCTTTTGGCGGCATGGGTCACTCCTCGGTTATCCATTCCACAAATGAAGAAGTGATTGGCAAATTCGCAGATCGTCTGCAAACTGGACGGATTATTGTGAACTCACCATCCACACACGGTGCCATCGGGGATATCTACAACACAAATATGCCATCATTGACACTGGGATGCGGATCATACGGACGTAACTCGACTTCTTCCAACGTAACCGCTGTGAACTTAATCAATGTGAAAAGGGTGGCTCGCCGTACCGTGAATATGCAATGGTTCAAAGTGCCGAACAAAGTCTACTTCGAAAAAGGGGCAACACAGTATCTTGCCAAAATGCCTGATATCACACGTGTGGCGATTATTACGGATGCCATGATGGTGAAGCTTGGATATGTTGAAAAGGTAGAACACTATCTGCGTCAACGCCAAATGCCAGTAGCGATCGAAGTATTCTCCGATGTTGAGCCAGATCCATCCACAACAACAGTAGATCGCGGAACCGAAATGATGCGCCGCTTCCAACCAGACTGCATTATCGCACTCGGCGGTGGATCACCGATGGATGCTGCCAAAGCCATGTGGTTGTTCTATGAATATCCAGACACGGACTTCAACGATCTGAAACAAAAATTCATGGATATCCGCAAACGGATCTACAAATATCCACGTCTCGGCGTAAAAGCGAAATTTGTAGCGATCCCAACCACATCAGGTACAGGTTCTGAAGTAACATCGTTCGCTGTTATTACGGATAAAAATCAAGGTAACACCAAATATCCATTGGCAGATTATGAGCTGACACCAGACGTAGCGATTGTCGATCCGGAGTTCGTATACTCCCTGCCTAGAACAGCCGTTGCCGATACAGGTATGGACGTACTGACTCATGCGATTGAAGCTTATGTATCTGTTATGGCAAATGATTACACGGATGGACTTGCGATCAAAGCAATCCAACTGGTATTCCAATACCTGGAGCAATCTGCGCTGCAAGGAGATAAACTGGCTCGTGAGAAAATGCATAATGCTTCCACCATTGCCGGTATGGCGTTTGCCAACGCATTCCTGGGCATTAACCACAGCTTGGCGCATAAATGGGGCGGTCAGTACCACACCGCACACGGACGCACCAATGCGATCCTGATGCCGCACGTCATTCGTTACAACGCGAAAAAACCGACCAAATTTGCATCGTTCCCGAAATATTCGCACTTTATAGCGGATGAGCGGTATGCCGAAATTGCCCGGATTCTGGGATTGCCTGCACGTACAACAGAAGAAGGCGTAACCAGTCTTATCAATGCCATTCGCAAACTGAACAAAACATTGGGCATTGAAGAATCGTTCCAGGAAATCGGATTTGATGCCAAAGACTTTGAAGCACATGTAGATTATCTGGCTGACCGTGCCTTCGAAGACCAATGTACAACCGCCAATCCGAAGTTGCCGTTGGTAACTGAACTGGCTGATGTATACCGCAACGCTTTCTACGGAAAGTTTGAATAACAAATTTAGAACGAAGCGTGCCTTACGGCAAGAAGATCAGGGTTCCCCGAGAGGGGAGCCCCGATTGCCGTCTTACACACAATAACGAGAGGGCAGAAAAATAGGAGAGCAAAGCACCTGTTTTTCAGGATTTATTCTAAGATTTAGTTTGCTCCGAGCATAGAGGAGCAAAGGGCTCTAAAGAGGTGGCATGGAATCCGTGAGGTGGCTGTTTGAGCCAGATGTTCACACAATAAAGAGAGGGCAGAAAAACAGAAGAGCGAGCACCTGTTTTTCAGGAAATGATCCTAAGTCCTTGTTTGCTCCGAGCATAGAGGAGCAAAGGGTTCTAAAGAGGTGGCATGGAATCCGTGAGGTGGCTGTTTGAGCCAGATGTTCACACAATAACGGAGAGGGCAGAAAAACAGAAGAGCGAAGCACCTGTTTTTCAGGAAATGATCAAAGTCCTTGTTTGCTCCGAGTTTAAGGGAGCAATGGTCCTAAAGAGGTTACACGGAATCCGTGATGAGGTTGTTTGATCCAGATGTTCACACAATAACGGAGAGGGCAGAAAAAACTGAAGAAGCGGAGCGTTCGCCTTTATCCCCGGATTTTCCCCTTTGAAAAATAAAATCGAAAAAATCCGGGGATAACAGCGATCGGAAGTTGTTCTGCCCGCGCAGTGGCTAAGTGTGAATCTAAAGAGGGTTCAATAGGACACAGCGCAGGTGGAGTGAGTTAGTTCACTGACTTTGTGACAAAAATCACAGATGATGAAAGCCCCAAGTCGTATACTGAAAATGTAAGAAAAACATTCATTCCGCGGTTCCGGTTCCCAAGTAGAGAGAACATGTTCCGGTTTATGTGAAACAATTCACATTAATCGCGGCTCTGGGCACACAATGATACGAATGAAGCAAGATGTTATGTGTCCAGAAATCCAAATTAGTGGAGGGATTACGATGTCGGTGATTGAAAAAGATGTCAAACAACAAACAGGCTGGAGAAACTTTACCAAAGGAACATGGACCAAATCCGTAGACGTGAATGATTTTCTGGCACACAACTTGTCTCCGTATTACGGTGATGAAGCGTTCCTCGCAGATGCAACCCAGAATACCAAAGAATTGTGGGAGATCGTATCTGATCTGACCAAAAAAGAACGGGATAACGGCGGTGTCCTTGACGTTGATGTGAACACACCAGCGACTATTGTTTCTCACCAACCAGGTTATCTGGATCAATCCAAAGAGCAGATTGTCGGCGTTCAGACCGATGCTCCGTTCAAACGTTCCATTCAACCAACAGGCGGAATCCGGATGATGATTGATGCATGTGAAGCATACGGCTTCGAATTGCCTCAAGGCGTCATTGATATATTTACGAACATTCGCAAAACACATAACCAAGGTGTATTCGATGCTTATACTTCCGATATGCGTGCAGCGCGAAAAGCAGGGATTATCACAGGTCTGCCAGATGCTTACGGCCGTGGCCGGATCATCGGTGACTATCGTCGTGTAGCTTTGTACGGGGTAGACTTCCTGATTCGTAACAAAAAAGGCGAATTGAACGCACTCGAAGTTGATGTCATTGATGAAGATGTCATTCGTCTGCGGGAAGAATTGTCTGAACAGATTCGTGCATTGCAAGAATTGAAACAATTGGGCGATATGCACGGGTTCGATATTTCCTTACCAGCGACAACAGCAAAAGAAGCGTTCCAATGGTTGTACTTCGGTTATCTCGCTGCGATCAAAGAACAGAACGGTGCTGCGATGTCACTGGGACGTGTATCTTCTTTCCTGGATATCTACATTGAACGTGACCTGCAAGAGGGCATTTTGTCCGAAGAACAGGCTCAGGAATTGGTTGACCATTTTGTAATGAAACTGCGGATTGTCAAATTCCTGCGTACACCGGATTACAACGAACTGTTCAGTGGAGATCCAACATGGGTGACTGAGTCCATCGGTGGTATGTCAGTGAATGGTGAAACACGCGTAACCAAAAACAGCTTCCGTTTCCTGCATACACTGCACAACCTGGGTCCTGCACCAGAACCGAACCTGACTGTACTTTGGTCCACGAAACTTCCAGAAGCTTTCAAAGATTATTGCAGTAAAGTATCCATTGAAACCAGCTCAATCCAGTATGAAAATGATGATCTGATGCGTCCAATCTATGGTGACGATTACGGTATTGCATGCTGTGTATCGGCTATGAAGATCGGGAAACAAATGCAATTCTTCGGCGCTCGTGCCAACTTGGCAAAAGCTCTCCTGTATGCGATCAACGGTGGTCGTGACGAGAAATCCGGAGCACAAGTTGGACCTGAGTATCCTGCCATCACTAGCGAAGTGCTGGATTACAATGAGGTTATGAAACGCTTCAAACCAATGATGGAGTGGCTGGCGAAACTGTATATGAACACCCTCAACGTCATTCACTACATGCACGATAAATACAGCTATGAGCGTATCGAAATGGCATTACATGACCGTGACATTGTACGTACGATGGCTTGTGGTATCGCCGGTCTCTCGGTTACAGCAGATTCACTGAGTGCAATCAAATATGCCAAAGTAAAACCAATTCGTAACGAACAAGGCATCGCCGTTGATTTTGAAATCGAAGGAGACTTCCCTTGTTACGGTAACAATGAAGACAGCGTAGACAGCATTGCTGTTGAACTGGTCGAGAACTTCATGGGCATGATTCGCAAGCACAAAGCTTACCGTAACGCAGTTCCAACACAATCCGTTCTGACGATCACTTCCAACGTGGTATATGGTAAGAAAACAGGGACTACACCGGATGGTCGTAAAGCAGGTGAACCATTTGCTCCAGGTGCGAACCCAATGCATGGTCGTGACAAAAAAGGTGCACTGGCATCCCTTGGCTCTGTAGCCAAATTACCTTATGAACACAGTCTTGACGGAATTTCCAATACCTTCTCCATCGTGCCAAAAGCATTGGGTAAAGAGGAGACTACACGTAAATCCAATCTGACTGCGATGATGGATGGTTACTTCGGTCAAAACGCTCATCACCTGAACGTTAACGTATTTGATCGTCAGCAATTGATTGATGCGATGGATCACCCGGAAAACTATCCACAACTGACTATACGGGTATCTGGATATGCTGTTAACTTCATTAAATTAACTCGTGAACAACAGTTGGATGTCATCAACCGTACGTTCCATGGTTCGATGTAGATAATTTGCAAGTAGAAGACCGCTAGAGCAAGACATTCCAACTCATATTAAACGCACAGCGGATGCGGATACAGAAAGGAAGAGGCAGCATGGTTAACGGACATATTCATTCACTCGAAACTTTCGGGACGGTTGACGGCCCAGGCATCCGCTTTGTGCTTTTTATGCAAGGATGTCTACTCAAATGTCAGTATTGCCACAACCCTGATACATGGGCGCTGGATGGTGGAAAAGAAATGACGCTAGAGGAGGTATTGGCTGAGATTGAGCCATATCTATCCTACTATCGTAGTTCCGGAGGCGGGCTCACGATATCTGGCGGAGAACCAACGTTGCAGGCTCACTTCGTAGCTGAAATCTTCAAAGAAGTGAAACGTCGCTGGGGATTGCATACGACACTGGACAGCAACGGATTTAACGAACCGGAACGGATTCACGATCTGCTGGATAACACAGACCTGGTTCTACTGGATCTCAAGCATATTGATGACGAGAAACATATCAAGCTGACAGGCAAATCCAACGAGAGAACGTTGAAAACAGCCAAGTGGTTATCGGAGCAAGGTCGGAAAATGTGGATACGCCACGTGTATGTGCCTGGCATTCATAACGAGGAAGAGGATCTGCTTAACCTCGGACGGTTTATCGGAACATTGAATGGCGTTGAGAAGTTCGAAATTCTTCCATACCATCAGATGGGGATCTACAAATGGGAGGCGCTCGGTAAAGTATATCCACTGGATGGAGTTCCTTCGCCAAGTGAAGAAGAAGTGGAGCGAGCGTATCGCCTGATCGAACAAGGTCGCCAGGAAACGGCTGGCGTGGCTTGTTCCGATAAGTAATTACCTTTATATGCAGGATGTATATAATTTGAACTAACTATTTACACAAGAACGAAGAGGACAGAAATAAGCTGAAGAAGCGGAGCGTTCGCCTAAAAGCTTTCTGCAAGAAAGCTACATCGGAAGCATATGCTATCCCTAGATTTTCACCTTTGTAAAAGTGGATCAAAAAAATAGGGGGATAACAGCGATCAGAAGGTTGTTCTGTCATCGAAGTGGCAAGTGTAAATATTCTTAAGTTCAACGTATATACCAACCAAGCAGCCCTTGCGAATACACTTCGCAGGGGCTGTTTTTTGTCCAGTGAAGGATTTTATCCCTCCATTGATGAATTGTCATCCTTACGATGTAAGCTCCGGCTTTTTATAATCAGAGTGTAAAGCCAAATGCTCAATATCTTGAGGAGGGTCAACCCGATGAAAAAAAGAATGACATTGCTGCTTTCATTATTGCTTATCACTTCATGGACTTTGGCGGGATGTGCAGGCTCAAGTAACGAGCCACAACAGGGCGCAGGCAATACACCTGTGGAGGAGACAAGTAAGGAACCGGTTGAGATGCTTCTTCGCCACACACAGGTGGGGGCCGACAAACAGAAAAGACTGGCCATTCTGCAGGATGTTGTGGACAAAGTTGAGGGAGAGGTACCCAATCTGACCTTTACGCTGGATGGCGTCGAATCCGATGTGAATCGTAAGGAGAAGCTTCGCGGAGAGATGGCGGCAGGCAACCCGCCCGATATATTTGAACTGTTCGGTAGCCCAGATTCCAAAGTTTATGCTAAGGAAGGTATGCTGCTTGATCTGACGCCAATCCTGCAAGAGCTGGGCATTCAGGACCAGTTTACATCCCTTGAACCGTTCACGTATGAAGGCAAAGTCTATGGACTGCCAATTGGTGGTTCGGGCGAAGGTTTTTTCTATAATAAAAAGTACTTTGAACAAAAAGGATGGAAAGCCCCAACCACCATGGCTGAATTGGACAATATACTGGCCGAGATCAAGGCTGATGGCAAAGTGCCGCTTGCTTCCGCATCCAAGGCGGGCTGGGTACCGCTTATGTTAACCAACCATCTGTGGTCCCGATATGCCGGGCCGGAGATTACCGCAAAGTTTGCAACAGGTGAAGCGAAGTGGACCGACCCGGGTGTTGTGCAAGGTTTTGCCAAACACAAGGAATGGGTTGATAAGGGTTATTTCAAAAAAGGTGAACTGGGCTTCGAGTATGCCGAATATACCACGCAATTTACAAGTGGAGAAGCGGTATTAATGTATGACGGAACATGGAAATCATCTGTATTCAAGGAAGGTCAGAGCGGTGAATCGCTCATTGGCAAGGTTGGATTCTTTAATATGCCTCCGGTAGAGAACGGAGCAGGTGATCAGACTTCCTTGATGCGGGATGTGAACAATGGATATGGATTCTCGGCAGCCGTGGCGGATGATCCGCAGAAGCTGGAAGCCGTTAAAGCTTTTATCAAAAATTTCTACAATGAAGATATGCAGGTTCGCGGCCTTGTGGAAGATGGTGTGTTGCCTGCCATGAAGCTGGATGAGAAAGTGTTAACCGATAGCATTACCGATGATCTGATGAAAGAAATTGTGGCCGTGCTTAATGCGTCCAAGACGTCGTTCCCGGCATTTGATGCACTCGTGCAGGCGGATGTGACAACAGAGATCAGTAATTTGCAAATCCAGAAGTTGATTGGTGGGCAGACCACGCCAGAGAAAATGGCAGAAGAGCTGCAAAAGGTACAGGAAGAAGCAAACGCTTCAGTGGAATAAATCAATCCAAACTGAAACTGCGATCGTTGAAGTGACTGAAGGAGGCTGACCATGAATACTTCACTCCGCAGCCCGTTAATCTATACGCTCTTTGTAATGCCAGCCCTAATCCTGTTTGTAATGTTCTTCTTATACCCTATTGGTAGCTCTTTGTATTACAGTCTGACGAGTTGGAATGGGGTATCGGCTGAGCCACGTTTTGTGGGTTTATCCAACTATGTGAAGGCACTGACCGATGAACGATTTTGGATTTCCACACGGAATAACGGCTTTTTCATCGGATTTTCGGTACTGATTCAGGTACCTCTAATCGTCCTGTTTTCGCTTCTGATTGCCAATGTGAAAAGGCTGAAAGGTCTGTATAAAACAGCTGTTTTTTTACCATCCATCATGTCGACAGCCGTGATCGGTATTTTATGGGGATTCATCTATGAACCGAATATCGGACTGTTAAACAAAATGCTTCATGTGCTGGGCATCGATCCAATCTACTGGTTATCGGATAACCGATTTGCCATGTTGTCCATTTTGGTGACCAATGCCTGGCAGTGGACGGGATTTTACATTGTCATGGTGCTGGCGGCCATACTGGCGATTCCCCGTGATCTGGATGAAGCGGCTGCAATTGATGGGGCAACGGCGGTACAACGTGCAATGCGAATTACGTTGCCGCTGATCCGGCCGATCATTTCGGTGGTGATCATGTTGTCCATCGCAGGTGCCATGAAAGCAGCCGACATCGTGATTGTCATGACCAAAGGTGGGCCCGCTGGGTCCACCGAGGTTCTGGCGACATACATGATCAAATATGCAATTACCAACTTCAAATATGGTTATGGAAATACCATTGCAGTGCTGATCTTTGCTCTGACGCTTGTGCTCACTGCGGTGTATCAACTGCTAGTGGCGAGGCGGAGCGAGAAGGTGGAATATTGATGCCGAAAAGCATAAAAAGTAGTATACCTCATGTGTTGTTAATGTTGTACTTGATCGCGATTTTGTTTCCCTTTTTATTTGTGATTTTCTCGTCCTTTAAGCAGGATAACAATGAAATCGCCCTGAATCCATTCGGTTTGCCTACAACATGGGAGTTTAACAATTATGTGGAGGCCTGGGTGAATGCAAAGATTGGCACGTATTTCTGGAACAGCCTGTACATTTCGATTCTGTCTTCGGCGTGTACAATTGTGCTCGGTGCCATGTTTGCTTTTGCCGTAACCCGGATGAGACACCGAAAGTGGAGTCTTTTTCTGTACAGCCTGATACTGGCGGGCATGCTTATTCCCAACAACGCACTCATGCTGCCGATCTATCTGCTTGTACGCAAAATGGGCATATTGGATACACATCTGGCATTGATTGTGCCCTATGTGGCCAATGCGATCCCTTTTACCATTATTATACTGGCGGCATTTATGCGTTCTCTACCTGGAGAAATTGAAGAAGCGGCGGTCATGGACGGCTTGAGGGCCCCGGGTATCTTTGCTAAAATAGTGATACCTCTTACGGTTCCGGCTATTGTTACCGTTTTTATCGTTAATTTCCTCGGGAACTGGAACGAATTTTTACTCGCCAACTATTTCTTATCCACCGATAAATTGCGTACGCTGCCCGTGGGCATGGTCCAGTTTCGGGATCAATATCAAATGAACTATGCCCAGATGTCGGCGGGTATCGTATACAGCGTTGTACCTGTACTTGTGATCTACGCCATACTCCAGGAGAAAATTATAGAAGGCGTAACTGCAGGTGGTGTCAAAGGTTAATACCATGAACCAGTGAATAGGGAGAACGGGATATGAACTTGCGAATGAAGCTGGCCTTGGCATTTCTGCTGCTGATCATTGTACCGATGTGTGCGCTTGGCATTGGCATGTTTCTGGTCACGTCACATACGATTGAGAAAAAATACAATCAACAGGCCGAATATGCGCTTCAGGCTATCAGCTACAATATTGAGAATGTATTTCAGCAGATTAACAATGTGACCGACAACGGGATAGCCACATCGGTTTTCCAAATGGCATTGAACGCCAAAGATCCGACCAAGCAGGATCTGGGGACCGGTAATCAGTTATCCCTGAATGCCAGCCAGCGCAATTTCCGTTCCCTTCTATATAATTATCCGTTCATCAGTTATGCCTTTTTATATGATTTGCGTTCGTCCGAAAATAATCAAATTGTCTCCATTTTCACCAAAGAAAACTTTCAAGCCCTTCCTTTTCAGCAATTCAAAGTGCATCCCTTATTCAACGAAATTCAGCAACTCAATGGTGTGCCTAAATGGCTCGCACCTCTGGAATATCCCGAATTAACCGGGGTAGAACCTGTCTTCACCCAAATCAGATTGGTCAAAGAACTCAGTTATTTTCAAAATATCGGCGTGCTTGTTGTTCAGATTAAAAAAGGAGAGATTGACCGGATCTTCCGTCACCTGCAAATCAGCGATTCGGCACAGGATACGTCGTTCCTGTTAATTAATGAAGAAGGACTGATCGTTTATGATCCTGCAGGTATATATAACGGTGAGAACATGCAAAACCTTGGTGCTGAATCCGGCAGGTACGGTCCCGGCTTTAGCAGTGTCAGAACGGTCTTTGACGGCAAGGAAAGCATTATTTCGCAATATCATCTGAAGAACTATAACTGGAGTCTCGTCAGTGTGACCTCATGGGAAGCCTTATCTGCGGAAACAAATGCCTTTGCAGGTTGGTCTGTCATCATTATTCTGTCGTGCCTGTTCGCTGCCATGATCTTTAATCTATTTTTCATGAATCGCATTACGGGCAACATTGCTGTACTTGTAAGGTTTATGCGTCGTGTGGACGATGGTGATTTTAATGCGAGGGTGGAAGGAAAAGGTTTTGACGAGATGCAACTGCTTGCACAAGGGTTCAATGAGCTATTGGATCGAATCGGGGGATTATTCCGTCGTGTTCGGGCAGAGCAGGAGCAGAAGGCCCAGGCAGAACTACGTGTACTACAAGCCCAGATCAAACCCCATTTTCTGTTCAATACATTGGAATCGATCAATGGTTTGGCATTGCGTGGTGAGGGGCGCAAAGTAAGCGAGATGGTAACCAGGCTGGGCAATATGCTTCGTATCAGCATTCAGGATCAGGAAGAGATTCCGCTGGGTGAGGAAATAAGACATTTGCAGAGTTATCTGGAGATTCAACAGTACAGGTTCAGTGATTTGTTCACCTATGAGATTGACATTCCACCCCATTTATACAGCTCAATTCTGCTTAAGCTTACCCTCCAGCCTCTGGTGGAAAATAGCATTCAACATGGGTTTGAGGGGATCACCTATCCAGGTGTACTGCGGATAAGCGCATATGCAGAACGGGGTCATCTGGTGTTATGTGTTGAGGATAATGGGATCGGTATTCCCCAGGAAATGCTCGCACGATTTGAGTATATGGCAGAAGATCCACCGGAAGATATGCTCGCGGAAGGGGCGGAATCATTATCGTCCATAACGGAGCGAAGGGGATTGGGATTACGAAGTGTGGCAGATCGAATTCGTATTCAATACGGGGCCGGGTATGGCATATTTATATGTTCAGCACCGGGGTATGGCACAGTTATTCGATGCATCATTCCATTATATGAGCAGGAGGAAGCCGGATGAATCTGACTGCAATGCTGGTTGACGATGAGCTGCCGATTCTGGAGAATCTGAAATATATTTTACCCTGGGAAGAGATGGGGATTGAAATCACAGGTACCGCGAGAAGTGGTGTAGAAGCGCTGGGGAAAGTAACAGAAAGTCATCCAGACATTCTCTTGTGTGATATTCGGATGCCGTCTATGGATGGATTGGAACTTATTCGTTTGCTGCGAGAACAGGGTGAAACGTGTGAAATTATTTTACTGACCGGGTATCAGCAGTTTGAATATGCTCGAACCGCTATCAAGTATAACGTACATGAATACATATGTAAGCCAATTGATTATTTGAATCTGGAACATAAACTGCGAGAGCTTGTCGGACAGATCCAGAAGAGACGTCTGGAAAACGAATCGCAACGTTATCGCAGCCAAGAGATGGAAAGTTGGATCAGACATAAACAGTTGATGGACTTGTTGCGAGGAGAAGCCCAGATGAAGATTTCTGATCCTGTTTCTGTGCCTCAATTCATGCCTCCTTTTGTAGGCTATACGGTGCTGTTGGTGGATGTAGTCGGTTATTTTCGCCATTCCATCGGCTGGTCCGAGGTCCAGCATGTAAGATGGCATGAGGCAATAAGTTCCATGCTTAGGGAAGTTACGGATAGAATCTCTAATGGCTGCCAGGTTCTTTCTACCCGCAAAGGAGAGTGGTGCATCTTGTTAGACGCATCGGGCGAGTGGAAACTTCAGTCAGAGGAGTTGGCACATCAACTATTAATTGAATTGAATGCGATATTGTCCATGGATTCAGGTGTAAAAGCAAGGGTAGTTCAGGATCATGTACTCGTAAAACTGGAACAGCAAATCCTTGAACGGTACCAGCATTGTCAGAGAATTCTAATGACACATTCGGAAAGCGAAGACAAGGTATTGAATTCGGGCTGCGCGGGATCTTCATTATCGTATGATCATGAGGTTTCCAAAAGGGGCGGTACATGGATAACAAGAGACGATCTGGAGCTTATCACACGGTGTATTCGACAATGGAATAAACAAGGATTACAAGATGTAATGAAAGCGCTTAAACAGCGAATGGGGAATGCCGAGCAATCAATAGACAAGATAGATGAAACCCATGTTCGCTATATGCTAGTACACATGCTTCGGGAACTGCGCGAAGTCAATGTCATGGCTGAAAAGGACGAAGTGAATTTCTGGAATGCGCTGCAAGAGGCTGTATCCATGAGAGAACTGATTGAACTTGCAGAGGTCATTATTCATGCCTGTCAAGGTAAACAAACTCAACCGCGTCCCTCGATAGCGGAACTAATCCGATCTGCATGTGATTACATGAACGCCAGACTGCAACAGGACTTGGGAATAGATGAAGTCTCAGATTGGCTCGGAATCAGCCCGGGATACTTCTGCCAGCTATTTAAAACTCAAATGGGTGTTACTTTTGTGGAATACATGACGCAGAAACGGATGGAAAGTGCCGCTTTATTGTTGAGTACAACCGAATGGAGCATTACAGCGATTGGGGAAGCAACAGGTTTCAAGGAGCGCCGTTACTTCTCCAAGGTGTTTCATAAACACTTCCACATGAAACCCTCCGAGTACAGGCAGAGTAAACAATTGGGTTTGTAGTAGCAAGGGAAACGGGAGGAGATGTCAAATGAAACCCTTGAATGATCTGACATTGGAGCAAAAGGTAGGCCAATTGTTGATGTGTGGATTTCACGGTCAGCAAGCAGATGAACAGATTACTCGCTTAATCCGTGACTATCACGTCGGGGGTGTCATTTATTTCCGGCGCAATGTCGAAAGTGTAGATCAATTGACACGGCTGTCCGCCGAACTGCAAGATATGGCTGCTGAAGCGGGGGCCCTACCACTCATGATTTCGGTGGACCAGGAAGGTGGCATGGTTGCACGGATTGACAAAGAGGGAATGACCCAAGTGCCGGGTAATATGGCGCTTGGTGCGACAGGCAATGCGGAATATACCCTGGAGTGTGCCCAAATTCTGGGTCGTGAGTTAAAAAGCATCGGTATTGATATGAACCTTGCGCCAGTGGTCGACGTGAATAACAACCCGCTTAACCCGGTCATTGGTGTGCGTTCGTATGGTGAACATGCTGAAAGTGTGGCTGCTCATGGCGTAGCAGCCATCACCGGATATCAATCACAGGGCATAGCTGCTACTGCCAAACATTTTCCGGGACATGGAGATACCGCCGTAGATTCTCATCTTGGTATGGTTACAGTACCTCATGATCGAAACAGGCTGGAACAGATGGAGTTGTTACCGTTCCGCCGGGCGATTGAGGCCGGAGTTGATGCTATTATGACAGCTCATGTGATGTTCCCTTCGATTGAGCCCGAGCCCATTCCGGCAACGTTGTCGCATAAGGTGTTAACGGGCCTATTACGTGAAGAAATGGGTTTTGAAGGCATTATTATTACAGACTGTCTTGAAATGCATGCGATATCCAAGCCATATGGGGTAGCTGAAGCTGCCGTTCGTGCTGTGGAAGCAGGAGCAGATCTGATTCTGGTGAGTCATACCTTGCAAGATCAGGTTGCTGCGCTGGAAGCCATTGTGAAAGCAGTTCGAACGGGGCGCATTTCGGAAGAGGTTATTCATCAGGCGGTGGAACGCATTATGACATGGAAAAGAGAGCGCTGCGGCCAGCAGAATGATCATCTGGTTTCGCCGAAAGCGAGTGAAACGGTCGAAGCAACCAATGTTGGACCTGTTGATTGCACTGAATCCACTAAACCCACTGAGCCCAACGAATTGACGTTGTTCAAGATTGCTTCAAGCAGTATTACAATCGTTCATAATGATGGGCTGCTGCCGTTGAACCCAGAGAAGGACGTATATGTCATCTGGCCTGAGGTTGTGCAACGGACAGAGGTGGATGAACCATGGTCCCATACAGAATCGTTGGGTATGGCGTTATCGCAGCTGCGAGGCAGAGTTCGTGAGCACAAAATTACTACTCAGCCCACCTATGATGAAGCGGATCGGATATTGGGTGAAGTGTTGGAAAGTGAGCAAGTTATCGTGTGTACGTACACATCTGCAGGTCATCTTCCGAAAGGGCAACAGTATTTGGTTGAAAAGCTGAGTGAGAATCATTCGCTGATTGTCATTGCTCTGCGCAATCCATATGATCTGCTGGAGATTTCGAGGCCGGGAAGTTATGTGTGTACGTATGAGAATACACCTGCAGTTGTTCGGGTACTGTCCCATGTGTTAACCGGTGGACTGCAGCCAACAGGAAGTCTGCCTGTCCGTTTGCGCTAGACCTATCAATCCTTATATCTCTCTGCGATATGGTGCTGATTGACCATCTCCTGGAGAGATTTTTTTGTTGGAATTTTCTATTGGCTAATTTTGGGATATGAAAGCTAAAAAGATAATTGATAGATAACTATTTTCATAGTATTTTCCTTCTATTAAAAGTTTACAATTCTCCTCTTAACTTTTTAGCAACTTTTCCCGGTTCCAAGCGTCTAATAATATGACTTTTTGAGGGGGATATTTATAAAATGGGAGCAGAAGGAGCCAAAGACAAAGAATGAATTTGAAGAAGAAATTGTCCATACTTACCGCTTTTGCTGTGTTTCAGGCGTTTGCAGTGATTCCTGCCAATGCACAATCAGCAGATCAGAGCGATACTACATCAGTGAATACAGCCAAAGTTAAATCCGTGGAGGTTGTGAAGAAAGAACAAACCATCGCGGAATCCGAAGTGAAATCCGGAACAAACACGCCAACATCAAATAATGAAACAACTGAAGAAGTGAACCCTGAGACAGATGTTCCTACAGGAACAGACGCGACTCCTGTTGAGCCGGTAATTGAACCTACGGACGAAGAAGGTACAGCTGAGGAAACACCAGCACCTGCACCAGTAGAAGTGGAGCAACCATCTACAGGCGGTTCATCTGTTGCTGGAGGCGGGGGTGGAGACCTCACTCTTTATATGAACAGTAATAAAATGATGCAAGATGGCAAAACGTATCTTGCTGGACAGCCGATGGCTGTTAAAAATGGTGTATCCTATGTAGCGATCCGTGCTCTCGTTGATCGGGTTGGCTATGATGTCAAATATGATAACACAACTAAAGAAACAATCATTATTAGTGGTGAAGATGAGTTGCGTTTCAAAACAAACAGCAAGATCTATACCGTTAATGGTGTGTCCAGAACGATGAAGGGCGCGGCTTATCAACAAAAAAATACGTTCATGGTGCCGTTGACTTCAATTACACAGGCTCTGGACATTTCGTATAAAGTAAATCAATCTGCCAAAACGGTTGTATTGAATCTGAGTACCAAACCGGTGGCAAGCTTCACGGTACAAAAAGAGGTCTTTGCCGGAGACCAGGTAACCTACACAACCAGATCCAGCTCTCCCAAGGGACTCAGCATTGTAGATGAACGTTGGACAGGCCGTCAGGATTCATTCGACCAACCAGGTGTATACACAGTAACCTATGCGGTCCAGGATTCAAGTGGTCAGTGGAGTGATCCGTATTCGGTTACGATTAAGGTTGAAAGACCGAATCTGCCACCTGTCGCAATGTTTACGACAGATAAAGAAGAATACAAAATGGGTGAGAAAATCACTTATATTGATCAAAGCACAGATGATGAGAATGCAATTGTTAAAACCGAATGGGATAACAATGCACTTGCATTCTTTGTTCCAGGACCGAAGACCGTAACGATTACAGTTACTGATAAACATGGTGCTAGCGATAGCTATACCAAGATGATCAATATTACGGGAGAAACACTTTATAGTGTGACTGACTTCAATCAATTGTTCACACCAGTTGGTGAGAAGTTCACTTTTGACGGTGGTGGAGTACCAGCATTGGAGAAAGTACCTTTCACTTATTATGATGAACCAAGTCTGCTGATCCGCAGTAACAGCCCGGAAACCGTGAATACGGAAGGTATTGTGTACAAGGAATCTTCCTTCGGACAGACACGCTTCATGATTCACCATGTGAACAACACGGGCAAAAACGTAAAAATGTATGTTGTAGCGACAAACAACAATGCATACACGGCGTCGATTGACCAGCAAAACATGGGTTTTGCAGGACCGTCTCCTTTTGCAACGGTAGCTGGAAAGCTGTCCATTGACCGTTGGTTCCAATCCATGCAGAATGGTACCGGACAAAAGAAAGTCTACATCCAGCCAGGAGAAAGCAAGCTGATTCTCAATGATCTGAGCGTTCTTCCGATGAAACAGGGACAAGTCATTTCCTTGTATTCGGATGTATTCAGTGATTATGAATTGGACTACAACATTATCATGATTGAAGAAAACAAGGACCCGATGGAAGTGTTGTCGAGCCTGCCGGTTCTGGATCGTGATGGAGTTCACAACCGTGGTACCTATCCAAATGCAACACGGATCATTACGTACGATCAAGAAGTAGGGTCGAAACCTGCACGTCTTCCACTTGGAGACAATGCAAGTGATCCAAACCTTGTGGGAACGGACCCTATGGCTTACACGGAAGCGTCCAACGCAGGTAACTTCGGTGTATTGTACAAAATTACATTGAATAATGTTGCTCCACGCACGTTGATTTCATTTAACCCTCGTGGAGGCAGATATTCAGGTGTGGCACTCGTGAATGGACAGGTCGTTCAGATTTCCACAGGTAAATCTGTAACTGCACCTAATGAGCAAAGCGTTATGTATCGCACAGGTTCGTACGGCGAGAGTGTAACCATTCTCTTCTCGGCGGCACCAGGAAGTAACTTGCCTGTTAACCTGCTGTTCACGCCGCTTCCGGCTGAAAAGTAATAACATGAACATGCACGGACGGTTTGGAGTGAAAGCTTATATCATATATACCCGTTCACCCTAAAAGTCGCCCGAACGATTGATCATCTGAACCGTCAGGAAGGGACTCCATCAAAATGTAATGTCATTAGTTCAAGCTAGACTAATGGCAATGCATGTGCATGGAGTCCTTTTTATGTGATGTTGGAATGACCTAACCCGGTGTCTTCGTTGACTCTAATCGTAATTTGATGCATTATTAGAGGTATACAAGAAAGCAAAAGTTTTCGCTTTTGCCGAATAAACTGTCGCTCTATGAATGATGCAAAATGCTCGTATGACAGGAGGTGCTTTAGATCATGCTGTCGACAGAACAGATTATTTCGACCATGTCCTCACAGGGGCTTCGCATTACCGATCAGCGGAAAACACTGGCCCGGTTATTTGCCGAGTCTCCAGGGTATCTTACACCCAAGGACGTCTATGAATATATGGGTAAGACTTACAGCGGACTGAGTTTTGACACAGTATATCGTAATTTACGGGTGATGCAGGAACTGGGTGTACTGGAACAGGTCATCTTCGAAGATGGCGTTAAATTCAAAGCTCACTGTAGTGAAGATCATCATCACCATCATATGATCTGTCTGAAGTGTCAGAAGACATATCCTATTATATTTTGCCCGATGCAGCTTGCGGATGCGCCTGAGCAATTTCAGGTTGTAGACCACAAGTTCGAGGTGTTTGGATATTGCAAGGACTGTGCTGAGCATGCTCCGGCCAAAGCGGCATCGGGACATCAACACGCTCATGGGAAGCACTGACCATGAAGTTATCGCGCAGAATTGCTCAGGCACCCATTCGGGTGTACCGCAACTATATCTCTCCATTAACACCGCCAACATGTCGGTTCTATCCGAGCTGTTCGGCTTACGCCATGGAGGCGATTGAAGTGCACGGTGCGCTCAAAGGTTCGTTGTTAACAGCGAAACGTATTGCCAAATGTCACCCGTTTCATCCAGGCGGTGTAGATCTGGTGCCACCAAAGGCGGAGAAGTCTACTCTGGTATCAGAGTAACGTTATAGCCTGAAGTATTCGGGTGGCCTGGAAACAGGCCAGGATTGAACTTGAGGATGCTGTCCACTTGACAAAAGGGTCCGCATTTCAGTATATTTTTCCTATATATGCGAGTTCAAAAAGTCTGGTTTTACTTTTTGAACAACTTCTATATGATTTCCAGTGAAGGGATAAGTACAGACACACCCCCAGTGCAGAGAGCCGGATGAGCTGAGAACCGGTCTGGGAGGAGGATGGAATATGGTCCCGGAGGAACCTCTTTCGAGCGTGCAGACAGTGAATTCAGAGCTGCTGTCGTAAGGCTGAGGCGTGATCCAGCGTTAATGGGCGGTCGAAGGACCGACAGAGCCTGTGTTTTGCGAAAAACATGGGGAATTTGGGTGGTAACACGTGAGAGCAACTCTCGTCCCATAGGGGCGGGAGTTTTTTGTGTTCTTTTTTAGTTGTTTTGGACGAAGGGATCACATGAAGCAGGAACATTCGAAGGAGGAGAAGTCATTCATGGCTGACCAAAAAACATTTTATCTGACAACCCCGATTTATTATCCGAGTGACAAATTGCATATTGGGCATGCGTATACAACTGTGGCGGGAGATGCGATGGTTCGTTACAAGCGTCTACGCGGTTATGATGCTCATTATCTGACAGGAACCGATGAACATGGCCAGAAGATTGAGCGCAAGGCACAGGAGAAAGGACAGACTCCGCAAGCTTTTATCGATGATATCGTTGTGGGGATCAAAGAACTGTGGAACAAGCTGGACATTTCCAATGACGACTTTATCCGTACAACCGAAGAGCGTCACAAAACCGTCGTTCAGGATATCTTTGACCGTTTGCTGAAACAGGGAGATATCTACAAAGGTGAGTATGAAGGCTGGTACAGCATTCCGGATGAGACGTATTACACGGAGACTCAACTGGTGGATGTAGAGAAGAATGAGAAGGGCGAGATTATCTCAGCCAAGAGCCCGGATAGCGGACACCCCGTTGAATTGGTCAAAGAAGAATCCTACTTCTTCCGTATGAGCAAATATGCAGATCGTTTGTTGAAATATTATGAAGAGAACCCGGGCTTTATTCAGCCGGAATCTCGTAAGAACGAGATGATCAACAACTTCATCAAGCCGGGTCTTGAAGATTTGGCTGTATCACGTACTACATTTGAATGGGGCGTCAAAGTTAAAGGCGATCCAAAACACGTGGTCTACGTGTGGATTGATGCATTGTCCAACTATATTACAGCTCTGGGCTACGGTTCATCCGATGCATCTCTGTATAACAAGTTCTGGCCTGCGGATGTACATCTGGTAGGTAAAGAAATTGTTCGTTTCCATACAATCTACTGGCCAATTATGTTGATGGCATTGGATCTGCCCTTGCCGAAGAAAGTGTTTGCACATGGCTGGTTGTTGATGAAGGATGGCAAGATGTCCAAATCCAAAGGCAATGTTGTTGATCCAGTTACTCTGATTGACCGTTACGGTCTCGATGCACTGCGTTATTACCTGCTGCGTGAAGTACCGTTTGGTTCGGATGGTACATTTACACCAGAGAGCTTTGTAGAGCGTGTCAACTCCGACCTCGCAAACGATCTGGGTAATCTGTTGAACCGTACCGTTGCCATGGTAGACAAATATTTTGAAGGCAAAGCCCCTGCGTTTGCTTCGAATGTAACGGAATTTGATGCTTCTCTGGAAGAAGCAGGCCATGCTACGGTGGAAAAAGTGGAACAGGCGATGGAAAACCTGCAGTTTTCCGTAGCACTGACAGCGATCAGCCAGTTTGTCAGTCGCACCAACAAATATATTGATGAGACGCAGCCATGGGCACTGGCTCGTGATGAGGCAAAACGCGATGAATTGGCATCCGTTATGGCTCACCTGATCGAAAGCTTGCGAATTGCTTCCATTCTGTTGCAACCGTTCCTGACACGTGCTCCTCATAAAATCTGGGCACAGCTAGGCATTCGGGAAGGTGAACTTACGGCTTGGGATACAGCCAAGCAATGGGGTCTGGTTCCAACTGGAAACGTATTGCAAAAAGGTGATCCAATCTTCCCTCGTTTGGATTCCGAACAGGAAATTGCTTATATCTCCGAAGCAATGACTGGTGGCCAAAAAGCAGCAGAGCCTGAAGCAAGTCAAGCAGGTGCTGGAGCTTCAGCAGCTGTTGAACCGGTAACCGCACCAGAAGGTACGGAAGAGATCGGGATTGACGATTTTGCCAAAGTTGAACTGCGTGTAGCGCAAGTCATTGCCTGCGAACCTGTCAAAAAAGCGGATAAGTTGCTGAAATTGCAGCTCGATCTGGGTTATGAGCAGCGCCAGGTCGTCTCTGGCATCGCGAAGTTCTATTCGCCAGAAGAGATGGTTGGACGCAAAGTCATCTGTGTGACTAACCTGAAACCGGTGAAACTTCGTGGTGAACTGTCTCAGGGTATGATCCTTGCAGCATCACATGGCGACCAGCTCACACTGGCTACAGTACCAGACAACATGCCTAATGGCGCACAAGTAAAATAAAAAGAATCAATTTCATAATACCTTTAAATTGATTCAAATTCTGTCGTAACTATGACTCAAGGTGGCCCGATGTAATTCGGGTCCCTTTTTTATTGATATAATTCGTATCTGACGGGAAGAGAACAAGCATATACTGTTATGAACTCCGTACTTCAGGAAAGAATGAATAGGACGAGATGGCTTGACAAGTAGGTTCAGGTTACCTATAATTCTTTCAGTAATGTTTACGATTAAGAGATGCGGAGTGAATCATAATGACATTTTATAAAGTGCAACATCAAGTTCAGGATAACCGGACAGGAAAGACGAGCAAAAGAGGTAACATGAAGTTACTGTGGACGGGTTTCCTTATTCTCACTTTGCTGGTATTGTCAGCGTGTGGGCAGGATAGTTCCAATAGTGCGAAGATTGTGGAAGGCAAGGTAAACGTTGTGACGACATTTTATCCTGTATATGCTTTTACGACGGCAATCGGTGGTGAGGATGCCAATGTCATTAACCTGCTGCCAACGGGAGTAGAGCCACATGACTGGACTCCGAAGAGTCAGGATATTGTTAATACGTCCAAGGCACAGCTGTTTTTCTATAATGGAGCTGGACTGGAAGGATGGGTGCCGAATTTCCTGAAGTCGCTGAATAGTGATACTAAGGTGAAGTCTGTTGCCGTCAGCGAAGGGGTTAAGCTGTTAACCGCTGAGGGTGATGATGGGCACGGTCACGGTGAAGAGCACGAAGACGAGCATGCGGATGAACATACAGATGAGGCTACCAGTGAAGATGTCGCTGATCATCATATTGATCCACATACGTGGGTTAGTCCGAAATCGGCCATGATCATGGCTGAAAACATCAAAAATAGTCTGGTCGAAACAGATCCTGATCACAAAGCAGGTTACGAACAACGTTATGAAGAGCTTCGTACGAAGCTTGAGACGCTGGATCAACGTTTTACAGATGAATTGGCTAACGTACCAAACAACGAAATTGTTGTCTCGCACCAAGCGTTTGGCTACCTTGCACGTGATTATGGATTAACCCAGCATGCCATTATGGGACTTTCCCCGGATGCTGAACCGACAGGACAGGATATTGTGAAGCTTGCGAAACTGGTTAAAGATGAAGGCATCAAATACATTTTCTTTGAAGAGCTGGTATCTGACAAATTGGCGAAAACACTGGCAAGTGAAGCAGGCGTGGAGACCATGGTCCTTAATCCGGTTGAGGGATTGACCAAGGAGCAGGCAACAAACGGGGATGATTATTTCACCCTCATGGAGAAAAATTTGCAAAATCTGCTGATCGCATTAAAATAAGATAGAATGAAGGATTCAGGTCGAAGAGTCTTTACCGTTCGCGGTGAAGGCTCTTAGGACGCTATGGGATTCTTATATATAAAGAAGGGCGGCTTTGCCATGCAGCAAATCATGCCACTATGTCATGATCCAATTATAGAGATCGAGAAACTATCATTTTCCTACGGGGACCAGCGAGTGATTGAGAATCTCGATTTTATGGCCCAGGAACGGGACTTTGTCGGGATTATAGGTTCCAATGGGGCGGGTAAAACGACATTGCTGCGCATGCTGGTAGGACTTCTTCCTCCTGCGCAGGGAGATATCAAACTATTCGGACAGTCGATCCGCAGGTTCAAGGACTGGGAACGAATCGGGTATGTACCTCAAAAGAATGCATTTAACCCGTTATTCCCTGCGACCGTTCGTGAAGTGGTCATGTCCGGTTTGTACAATAACAAAAACATGTTCCGTCGTATGTCTCGCAAATGTCAGCAACAGTGCACGGATGCGATGCAGGTTATGCGCATTGAAGATCTGGCGAACAAAAGAATTGGCCAATTGTCCGGCGGACAGCAGCAGCGTGTATTTCTTGCACGAGCGCTTATCAATCACCCGGATCTGTTGATTCTGGATGAACCCACAGTAGGTATTGATGCTGAATCACAGGCCAGTTTCTTTGAACTGATTACCCATATGCATGAACATCACCGGATGACTTTTCTGATGGTGTCACATGATATGGATCGGATGGAGAGTTATCTGGGTTCTGAAGCTGCCGTAACGAATGGCAAAATTAATTTTCATGTCCGTCATTCGCATGAGGTACAGGATTGTGCAGAGACCAATCTGCAACATACTACTGCACAGGTACGCTAGCCGTATGTATGGCCCATTAGATTAGAGTAAGTAAGGCCGAAGGAGTCGTGTTTGTTTTGGAAATATTAATGAGTGATTTTTTTCAGCGTGCGCTGGCGGGTGGGTTGTTAATCGGCATTACCGCTCCGTTAATCGGACTGTTCCTGGTCTTGCGGCGGTTATCCATGATCGGGGACACCTTGTCTCATGTGACCATTGCCGGGGTTGCACTTGGATTCCTGATCGAAGTGTATCCCATTGCGGTGGGCTTGATATTTGCCGTACTTGCTTCATTTGCGATAGAGAAGTTGCGCAAAGCGTACAAGAGTTACGCCGAATTATCGATCGCCATTATCATGTCCGGTGGCGTGGCTCTTGCTTCCTTGTTCTTTACGCTGGGCAAAGGATATAATGCAGATGTCATGAGTTATTTGTTCGGCAGTATATATACATTAGACGCTACGGATCTGAAGCTTGTAGGTGTGGTTACGCTGATCGTGGTGATTGTAGTGGCATTGTTACATAAGGAATTTTTCCTGCTCAGCTTTGAGGAAGATGCGGCAGCGGTTACAGGGTTGCCTGTGAGAATTCTGAACATGTTAATCACTGTGATGACAGCACTTGTCATAAGCACGGCGATCAAGATTGTTGGTGCGCTTCTGGTGTCAGCGCTATTGACCATTCCGGTAGCGGTCAGCCTGTTGATGGCTCGAAGTTTTAAATCTGCTATTATTTTGTCCGTGGTGATCGGCGAAATTGCCGTAGTCCTTGGACTGGTTGTAGCAGGTATCTGGAACCTCGCACCTGGAGCAACGATTGTATTACTGCTGATCATGATGCTGATTCTGACGATGATTGGAAAAAAAGGGTTCCGAGCCTGACGACTGAACGAGCAAGCACGTGAGCCCGGGGAAGGGAGACACCGCTTCATGCCTGATGTTAATGTATGGATGGCTTTTGTAGCAGGTTTGGTCTCATTTATATCACCATGTTGTCTTCCGCTGTATCCATCATACCTCTCCTACATTACAGGGATGACGGTGCAACAATTGAAGGATGACCGCAATCAGCGCGAAGTCCGCTTTAAGACCATGACGCATACGCTGGCGTTTATTTTAGGCTTCTCGGCTGTATTTTATTCGCTTGGCCTTGGTGCTGGACTGTTTGGCCAATTTTTCAATGATAACCGAGAACTGATTCGGCAATTGTCTGCGATTTTGATTATGCTTATGGGGTTATTTTTGCTTGGTGTGTTCAAGCCGCAGTTTCTGATGAAGGAACGCAAGCTGGATATGAAATGGAAACCAGCAGGCTATCTGGGCTCTTTTATATTTGGTATCGGTTTCTCAGCAGGTTGGTCGCCTTGTATTGGCCCTATTCTAACAGCGATCATTGCAATGGCTGCAAGTGAGCCCACAACCTGGTTGGCGTTGATTACAGGTTATACGGCAGGGTTTGCCATCCCATTCTTCATTTTGGCCTTTTTCATTGGATCGACACGCTGGATTTTACGGTATTCCAATGTCATGATGAAAGTCGGGGGAGCATTAATGTTGTTCCTTGGGGTATTGCTTTTTACAGATCAGATGACCAAGATTACGATCTGGTTGCAGCAGATTACACCAGACTGGATGATTATTTAAACGGATGAACTGAATTTGAATTTAAAAATGCATGACAAAGCAGGCTACATGTTAACCAGAGTCACTCTGGGTCATGTAACCTGCTTTTTAATCGTTTGTTATAAATGCCTGCCTATACGAGCATATCATTACGGGCAGTCGCGTTTTTCGTTTAGGTGAAGTAATCAATACTGGCTAGTGGGAAATGTTCAAAGATCCGTTCCGTAATGAATTCGCGCAGCGCATCTTGCTGGTCATCTTTATACACATACTTGTACTGGCCCCAGCGGCCCCATTTCATTTTACGTTTCTCGATATCCATCTCCAGCTTGGTTTTAGGATAACGTTTCTCAATGGTTGCTTTGGCCGTTTTGGTAAAACGGTGCTGGATCATCTCAAAGGTAAGATCCTTGGTTGCTTCCTCTGGAAGCGTATCTGCCAGCTTCTGCAACAGATCCGAGTATCCTTCTTCCCAGCCTTCATACCACATAATAGGAGCGATAATGAATCCCAGGGGATAACCGGCGTGTGCAATTTTGCCAGCAGCTTCAATGCGTTCCTCAAATCTGGAGGTAGCCGGTTCAAAGTTTTTGATAACATAATCCGAATTGACACTAAACCGGATACGAGTATGGCCGTTATGCTTAATGTTCAGCAATGGATCAACGTGATGATATTTGGTTACGAATCGCAAACGCCCATATTCTTCTTCCGCCATAAAACGGATCAAGTCACTTAAATTTTCCGTGATATGTTCGAGTCCTACGGGATCAGATGTACAGGCGGCTTCAAATCGTGTGATTTCAGGCGCGCGTTCTTCGATGTATCCTTTGGCTGCCTGAATGATCTCCTCGGTATTAACATAGACACGGACATAAGGTTTCGCACCAAGTGTCGTTTGAAGATAACAATAATGGCAGTGCCCCATACAGCCGGTAGAGATGGGAATGGCATATTCCGCTGAAGGTTTCGACTGGTCAAACTTGAGTGTTTTGCGCACACCAACGACCAGAGTACGCTTCGCCATCCGATACTTTTCTTGTTCGGTTTCACCGGGCAGGTTTGTGATTCGGTTATGGGATGTGGTCATTTGATAAGGGATGTTTTTGGATGTGACCCATTCCATAATCCGTTTACCTTTATCATATTCCAGCGCACCGGGTTCAAAATACACCAAATCGGGAATAAAGGGTTTAGTACCTTTTGCTTTACGAACTGGCGGAGAGGCTACACTTGTACTCACGAAATCACTCCTTTCGTTGCGGAACTTTGCTTAGTTTGCCTCGTTTGGGGAGAAGTCACGCCTGCCAATTACTTGTGTAACAGCGCGCTCTGAACTGTGCAGGACTTGCCAATGCGTATTGATAACATGTATCATTATAAGATAGGGACCAGGCACGAATAGGGGCCGGTCAGAGAGAAAAGAGGGAAGCAGATGCCAACGCCCAGTATGGAAGATTATTTGGAGCGTATATACAAATTAATTGATGAAAAGGGCTATGCTCGTGTGTCTGATATAGCTGAAGGACTGGAAGTACATCCTTCATCGGTGACGAAGATGATCCAAAAGCTGGACAAAGACGAGTACCTGATCTACGAAAAGTACCGCGGACTGGTGCTTACGCCAAAAGGTAAAAAGATGGGCAAACGTTTGATGGAGCGCCATCATCTGCTTGAACAATTTTTGACAACGATTGGTGTTCAGGAACAAAATATCTACAATGATGTTGAAGGCATTGAACATCATCTGAGCTGGGACTCCATTACATGCATTGAGTCCTTGGTTGAATACTTCCGTCAGGATGAGAGCCGGTTGCGTGACCTCAAAAACCTTCAGGATGTCATGAGTAATACGGAGTCTTAAGTTTCAGCAGTGGAATACACATGGTGATATATAATGAATTGTATCCTGTGATCAAAGGATGCTTCTTGCCGTTTCAATGGCAGGAAGCATTTTTTTGTGTGCAATCACACCATAATTTGGTGATTATCGCAACTAAACGAACGGTAGGAGCGTCTATTAAACTAGTAGAATTTACCGCAAATTTATAATGATTTTGGAGGACTGCACTAATGAACGTTCGTAAAGGATTGATGCTGCTGCTCATTTTTGTACTTGGATTACAGACAGCAGGCATGACGGCACAAGCGGCCGGGCAGAAGGAAATCGCTATTTTTCTAGACGGCAACCGTTTGGAATCGGATGTATCACCCTACATCCTGCCCAAAGTAAATGTAACGATGGTACCTCTGCGTGTTATTAGCGAAGGACTGGGTGCGTCTGTTCTATGGTCTCAAGCTACTCGTACCGTGACCATTCAGAAATTTGATTCGGTCATCTCTATGACGAGCGGGCGCCAGCAGGCAACCGTGGATAACGCTGTAGTTGGTCTGGATGCATCGGTCGAATTGAAACAAGGTCGGGTCATGGTACCCATTCGATTTGTCAGTGAGAACCTGGGCATTCGAGTGAACTGGAATCAAGCAGCCCAGACCATTGATCTGTACACAGGAGACGAATCAGTCCCAACTCCTGAACCAACCCCGGTAACCCCAGCGGAGCCTGGAGGCACGGGTACTGTACCAGCTTCTGAAGAGATGCGGGGAGCCTGGATTTCCACTGTGAATGGAGACTGGCCTTCATCCGGTGCCAAGGGAAATGTAGAGAAGCAAAAACAGGAGTATACGAAACAGCTAGATACGTTGCAAGGTATGGGCATTAATGCTGTATTTGTCCAAGTGAGAGCCAATGGGGATGCCATCTATCCTTCAGGTTTGGTACCTTGGAACAGCGTATTGACAGGAACACAAGGTAAAGATCCAGGTTATGATCCCCTCGCGTTTATGGTCGAGGAAGCACATAAACGAGGTTTGGAGTTCCACGCCTGGTTTAATCCGTTTAGAGCAACGAACTCAGCAAGTACATCAAACTTGGCTGCAAACCACATCTCGAAGCTTCATCCCGACTGGATTGTGAATGCATCCGGCAAAATGTACATTAACCCGGGTATCCCGGAAGCCAGACAGCATATTATCGATACGATCATGGAAGTGGTCAATCAGTATGATATTGATGGTGTACATCTGGATGATTATTTCTATCCATCCAATGTGACTTTTAATGATGATGCAGCCTTCAAAACCTATAACACATTGAATACCAAAGACCGTGCTGAATGGCGTCGGGACAATATTAATCAGTTCGTCAAGCAGCTCGGACAGAGCATTCACAGGGTGAAAGGTAACGTTGAATATGGAATTAGTCCATTTGGTGTATGGCGTAATAAATCCGTTGATCTGACTGGCTCTGATACCAAAGCGGGAGTAACCGCGTATGACAGCATGAATGCAGATGTGCGGACATGGATTAACCAGGAGTGGATCGACTATGTCGCTCCGCAGGTATATTGGAGTATGACACTGAGTGTAGCCCGATACGACAAAGTTGTGGACTGGTGGGCGAATGAAGTGGCTAATACAAATGTAAAATTGTATATCGGTCACTCTCCTTATAAGTTAGGTACGCCGGAAATTGGCTGGCAGACTTCACAGGAGATCATCGATCAGCTGAACTACAACAAAAAGTATGGTTCGGTCAAAGGGGATATTTTCTTTAGTTCACAGCACCTGACGAAGAATCCTCTCGGCGTAATTGCCAAATTAAAAGCGTACTATGGTCTCTAGAACATTTTAACGATACAGTTATAAGACAAACCCTTGTTCTCATAGAGTGGCAGTAGAAACGTGGCTGCCTGGAGAACGGGGGTTTTGTTGTGTTAATTAACGCGGTGTTTGAAGGTGGAGGCGTCAAAGGAATCTCGCTTGCGGGTGCTGTGCAGGGTGCTCAAGATTGTGGCATTCAGTTCAATCGGGTGGCTGGCACATCATCCGGCTCCATTGTAGCTGCTCTGCTAGCGGCGGGTTACCGGGCCGAAGAGATGAAAGTCATTATCGAGAATACACCCTTTGTTTCATTGCTGCGTCGTTCCCCCATATTTAATACCCGATGGATTGGCCCCGCAGCGAGGCTGTTCTTGAAGAAAGGTTTGTATTCGGGGGAGGCATTGGAATCATGGATTCGCAAGATGCTGGAGCAAAAAGGGATTCGCACATTCGCTGACTTGCCACTAGGCAAGTTGCTTATTACCGCATCCGATATATCCAATGGGACCATTCTGGTGTTGCCAGACGATATTCGGCGGTTCGGCATTGACCCTGCGAAGCTGGATGTTGCAAAGGCGGTACGTATGAGTTGCAGTATCCCATATTTTTTCGATCCGGTAGTCATACGCAAGTCGCCGATATTTTCCAAAGGTCTTCCTTTTCAAGATCAGTTCGTTTATGTCGTGGATGGTGGATTGCTTAGCAATTTCCCGTTGTGGCTCTTCGATGGTGATCGCTCGGAACGAGGAGGAGACGTTATTCCGGTTGTCGGATTCAAAATGGTAGGGAAGACGGAAGTAGAACCTGCCCGGATTAAAGGACCGCTAAGCATGCTTCAGGCCCTTGTAGAGACGATGCTCACAGCACATGATGAACGCTATATCGAACAGATTAACCGGTTTCGGACAGTGAAGATACCAACGCTAGGCATTAAACCGACGCAATTTCATTTATCGTTACAGGACAGCACAGCCTTATATCGATCAGGCGCAACAGCAGGGAACGAATTTTTCAACGGATGGAATATGAAAATGTATGATGAACAGCTGGACAAACAAAGAAAAGAATTGCGCAAGAAACAAGCAGAAGCTCCACCTCTGATTCCTGTATAAACGTGAAAAAAGCAATTCTCCGCATGTTGGGAGAACTGCTTTTTTGTATGTTCAGTCGATATTAGTGAAATTTCGGTATATCTTCATCGCTTTTCCCTTTTTGTCCCTGAATCACTTGGAAAGGATAATCCTTGCGTTTCTTTGAAGAGCCGCTGCTCTTTCTGGCACTGGACTGTGCATTAACTTTCGCCATGGTTCGTGCCGATGGTTTAATCTTCGGTGTTTTGGCTTTGCTTGCCCAGCGACGAGGCGGATATTTGTACAGCAGGAATACAGCTCCGAACACGACCAGAGGAATAATGATCCTGGATGGACTAGCGTTCCCCAGCCAAGTCAAGACTCCAACAGCAGCTAGTGCGATGAACGTCCAAAATAAGATTGCCTGCTTGTTCATATCATTCACCCTTTCACAGGATCGAGTGTTGCAACAGGTACTTCTGACGTAGCAGAGACATTGGCAAGCTTGGCATCCAACTCACGCATACGGTTAAACGAAGCAATGGATACTTCTACCTGTTCGTTGGTCGGTTCTTTTGTTGTCAGCAATTGCAGCCACAATCCCGGGTATCCAAGATAACGCAGTACAGGAATATCACGTACCGAATTCGTGAGCTTTAACAGTTCAAAAGAAATGCCTAGCACAACTGGCAATAACAACAGACGCTGACCCATCCGTTCCCAGAGGTTATCGTACGTGAAGAGGGAGTATAGAAACACTCCGATAATGACAGTCAACATAATGAAGCTGCTTCCGCAGCGGTAGTGCAGTCGGCTGTACTTTTGCACGTTCTCCGGTGTCAGTTCTTCACCAGCTTCATGTGCGCTGATTACTTTGTGTTCCGCCCCATGATACTGGAAGAGACGTTTAATCATCGGTGTCTGTGAGATTAACCACAGATAAGCGAGTAACAGGATCAGCTTAATGCCGCCTTCCAGTAAATTATGCAGAAACTGATTGTCGAATGCATTTTTGAATAGAAAATTCTCGATAACAACAGGAAGCAATGTGAGCACAACTTTACCAAAAAGGAATGAAAGGATGGCGACGGCGGTCACACCAATGATCATGCTTAGGCTCCAGCCCGAACCTTCTTTCTCTTTTTGCTTGGCTTTCTCTTCAGGTTCCAGTTCATCATCAGCATAGGCGTCAGCAGAATAATTGAGATGTCTGCTACCTTTGACACTTGAATCTATAATGCTGACAATTCCGCGTAATAAAGGAATCCGCCGCAATTTCATGACCCAGGACTTGTCTTGCTTGGGAACTTCCAGATACGTAATTTCGCCGTCTTTTCTACGAACAGCTGTAACGTTGACATGTTTCCCACCGAACATTACGCCTTCAATGACAGCTTGCCCCCCATAGCTGACAGGCTTGGATTGTTGAGGCAAATTATTCACCTTCCTATTCTGTTCTAGGCCTTCGCGATCAAAGGCAGTTTAATAACCCTATTGTATCGAATTTTAAGACCAATTTCTAGTTTGTGAGTCAAACCTTGAAGGATGTTGTTAAGATTGTCCTGTTTTGAACATACTACCTCGTAGAATCGGAGCGGAAATTTGAGGCATAATGCGGGATTATCAACTGAATGAAGGAGAATATCGATGACAGAACGTAAGCATGAAGATACATCACAAGATGAAGGTCAACGACCCAATGAGCGGCAGCCAAAGTACAAGGGCAGGCGCCCTACCCAGAGGCAAGGTCAAGCACACTACTACACCAAGCCATTTTCCTTTGCGTTAGAGCTTGGCTTTTTTGCCGGTTTTATCTGGGGTGGGCTGCATTGGCTATTCTATCTGTTGCATTTTACGATTGTACCTGTCGGATTTCTGGCCGAGCCTTTTTTCAAACATGAATATATATATACCGCAGCAGGACATTTGACAGGTTGGCTGTTTTTTATCGTCTTTTCCATCTTGGCATCCTTGTTATACACGTTCACGATTAGAAAACTGAAAGGGCCGTTACCCGGCATGGTGTATGGAATCGTCTGGTGGCTGATTCTCTTTATCCTGGTAGGACCCAAACTGGGGATGATGAAACCTTTGAATGGTTTAACGTGGGATTCAATCATCACGGAACTCTGTTTCTTTTTGCTGTGGGGGCTGTTCATTGGTTACACGGTAGCCATGGAGTACACGGACGAACGCAAACGCGAGCCGGAGCAAGCGGGGGCATAGCGCAAAAAAGCTTCTCAATCCGGCAATGGCTGTGTTAAAATAGCAGATGGTTATTTGCAGAGAGGGTGGAGCAGCGATGAAACGAATTATTGTGATCAATGGTCCGAACCTGAACATGCTTGGTGTACGCGAACCGGGCATCTATGGAACGCTTAGTCTGAAGGATATTGAGGACAAAATTCGCAGACAGGCTGACGAAATTGGCGTCTCCATCGCTTTTTATCAATCGAACCATGAAGGGGACATCATTGACCGCATTCATGCAGCGATGGGTGAGGCAGACGGAATAATACTGAATGCCGGAGCATTTACCCATTATAGCTATGCTATACGTGATGCAATCAATGCTGTAAAAGTCCCTACGGTTGAAGTACATCTATCCAACATTCATGCACGCGAAGCGTTCAGACATCATTCAGTGATTGCAGCGGAAACAATCGGGCAGATTGCCGGATTTGGCGAAGTAAGCTATGAACTGGGATTGCTGGCTCTTGTGCGTCATCTGGACAAACAAACCTGAGCCGGGAACCCGGGAATGTGAGAGAAAGAAGGGTTACCGATGGAAAACAAACGAGTAAATAAGTTGCGTGAAGCCATGCGTGAGCATGAACTCACTGCAATGCTGATTACAAACCCGATTAACCGTCGTTATATGACGGGCTTTACAGGCTCGGCGGGATATGTGCTGATTACGGAACAGGATGCATATCTGCTGACTGATTTCCGCTATATGTCACAAGCGCCTCAGCAAGCCAAAGGATTTACCGTTGTGGAGCATGGAGCTAAGCCGATGGATACGGTGCGCGAATTGCTGACATCCGCGAATATCAAAGAAGTGGGCTTCGAGCAGGATAGCGTCACATTTGGCACGCATTCCGCTTATGCTGAAGCACTTCAATCTATCGAACTGGAAGCTGTATCCGGGATCGTGGAGCAACTTCGTATGTTCAAGGATGAAGATGAGATCGCGGTTATGCAGAGAGCAGCAGATCTGGCGGATGCCACGTTCAGCCACGTTTTGCAGTTTGCAAAACCAGGTATGACGGAGCGTGAAGTGGATCTGGAGATGGAGTTTTTCATGCGTAAACATGGAGCAACGTCCTCTTCGTTTGACACCATTGTAGCATCGGGTGAACGTTCTGCTATGCCTCACGGTGTAGCGAGCAGCAAGGTCATCGGACAGAATGAGTTAATTACATTTGACTTTGGTGCACTTTTGGACGGATACTGTTCAGATCTGACACGTACCATTGCAACAGGTACACCTGTACCTGAGCTGCGCAAAATTTATGACATTGTACTGGAAGCTCAGTTACATACGCTGGAGAACCTGAAACCGGGCATGACCGGACGGGAAGCAGATGCATTGGCTCGTGATATCATTGCAGGTCACGGATATGGAGATCAATTCGGACACAGCACAGGCCACGGCCTGGGTATGGAAGTTCACGAAGCTCCACGCTTGTCCAAGCTTAGCGACGATGTATTGAAACCGGGTATGGTTGTTACCGTTGAACCGGGTATATATATTGACGGGCTTGGCGGCGTGCGAATCGAGGATGATGTAGTGATTACCGAGACGGGTATTCATATTCTAACGAAGTCGGACAAGAAGTTCACCGTAATCGGCTAAATTACAGCCACAGGGATATAAGACGATTTTTAATGTGTTATTTAAATTGGAAATAAGAAATTTCACCATAACGGAGAGTGCAGAACCAATCTGAAGAAGCGAAGCGTTCGCCTTTATCACCGAATTTTCCCATTGATAATGGGATCAAAAAATCTGGGGATAACAGCGATCCGAGGATGGTACTGCAATCGAAGTGAACGAGGTGGCCATTCTTGGGCTCATTTTACATATAACATTAATCCATCGTCTTATATCACCTACTTTTAACCATATCAGGAGGGATTTTTTGTGATTTCAGTAAACGATTTTAAAACAGGCTTGACCGTGCAAGTAGATAACGATATCTATACCGTGCTTGATTTCCAACACGTTAAACCAGGTAAAGGCGCTGCCTTCGTACGTTCCAAATTGAAAAACCTGCGTAACGGTAACACCGTTGAAAAAACATTCCGTGCAGGCGAAACGATTGGTCGTGCCATCATCGAAAACCGTGGCGTATCCTACCTATATGCAAGCGGTACAGAGCACACATTCATGGATAACGAAACATATGATCAGTTCACATTAACTAGTGATCAACTGGAATGGGAATTGAACTTCCTGAAAGAAAACATGGTCGTTAAGATTGTTAGCTACCAAGGTGAAATCCTGGGAATCGACTTGCCAACAAGCGTTGAGTTGAAAGTTATCGAGACTGAGCCAAGTGTTAAAGGTAACACTGCACAAGGCGCTACCAAAAATGCAAAAGTGGAAACAGGCTTGAACGTACAGGTTCCTTTGTTCATTAACGAAGGTGACGTTCTCCTGATTGACACACGTGAAGGTAAATACTCTTCCCGTGCGTAACTTTCACAGCTTGTAAGCTAAAAAAGGTTATTAACAACCCTTTGCCATTCCTTTGGCAGAGGGTTTTTTCGAAAAAAGATTAGCCTATCAGGCGCTTTCGTAATATACTGGGTTAAAGTCATTTCTCGTAGAGAATAATGACGATGGACATTAATTATGCATACTGCACAAGGTAGGGAGTGGATTTGCGTTGTCATTGTACGTCATGAAATTTGGGGGCAGCTCGGTCGGAGATACAGAACGCATGAAGCGTGTAGCCGGACGTGTTGTAGAAAAAGCTGATGAAGGACATCGGTGCGTAGTCGTGGTTTCGGCCATGGGGGATACAACAGATGATTTGATTGATCAGGCAAAACAACTGAATAGTGATCTGCCTGCTCGTGAGATGGATATGCTCTTAACGACAGGAGAACAGATTTCGATCTCTTTGTTATCGATGGCTATTCAAGCGCTTGGACGTAAGGCAGTATCGTTTACGGGCTGGCAAGCGGGATTCCGCACAGAGCCGGTTCACGGAAAAGCACGTATTCATGACATTCAACCTGACCGTGTGAATGCAGCACTTGCCGAGGGAAACATTGTTATTGTTGCAGGCTTCCAGGGCATGACGGAAGACGGCGAGATCACAACGCTGGGTCGTGGTGGTTCGGATACCACAGCTGTAGCGCTGGCGGCAGCAATTAAGGCTGATGCGTGTGAGATCTATACGGATGTAGACGGAATCTATTCTACGGACCCGCGGATCGTTAAGGTTGCGCGCAAGCTGAAGGAAATATCCTATGACGAAATGCTGGAACTTGCTAATTTGGGAGCAGCGGTGCTGCATCCGCGTGCAGTAGAGTACGCGAAGCATTCCGGTGTACCTTTAATTGTAAGATCCAGCTTTAACCATAATGAAGGAACGGTTGTGAAGGAGGAAGCAACAATGGAACAAGGCGTAGTGGTTAGTGGTATTGCCTATGACAAAAACGTGGCTCGCATCAGTATTCTGGGTGTGCCGGATGTACCAGGAGTTCTGGCCGAAGTATTTGGTGCGCTTGCATCCAATCAGCTGGATGTGGACATTATCGTTCAGAGCGGAGTGATGGATGGCAAAGCGGACTTCTCGTTCTCTGTGGCGCTGTCTGACCGTGAGAACGCATTACGTGTCATTGAAGGCCTTCACAGCCGCTTGCCTTACCGTGAAGTCACATCTGAGGAGAACCTCGTTAAAATCTCCATTGTTGGCGCAGGTATGGTCAGTCACCCGGGTGTAGCTGCGAAGATGTTCAAAGTTATTTCCGCTGAAGGCGTGAGTATCAAGATGGTGAGCACTTCCGAGATCAAAGTATCTTGTGTTATTGACGGAGATAAGCTGCATGACGTCATTAAGGCATTGCATACAGCATATGATCTCGACACTGCCGAGCAAGCCGTTATCGGTGGACCTCAAGATCGCAGATAAGTATCTTCTGTGTATGTAAATTAGCAAAGGTGTACTGTTGCCAACGGGCAGCAGTACACCTTTTTTTTTCTCATGGCCATTCTCACATCAACTTGAACATCTTTTCCCCGCGTATGCCTCTATATGGTTGCATGAGGTTCCCCTCCCCCATCTCGGGAACACAATCCAGCAAGTTTAATTGAGAACAATATGAAATGTCATGGACCCTGCCTAACTTTTCAAGCCTACGCCCGCTAACAGATCCCTGCACCAGCTCCGGGATGCTCTCCTGACATTGGGATACCGCCTGATGAAGTACTATGCCGAGATCGTTTAGTTGGATGGGAGAGCAGGATTGACGGTGCAGTTCGTCGATGATACATCCAGCACACAAGGCGTCCTCCAGTGCAAATTCATCCTGATTCCCCGCACATAACAGCAATACATCTCGTTGAAGTTGGCAGAGAACTGCTGCGACAGCCCTGACATTGAGTAATGATCCAGCTAGTACATGTTTCGCCCTGGAAGCTTTAATCAAGGCTCGGGTTCCATCGGTTGTGGTCAGGATGATCGTTTTATTAGCAATGTCCTTAGTCATATATTCATAGGGGGAATTACCCACCTCGAATCCGGTGATTTTTTTGTCAAAACGCTCCCCGCCTCGAATGCAATCTTTCACTTCCATTTGTTTGGCTTGTGGAACGGTCTCTACGGCAATCACAGCCAAAGCGTCATACGCCAGAGCCGTAACAATTGTACTGGTCGTACACAATACATCAATGACAACTGCACTTCGCCCTGCAATATCAATAGTACGTACTTCATTCACATTGCCAACGACATCAACTCGCACTCCCCACAACTCCTTTCTGTATCTGGGGATCGGTAGTTCTGTTTTGAACCGGAATGGAACTTACCTATCTGCAATTACTATATGCATGAACATCTAGACGGGTGCCTAGAACAGAAGGTGCATCTATGGTTTCAACTCTCAACCGTATTCTGAAGAATTGATAGATTTCAGCGTCATAAAATAAATGTACAGGCATAAACTTGAGATATGAACAAGCGCCAGAAGTGTGAACCAAATGATCTCAAGGTTGGAGGAGCCTACTCATGAAGGTGAACTGGAGGGAACTTTTTCCGGAACCGATCCGAACCATTCTTGGAAGAATGCCACCCGCTCTATTGGAACAAGTGGAGGAAGTACGTATTCGTGAAGGCAGACCCCTGGAGATTAATGCAGGCAACACATACCACTTCCTGACACCTCAAGGTTGTCCAACCGGGAATCCTGAAGAAGCGTATGTTCCTCAGAAAGAAGTGACGCACAGGTTGCTGGATCTGATCAGTAACCATTCACTTTATACATTGGAAGAGGAACTGCGCAAAGGGTTCATCACCATACCTGGAGGACATCGAATCGGGCTTGCTGGCCGAACGGTACTGAGCGGTGGGCGTGTCGAATACCTGCGTGACATCAACGGGTTTAACGTTCGGGTAGCCCGTGAGGTACATGGAGTAGCTGATCGTATCCTTCCTTATCTTCTCGATATGAAGAGCGGACAGGTCCTGCACACGTTGATCCTATCACCACCACAACAAGGGAAAACGACGTTGCTGCGAGATCTGGCGAGACAAATTAGCAGTGGTACAAAGCTTACAGGGGGAACTGAACTGGTTCAGGGAATACGTCCGCGTCTGAAAGTGGGCATTGTGGATGAAAGGTCCGAAATCGCTGGTAGCTACAAAGGAGTACCTGGCTTCGACGTAGGTCCCCGAACAGATGTGATGGACGGTTGTCCGAAGGCTGAGGGCATGATGATGATGCTTCGCTCCATGTCGCCCGATGTCCTGATTGTGGACGAGATCGGTCGTCCGGAGGATGCCGAAGCGGTGATGGAAGCCCTGCATGCAGGAGTCTCAGTGATTGCGACTGCTCATGGCCGTGACCTATCGGAGCTGTCGGCCAGACCCGCCCTCAGAACCTTAATTACGGAGCAGATGTTTCAACGTTATGTCCAGCTGCAACGGACGAGCCGGGGCATGACCTTTCGGCTGGCTGATGGCAAAATGCGTGGGTTGCAGCAGACCGGGGCAGGAGGTGAAGCCTTTGGTTAACATGTTTGGTGCGGTAATTATTCTGTTAGCCAGCACCCTCGCCGGTTTTTACAAGGCCAGACAGTATGCATTAAGACCGAGACAGTTGCGAGAACTGATTGCAGCCCTCCAGCGACTAATGACGGAGATTAACTATGGGCTCACTCCACTTCCCGATGCCATGGGCAAGATGGGAGCACAGACCAAAGAACCTGTAAAGACGCTGTTTCTTCATGCAGCTACACAGATGGAACCTCCTCATGGACTCACTGCCCGGGAAAGTCTGCAGTCAGGCGTGGATCTGGCGTGGGGAAGATCGGCCATGAAGGCTGACGAGAAGGAAGTGATGTTGCAACTAAGCTTCAGCCTTGGCACAAGTGACCGTCAGGATCAGACCAAACATATATCGTTAGCCATTCAACAACTAATGCATGAGGAATCTCGCGCTCAGGCCGATCAAATGAAATATGAACGAATGAGCCGAAGCCTCGGGATGCTTGTCGGAGCGTTAATCGTCATTCTGATCTTCTGAAATAGCCGGGATAGTGAGGTGCCAAGGTCATGAATCTAGAAGTGAACGCAATCTTTCAAATTGCGGGTATCGGAATCATCATCGCCATGATTCACACGGTACTGAAACAAATGGGAAAGGAAGATATGGCTCACTGGGTGACCGTAATCGGATTTGTCGTTGTATTGTTCATGGTGGTCCGTATGCTGGACAGCCTGCTACAAGAGATCAAATCGATATTTCTTTTTCAATGAAAAACGGTCATGAAGCCGGATGGTGGTGACCTGTGGAAATTATCCAAGTTGTAGGTTTGGCGCTCATCGCAACAGTGCTCATTCTGGTTATTAAGGAACAGAAACCCATGTTTGCTTTTCTGATTGCTGCCGCGACCGGCATTGTCATCTTCATGTTGTTGATTGGCAAAATCGGTGCAGTCATCGAAGTGTTGAAGCGGCTTGCCGAGAATTCAGGCATGGAAAGTATTTATCTGAAAACGGTGCTGAAAATTATTGGCATAGCGTACATCGCTGAATTTGGCGCACAGATTGTCAGGGATGCAGGTCAGGAGAGCATTGCGTCCAAGATCGAACTGGCTGGTAAGGTACTGATCCTTGTACTTGCTATACCGATCATCAGCATTATTATCGAAACCGTCATGAAGCTGATGCCGGTGTAGAAAGGGCGTGCGGACTTCATATGAAATCAATGCATCATAAGCCGCAGTGGCGCCTTACGGTTGTGCTGATGCTCTGTTTTCTGTTTGGTATCCTGGGACAGGTTACTGCAACCTCGCCTTCCGGTGAGTGGATGGAGCAGCAGGCCGATCAGCTTCCCAAGGATCAGGTGGAGAAATACTGGGATCAACTGATGCAACAATACGGTGGTTTCTTCCCGGAAGGGAAGACCCCTTCCTTCATGGATATGTTAATCCCCGGCAATGAAGGGTTCAGCCTGAAATCAGTGTTTGTGGCGATCGGAACCTTCATGCTGCATGAAATTTTATATAATGGCAAGCTTCTGGTCACGATTGTGATGTTAAGCGTACTCAGCATGATTCTGGAGACGCTTCAGACTGCATTTGAGAAAAATAATATTAGCAAAATCGCCTATTCCATCTGTTATATGGTCATCATCATTATTGCAATCAACAGCTTCAGTGTGGCGATTGGATACGCCAAGGATGCCATAACTGGCATGATCAACTTCATGATGGCCATGGTTCCCTTGTTATTCACACTGCTTGCGTCCATGGGTAATGTCATCACCGTCTCGGTGACACATCCACTCATCATTTTCATGATTCATCTGGTGAGTACGTTGATTCACTTGCTGGTATTCCCGTTACTCTTCTTCTCAGCTGTTCTGCATCTCGTCAGTTCATTGTCTGACAAGTACAAGCTGACACAGCTGGCAGACCTCCTGCGCAATATTAGTGTGGCACTGCTGGGTATCCTGCTGACGATGTTTCTGGGTGTAATCTCGGTTCAGGGAGCATCGGGCTCCGTAGCGGATGGAGTTAGCCTGAAGGCCGCCAAATACATCGCAGGCAATTTTGTCCCTGTCGTGGGCAGAACATTTGCGGATGCGACGGATACGGTAATTACAGCTTCTTTACTTGTCAAAAATGCAATTGGACTCACCGGAGTGATCATCATTTTGTTTCTATGTGCCTTTCCGGCACTCAAGATCCTGGCTCTTGCCTTGATATACAACGTAACTGGTGCCATTATGCAACCGCTTGGAGACACCCCGATTGTAGGATGCCTCCAGGCCATCGGCAAGAGTATGATCTACGTATTTGCGGCGCTCGCAGCCGTCGGGCTGATGTTTTTTCTGGCAATTACCATCTTGTTGACCGCGGGCAATCTGACTGTCATGATGCGCTGAATGTATGTTGGCAAGAAAGGGGATGGAAAGGATGGGGTGGCTGAGCAACTGGCTCCAGGAATTGATTATGATCGTTCTGCTGGCGACTTTTGTGGATATGCTGTTGCCCAATCGATCCATGGAACGTTATGTCAAGCTTGTGCTGAGCCTTCTCATCCTGCTGACCCTTTTATCTCCCATAACTAAGCTCCTCAAAAGTGATCCGGTTGGCGAACTGAAACGGGCAATGTCGGCAATGGATGCGCCATCGGATGGGAATGCAACACTCGAACAGATATTAGCTCAGGGCAAGCGGCTGCAAGCGGGTGAACAGGAACAATCCTTACAATGGACAGCGAAAGAACTGGCTAATGTCATGAAAGGCCAGATTGAAGAAACAACAGGAGCGAAGGTTCGATCCGTAGAGGTACAGCTGGCAATGAGTAAATATGAAACCGAGATGGAAGCTGCCTCATCCGTCGAACTGCCTGTGATCCAGCGTGTGTTGGTCGAGATGGCCGGAGAGGATGCAGGAGGAGAAGTGAAGGCAGGGCAGCAAGAAATCGCTGCCAATACACAACCCATATTTGGAACAGACACAGAATCCGAGAAGGATGAAACACATCAAATACAGCAGCCCATCCAGATCGGTCAGATTGAAGTGCCTGATGTACAGATTGATGTGAGTAGAGGGCAACGTGATGGAAATGAAGCGTCTTCCGAACCTGTTATACGTGATCAGACAGATGAGACGAAGCAGCAAGGTGAGACATCCACAAGGTCCGAACATGCGGTGCAGATTATTACATTGTTGACTGAAAAGTGGGATGTTGATGCAAACAACGTTCAAGTGACAGAACCAAAAAGTGCTGAAGTGCTCTGAGAAGGAGGGTGTCCGATGAAACAATGGTTCAAAAAGATGGAAACCTGGATGGGTGGCGGAGAGGGTGGGGCAAGGCGAAATCAAACCTTCCGCTGGCTGATTATCCTGGGTTTGATCGGGGTGGGAATCATGCTGTTCAATTCCTTCGTCAATGTCAAAAAAATTGATTCCGAAAATATCGGTCGGGAACCACCGGACCCGGCAACATCCATGGCATCCATACAGAGTGATCCGTCAGAACAGAATCCTTTTCAGGCGATCGAAATTGCATTTGAAGACAAAATCAAAGGTGTGCTGGAAAACATTGTTGGTGTGGGAACGGTTGATGTGATGGTTACCGTGGATTCCACAGAGGAATTAGTCGTTCAGCGGAATGTGAAGGATTCTCAGCAACTTACCGAAGAAACTGATGCTAGCGGGGGCAAGCGACATATGACGCAATATACCCGTGATGGCGAGATTATTACGTACGAAATATCAGGGGATCAGACACCTATAGTGACCAAAAAGCTCAAACCGCAGATCCGTGGGGTGCTTGTGGTTGCCAGGGGTGCAGAGAACAAGGTTGTGAAGGACCTGATAACCGATGCTGTGGAAAAAGGACTGAATGTGGCAGCCTACCGGATCTCGGTTGTACCGCGCAAACAAGACTAATCTGATGTGTTGAATCACAAGATTCAATTCTCATAAGATTGAAGCTAATTTGAGGAGGAAGTTCTAATGAATAACAAACGCCAAACGGTATGGCTCGTTTCCATGCTGAGTCTGATGGTCATTTTGTCCGCGTATTATCTGTTCACTGAAGATTCCGGTCCAGCCAACGCGCCGGTGGCTGACAGTCAGCAAGTGGATGGAATCAAGCAAGGGGAAGCCAAGGAGACGGCAGGCATTCTTGATCCTACAGAAGGTTTGGTTGTGAATGAAGTGGTGAATAGCGGCGAAGTTGAAAGTGATCCAAGTGCGGCTGGCGCTGTGGAAGAACCGGCGGCTTCAGAAGGTAAAGAAGCTGGAAATACAGAGAAAACACCTGCTGTCGAACCAGGCGAGAATAAGGGTGAGGCAGGCAAAGAAACCAACAAAGAGACCGACAAAGGGGCAACAACAACACCGGAGACAGACGGTCAGGCAGGAGGCACTGCAACGAAGACAGATGAGGAAGTCCTCAAGGAAATGGAAGAGCAGAATACGACAGCATCTGCAAGCAGCCAGTTCCAGAACTACCAATGGCAGCGTGAAGAGAGCAACAATCGCAAGTATGAGGAACTGATGACCGTAGCAGGTGATCTGAGCAAAACGCCAGAGGAGAATGCCAAAGCAACGGAGCAACTCCGCACACTGGAAGAAAAAGAAGCTAAAATCACTGGCATTGAAGAGACGCTCTCTCAACAGTTCGCTAATGCGATCGTTGAAGAAGATGCCGACAAGTATAAAGTTGTGGTCCTCAGTGACAAACTGGATGTAAAACAGGCGGTATCCATTGTGGATCTGGTGATGAAAGAATTGGCGGTTTCACAGAACAAAATCAGCGTGCAATACGTCACAGAACAGTAATCCAAATCATGGAAATGCAGTCCCGGGAGCTGGTTGTACTCTCGGGCTCTTTCCATTTTTAATGATTATGATATAATACATAAAGCCATATGACCGTCCTAGTGAGACTGGCATGATGCCGAAGGAGTGAATAATGGAAATGTTTAAATTGAGTGAAATCAAAGAACTGATTAAACTGGTAGATGAAAGTTCCGTTCAAGAATTGGAAATTGAAAATGAAGGATCACGGTTATCGATCCGCAAACCGGGCAAAACGGAGTATGTTCAAGCAGCTGCTGTGCAACCGCAAATGATTGCTGCTCCGCAAGTACAGCCGGCAGCAGTGGTAAATGAAGCTGCACCGCAGGTCGATACTACAAGTCATTTACATAAAATTGTATCTCCGATGGTAGGTACTTTTTACAGAGCTTCCTCGCCGGAAGCAGGTCCTTTTGTGAGCGCTGGTGATAAAGTTGTTGAGAAAACAACGGTATGTATCATCGAAGCTATGAAGCTGATGAACGAGCTTGATGCGGACATCAAGGGAGAAATCGTTGAAGTGCTGGTTGAGAACGGACAGCTGGTCGAGTATGGGCAGCCCCTTTTCCTGGTGAAACCGGAATAACCGTTATAGCTGGTTAACAGCTAACCGCATGAGCTTCGAAGGAGGACAAAACGAAATGAAATTTCAAAAAATACTGATTGCGAACCGTGGAGAGATTGCGGTACGTATTATTCGTGCCTGCCGTGAAATCGGCATCTCAACGGTAGCCGTCTATTCGGAAGCGGACAAAGATTCTCTGCATGTTCGTCTTGCAGATGAGGCTTATTGTATCGGACCGACACTGTCTAAGGACAGTTACCTCAACTTCACAAACCTGATGAGTGTAGCCACACTGACGGAATGTGATGCAATCCACCCTGGTTACGGTTTTTTGGCGGAGAATGCTGACTTTGCAGAAATCTGTGGTTCCTGCAACATTACATTCATCGGTCCTTCACCCGAAGCCATTACCAAAATGGGAGACAAGGCTGTTGCCAAACAGACGATGAAAGATGCAGGAGTACCTGTTATTCCTGGATCAGACGGCCTTGTTGAAAATATGGATGAAGCCATCATGATTGCTAGAGACATCGGATATCCTATCATTATCAAAGCTACTGCTGGTGGCGGAGGTAAGGGAATTCGTATTGCCGAAGATGAAGAAACGCTGATTAAGCAGATTACCGCTGCTCAGCAGGAAGCACAAAAGGCATTTGGCAATGCAGGTGTATATCTGGAGAAATTCCTGACAGGTATGAAACACGTGGAAATTCAGATCATTGCTGATAAACACGGAAATGCAGCACATTTGGGAGAGCGTGATTGTTCTGTTCAGCGTCGTCGCCAGAAATTGGTAGAAGAAGCTCCGTGTCCGATTCTCTCCGAAGATGTGCGCACACTGATGGGTGAAGCTGCGGTACGGGCTGCCCTTGCTGTGGACTACTCGGGAGCGGGTACATTGGAGTTCCTGCTCAGCCCGAATGGCGAGTTCTATTTCATGGAGATGAATACGCGTATTCAGGTAGAGCACCCGGTAACCGAGATGGTTACTGGCGTGGATCTGATCCGTGAGATGATCTCGGTAGCTGAGGGCAACCCACTCTCATTCCGTCAGGAAGACGTGGTTATCAATGGCTGGTCCATTGAATGTCGTATCAATGCAGAAGATCCGGACCGTAACTTTATGCCATCACCAGGCAAAATCGGATTCTACCTTGCACCAGGTGGACCTGGCGTTCGTGTAGATAGTGCTGCTTATCCGGGTTATACCATTTCACCTTTCTATGACTCCATGATCGCAAAATTGATCGTGTGGGGAGCGAATCGTGAAGAGGCGATTGCCAAGATGAAGCGTGCGCTTGGGGAATTTGCGATTGAAGGCATATCTACAACTATTCCTTTCCATCAGAAATTGCTGGAGCACCCAACGTTCATTCGTGGTGACTTTGATATCAAATTTCTTGAGGAAAACGAGATTTAAAAGGTATATTGGGCTTGTTTGTCATAATGTAGCCCAAATGATATAGTATGAATAATAAGAGCGCATGTCTCCTGCAAAGGATAAGCCCGCACCTCGCGGATGTTTGCAGGAGTTCCGGTAAAGCCGGACCGGAAGGGTCTGAAGGTTGATTAACCTGAGTCCAGCGCCCTGACGGATGGCCGCAAACTTATCTCGCGAAAGGTGTGTTGAACAGTTATGAGTACACTACCGACTGAATTTGAACGAACGGATATCGGTGAAATCCAGATCGCACCTGAAGTTATTGAAGTGATTGCTGGATTGGCGACCCTTGAAGTGAAAGGTGTTGCAGGCATGAGTGGTGGATTCGCTGGCGGATTTGCTGAATTGCTTGGTCGCAAAAACCTTTCCAAAGGCGTTAAAGTTGAAGTGGGCCAACGTGAAGCTGCAGTTGATGTTTCTGTAATTATCGAGTACGGATACCGTCTGCCACAGGTAGCTACGGAGATTCAACAGAACGTGAAACGTTCCATCGAGAACATGACAGGATTGAATGTGAATGAAGTGAATGTGCACATTCATGACGTTCAGTTCAAGAGCACCGAGAAAGTGGAAGAGATCGACCTGAACAGTCAGCGTGTAAAATAAAAGAAGACAGATTCCCCCGGCATCATCTGCCGGGGGTTATCCCGTCTTGGACAGGTCTTCATTATAGCGAAAGCTAGATGAGGATCTGATTTTTTGCTAGTGAACAGGTTAAGTCATGTTAGTGAGCAAGGGAGGCTGTGCAGTTCGTGGCTAAAATACTGGATCGGCTTCTGTTGTTTATATACAGCATAAGCGTTGGAGCAATATCGGCAGCCGTCATTCTTCTGATTAGCGGTGTGCTGCCTTACGAATTGAATTACCAGCAGGAACAAAACGTTATTGTTGCGTCGGTTATTGCAGCAGCGATTTTGTTTATCCTGAGTTTGCGATTTTTCTACATCTCGGTTCGGCGTGAGCGTGCATCGTTGCCGTCTGTAGATCAACGTACTGAGTTTGGTGATGTACAGATTTCGATGGAGACGATTGAGAATCTCTGTTTGAAGGCAACTTCCCGTTTCCGGGGAGTACGTGATGTCAAGGCACGCATACGTGTGGTCGAGTCAGGACTGGAGATTATGATCCGTGCAGTAGTGGATGGTGAGACACCTATTCCTGCGCTGACTTCTGATCTGCAAAAGGCGATTCATGATCATGTACAAGAGATTACGGGCATCCCGGTTTCTTTTGTCACGGTGTATATCGCTAATGTGACCCAGTCGCCTAACTACAAGAGTCGAGTGGAATGAGGTGAGTTTCACTGATGCTGTGGAAAGAGATTTGGGATAGTCACAGAGGCCGAATTACCGGAATTATCGGCGGCATCTTTTTTGGATTTCTTTATGTATGGATCGGTTTTTGGGATATGTTGTTCTTTGCACTCTTGGTGTTCATTGGTTATACGTTAGGCAGACGAAGCGATTCGAAGCTGGGTTCGTCCATTCCCTGGAGGGAGTGGGGACAATGGCTGGGCGATCGCTGGCGTCCGTTTAAGTGACCTACCTGAACCCTGCAATATGTTTCTTCCGAAAATAGAGCTGTAGTTTAGGTTGCCCGTTTTTTGGAGGAAACGTATTGCAGGTTTTTTTGTGAAAAGGGATAACAATAACAATACCGTGTAATCCATCGATCTAACCGATACAGGATTTGATGAGATGGATGCATGGATTATAAAATAAGCATGATGACGCTCCAGGCGGAGCGCTGCAGGAGGCAGGACATGAAAAGACGTTTGGCAAGGGAAATTGCAGTACAAAGTCTGTATCAGATGGAAATGAATGAGGTAGGTGCAGCAGAAGCTGTGAACATGTTGATCAATGAAGCTGCTGAAGATAATGAAACTGAAGTAGTTATCCGCGATGCAGATGTAATGCGTACTTATGTTACTGAGATTGTACAAGGAGCCTGGAACAATAAGGAAGCCATTGACGGTTTGCTTGTGGATTATTTGAAAGGTTGGCAGATTAGCCGTCTGTCACGTGTAGATCGCCAGATTCTACGACTGTCCACGTATGAAATGGTGTTCCGTGATGACATCCCGGCAAAGGTATCTGTCAATGAAGCGATTGAACTGTCCAAATATTTTGGTACAGAAGAATCCGGTAAATTCGTCAATGGTGTACTTGGACGCATGATTCAGGAAGTTGACGCCATTAAAGCAAAATTATCTTAAGTTATGATTAATTATAGTGTGTGTTCAAAAAGACCGGTTTTCAGTATCCTTCGTAATCAAAAGCGGGCTTTTTGAACAACCTCTAATTTTATATTCACATAAGGGAGAGAGAGTACAATGACAGCATCTATTATTAACGGTAAAGAAGTATCCCAAGAGATCCGCGCAAGCATGACAACAGAAGTAAAACAGCTTAGCGAACAGGGGGTAGTACCTGGTCTGGCTGTTGTGCTCGTCGGGGAAGATCCGGCATCCCAAGTCTATGTGCGTAATAAAGAAAAAGCATGTCACGACCTCGGTTTCTACTCCGAAGTGCATCGCTTGGATGCAGATACGTCCCAAGAAGATCTGCTTGCGCTGGTGGACAAGCTGAACAATCAACAATCCATTAACGGAATTTTGGTGCAACTCCCACTACCGAAACATATCGAAGAGAAAGCGGTTATTGATGCAATTGCCGTGGATAAAGACGTAGACGGGTTCCATCCAGTCAATGTTGGTAATCTTGTTATTGGGGACGATAGTCTGCTTCCATGTACCCCAGCGGGTGTAATTGAACTGATCAAGCGCACTGGATTGGAAATGTCCGGTAAACATGCGGTAGTCATCGGAAGAAGCAACATCGTTGGCAAACCGGTATCCCTGTTGCTCCAACGTGAGAATGCGACAGTAACCATGTGTCATTCCCGTACAGCCAACATGAAAGAAATTACACGCCAGGCGGACATTCTAGTTGTAGCCATCGGTCGTGCAAACTTTGTGGATGCTGATTTTGTGAAACCGGGTGCTGTGGTTATCGATGTCGGCATGAACCGTTTGGAGAATGGCAAACTGGCAGGAGACGTTGATTTCGAGAGTGTGAAAGAAGTTTCTGGTCCAATTACACCCGTTCCAGGTGGTGTTGGTCCGATGACAATCACAATGCTGATGCAAAATACATTGATCGCTGCCAAGCGCGCTCACGGATTGGCCTAGGGTTTTGTCTGTGGCAGATCAAAAGATCTACTCCATCAAAGACCTGAACCGGTATATTCGAATGAAACTGGAATCGGATCAGGTCCTGTCGGACGTTTGGCTACGCGGGGAGATTTCGAACTTCACACATCACTCCAGCGGCCATATGTATTTTACATTGAAGGACAAGGACAGTCGGATTAAGTCGATTATGTTTGCGTCCCATAACCAGCGATTACCCTTTGTACCGAAGGAGGGTGCAAGGGTTATTGCCCGTGGTAATGTCTCGGTGTATGAACGGGATGGGCAGTATCAATTCTACGCTACCCAGATGCAACCGGACGGAATTGGAAGTCTGTATCTGGCTTACGAACAGCTGAAGAAAAAGCTTGAGGATGAAGGGTTATTTTCACCTTCGCGAAAAAGACAGATCCCTCGTTATCCCCAGACCATCGGGGTTGTAACTTCACCGACGGGAGCGGCGGTGCGGGACATCATGATCACACTCCAGCGTAGATACCCTTCTGCCAAAGTTGTTTTGTATCCTGTTTTGGTCCAAGGCAAAGGTGCAGCACCTTCCATTGTCAAAGCCATTGGCAACTTGAACCGGATGGGAGAAGCCGATGTACTTATCGTTGGACGCGGAGGCGGTTCACTGGAGGAGTTGTGGGCCTTTAATGAGGAGATTGTGGCAAGAGCAATAGTCGCTTCGGATATTCCTGTCATTTCTGCGGTTGGGCACGAAACGGACTTCACAATTGCTGATTTTGCAGCCGATTTGCGTGCGGCTACACCTACAGCAGCAGCTGAATTAGCTGTACCTAATCGAGCTGAGTTGCTTGATCAGATCGGACAACGTCAGCGCCAGTTACAGCACAGCTTACGTCAGCGTGCTGTACATAATCGTGAACGGCTCGCAAGATTACAGCGTTCGCCAGTGCTGGTGCATCCAAGACGTACGTTGATGCAGCATACGGAACGACTGGATATGATGCACCAACGGCTTTTGAGAACAGTGGATACGCGTATGAAATGGACAGGAGAGAAGCAGGAGCGTCTGCGGGCAGCACTGCAACGATTCAATCCTCGTGAGCAGGTCAATGCAGCACGCCGTGAGAATGCGGCAGCACGCAGACAACTGGAACTTGCGATCAGGTCTATAACCAGATCGAAGCAACAACAGTGGAAATCATCTGTGCGGCATCTGGATGCGCTTAGCCCGCTTAAAGTCATGTCACGGGGATACAGCCTTGTCTATGATGAGCAAGAACAGCGATTGATCAAGTCAACGAAGGATGTACAGCCTGGAGATTCAATTAAGATTAAATTATCAGACGGACAGCTGGACTGTCAGGTTTGGGGAATGAAGGAGGACGACAATACCCATGGCGAATGAACCGGAATTGAATTTTGAAGAGGCAATGGCGGCATTGGAAGACATCGTAGGTCAGCTGGAACATGGTGATGTTCCGTTGGAACAGGCCATCGATCTGTTTCAACGCGGGATGAAGCTTTCGCAACTTTGCGGACTGAAGCTGGAACAAGTGGAACGCAAGATCGAGATGATCGTAGAAGAAGATGGAGAGCTTCGCAAGAAGCCTTTCGGAACTGCTGACGATGAGAGCGGTGAAGTCCATGAGTAATCGTCCTTCGTTTCAAGCATACCTCGAAGAGGTTACAGCTGAGGTGACAGAAGCGTTGAAACACACGCTTCCTGTTCACTGGGATGTACCACAATCGTTGTCGGATGCGATGCAGTACTCACTCATGGCCGGAGGTAAACGCCTTCGTCCTCTTCTGGTCGTTGCTGCGGCGGAAGCCTTCGGTGCACAGCGTACAGCTGCAATGCCGGTAGCCTGCGCCGTGGAGATGGTTCATACGTATTCACTGATCCACGACGACCTGCCTGCTATGGATAATGATGATTACCGCAGGGGAAAATTAACGAATCATAAGGTATATGGTGAGGCAACAGCCATATTGGCAGGTGATGCGCTGTTAACCCATGCTTTTTATAGCATTGTTCAAGCTGGACGCCGTAGTGGTGTGGCGGCAGATGCGCTGCTGTCCATCGTAGAGGACATGTCCGAACTTGCTGGAGCAAGAGGCATGGTCGGCGGCCAAGTTGCGGATATGGAAGGTGAGCAAGGCATGACTGATCTTTCACAGCTCCAATATATTCATTTGCACAAAACGGGTGACCTGATTGTTTTCTCACTCATTGCTGGAGCACGAATTGGTGGAGCAACGGAAGGACAATTGGAAGCCTTACGTGTGTTTGGCCGTGATTTGGGGCTGGCGTTCCAGATTCAGGATGATATTCTCGACCTGACGGGTGACGAGCAGAAGATGGGCAAAAAAACACAGAGCGATGTGAATCAGCAGAAGGTAACGTATCCTTATTTTATTGGCATGGACGCTTCTCTAGATGAAGTGAAATCCCTTACCCAATCTGCAAAAGATGCACTTGAAAGAGCCGAGTTACCTGATGCATCCAGATTGCTGGAAATTGCAGATTATCTGATGAGTCGAGACCATTAGATTCGAATAAAACGCGTTGTTTCAAAACCTGTATAACCGTGTAATAAATGTAATGTCCTTTTTCCGATTAGATGGGAAAAGTCTGTCCTCAGTGGATGCGGGAATACATATGGAGAAGAATTTTAAGTAACTTGCTGGCGAGAATGCTCGTTATCGGGAGTATAGTGCAGTAAATTATGATTCTTGTTCTTTTATGTTATAATGATTTAATGTCATTTGATTCATAATGTATATATCGATTTACAACAATAACTAAACAATCTAGGAAAGCGGGGAGATTCTCGTGCTGCTTCCACAAATTAAACAACCCAGTGATCTAAAGTCGATGTCTCAGGATGATCTTGCCCTTTTGTCGGCAGAGATCCGGCAGTTTCTGATTGAGAAACTGTCTGTTACAGGTGGGCATCTCGCACCCAACTTAGGCGTGGTTGAGCTCACGGTAGCCCTGCATTACTGCTATAACAGTCCAGCAGACAAAATGATTTTTGATGTAGGGCATCAGGCTTATGTGCACAAAGTTCTGACAGGGCGTATGGATCGCTTTGATACATTGCGTCAACATAACGGCCTGTGCGGGTTTGTCAAACGCAACGAAAGTGAACATGATGTATGGGAAGCTGGACACAGCAGTACTTCATTGTCCGCTGCGATGGGGATGGCCCTTGCACGTGATCTGAAGGGTGAGGACAACCAAGTTATCGCGATGATTGGTGATGGAGCGCTTACAGGTGGTATGGCTTTTGAGGCTCTCAATCATATCGGTCATGAGCAGAGAAAACTGATGGTTATTCTGAATGATAATGAAATGTCCATTGCTCCAAACGTTGGGGCCATGCATAAATATTTGAGCAAAATTCGTTCGGATCGTCATTATCTGAAAGCGAAAGATGATGTCGAGGGCATGCTTAAAAAAATTCCTGCTATTGGGGATCGTTTGGCCAAATCGGCAAGCTGGATCAAAGATAGTGTCAAATATATGATGGTACCAGGTGTTCTTTTTGAAGAACTGGGCTTCACGTATTTGGGTCCGATTGATGGACACGATATTCCCAAATTGATTGAAACCTTCAAACAGGCTGATAACGTTGATGGTCCTGTGCTCGTTCACGTGCTCACGACCAAAGGCAAAGGTTATCAGCCAGCAGAAGCCGATTCACACAAGTGGCACGGGATTTCTCCGTACAAAATTGAATCCGGTCAAGTGCTGAAAGCTGTGGGGAAACCGATGTACACGGAAGTGTTTGGTCAAACGTTAATTGATCTTGCGAAGCAGGATAAGCGGGTCGTAGCTGTAACGCCAGCAATGCCTACAGGATCAGGTCTCATTCCTTTTAGTAAGGAATTTCCTGACCGCATGATTGACGTAGGGATCGCAGAACAGCATGCGGCAACCATGTGTGCTGCACTGGCTATGGAAGGCTTGAAGCCGGTCTTTGCCGTGTATTCTACGTTTATGCAACGTGCATATGATCAGATCGTACATGATATTTGCCGACATAACGCTAACGTGATGTTTGCCATTGACCGTGCCGGGTTTGTTGGTCCGGATGGGGAAACACATCAAGGGGTGTATGATGTGGCATTTATGCGTCATATTCCAAATATCGTTCTGATGATGCCAAAAGACGAAAATGAATTGCGTCATATGATGAAAACGGCGCTTGATTATAATGAAGGTCCAATTGCTTACCGTTATCCACGAAACAATGTGGTCGGTGTACCTTTGGATGATGTACTTGTTTCGATTCCAATCGGATCATGGGAGCAACTGCGTCCATCGGAGGGATATGCTGTCATCGCTTCAGGATCGATGGTGCAGCTTGCAGAAGAAGCAGCGGAGATGGTGAAGCGGGAAGGTATCACAGCTGGCGTAATCAACGCTCGCTTCCTGAAACCTCTTGACGAGCAAATGTTGCGTGATTTAGCTGTTCGAGGCACCAAATTGATTGTACTTGAAGAAACATCTCAAGCAGGCAGCATGGGTAGTGCAGTGCTGGAATTTTATGCAGAACAGGGACTGCATGATGTTCATGTACAATTGATGGGGATTCCGGATCGCTTCATCGAGCATGGCAGTATTAAGGAACAACGTGAGGAAGTGGGTCTTACCGTTGAAAATGTATGTGCTGAACTGCGCAAGATGGCTGTTCAATCATCTTATGGCATACCCAAAACACGTTTTCCTTCGTAAATTTACATGATAGGAGACAGACATGTCACTCCCGAAAGAACGAATTGATGTTCTGCTGGTTGAGCAGGGCTATTATGAAAGTCGTGAGAAGGCAAAAGCTGCAATCATGGCTGGACTGGTATATGCCAATAATGAGCCGATCGAAAAGGCGGGCATGAAAATTCCAAGGGAAGCCGAGCTAAAAGTTAAAGGCTCGGTACATCCCTACGTCGGCAGAGGCGGATTAAAGCTCGAAAAAGCGATCCGTCATTTCGGCCTTGATATGAATGGACTTGTCATGCTCGACATAGGTTCATCCACCGGTGGATTTACGGATTGTGCACTTCAGCATGGCGCATCTCACGTCTACGCTATTGATGTGGGGTATAATCAGCTCGACTGGTCTTTGCGTAATGATGAGCGGGTTACTGTTATGGAACGAACTAATTTCCGCTATGTGACTCCTGAAGATCTGACGGGACCCGTGCCGAACTTTGCGAGCATTGATGTGTCGTTCATTTCACTGCGAATCATATTGCCGCCACTTCTGGCTCTTTTGAAACAACCTGCAGATATCGTTGCATTGATTAAACCTCAATTTGAGGCAGGGCGTGAAAAAGTAGGCAAGTCCGGTGTGGTACGTGATACGAAGGTACACAAGGATGTATTGCAGACGATGCTTCATTTTGCCAGTCAACTTGGTTTGCATCTGCAGAGTTTAACTTTTTCACCGATAACCGGTGGAGAAGGTAATATAGAATTTCTCGCACATTGGCGTCTGGAAGCACCAGAGGCAACACAACCAGAGATCGATCCAGCTTCACTTGACGCACTTGCGGAGCAAGTTGCAAAGGAAGCAGCTCATACATTTACGGGAAACTCATCATAAGATGGGTTTCTTTTCGCTGGAAAGGTGATTGAGGTAAAGGGAAATCGTTACTGAACCTCGAATATGTCTTCGAGGTGAGCGATAATGGATGGTCAATATGACACAATCGTTATAGGTGTACTTGCTGTCTGTTTGATCTTGTGGCTGTTCTTTGGCTTGCGTAATTGGGTGAACCGACCGACGCCGGTAAGCTTGTCTGGAATGCAGCTGAACGTGAAGATTCAGGATTCCCCGGCCTTGGATTTGCTTGAAGCACAGGGTTACGAAGTCATCGGTGGCAAAATGAAGGTTCCTCTGGCTTTTGAGGCCAATGAATCCGTTTATTACAGCAGATTATTCATTGATTATGTTGCAGAACGTGAGGATCTCAGATACCTCGTGAAAACGTCTCGTCGCAGACAGCCAATTGAAATGACCGGCCCTGCGCTAAGGGATCGCTTCCTCAATTACCTGTTGTTATATCCTGGCTGTGAAGGATTGCTGTATGTTGACGTGGAGGATTCCGATATTAAGTTAATCAGGCTCATGGACTATCAGGAAGATGTGTATGATGGGGATGATCTGGACTAATATAAAAGAATGAACATTGCAGGGCAAAGTCTGCGGCGAATTACAAATGCTGCTTTATTGCAATACATTTAACTGGAGGCATGTATGAAAGGACAAAGGCACATCAAAATTCGTGAAATCATTAGTCAAAATGAAATTGAGACCCAGGATGATCTGGTTGAAGCACTACGCAAATCAGGTTTTCAGGTGACTCAGGCGACGGTATCCCGGGATATCAAGGAACTTCTGTTAATCAAGATTCCGATGGATGACGGAAGATACAAGTACTCTTTGCCGACAGATCAACGATATAATCCGATTCAAAAGTTGAAGCGTGCACTTGTTGACAACTTCTTGCACATTGATCACACAAACAATCTGGTTGTGATGAAATGTTTGCCAGGAACAGCCAACTCCATTGCAGCTCTGCTTGATAATATTGAGTGGAATGAAGTCATGGGCACGATTTGTGGAGATGACACCATTCTGATTATCTGCCGGACTGAAGGTAACAGTGTGACCGTTATTGAGCGGATCATGGGTTACATTGCTTAATCAATGGTTCAAAAACATAATTTCTGAGTTAGTCATCCGGAGGTGTTTTTGCAGATGTTAGTTACGTTATCGATTCGTAATTTGGCTGTGGTGGAAGAAGTGGACGTTGTATTCCATCCGGGATTCCATGTACTTTCAGGGGAAACGGGTGCAGGGAAGTCGATTATTATAGATGCACTTGGCTTAATTGCCGGTGGACGAAGTTCAGCTGATCTGATCCGGTACGGATGTGAGAAGGCAGAGATGGAAGCCTTGTTTGAGATGGAGCAAAGTCATCCGGTATGGCAGACATTAGAGAAGTTGGGTATCCATTGTGAGCCTGAAGAGCATCTGGTCATTCGACGTGAACTGAACACACAGGGGAAAAGTACGTCCCGCATTAATGGGCAATTGGTCAATCTGACCATGCTGCGGGAAGTAGGCGAGAAGCTGATCAATATTCATGGACAACATGAACATCAGAGTTTGCTGCGCGCTGAGAGCCATCTGGGGCTTCTCGACACCTATGGCTCGGAAGTAATCGGACCGATCAAAGCGAAGTACCAGGAGCGCTACAGCAAGTTTATCACGGCGGAAAAAGAACTGCGTGCGCTTCAGGAGTCCAGTCAGCGGGCATATCAACTCTTGGACATGTATCGGTTTCAGCTTGAGGAGATCTCAGCGGCAAGCCTTACACGAGGCGAGGATGAATTACTCGGGGAAGAACGGGTCAAACTATCCCATAGTGAGAAAATGATGGACAGTGTTGCTGGTGCATATGATCTGCTCAGTGGTCAACGCGGACTTGAAGCTGTGAGCATTGCTCTTTCAAGAATTGAAGACATTTCTGGATATGATAGCAAAGGACTGCAACCCATTGTAGAACAATTGCAATCCGCATTTTATCAATTGGAAGATGCGACATTTCAATTAAGGGATTACCGGGAGAAGATTGAATTTAATCCGGCAAGGCTGGAAGAAGTGGAGCAAAGGCTGAATCTGATTTCTGGCCTCAGACGGAAATACGGGGACAGTGTTGAACTTATTCTGAGTTATTATGATCAGATTAGCCATGAAACCGACCAACTGGAGAACAAGGACGAACGGCTGGAGAAATTGCGAGCTGAACGTGACAAAATGCTTAACCTTGTGATGGAGTCTGCTGAAGAACTTAGCAAGGTTCGCAAACAATGCGCCGAGGAACTTGCTGCACAGGTGGAAAGCGAACTCAAGGATCTGCAAATGGAGCGGACTACGTTGCGTGTTCAGATTACTCCTTTCGAAGATCCGAAGGGCATTGAATGGAATGGACGTCGTATTCGTCTGAATCGTCAGGGTGCGGACAATGCGGAATTCCTGATTTCGCCGAACCCGGGCGAGCCATTACGACCACTTGGCAAAATTGCTTCAGGTGGTGAGTTGTCGAGAATGATGCTGGCGATGAAGAGTATTTTTGCACGACATGACCGGATACCTGTGTTGATTTTTGATGAAGTTGATACCGGAGTTAGTGGTAGAGCAGCTCAATCCATTGCGGAAAAACTGTTCCGCTTGTCTTCGACTTGTCAGGTTTTCTCAATAACTCACTTACCACAAGTGGCTTGTATGGCAGATCATCAGTATCTCATTGAGAAACATGTTTACGATGGACGGACGATGACGCAGGTGGAATCGCTGTCAGACGAAGGCAGAGTGAAGGAATTGGCACGTATGCTGGGCGGCGTGGAAATTACAGAAAAAACGCTGCATCACGCACAGGAAATGCTGAATTTGGCGGAAGCCAAAAAAGGGTGAAACGGACGGCTGGCGTAATGATTGACAGTAATAAAAGCCTGGGGGCGAGGTTATCTTATAGGTACGCAATTGGCGACCACCTTTCGTCAAGCGAAAGAAGCAAAGGGAGTGTGACAGCCATTGAATTCCCCCCTCAGGAAGAAATTGCTAGGTCTTTTATTTGCCTTCTTTCTTTGTGTGATTAGCCAGGCCATTCAGCCTGTGCAAAGTTATGCTTCACTGCCGGATGAATTGCAGGTGTTTGCTGGCAGGCAAGCGGATGTCCGGCTCGCTGTACCTGCTGTTTCAAGCGCCGTTGTAGATCGACCAGATATCGTTGGTTTGGATGATCAGGCAGCGATGCATGTTACCAGGCAACAACCTTTGCATCTTCACCCTCAACAAACGGGACATGCCAAATTAACGTTAAAGTTGTGGGGTAAAATTCCGGTCAAAACAGTCCATGTGAATGTGATACCGGATTTGCGTGTTGTACCCGGGGGTCAAACGATTGGCGTCAAAGTTAAATCGGCAGGCATTCTGGTTGTAGGTCATCATCTGGTCCACTCTGGGCAGGATGAGCGTGTATCGCCAGGAGAAACCGCAGGCATTAAGCTCGGAGATCTGATTACGCATATGGATGGTAAACGTCTTGATGGCGTAGCAGGTGTCTCTGAAGCCGTTGAACTTGCAGGGAAAAGTAAAAAAGGTATTGATGTTGTGTTAAAACGTGGTAAGGAAACGGTGAAGACACGATTAACTCCGGCGTATGACTCCGAGGATCAAGCGTGGAGGCTTGGATTGTACATTCGTGATTCTGCAGCCGGTGTTGGCACACTTACCTTCTATGCTCCAGATCAGGGCGTATACGGCGCACTGGGCCATGTCATTACAGATATGAACACACAAACATCTATTGTTGTAGGTAGTGGTCAGATCGTTCAATCCAATGTGACGTCCATTTCTAAAAGTGAGACCGGTGATCCGGGTGAAAAACGTGCTCATTTCCTCAAGGAAAGCAAAATTTTGGGCAATATTGAACGTAATACGGCTTTTGGTATCTTTGGTAAAATGTCCGGAAATCCTGAGCACAGTTTGTATTCGAAAGGTATTCCCGTTGCTTTCTCTCATGAAGTAAAGGAAGGACCGGCCGAAATACTTACCGTGGTTGACGGTCAACAAGTTGAACGCTTCTCCATTGACATTGTTCATGTGGCAGATCAAACCGAACCAGCAACAAAAGGTCTGGTACTTCGAATCACGGACCCGAAACTGCTGGATAAGACCGGAGGTATCGTTCAAGGGATGAGTGGCAGCCCTATTGTACAGAATGGTAAGTTGATCGGTGCAGTTACTCATGTATTCGTGAATGATCCGAAATCGGGTTACGGTTGCTTCATTGAATGGATGTTACAAGATGCTGGCGTTATGATGAAAAAGGAAAACGATAAGAACCTCAAGGCTGGTTAAACAGCCTTGAGGTTCTTTTTTGTCGAAAGCAAACATAATATATCGGATAATGAAATAAATTATTTATTATATAGGATCAAGAAAAAAAAATAAAGAAAAATAATTTTCGACAGGAGGAATTTAACTCGCTGTGTCGAAAATTAAACGTGTAAGGAAATGTACGAAACGATGTTTAATTTAAAGGAGGATACCGTTTTGCAAAAAATTGAGGTATTGCTGGCCGATGATAATCGTGAATTTACGAATTTGCTTGCCGAATATATATCTGAACAGGAAGATATGGAAGTAACCGGTATTGCATACAATGGAGAAGAAGTACTGCAATTGCTGGAGCAAACTCGGGATGTGCCGGATGTATTGATTCTGGATATTATCATGCCTCATCTGGACGGTCTGGGTGTGCTTGAGCGCTTGCGCAACCTGAACCTGTCTCCACAGCCTAAAGTCATTATGCTTACGGCATTCGGACAAGAGAATATCACACAGCGTGCCGTGCAACTCGGAGCTTCTTATTATATTCTCAAGCCGTTTGACATGGAGGTGCTTGCGAATCGTGTGCGTCAACTGGTTGGAACACAGACCGCGATGTCGACGAGCAATGGATCATCCATGTTCATGAAATCCAATGTTGTGCCCATGGGCAAACATAAAAATCTCGATGCAAGCATTACGTCCATCATACATGAAATCGGCGTTCCTGCGCATATTAAGGGATATCAGTATTTGCGCGAAGCTATTACGATGGTGTATAACAATATCGAAATTCTGGGAGCAATCACCAAAACACTGTATCCAGCGATTGCCGAAAAATTCAAAACCACGCCGTCCCGCGTCGAACGTGCCATCCGTCATGCGATTGAAGTGGCATGGACTCGTGGTAACATCGACAGCATCAGCCACTTGTTTGGTTACACGATCAATATCAGCAAGTCGAAGCCAACAAATAGCGAGTTCATCGCGATGGTCGCTGACAAGCTGAGAATTGAGCATAAGGTAAGCTGAAACGGTCAGGAGTAGTGAGCTGGCAATTATAGTTTGAATTCAGATTAGATTCTAGCCAAATGGATTTTGGTGGCCTGTATCTGAATTCGTTCATTTCATGCCGATAAACTTCTGTAATATATGCCAACGAATACCGTCAATTATTGGATTAAAGATATCCAGTAAATGACGGTATTTTTGCATAACGAAATAACACAGAACATGATGATGAAATTTAGTTTTGAATGATTGTTTCTGAATTTTGAGTTTCTACATTAAAGAAAGCTCCCTATAGCAAAATTCAGATAAAGGAAATAATTCATAAACTTTTACTCTCAGTTAACGCTTTTTCAAGTAGAAAGTGGTACGATGTGACCATTGACAAAGACCTACATATATATTTGAAAGTTCGGATAGATGCTACGAACAGAGGAGTAGAATCGTATGTTTACGCAAATAGGCGAGATTGCTGAACCAATTCCTGTAGTACAATCTGATACAAAATGTGATATCGTCTATCATCTTTTTAAGTCCAAACCTAGTCTGGAAGGTATAGCTGTTATGGGGGAGAGGTGTGTGTCATTAATGATGCGGGCCCGATTCTTTCAGCAGATTGGCACCCAGTATGGCTATAATCTGTATATGGGACGTCCTGTAGAACTGGTGATGAACACGCAGGCACTGGTCGTGGATTATTCGGAACAGATTACGGATGTCAGTGTTCTAGCCATGGACAGAGATGAAGGGGAAATATATGATCTTGTGTTGGTCACGTCAGGAGAACGTTTCTTGGGAGCTGTGAGTATTCGACGTTTGCTACTTGCTGTTGCAGATGTACGGGCTGAAATGGCGATTTTTATGAACCCTCTGACGGGTCTTCCAGGTAATCATATTATAGATGAAAGGCTGTCTCAGGCTCTTCAGATGGACCATTTTAGTGTACTGTACGTTGATCTCGATCAATTCAAATCCTACAATGATAGCTACGGCTTCAAATTGGGGGATCAGCTTATTCAGGCGACAGCTAACTTGCTTCGTAAGCTATTTGTTCCCCCTGAAGCTTTTCTTGGACATATCGGTGGTGATGATTTTATTACGATCCTGAATCACCATGATTACAAACTTATTAGTGAGGAAGTCATCTCAGGTTTTGAGGAAATGAAAAAGACATTCTACAACGAACATGATTGGCATCATCAATATGTTCTGGGGGAAGGACGCTCCGGGCTGAATCGGCCCATTCCTCTGGTGTCGGTATCCATCGCCGTTGTAACCAATAGCAAGCGAAAATATGAAAACATAGATCAGATTATTGATGATGCCACACGCATCAAAAAAGGTTGTAAAGCGATTGCTGGCAGTATCATCTGTGCAAATGATAACGTCAGTACTCTGTGCTAGAGATAAGAAATACTCATAGTAGCTCAACTACTAACGTTAAAGATACAAGAAAAACCACTACTTATCAGGAGTTATTCACCTGTAATAGCGGTTTATCTATTATGTGATGCGAGTCGAGTGCTGTGTTGCAAAAACACTTCAACCTCATTATGTATACATATAAGTATGTTAGAGCAAAGAGTACTCAGATTCGAATATCGACGGATGGATATGAAGCAGCAGGAGATGTAGAAGCCGTAGTTTGCGGGCCGTTTCCTGATTCCTGATCTGTGGTTCCGCCATCTGATGGGTGCTCCTTACTTCCCGTTTTCTTTCCTTCATTTACTTCCTGATTATCTTCTCCAGATGTTGCAGAGATGGGAGGTTGTGCCGATTCTTTAGGCGCGGATTGATGGATCTCTTCCACCAGTTCCCCAATCTTCTGATTAACCTTGTTTAACTGGGAGTTGATGTCTTGGACGGTCTCTCGCTTTGCCTGAAAGACGGTGCGTTCTGAATTTTCCAACATCTTTGATTTGCCGAGATCGAGATCATTTGTAGGAGGATTAATCTCCAGAACAAGTCGGTCGAAGCGGGTTTCTCCTTCGGTGGTCTGAATGGAGCCCTGCATGCGATCACGTAAACCGACCAGCTTACCCAATTGATCATAAGTCTGACTATGCTTGATCAGGTGATCGAGTGAAGGGGCTTGTGTCTCGTCGGTTGGTTTGGGTTGTTGCTGTTGAGTCTTTTCGGGCTGTCTTAATTTGTTCTTTTCTTGCAATTCTTCAGCTTTAATTTGGGTAATCTGGCTGTCGATCTGGGAAATGGAGCTTGTTAAGGATTTAATTCGTTGAGCTTTGGTTTTGGTATCCAACTCGTCATTGGTTTTTACACTTTGCATTTCTTCATTGAGCCGGACCTTCTGCTGCATGAGTCCCTGTATTTCTTTATCCCGACTGGAGACTTGATTCCCGGGAGTGAAACTGCTTTTGGTTGCAGATGAGATTGAATTCATATCCACTGTTCTCCTTCTACTCTCTATCATGGTTCTATTTACATATATCGGATGTTAAGAGAAGGATTTGAATAGCTCTTGTTTCATCGCAATGGATTCATTTTGCGTCGGATGTATTGCGTACTTCCTCATAATAATTGATAATGTTTATTATTAAGTGAGTGGAAGTTCAGACACAATCTATGTAGACGGAGATGGGTTAGCAAAATGTGGAATGATTATTATATCCTCTGGAACTATGCTGCGGTGAGTATAACAGATATTCGTTACATGGAATTAGAGGCATAAGAAGAGATGAATTACAAATTTCCAACAAGTACCTTTGTACTCACCATTCAGGGTGATGCTGGAGTGACGCTGACAAGCAAACATATGAAGTGAGTCGCTTTTATATTATCCATGGGGCAAAAGGAAGTAAGTTGGTGATTCAAGCAGGCGAATCCTGATTGCGCCTATATTACTTGATGTACAAAACAAACCTGCCTGGTGGAGGATTACATTATTCTAACAGCGAACAATCTGACCCTGGAAGAGTTGAAATCGAAACTTGTCTGGAGTTCACTGGATGGGTTAAAAATGATCGTGTGTTTATCTGGAGCCCGGACGTTCATGGTACTTTGACCCGATTGCAACATTGAATCAAACAGAGGAATTGGCTGCGTGGTTTACGAAGATCTCTGAACAAGAATAAGCGTAACAAGTGATGGATGAGATGAAATCCAATTCTTCCACTCTAAATTACAGTTGATAATGAAAATTATTATCATTTATAATAAAGGTACATTAGTAAACCTCTGCTACATATATGTTATTGGATGTATGGCAGAATGATGACCTTGTAAGGCCTTTGTTCCGGGTGAGGCTGGGATTGGAGAGTATTTGATGCAATTAGACGAACAGATGAAATGCTGGAATCATGCCGCTGTTAAGGTTCTGGATATACGACGAATCGTTATGGAGGCAGGGGCACAACTGAGTTCCTACACACTTCCGGCAAATGCTTTTATATATACGATTCGAGGCTCCGCTGACCTCCAAATGGATGGTAGAGCTTACAATGCAGAGCGATTTTACATGCTTCATGGGGCCAAAGGATCTTCACTGGATATCCAAACCAACGAAGATTTTGAATATATTCTGCTCTATTACAGAGCATTCCTTGCCTTTCCTAGTTTTCGCAAAAAGTGGTTATTGGCACAGCCAGAGGTTGCACCGTTCTCTTTGCAATATGGATTTACGCCAAGTAGTCCGCTGGGGTTGTTACGTTACCTTGATGAGCTTGAGGGTGCATGGATTCAATCTGGCAGTCTGGATCTGCTTCATACAAAAAGTTTATTTTACCAATTCATTCATGAAATGATGGTTCAGTTGGCAGAGCAGGAGATTAAAACAGAGCTTGCTGACCCGGTGAAACAAACACTTCGTTATATACAGAACCATTATAGGGAACAGGTGACGCTTGATTTCCTGGCTGAACAGTTCAACTACAGCTCCCGACATTTATCCATGCAATTCAAACGACAGACGGGTTACAGTCCAATTTATTATTTAATTCAGACCCGAATCGCCAAGGCTCGGAATCTGCTTGTACGATCTGATGCAACGCTGAGTGAAATTGCAACAGAAGTGGGTTATTCGGATGTGTATTATTTTAGTCGTATTTTCAAAAAACATGTGGGGATCTCTCCGATTCTGTATCAACGAAAGATGAGAGAAGAAGCTCGAACAGAGGATCGTCCATTGCAAATCTCTGAATCGTCCATTGGCCGAAGATGGAAGTCGGGATATATTGATTATGAGAATCATTATCAATATATAGACGGAGGGTCTACACCAATGAGAAGAAGAAAAACAAGTTCCAGTATGATCATGGTTGCATTGTTGAGCATAACGATGCTCCTCGCAGCCTGCTCTTCAGGTACTGCAACAACACCAGCAGCTGGCGAAGGAACGGGTGCCAGTTCCAATAACAGCAGTACGGCCGTGTCATCGGACACTGGAAGCCAGACGAACAAAGACAATGAAACACGTACGGTCTCAACGGTTAAAGGTGACGTGGTTGTTCCAGCGAATCCGAAACGGGTTGTTGTATTGTATCTCCAGGGGGATGTTGTCGCACTTGGAATTAAGCCAATCGCTACCTCAGAAGTATTCGCCGGAGCTGCATATAAGGGTGAACTTGAAGGTGTAAATTCACTGGGTGCCTGGTTTGAACCGAATCCTGAAGCTGTAATAGACCTCGATCCGGATCTGATTATTGCGCCTTCAGAAGAGACGTATTCGTTGTTAAAGGATATCGCACCTACGGTATATATTCCGTACGAGAAAATGACTACAGAAGAAAGACTCCGGAGTATAGCGAGTGTTTTTGGCAAAGAACAGGAAGCCGAGACATTAATCACTAATCTCAACAGCAAAGTTGAAGAAAGCAAGAAAACACTTGCAGATGCAGGCATATTGGATAAAACGGTTTCCATTGTGGAGGGCGGTTTGAAAGGTATGGTCGTTGTAGAGAGCAAGCAATATGGCCGAGGTTCTCAGGCACTATATGAGTACTTGGACATGAAAGCTCCGGAAGTAGTGCAAAAGAAAATTGATGTGGTTTCGGAAGCAGGAGGCTCCAACTTATCCATGGAAGTACTGCCTGAGTATATCGGTGATTATGTGTTTCGTTCGGTGTATGAAGGGGCAGATAACCTTACGAATGATCCAATTTGGAGTAGCATACCGGCTGTTAAGGAAGGCCGTCTGATCGAGATTGATTTTGAATTTTTCTATTATTCCGATATCTATTCAGTCAATAAACAACTTGATTTTGTCGTAGAAAAGATGTTGGCGGCTCCAAGAGCGCAATAGTAAAGAGCGGTTCGCAGAAGTTTTGTACAAGAAATGTTTGTTTTTTAGTCATTGTAATTTGATAAGATTACCATTAAACTAGGATTTAAGTGATAATGAGAATCGATATCAAATACTCGATGTTCTGGATCGAATTAACGGAGGTATTTTTAATATGAATCAGCAGTTGGAACTTTATGATGTAACCATTATCGGCGGTGGCCCTGCGGGCATGTACTCTGCCTTTTATAGCGGCATGCGGGATATGAAGACCAAGTTGATTGAGGCGCGTGACAGATTGGGCGGTCGCATGCTCTTTTATCCGGAGAAAATGATCTGGGATGTTGGAGGTGTGACACCAATTCTGTGTGAGGATCTGATCAAACAATTGGAAGAACAGGCTCGAACTTTCGAGCCAACCCTTGTGTTTGAACAACAGATCGAAGGATTCGAGCGTCAACCTGATGGCACGATTCTGTTAACTTCTGCAACAGGTGAGCAACACTGGACACGTACCGTCATTATGGCAATCGGATATGGGATATATAAAATGGCCAAGCTGGAGCTTGAAGGTGCAGACCGTTATGAGGTTAGCAATCTGCACTATACCGTACAGGAACTAGAACCATTCCGTGGTAAACGCGTGCTGATCTCGGGTGGAGGCGACTCTGCTGTGGATTGGGCGAATGAACTGGAAGCACTGGCAGAGCAAGTTACGGTGGTGCATCGTCGTGACCGCTTTGGCGGGTTGGAGCGTAATGTACTGCGTATGAGAGAATCCTCTGTAGATGTCCGTACACCATATGCGGTAGAGACCTTGCATAGTATGAGTGGTGATGTGATTGAACAGGTGACCATCTCACACGTGGACACAGGTGAAACTGAACTGCTTGAAGTCGATGCTGTCATTGTAAACCATGGCATGAAGAGTGACTTTGGTCCAATCCGGGATTGGGGACTTGATCTTGGCGAATGGCATGTCACTACAACGGAGAGATTGCAAACCAATATTCCTGGTGTTTTTGCCGCAGGTGACTTTGTAAATTATGGTAGCAAACTGTACCTGATTGCAGGTACTTTCACTGATGCAGCCCTAGCGGTAAACAGTGCGAAGCTTTACATGGACCCTGAAGCGGAAAAAGTGGCTTATGTTTCTTCCCATAACAGTCGCTTTAAGGAGAAAAATAAAGCTCTTGGTGTTGTAGAAGAATAAAGGTCTGTGATCGGTTATATTAAGATGACTTCGGGTTAATCCCGAAGTCATCTTTTTTTGCATAAAATGGGTAATAAGAAGGCATAATGGCACAAGATAGAACACGCTTAGAATTGAACATGAACCACCAAATGTCTATAATAAGCCTGAGAAACTGTAGAATGACATCAAGATACAACAACTAGATCAGAGTGGAGTGCAGCGTATGAAAAAGGGATCACAGCCACAACGAGGTTTCACCTTCATCCAGCGGTGGTTCAAACGATCTGATAAAAAAAAGATCAAATGGTCTGAAATGTATCTCGCACTGGCTGGAGCGCTTCATCGCTTGTTGGTTGAAGGGCGGCGTGAACGTTCAGCAGCCAAACGGCTGCATCAGGACTTGCCTATTAACGTATTGGGCGAAATGAAGCTGGAGCCAGGGGATATTGTGTATACGCCAAGCTCGGAATCGACATATTACGCCGGGCATATGGGCATTATTGGTCTCGACGGCAAGGTGTATCATGTGCACCCTTATGGGCCTGTTTTTGCTGATTCATTAGAGTGGTATCTTACGCGTTTTTATGAAGGAGATCGCTTCATTGTATTCCGTTCCAGATTGAATGAGGCAGGAATGAAAGCAGCCGGGTGGGTACATGACCATTACAAGCAGGTGAAATTCTACCGTTTGCAGACCAATCTGCGCAGTATTGAGCGCAATTACTGCTCCAAGTTTATATATCAGGCCTATCAGTTCACATCGGGACTGGATCTGTGGAGCCGCAAATTTACCCGAATGAATCAGGGTTATATCTATCCATTTCGAATTGAGCGCTCATCAGAGCTGGACGTTCTGGGAACTTTTTATAAATAAGGCTGCAACCGACTAAAATACTGTTCTCCCGAAAAAAAGGAGAGCAGGTTCTGTCGGTTTTTTTTTATATGTGTAGAGATTAAAAACAGGAAAAACGCCCAAAACGTCGAATAGATTATGAGATAGGAACGCACAACTTGGAATCGTATACATAAAAAAAGGCGAGATGATTTTTAGCCCAGAGTAAAAAAATGACTACAAAGTAGACGAACAAGAAAGAGTGAAGCGAGATGAAATGGCCGGGTTTCTTACAACGATTCCGACCGAACAAAAACGTGGTTAAGCTATCGGACTATATCCCAAAAAAGGAAAGGAGGCACTACTGTTCCATATGCAAGAAAAACGTTAAATCGGTCGTGCATTATGCGGCTCCACAGGGAAATGTTTCAGGTGTATGCAGTTCTTGTAAGTCTTTGGCGGATGAACGTGGAATGTTTCCCATTTAATAAGAAGAGATGCGCTCAGGAAATAAGAATTTTTTGATTTATGCGCGTTTTTGTAGTACATTAGCAAATGTATTCGAAGGAGGATTCTAATGTACTCAGGTAGACAAGACGATACTTTATACATCATGACCTACACCTTAAACAGCGGTATCAAGGGTACGGTTCCACTGTCTAATAAGCAGATTATTGAGTGGCTGGATTGCTACAGAAATGAGAAGCGCTTCGTGACCGAAATTGGCAAGGAGTTTTTTGGATTGAATGCAGGATTGGTAGCAGATTTCAAGGTTCAAAATCATTTATCGGATTATCAGCAGACCATTATGCCTACACAGCAGCAGGATAACCTGGAACGCTTGTCCAGTGCTTATAAATCAACCGAGTTATTAATGAAGATTGATTGTAAATGTGGCACGGCTTATGTGACGGAATCCCCATACAAGCGCACAAAATGGTACTGTACAAAGTGTAAAGAGATTGTATTTTTGGATGCCAAAAAAGGAATGGTGGAAACGTCGCGTGGTGACGCTTACTACATGACCAACAAATATTTTGTTTCCCGGGACTAGCGGGAAGTGACTCTGGAAGCATCGCTGCGAAGCGGTGCTTTTTTGTGCGAATGTTTGCTCCATAACAAAAAAGCCCCAAGGGGCCTTTTTGGAAGTTATCTAAGACTTTTAGGAATTATGATGAGCATTCAACTTTGTGAGGAGGAATGAAGCAGCAACGACAACGTGGCTCGTAAGCCTCTGAATCGCCAATCATGACAACCGGACCCAAGGTAACGGGCTCCCCATTGACGATACGTTGCGTAAAGGCTGCATCCGGGCTGCCACATACCGCACAGAAAGCCGAGAGTTTCTCAATGTCGTCTGCCATGGCAAGCAAACCACCGACATATCCGAATTCCTTACCACGGTAATCCATATTAAGTCCGTCCACAATGACATGTTTGCCACAATACGCTAACTCCGAGACAAGTTCCATAATGGCACTGCTGAAAAATTGTACTTCATCAAATGCAACAACATCAGCATCTATGGTTTGGTTCAAGATCATTTCTACGGATTCCGGGGTTAATTGCCGGGGAATGGAATGGGCAGGGAGTCGATAACCAATTCGGCTTACGATCTCGTCCTGGGCAAACCGATTATCCTCGGCTGGTTTGTAGGCCACAACCTTTTTACGGCCAAATTGTATTAATTTCTGACAACGGCGAATGAGTTCACCGGATTTTTCACTGAACATGGGTCCAGTAATTACGGTAATACGTCCTGTTTGCACGGTGCTGCTACTCCTCTCACATACGGGATTCAACAAAAAAAGCGACCATTACAGAGTACCACAAAATCTTTGGAAAGAGCCAGAACTAATCTGCGCAGCTTTGTGTTACTATATGGATTGTTAAGGTATTGGTTACGGCAGCTAGTTAACAGGAGTTGTGAAAAGAGGTGTTTAGTATGAGTGAAGCATTAACATCACTTCAAGAGCGATATGAAAGCCTGAAAGAACAGGGGGCTCTAGATGAAGCAGCGCAGGCGTTATTTGCAGAACTGTTCGCAGAAGCGGAGAGACTGCAGGCAAGTAACCTTACCTTGCGTAGAACAATCTTGAAGTCTTCTTCCAAAGAATCACGTATGTCTACCAAACTGCGGGATGCCTTATACGAATGACCCGGAGATTACTCCGGGTCCTCTTCTGTCTTTAATTTGCGAGGGAATAGAATACCTGCTGTAATTCTGGCAATCATGGCAAAGGTGAGACCAATGCCTGCAAACATGTAGATTACGGTAAAGGCTTTGCTGAATCCGGTGGTTGGCACAAATTCAGGATGTCCCACCGTAGTCAGAGTAACCGCACAGAAGTATAACGCATCGATCCAGTGCAGACCTTCAACACGAGTGTAAAATAAAGTGCCTGACAGCAACGTTGCTGTCGTTAACGCAAACAGAGCCAGAAACTTGGGGTCTTTGAACGCATGGAAAATGCCTTTGAGCAATCGTTGTAACGTGATTAGAAATGATACCATGATGATCCATCCTGTCTATGTAAAGTAGGCGGTGTGTTGTATAAACACACAAAAAGCCCGGACTCATGGAGTCCTTCCGGGCGTCTCTGCTTTTTCGGGTACACTTTTGGACCGGAAACGGGGACCTACATAATTACGCTTGCGGTCACGGAACAAGATCCAGCCTCCCAGAAAACTCATACCTGCGGCAAAAAGGACAAGTCCACCGCCAAAGGAGAGCCATTGGAAACCTGGTGAAATTAGTTCGTTCCCGTGCTCGGCATAATATAGGAACAGGGCATCTTTCATCATCAGAAAACCCTTCATTGCCATTAAACCGGGGATGACCAGAACAACAATCGCCAAAAAACGCGCAAAGACCAATCTTGTATTCATGAGCATTATACCCTTTCTGCCAAAGTCGACATTAAATAAAGGTTACGCTTACAGATCATACCTGATTCCATCATAGCTTGGAATGCATAGGCTGTCCATGTGTGATTGCTTCAAACTTTGAGTTGACCGCTCAAGGAGAGTACAATGGCATATAGAGGGTATAAGCTAAACCATGATTCAAGCCATCATAAATGATATTGAAATTTGATTCATAGAGGAGAGCATGAGAGATGCCAATTACATGTGATGTTGCAATTCTTGGAGGAGGAACCGGTGGATATGTAGCCGCAATCCGGGCTGCACAGCTGGGAAAACAGGTCGTTATCATTGAGAAGGACAAGCTTGGCGGTACCTGTCTGCATCGTGGCTGTATTCCGAGTAAGGCTTTGCTGAAAAGTGCGGAAGTATACGCCGAGATCCAGAAGAGCGAGACGTATGGTATCGAGACAGCTGGAGCTACACTTGTATTTCCCAAAGTACAGGCGCGCAAGGATGCAATTGTCGAACAGCTTCATCAGGGCGTTCAGTATTTGATGAAAAAAAATAAAATCCAGGTTGTACACGCGAAAGGTCGCGTCATCGGACCATCCATCTTCTCACCGCAGAGCGGAGCAGTCGCTGTGGAGTTTGAAGATGGAGAGATGGATACGGTAGTTCCAACCAATCTTATCATTGCCACTGGTTCGCGTCCTCGTGTGTTGCCGGGCCTGGAACCGGACGGTAAATTCATAATGAGCAGCGACGAAGCCCTGCGTATGGATGAACTTCCTGCATCACTCATCATTGTCGGTGGGGGCGTGATTGGACTGGAGTGGGCATCCATGCTGAATGACTTTGGCGTAGACATCACAGTAGTAGAAGCAGCTGCTCACGTGTTGCCTGCCGAGGATGAGGATGTTGCCAGAGAAATGCAGCGATTGCTCGGCAAACGAGGTGTTCGTTTCCTAACAGGTGCCACTGTTCTAACGGAAACATATAACACAGATCAAGAGGGCATCCAGATTGATGTGCAGCTTGGTGACGATAAGCAGGAAACGCTGAGAGCGGAGAAAATGCTCGTATCAGTTGGACGTCAAGCTAATGTCGAAAATATTGGACTTGAAAATACAGATATCAAACTGGAGCGTGGGTTCATCGCTGTGAACAAACAGTTACAGACCGGTGAAGGTCACATCTACGCCATTGGTGACTGCATCGGCGGTTTGCAGCTTGCACATGCCGCAAGTCATGAAGGTATTCTCGCTGTCGATCATCTGGCGGGCGAAACGGTACATGCCGTAGAATCCCATCGCATCCCGCGCTGTGTGTATACACGTCCGGAAGCAGCAAGCATCGGATTCACCGAGCGAGAAGCCAAAGAACGTGGCTATGACATTAAAACAGGCAAGTTCCCATTTTCGGCTATTGGCAAATCGCTTATTCACGGAAGTCGGGATGGATTCGTGAAGGTGATCGCAGATGCCAAGACGAATGATATATTGGGGGTACATATGATTGGCACCCATGTGACGGAATTAATCGCTGAGGCTTCTCTGGCTCAGATGCTGGATGCCACACCTTGGGAAGTCGGACAAACCATTCATCCGCACCCTTCTCTGTCGGAAATTATGGGTGAAGCCATGTTGGCGGTCGATGGAAAGGCCATTGGAATGTAAGTCAAACAAGCTTATGAGAAAGGTCCTTTCCTTTTTTGGGTAAAAGGGATTATAATAAGGTTAAGCCAAGTCTTAGTACCAGGTTATAAGATCGGGTAGTAAGAGTGGCACAGGCTCTGATTAAAAGGAGGTACCTCATATGAGTTCACAAGGTACTGCAGACGCGGTCCACCGGCATCAACAGCTGGGACTTAGCGATGGTGAAGTATTGGATATGTACAAATACATGCTGCTCGCGCGCAAGTTTGACGAGCGTTGCTTGCTTTTGCAACGGGCTGGCAAAATTAACTTTCACGTATCCGGTGTAGGGCAGGAAGCTGCGCAAGTAGGCGCTGCTTTTGGTCTGGATCGGGATCACGATTATTATTTACCTTATTACCGCGATTACGGTTTTGTACTGGCGGTAGGCATGACTCCGCGTGAGTTGATGCTTTCTGCTTTTGCGAAGGCAGAAGATCCGAATAGTGGCGGTCGGCAAATGCCGGGTCACTTCGGTCACAAAAAGCTGCGGATAGTGACGGGTTCAAGCCCGGTTACAACACAGGTTCCGCACGCTGTTGGATTTGCACTGGCTGCCAAAATGAAGAAGCAAGAATTTGTTTCTTTTGTTACCTTTGGCGAAGGATCAAGCAATCAGGGTGACTTCCATGAGGGAGCCAACTTTGCAGGTGTGCATAAATTGCCTGTCATTATTATGTGTGAGAACAATCAATATGCAATTTCGGTACCGATTCACAAGCAGTTGAGCGGCAAAATATCCGATCGAGCACAAGGATACGGGTTCCCCGGACTGCGTGTAGATGGTAACGATGCATTAGAAGTATATGCTGCAGTGAAGGAAGCACGTCGCCGTGCCATAGCCGGAGAAGGCCCGACACTGATTGAAGCGATGATGTATCGGTTGTCACCTCACTCCACCTCCGATAATGATCTGGCTTACCGGACCAAAGAGGAAGTTGAGGAGAACTGGAAGAAAGATGGCGTTCCTCGCATGAAGAACTACTTGATTGATTGTGGCATCTGGGACGAAGCCCGGGATGCGGATCTGGCTTCCCAGCTTGCGATGGAAATGAAAGAAGCAACTGAATATGCAGACAACGCGCCATATCCTAAACCTGAGGACACTCTGACGCACGTTTATGCGGACAGCGAAGAAGGGGGACGGTAAGTATGGCAGTGATGGAATATATTGATGCAATCCGTCTCGCGATGAAAGAAGAGATGGAACGGGACGAGAATGTTTTTATCCTTGGTGAAGACGTAGGTCTCAAAGGTGGTGTGTTTACCACAACTAAAGGGCTGCAAGATCAGTTCGGCGAAATGCGAGTGATGGACACACCTTTGTCTGAATCCGCAATTGCAGGTGTTGCCATTGGTGCAGCGATGTATGGCATGAAGCCGATTGCCGAGATGCAATATTCGGACTTCATGCTGCCGGCAACCAACCAGATCATTAGTGAAGCGGCGAAAATTCGCTATCGTTCCAACAATGACTGGAGCTGCCCGATTGTTATCCGTGCACCGATTGGGGGCGGGATCTTCGGTGGGTTGTATCACTCCCAATGTCCGGAATCGATTTTCTTTGGTACACCTGGTCTGAAAATTATAGCTCCCTACTCGGCATACGATGCTAAGGGACTGCTCAAGGCCGCTATTCGCGACCCGGACCCGGTACTCTTTTTTGAAAATAAAAAATGCTACAAACTTATCAAGGAAGATGTGCCTGAAGATGATTACATCGTTCCGATTGGTAAGGCCAACGTACTTCGTGAGGGTGCGGATATTACAGTGATCGGTTACAGTCAGCCGCTGCATTTTGTAATGCAGGCTGCTGAGGAGCTGGAACGTGAAGAAGGCATTACAGCACACGTTCTGGATCTGCGCACATTGCAACCGTTGGATCGTGAAGCGATTATTGCTTCCGCTCGTCTGACAGGCAAAGTGCTGATCGTACACGAAGATAACAAAACGGGTGGTGTAGGTGCCGAAGTTGCCGCGATTATTAGTGAGGAATGTCTGTTTGAACTGGATGCACCGATTCAGCGTCTCTGCGGACCTGACGTGCCGGCCATGCCAATTAGCCCAACATTGGAGAAATTCTACATGCTGAGCAAGGACAAAGCCAAAGCAGCAATGCGTACACTTGCCGAGTTTTAATTTCGTTTTTTGGATCGTTTAAAAGTAAAGTTTGGAGTGATAATCAAATGGCTGAACGTATGAAATGGATCGAGGTCATTATGCCGCAATTGGCGGAATCGCTGGTCTCGGCTACCATAGGCAAATGGTTGAAAAAACCGGGCGACCGTGTGGAACAGTACGAGCCGATCTGTGAAGTAATCACTGATAAAGTTAATGCCGAGATTCCATCCACTGTGGATGGAATTATGGGTGACCTTTTGGTGGAAGAGGGCACAACGATTGCTGTTGGTGAAGCAATCTGCCGCATGCAGGTCGCAGCTTCTGACGAAGAAGCGGCTGAGCAAGTAACACAAGTATCGCAGCAACAGGAGCAAGTGCAGCAACATGCTAGCCACACTCCTGTTGCCGCCTCAAATACAGCAGCACATGACCCGAACCAGCCGATGCGCAATCGGTATTCCCCGGCAGTGCAATCCTTGGCAGCAGAGCATGGCTTGAACTTGCAAAGCATCCAAGGCACTGGAGCCGGTGGTCGTATTACCCGCAAAGATGTGCTGGCATTTGTTGCACAGGGAGGTAACGCGGCTGGATCGTCTGCACAAGCATCATCTGCAGCAGCACAGCATACACCTTCTGGTGTGCCGTCTGCTTCTCCATTCAGCGGAGTGAATCGTGGAAATGGAGAAATGGGTTTAACCGCTGGAGAAGCGATCTCAGCGTCCGATGCAGGTGTTCCTGTGAGACATTCAGGCATTCATCTAACCGAAAGCCCGAAAATTCCACAGATCGAAGTGGAAGGTGGCGGCCAGGGAAGATCGGAGTATTTCATCGATGTTACCCCTGTGCGTAATGCCATTGCCCGGAATATGCGTCAAAGCGTATCTGAAATCCCGCATGCATGGACAATGATTGAAGTGGACGTAACAAATCTTGTGATGCTGCGCAATAAACTCAAGGATGAGTTCAAGCGTAAGGAAGGCATCAATCTGACATATCTGTCATTCATGATGAAGGGAGTCGTTAACGCGATTAAAGACTACCCAATCATGAACTCGGTATGGGCAGTGGACAAAATTATCGTCAAACGGGACATTAACCTGTCCATGGCGGTAGGAACCGAAGATTCCGTACTTACACCCGTAATCAAACATGCCGATCAGCGAAATATTGCAGGTCTGGCCCGTGAAGTGGATGAACTGGCTCGCAAAACACGTGAAGGTACGTTGAAGCTGGACCATATGCAAGGTGGTACGTTCACGGTGAACAACACAGGTTCATTTGGTTCGATCCTGTCCCAGCCGATCATTAACTATCCACAGGCAGCGATTCTTACATTCGAGTCGATTGTCAAGAAACCAGTGGTTATTAATGATATGATCGCTGTTCGTTCGATGGCTAACCTGTGTCTGTCGCTTGATCACCGAATCCTGGATGGTGTAATCAGCGGACGTTTCTTGCAACGTGTCAAAGAAAACCTTGAAGGATATACCATGGAGACCAAGGTGTATTAAGTAAATAGTTGTCGGGGAAGTGTATGTGCCGGAGGCCGTGCACTTTTCCTGCTGTCTACGGACAGGTGCTCAATTGTACACTGAACCTGAAGCAGAAGGGTGTGGGGAATCATGAGCAAGCCGCTGGATGTTGCATACATACCAATGCTTGATTATGAAGAGGCTTGGAACCGCCAGAAAGCGATTGTGCAGCGATTGGACGAGGGCGAGGGAGCGGAGCAGATGCTGCTTTTACAACACCCGCCTACGTATACGATCGGCTCACAAAATCATCCGGAGCATCTGCTTCTCAGTCCGGAAGAGTTGCGTGAGCAAGGGATTTCTTTGTTTCAAATTGACCGCGGCGGTGATATTACTTATCATGGCCCGGGTCAGTTGGTAGGTTACCCGTTATTGATTCTTGGTCGGGATGAAGACCTGGATCTGCACGGCTATTTACGGAAACTTGAGCAGGTACTTATGGATTATCTCGCAGACCAGGGCATCGAAGCAGGACGCAAAGAGGGTTACACGGGTGTGTGGATTGGCGATATGAAGATTGCTGCAATCGGCATCAAGTTTAATCGTTGCAAACACCGCCGCGGTTTTGTGACCAGTCACGGGTTTGCTTTTAACATCAGCTCAGGCATTCAACATGCAGGGTTTCAGGGGATTGTTCCTTGTGGGATTGAGCAGTATGGCGTTACCTCACTCGAGGATATAACGGGCAAGTCTTATTCGGTGGAGCAGGTAGCGCAGGAGATTGTTCCGTACTTTAATCGTATTTTTCCATATCAAATTAATTGGGTCACGGAAAAAGAAGCCCTTCAACGTCTGTAAACAGACCGTCGAAAGGCTTTAGGTTGCTATCCAAACAGCAACGGTTCGAGAGCTATGAAAAGGGTAGACCCGATCATGGCGATCAGCATGAGATAGATAATGATTTTGAACCATTTCTTTTTTTGCATGATGAGAGAACTCCTTTCAACATAAAGTAAACAAGCCATAGTAATTGTATTGTACCGTATCCACGAGAGGGAGGAAAGTCCTATGATTAAACAACAACGTGTTATCGATCAGTTCATGGAACTGGTGCAGATTGATAGCGAAACGAAAAATGAACAGAACATCTCGAAGGTGTTAAAAGAACAGTTTACAGATCTCGGTCTTCATGTCTATGAGGATGATACCATGGAGCAAACCGGACATGGCGCCGGAAACCTCGTCATCACCTGGGAAGCCGAAGGAACTGAAGGGGTTGCACCAATTTTTTTCACATGTCATATGGACACCGTGACGCCGGGACAGGGAATCAAGCCTGAACTGGGTGAAGATGGCTGGATTCGCAGTGATGGAACAACGATCCTGGGAGCAGATGACAAAGCAGGGATTGCGGCATTGTTCGAAGCGATTCGTGTGATCCAGGAAAACAAGATTCCACATGGTAAAATTCAATTTGTCATTACGGTCGGCGAAGAGTCTGGCCTGGTGGGTGCACGTGCCATGAATCCGAAGGATATCGATGCCGAGTTCGGTTATGCGCTGGATTCTAATGGAGCTGTAGGTACGATCTGTGTTGCTGCACCAGCCAGAGCTGAAATTCAAATGAGCATCTATGGGAAGTCTGCCCATGCGGGCGTGAACCCGGAAGACGGGATCAGCGCCATTCAAGTTGCAGCCAAAGCGATTGCAGCGATGACACTGGGCAGAATTGATGATGAGACGACAGCGAACATCGGTAAATTCCAAGGTGGATCAGCACTCAACGTGGTGTGTGACTTTGTACAGCTTGAAGCGGAAGCTCGCAGTATTGTGCAGGAGAAAGTTGAATTGCAGGTTGCACAGATGCGTGACGCGCTCGAAACAACATGTCGCAAATACGGTGCAACAGCTGAATTCAGAAGTGAGATTCTTTACCCTGCGTTTGGTTTCCATGATGAACACGAAGTTGTACAACTTGCACAGCGTGCCATCCGCAGTATTGGACTGGAGACAAGTACGTTTGCTTCCGGTGGTGGCAGTGATGCCAATATCTTTAACGGATTCAACATTCCGACAGTGAATCTGGCGGTAGGGTATGAGGATATTCATACAACCAAAGAACGTATTCGTGCCGAAGATATTGTGAAGTTGTCTCAGGTGGTCGTGGCTATTATTCAGGAAACGGCAGCAGACAAGAAATAATATTGAGCACATGTTCCTAACTTGTTGTTACAGAAAAGTCCGAACCCGGTCTATACGGATTCGGACTTTTTGCGAATTCATGTTATATTTCAAGGAAGAAGACTCGTTAATTTAAGGTCAAAAGGAAGCAAAATCATGTTTCGATTCGTTTATTTACGTCCAGCAAGCAGATCGACTAACTTGGCATCCGGGCCCCACTCGCGCAACCATTGTTTGAGTATGAGCTGTACTTGCCGGGCTTGTCCTACCACGTGTACGGATTTAGGCGTCAAATAACTGTTCATCAAAATTCCCCCTGATTTGTTTATATTTACTGTGAGAGTTCTATACGCTCACCATATGCCCCAAATCAGAGATTTATACATTAAGCGAATATATAAATTGAGCTAATCCTTTACACAAGAACGGAGAGGACAGAAATAACCAAGAGAAGCGGAGCGTTCGCCAAAAAGCTTTCTGAAGGAAAGCTGCATCGTAAGCATAAGCTATCACCAAATTTTATCTATTAGAGAAAGAAATCAAAAAATCTGGGGATAACAGCGATCGAAGGGTTGTTCTGTCATCGGAGTGGTTAGTGTAAATATTTTTAGTCCATTTATATATAATCCAACGATATGGAGTTGAAGAACAAATGAAGCCAAACCAATCTGCTCAATCCATCCACGCGGCACAACCTGCCAATCCAAAACTAGATGAAGTGACCGTATCCACCAAGCCAATCTTCGAGGGCAAAGTGATTTCACTTCAAGTCGATACCGTTAAACTGCCAAACGGCCAGACGGCTACACGTGAGATAATCCGACACCCTGGAGCGGTAGCTGTCCTTGCTCTGAATGGGGATCGCATGCTTGTTGTGGATCAGTATCGTCAGGCAATGGGACGTACCGAAGTAGAGATTCCTGCGGGGAAACTGGACCCGGGTGAAGAACCAGAGGTTGCAGCAGCACGTGAATTGCGAGAAGAGACGGGATATGTGGCCAAGACGCTACGTCATTTGCGGTCGTTCTATACTTCACCGGGGTTCGCAGATGAAATCATTCATCTCTACATCGCAGAAGAGCTTGAAGCAGGGGACATGGCGCTGGACGAAGATGAATTTCTTGAAGTATCCGAGATCACACTGGAGGAAGCCTACGCACTCATGGACGATAACCGGATTAGCGATGCCAAAACGATGATGGCTGTGTACGCGTGGGACCTCTACAGAACGACAGGACGGTTCTAGAGATGAATGACCAACTGGAAACGTCTACGATGTGGGAGCCCTGTTATACAGACCTGCATATTCACATTGGACGAACCTCTCGCGGTGAGGCCGTAAAAATCAGCGGCAGTCGCGATCTTACATTTGAGAATATCGCTCGGGAAGCATCGGATCGCAAAGGAATTCATTTGCTTGGTGTTATTGATTGTCATTCTCCGGTTGTACAGATGGATATTGAACAATTGCTGGAGAGTGGTACCATGTCCGAGATTGAGGGAGGCGGCATTGCCTACCAGGACACCACCATTCTGCTGGGTACAGAGATTGAGCTGCGCGAGCCTGGAATGCGTGAGTTCCATATGCTGGCGTACTTCCGTGATCTGAAAACGATGAAGTCCTTCACGGACTGGATGAAACGTTATATGAAAAATGTGAATCTCAGTTCTCAGCGGGTATACGTGCCCGCTCTAGAGATGCAAGCCGAGATTAAGGCACGTGGTGGGCTTATTGTGCCTGCACATGTATTTACACCGCACAAAGGCATCTATGGCAGTACATCGCCCCGTATGGGCGATGTGCTGGATACTAGTCTCGTGGATGCGGTAGAGCTGGGGTTAAGCTCGGACTCATCCATGGCCAGTTATATTCGGGAGTTGGATCATGTACCGTTTCTGACCAATTCGGATGCTCATTCACTCGGTAAGATTGGACGGGAGTATAACGAACTGCAAGTTGCTGCCCCTTCATTTGATGAATTCCGTATGGCACTTCAAGGAGAAGCTGGCAGGAAAATTGCGGCCAATTATGGACTGAATCCAAGGCTGGGCAAATACCACCGTACCTACTGTGCAGCATGTGGCAGCATTATGGACGAGCAAGCGATGTCAGCAGAGCGCTGTCCTCACTGTGGCAGTCTGAAGCTGGTGCAGGGGGTGCTGGATCGCATCCTGGCGATCTCTGATCGGGAGAGTCCTCATGTTCCTGCAAACAGACCAGCCTATCATTATCAGGTACCACTGGAGTTCATCCCCGGACTTGGCAAAGCCAAACTGCGCCAACTACTGGACCATTTTGGTACAGAAATGAACGTACTTCATCGCACCAGTGAGGAAGAACTTGCTGCGGTTGTTGGACCTGTGCTGGCAGGCCTGATTGTGGCTGCACGGAACGGACAACTGGAGCTGTCCTCCGGAGGTGGCGGCACGTACGGAAAGGTTGCTGTTCAGGTGAAATCTTCGGAGTGACCCCGTGGAAATATTCTGTAGTTCAACTCATATAGCTTTCGCTTTACAGAGGTCCAATCTGGACAAGAAGTCATACAGGTGCATTCCGGTTCATAAGAATGACTATGAGGATGTAACTGAGAATCCTTGCAGCATGATACCGGAAAGGGGACTCGTACCTGTATGCGCACTTCCTACTTTACATTTAAAGGTCAGACTTCGTTATATGTATTCGTGGCTGTCTTGTTTCTGGTCGGCGTCATTTTTGGCGCACTCATGGTGAACGCATTATCTCTTGAGCAACGTCAGGATCTAGAGGGTTATCTCGGCAATTTCTTCATGACCGTGCAGCACAGTGCACAGCTGACAGAGACCGGGGCATATTGGGACATTGCCATGCTTCATCTGAAATGGGTAGGTCTGATCTTTATTCTGGGTTTATCCGTCGTTGGACTACCCGGTATACTGGTTCTGGATTTTTTGAAAGGTGTGCTCATTGGATTCACAGTAGGGTACCTTGTTGGACAGTATTCCTGGAAAGGGCTGCTGTTTGCACTGGTGTCCGTGGCACCGCATAATTTGTTCGTCATTCCGATCCTTCTGGTCTGCAGTGTGGCGGCGATGACGTTCTCGTTATACATCATTCGCAATCGTGTTTTGATGCAGCGAACACCTGGTCGACAAAGGCCTTTTGCTTCATATATAGTGTTAACTTTGGTTATGGCTGCATTGCTGCTCGGCGTAGCGTCTTTTGAAACATGGGTTACACCTGCGATGATGCGTTGGGTCACGCCAATGCTACTGCCGGCCTAACGTGTACCGTATAGTGTAAAATGTTGACTTTAATTACGCACTCCCCCTATAATGAAAAGAGTGGGTTAAGTTGCAGTGTGCAGTGATTTCCTAGGGGGAGGGAGAAAATGGAAGCACGGATTGATAAAATTAAGCAGCAACTACAGTCCCAAGGATATAAATTAACGCCCCAGCGGGAAGCCACCTTAAGAGTACTTCTTGAGAATGAAGAAGATCATCTGAGCGCAGAAGACGTATTCATGCTCGTTAAAGAAAAGGCTCCCGAAATCGGTCTGGCAACCGTGTACCGTACCCTCGAACTGCTGAGTGAGCTGCATGTTGTAGAGAAAATCAACTTCGGCGACGGTGTAGCGCGTTATGATCTGCGCGGAGATACATCCAAGCATCACCATCATCACTTAATCTGTGTTCAATGCGGAAGTATGGATGAAATACGTGAAGACTGGCTTGGACCGCTTGAAGAGCGTTTGGAGCGGGAATTCAACTTTTCGGTAGTAGATCACCGACTGGACTTTCATGGAATTTGTTATCGTTGCAAAGCTAAAAATGAACAGAAACCCAAAGATGAAGAATAACATAGCATATCTTCAAGCTCTCACCGGCGGTTTTGACGGGAGAGCTTTTTTGGCACCGGACATGATCTGGAGTTTCCCCCGAATGGCATAAACCTCTGTTTATGGACATACCCTGATTCAAGGACAATACCGGATTCGAATCAGGAGGGGACGCGCCCATGATTATATCAGTGCGGAGAGGGCTCCGTTTTATTCGATTTATCATAGTTTTTGCCGCATTAGTTTATCTGTTCTATCATGTTCTGGATCTGTTTAATGGCTGGATCTCACCTGTGGATCAGTATCAGATGCCAACTGGCAATGCAATCAAAGTATTTCAGGAAACGGATTGGCCGGGTAATGGAGAAGGACGTCCTACGATGGCAGAGCGTCTCCGTTTGTTCTATTGGTACGGGGAGTAGCTTCAAACAGCCAGGGATGCAAATACGGGAGCAGTCTGCCAGAGTGGCAGATCTGTCAGTTGAGGAGCGTTGTACATGAAACAGACGATACATGCCTATGCCTTATACTTGGAAGATGATAAAGGGATGTCGAGCAGCACGCTTGAATCGTATCTCCGAGACGTGGACAAGTTCATTGAATTTGCAGATAAGGAATATGGCATACGCGAAGCCGATCAGGTCAGACGCACACATGTCGTTCTGTTTGCGGGTCAGCTCAAACAGGCAGGACGTGCCAATGCAACCATTGCCCGCAGCATCGTATCTCTGCGCTCCTACTTTCATTTTTTGATGCGGCGGGGTGATATTATACAGGACCCTACGTTTGATGTGGAAGCTCCCAAGGCGGACAAGACGCCACCACAGGTGTTAAGTATCCAGGAGATCGAACAACTGCTGACAGCGCCTGATATTCGTTCACCGCAGGGTGTAAGAGATCGAGCCATGCTTGAACTATTATATGCTACAGGCATTAGGGTCTCGGAACTGATTGCCCTTGACATTCGGGATGTTCAGCCTGGCATGCGCTTTATACGATGCGGTGGGGCGGGCAAGGAACGTATCCTTCCCATCGGTGCACCAGCAGCACATTGGGCAAGTGTATATGTGGAGGAATTCCGCAATAAGTTGCTCAAAACCGATTCGGACGAGCAGGCACTATTCGTGAATGTATCTGGCAGACGTTTAACCCGACAGGGCTTCTGGAAGCTGCTCAAAAAAGCGGCGGTGGATGCGGGAATCTCGGAAGAAATTACGCCGCATACGCTGCGTCATTCCTTTGCGGCACACCTGATTGCCAATGGGGCGGATACACGTGCGGTTCAAGACATGCTGGGTCACGTGGAGCAGCCTGGACAACAATATGGCAATCATGGTCGCAAAACCATGAAAGAAATCTATGAAACCCATCATCCGAGGGCAAGATAGATTTTGACGCATGGCATTCACAAATAAATGCGGAACATTGGGCCGATTTAGGATAAAATAAAATGAATACATTCAAACGCCGTTATACATAAGACGGATCGTTTCAACTCAAGGAGGAACATACATCGCATGACAGCATTAAACCAACAAATGATTTCGGAAGCAGCATCTTATATTCAAAGCAAAAGCTCCATTAAGCCGGAAGTCGGTTTGATTTTGGGTTCGGGTCTTGGCGTACTGGCAGAACTGATTGAAGATGGCGTAAGTATCGCTTATCAGGATATTCCGCATTTTCCAGTGTCCACAGTAGAAGGACATGAAGGTGAACTATTGGTCGGAACCATTAAAGGTCGTCCAGTCGTGATGATGAAAGGCCGTTTCCACATGTACGAAGGATATGGTCCGGAATTGACAGCTTTCCCGGTACGGGTTATGAAAGAATTGGGTGTAAGTAGCCTGCTTGTAACCAATGCTGCAGGCGGTGTGAATACGTCGTATGAAGCTGGCGACTTGATGCTGATCTCTGATCACTTAAATCTCACAGGCAAAAATCCACTGATCGGACCAAATGACGCTGCACTGGGCGTGCGTTTCCCGGATCTGTCCGAAGCATATAGCCGCCGTTTGCGTGCGCTGGCGAAGGATACGGCCGCGTCACAAGGTTTTAACGTACGTGAAGGGGTTTACGCAGGTATGCTTGGTCCAAACTACGAGACACCGGCAGAGATCAGAATGCTGCGTACATTGGGCGCAGACGCAGTGGGCATGTCCACTGTATCTGAAGTGATCGTGGCACGCCACGCAGGCCTGGAAGTACTGGGTATTTCCTGTATCAGCAACATGGCTGCAGGAATTTTGGATCAGCCGCTGTCACATGATGAGGTGATGGAGACGACGGAACGTGTGCGTGAGTCGTTCCTGGCGCTGGTAGTGGCGGTTATTCCACAAATGTAAGCAAGATTTGAGTAGATAAGGTTACCTCTTTGGATGAGAAATCATCGGGGGTAACCTTTTTTTGTTGTGATGAACGTACGCTTACTCATTCGTTAAGTGCAGTGCGTTTTTTTGCTTTGACCACATTTTCAATAAAAGTTCGGGAAATCATTCTTTACATGGAATAATTTACTGGAAAAGGGCCGACAATGATTAGCAGTACATGCATGGAACATGCAGTAAGCAAGTCATTTGAGGAGGTAACCTTGTGAAGAAAAGAATAATGGCATCGTTCATGACCCTTTGTATCCTGCTGTCCCTTTTGGCATCAACGGCATTAGCTGAAGAAACACCGAAGGCAGCAGGAGGAACTGATCTGGCCCCGTCGGCGCGCTCTGCGATCTTAATGGATGCAGATACGGGGACCGTCATTTATGAGAAAAACAGTCATGATCAGCTGCCTCCGGCGAGCATTACAAAAATTATGACCATGCTGCTTACAATCGAAGCGATCGACTCAGGAAAGCTGAAGCTGACGGACAAAGTAAGAACGAGCGAATATGCAGCTTCCATGGGCGGTTCGCAGATCTTTCTGGAGCCAGGGGAAGAAATGACGGTCGACGATATGTTAAAAGGGATCGCAATGGCTTCGGGCAATGATGCCTCGGTAGCTATGGCTGAGAAGATCGCTGGCTCGGAAGAAGCCTTTGTACAGCTGATGAATGAGCGTGCGAAGGAGCTTGGCATGAAGGATACTCATTTTGCCAACTGTAACGGTCTGCCGGTCGATAATCATTATTCGTCAGCCCACGACATTGCCGTCATGAGCCGTGAACTGCTGAAACATTCCGGAATTACGAAGTACACCGGTGCATATCAGGATTACCTTCGCAAAGATTCGGAAAAGCCATTCTGGCTGGTGAACACGAACAAGCTAGTTCGCTTTTATCAAGGGGCAGATGGTTTGAAAACAGGTTACACTTCTGAAGCGAAGTTCTGCCTGTCCGCTACAGCGTCCAAGGACGGACTGCGTGTCGTTTCCGTGGTGCTCGGTGAACCAAATACCAAAACACGGAACAGTGAGGTGTCTTCGATGTTTGACTATGCCTTTAGTCAATATACGATGAAGGCGCTCTACAAGGCAGGGGATCTGCTGGGTAGTCTGAAAATTGAAAAAGGTGAAGTTGCCGAGTTACCTCTGAATGCCACACAAAATTATAGTGTGCTGATGCGCAAAGGAGCCAAATCCAATGATATCCGGCATGAATTGCTGGTTGCCAAAGAATTGAAAGCTCCGATCAAGGCTGGGCAAAGCATAGGTAAACTGGTGGTGTATCAGGGCAATGACGTCATTAAGGAATTCGACATTCAGGCTCCACAGGACGTGAATAAAGCTGACTGGTGGAAGCTGTTTAAGCGGACAACGTCTACCCTGTTTGATTAAAAGGCGAATTACGCGAGTTGTTCGCATCCTTCGAACATATTTTGTAGTTAAATAGGGGTTTTCTTCTAGTTTTGTCGTGGGGCAGGAAAAGCCTTTGGATACGTAGAAATCCTTGTTCAAGACAGGGAGGAGAGTGGGCAAACGTGAACTTGCATGTGGAAATGGAACACCATCGCGGGATTCTGATTGTACGATTATCCGGGGAGCTGGATCACCATACAGCTGACATGGTACGGATGCAGATGGATGAAGCCATCCAGCGGAGACAAAGCGAGCATCTCGTACTCAGCCTGAAAGATCTGCAATTTATGGACAGTTCGGGTCTGGGTGTCATTTTGGGAAGATACAAGCTCATTAAGAATAAAGGTGGCAAGATGGTGGTCTGTGACGTCAATTCGCCAGTGTACCGTTTGCTGGAAATGTCGGGTCTGTTCAAGATTATGCCGATATACGAAAATGAGGGAACTGCTCTCTCAGGTCTGGAGGTCGTCTCATGAATGAAGCAACAGGGACAAATTTCATGAATCTGCAATTCGCGGCCAAGTCAGAGAATGAGTCGTTTGCACGGGTAACCGTTGCTGCGTTTATCTCTCAGCTTGATCCAACGATGGACGAGCTCAGTGATCTGAAGACGGTCATTTCGGAAGCCGTGACCAATAGCATCATCCACGGATACAACAACAACTCCGAGGGTGTGGTATCTATCCAGGCCGAGATTCGGGAAGACATGATCACAATTATTGTGGAAGACCGCGGTGAAGGAATTGAAGATCTTGAACTGGCCAAGCAGCCGTTATATACGTCCAAACCCGAACTTGAGCGGTCGGGCATGGGCTTCACCATTATGGAAAACTTTATGGATGAATTCGAAGTCAGCAGTGAGCCCGGCAGAGGCACCTCCATCAAGATGAAAAAAAGGATTGAATCCAAGAAAGCATTGTATAATTAGGGGTTGGTGTTCTTATGGATGCTGAAGTGAAACCATCTTCACAGACCTATTTGGACGATGCCGAGGTCAAACGGCTGATTGCGCTCAGTCAGTCGGGTGACCATGTCTCACGGGATACGCTGGTGAACTGCAACATCAGACTCGTCTGGTCCGTCGTACAGCGTTTTATGAACAGGGGATATGATCCGGAAGATCTGTTCCAGATTGGTTGTATCGGTCTGCTCAAGTCAGTAGACAAATTTGATCTCAGTTATGACGTGAAGTTCTCAACCTACGCGGTACCGATGATCATCGGAGAAATCCAGCGATTTCTGCGGGATGACGGTACCCTGAAGGTCAGTCGTTCACTGAAAGAGATGGCGAATAAAGTCCGCAAAAAAAGGGACGAACTGTCCAAACATCTGGATCGTTTACCAACGATTAAGGAAGTTGCCGCAGAGCTGGGGGTAACCCCCGAGGAAGTGGTATTTGCCCAGGAAGCGAACAAACCACCGACCTCCATCCATGAGACGGTATTTGAGAATGATGGTGATCCCATTACGTTAATGGATCAGATTGCCGACGAGTCTCAGGAACGTTGGTTTGACAAGCTGGCGCTGAACGAAGCCATCGGTGGTCTCAGTGAGCGGGAGCGGTTAATCGTTTATCTTCGGTATTACCGGGATCAGACCCAGTCCGAGGTTGCCAGCAGGCTGGGAATATCTCAGGTGCAGGTATCACGTCTGGAGAAAAAAATACTGCAATCCATCCGCGACCAGATCGCGCAGTGATTTCGTGGATTGCAACAACAATATTGGTGCATATACACCAATATACGACAACTAACAACCTTCTATCGCGCATTATGGCGAGGGAGGTTATTTGTTGTTAGAAAAACTTTATCCCTTCCTGCCCACTCCCCAGCATATCTATTACAATCATTTGGAAACGGGAGGACGATGGGCAGCGGAGGGATGGAATCGGTCAAAAGGATCGAAGCGTGAGGGCTTGCCTAATGATGCAAAAGCAACGCAGGCGGCAGATTAGACCTGAAGAAGCGAAGCGTTCGCCTTTGTCTCCAAAGTTCTACATAGTAATAGTTTAAGTCGTATCCAGATGATAAATCCGGAGATTCCTGAAGTTTTAAGGAAATTGACCCCAAAAAATTAACTTTTAAATCCCTCCCTGCCCACTCCCCAGCATATTTATCACAAACGTTTGGAAACGGGAGGACGATGGGCAGCGGAGGGATGGAATCGGTCAAAAGGAGCGAAGCGTGAGGGCTCATCTAAGGATGCCAAGCAACGCAGGCGGCAGATTAAACCTGAAGAAGCGAAGCGTTCGCCTTTGTCTCCAAATTTCTAACACTGAGAAATCAATCAAAAGAATTTGGAGACAACAGCGATCAGAAGGTTGGTCTGCCGTCGGAGTGTCTGCGTGTATCCTCCCCCCCCCCGAGCAACAGCGACCAATGACCGATCCATCCCGCAGCGCCACCACCCACCTCCCGATCTTTTTCCAACCCGTTTGTAATAAATTTGCACATTCTTCAAATACTAACCTAAATTACGCAGTAAAGGAGTGCTTTGGATGTCCCAGACACCCACTCCAATGGTCTATATTCGTCTACGCAGCCGTATTCGCATCCAGAGGGGCAGAGCAGTCAAGCTTGGAGATATTGCACATGTACTGACTTCTGCTGAAGACCAGGAGGGCAGGCTACTGGAGCTTGAACTGCTGCGCCCTGGACCGGAGGATGGCAATCTGATCCTCATTGATATATTGCAGATTATTCCCCAAATTCGGCACATCTTGCCGGAGGTAAGTGTGGAACTGATGGGATCAGGTCATACGTTGGTTGAAGTCATTGCGGGAAATGGTCAACCTTCCAAGTCCCTGTTCATTCTGGTTTGGCTGCTGCTGTTCTTTGGATCAGCCTTAACCATTATGAATTTTCATGCCGATGTGAACATGCAGGAAGTACAGATTCGAATTGTGGAGATGCTGACTGGGCATCGGGACGAACATCCCTATCTGTTTCAAGTGGCGTATTCCATTGGCATTGGATTCGGAATGGCAGTATTTTTTAATCATTTGTTCAAGAAAAAGTGGAATGAGGAACCTACCCCGCTTGAAGTGGAGATGTTTCTATACCAGCAAAATGTAGATAAATATGTGGTGATTGAAGAAAGCGAACGGATGCACGAGCAGGAACGCAGGGAGATGAATGCGGATGAGCGTTCTTAATGGAGCAATCAGCATTGTATTGGGTATTGCAGGGGGAATTGCCGTAGGAAGCGGCGTAATTGCGCTCATTCTGGTGCTTGATATGATTCCCAGGTTGGCTCAACTTACGCAATCGTATGACAAGACTCACTGGTACGAAGGGGCGCTAATAGGTGGTTCACTGGTCGGGACGGTGGCGGACTTCTGGCACTGGAAAATGCATGGGGTGCTGCTGCTCAGCCCGATTGTTGGTTTGTTCTGTGGCGTGTTCATCGGTCTGCTGGCTGCGGCCCTCACTGAGGTACTCAATGTACTGCCCGTACTAGCCAAACGATTGGGCATGAAACCTTATTTGTTTGGATTACTGCTCGCCATGATTTTGGGTAAAATGACAGGTTCCCTGTTTGATTTTTTTGTATATCAGCGGTAACTCGTGGCCATAGGAGGATGGAAGATGGATGAACGAACAGAGCAGGCAGGCCAGGAAAATAGTGAAGGTATAACGGAAGAGATGTTACACAAGTCTGCTTATGAGATTCAGAAGGAAGAAGAGGAGAAAGCGTACAATAAGAAAAAACAAAATGAGATGTCCGACAGCATTGAGGAATCCGTACAATATTGGCAGGAAAACGATGATATCTCCCCACGCATGAGTGAAAATAAAAACACGCTCAAGCAAGTTCTCGGACTTGGGGAATCCTTTGACGTGGATATGAGAGAGATGGTGCTGGGTGGCAAACATGTGGGATTGCTTCTTTTAACGGGTTTCGCCAAAGATGAGATCCTACTGGAAGTATTAAAAAGGTTAACATATCTTACGCCTGATCAGGTATCCGAGCACGCACTAAAATCTTATTTCGACTCATACATTCCCCATATACAGGTGGAAAAAGTCGAGAAGATGAGTGCGGTCATCAACAAGGTCCTTACGGGTATGAGTGCATTGTTCGTTGAAGGGGATCGCTCGGTCCTGATTATGGATACCCGGAGTTACCCGGTACGTTCACCCGAAGAACCTTCATTGGAGAGGGTAGTCCGAGGTTCCAGAGACGGCTTTACCGAAACGCTCCTGACCAACGTAACATTAGTGCGTCGCAGAATACGCGACCCTGGACTAAAGTTTGAGATTATGCAGGTGGGGCGGAGAACACAAACGGACGTCTGCGTGGTGTACATTGATGATATTGTGGATAAAGTGCAGGTGGACTCAGTCCGTGAGAAAATTCAGCGGGTCGATATCGATGGTATTCCCGCCGCCGATAAACAACTGGAGGAAGCGATTATCAACAAAGGTTGGAATCCGTTCCCACTCGTCCGTTATTCGGAACGACCCGATGTTACAGCTGCTCATTTGCTGGAAGGACGAGTCGTCATTTTCGTAGATACATCCCCCAGTGTAATGATTCTGCCTACGACCTTCTTCGACCTGTGTGAACATGCGGAGGAGAACAGACAGACGGCACTGATGGGAACGTATCTACGTTGGGTGCGTTTTGCAGGGATTCTTATTTCACTGTTTCTGCTACCACTATGGCTTCTCATGGTTATTGAACCTTCGATTAAACCGATGGGACTCGACTTTATTGGTCCACAGGAAAATGTAAAGCTGCCGCTAATTCTACAGTTCCTCCTAATCGAACTTGGTGTCGATTTATTACGGATGGCAGCGGTTCATACGCCTACACCTCTCGCATCGGCCATGGGCCTGATCGCGGCAATTCTGGTCGGGGATATCGCCGTGAAAACAGGATATTTTGTAAATGAGGTTGTACTCTATATGGCGATCGCAGCCATTGGAATGTTTGCCACCCCGAGTTACGAGCTTGGACTTGCCAATAGGCTGGTCAGGTTGTTTCTGCTCATTGCAGTAGCGATATTCAAGGTTCCTGGATTGGTCGTGGGCAGTACACTGCTCATATTGGCACTCACCGTTCACCGATCGTACAATTCTTCGTATCTCTGGCCTTTTATACCGTTTAATGCAAAGGCCCTGGGCAACTTTCTATTCCGGCTACCCCTGCTGGAAAATAAAAAACGTCCATCATTTAACAAGACCCGTGATAACACCAAAATGTCCGATGATCCGGACGGTGAACTGCGAAAAAGTAAAAAACACAAATGATCTTCCGAAAAATCCATTCATCTCGCTGCCTAATTTGATATACTGGTGTAAAATCATTGGAATAGCAACTGTTCCAGTATACAAAAAAGTGAGGAATGCAGATTATGTATTTACATGGTACAAGTAAAATAAATGCGCAAGGGCATCTGGAGATTGGCGGAGTGGATGCAACAGATCTGAAAGAACAATTCGGAACTCCACTGTACGTTGTGGACGAGCAATTGGTTCGCGAGCGTTGCAGAGAGTACATGGAAGCATTCCGTGCTTCCGGATTGGGCTTCCAAGTGGCATACGCAAGTAAAGCATTCTGTGTAATGGCGATGTGTGCACTTGCAGCTGAAGAAGGACTTTCTCTGGATGTTGTATCTGATGGTGAACTGTTTACTGCACTGCAAGCAGGATTCCCGGCTGAGCGCATTCACTTCCACGGTAACAACAAAACGCTGGAAGAGATTGAAATGGCTCTTGATGCAGAGATTGGATGCTTTGTTGTTGATAACTTCAATGAATTGCATCTGTTGCAGGCTGTAGCAGCGGACAAAAATCGTAAAGTAAACATTTTGCTTCGTGTGACGCCTGGTGTTGAGGCCCATACGCATGAATATATTTCCACAGGTCAAACGGATTCCAAATTTGGATTCGATATCGGCAATGGTACAGCATTTGAAGCGATTGATTTGGCTTCCAAGCAGTCTAACCTGGTATTGCTCGGTGTGCATTCCCACATCGGTTCCCAGATCTTCGAAGTTGAAGGCTTCCAGATGGCTGTTCAACGTGTTGCTGAATTTGCAGCAAGTGTATATGAGCGTCTTAATGTTGCTTTCAAAGTGGTTAACCTTGGTGGTGGATTCGGAATCCGTTATATCGATGGAGATACGCCACTTGAAGTTGCACAATATGTGAAGGCTATTACAGATGCCGTTAAAAATCATTTTGCTCAAATCGGCTATGCCGTACCTGAGATCTGGGTTGAACCAGGCCGCAGCATAGTGGGTGAAGCGGGAACAACGCTGTATACCGTTGGAACAAGCAAAGACATTCCAGGCGTGCGTAAATACGTTGCCGTTGATGGTGGTATGACCGATAACCCGCGTCCTGCTTTGTATGAGTCCAAGTACGAAGCTGTGTTAGCCAACCGTGCGAATGAGGCTGCTCAGGAAACGGTATCTGTTGCGGGTAAATGCTGCGAGAGTGGCGATATGTTGATCTGGGATCTGGACCTGCCAAAAGTGGAAAGTGGCGACCTGCTCGCTGTAGCTTGCACAGGCGCGTATAACTACTCCATGGCGAGCAACTACAACCGGCTTCGTCGTCCGGCCGTTGTATTTGTCAAAGACGGTCAAGGAGATGTCGTGGTACGCCGTGAGACGTATCAGGATATCATCCAGAATGACCTGGTACCAGCACGCATTGGAAAACAGCCAGTTACTCGCTAATTCGTCAAAAGATAATGCGATTCTGCATTATTTAAGATAGCAATCTTAAAGTTGAAGCAGATGAAAAGGGAACTTCCTTTTTCGTCTGCTTTTTGCGTATTTGAGCTAAATCATGAAAAAAGTTGCCGTTTTTTTTGCGATCCAGACATTTTCGGTGTACACTAAGAAAAGTGCTGTAATGCTTGACCCAGGGTCATGCGTTCTGGCACCATTAACGATGGTCAATACGAAAGGAGTCATTTACATATGGCGAAACAAGCGAAAATTAAATTGGCAAACGGCGGAGAAGTTCTGATCGATCTGTTCGATCAAGAAGCTCCAAACACAGTAGCAAACTTTGAGAAACTGGCTAACTCCGGTTTCTACAATGGTCTTACATTCCACCGCGTGATCCCGGGCTTTGTAGCTCAAGGCGGATGCCCTAACGGTAGCGGTGCAGGTGGCCCAGGTTACACAATCAACTGTGAAATTAACCCGAACAAACATGAGCGCGGAACACTGGCTATGGCACATGCTGGCCGTAACACAGGTGGAAGCCAGTTCTACATTTGCTACCAACCGCAACCACATTTGGATGGACAACATACTGTATTTGGTAAAGTAACTAAAGGTATGGAGTTCGTGGACGCTTTAGAAGGTAAAGACAAAATGGAAACTGTTGAAGTTGTAGAAGCTTAATACCTTCACCTTAACTGGATCCAAACATGAAGTGCTTCTTTTATAGAAGCACTTTTTTTATTTTTTTACATATTTGAAATCGTTGATTAGAAAGGATGAATAAAACCTTGGATATGGTTACTCAGCTATTTTTGTTAAAACAAATTTATAGTGAGCGCACGTTGTGGGATGAAGAACTTCAGGCATTGCGGCATGTCGTTCCGGATAGTCTATCCGTAAAGGATCGAGAAGCGCTTGAGGCAGCCGGGCATGAACCGAATCGATTTGTACGTCCACAACATGATGAAACGATTGCTGAGCTGAAAAAAGTTGCAAATCAATGGACGATCAATGATGCAGCGCAGGCTTTTGTATCCTCTTTGTGGTCCGCACCCATGATCTGGCGCTCGTTGCTTACGGGCAAGCTTATTGCGAGCAGTATGCCAAGCCATGAACATACGCCATATCCATCTTCGAACACTTGCAAGATTTGCGGATTTAGTGTAGATCAAGCAACCGACACGACGCTGCAATGGTATTGGCGGATGACCAATGGAACCCCATTGGATGGTGATCCTTTTGGATATGTGTTGGCACTTCGAGAGCTGGCTGCCGCGCAGGAACTTCCAATAGCCAATGATTACGACCGCTGGACATTCCGTGCGGTGTTAACGGTGCTGCGCGAATTACCTCCCAAAACTCGTTACAGCAAGGCAGCAGTAGCCCTCAAGAAGGAACGTCTTTTGCCTACACAGAAGGAATATGCGTACCGTGATTTGCTTGAGACGTTAGCTCTGATTGGCATATTGGATACGCCGGAACATCCTGGAATGATAACGGAATTCACCTCTTACATGCAACGTGACGCACGCCCCAATGTTCGGGTTGAAGTTCAGGCCCCTCTGGCATGGTGGGACTCATCTGTCGGAATTAATGAGAACAACCTGAACAAGATATTTCATGATTTTGATCTAAATAATATATCTCTTGCGGATAAGCCTGATGAGAGTCCAGCTGTAAAGGACACGATCTTAGGGGCATTGGAGAAGAAGAGAAGTGTTCGTGGAAAAGTACCAAAGGCATCTCCTGATGCAGGTACCGGGGAGGTACAGTCTGGAGATGTGTATGCTGTTCGGGTCCGGGAAGGTGTATGGGTGACGGTGTATTGTCATGAAGTCAGAGACAAGCGTGTCATCGTTGAATATTTGGATGGAGTCTTTCCAGAGATGCCGGGAAAAGCAGATTTGCATGGGACGTTTCGACCGAGAGCGAATGGACGCTGGAAATGCTCGGCTATTGCGATCGATTCCACAAGTTGGGTCAGAAGGGTGGCAAGAGAGTTCCCGCTTCCGACTTCGCCCCTGCAAGAACCTGACCGTATTCCCTTTCATAATGCCAAAGAATTAAAGCATATGGCGAGCTGGTGTTTTCCTGATATGTAGAATGATACGATTGATATGAAATGGGCCTCCAAGCCAAAACCGTGCCTCCTTGAGAGGAAGCGGTTTTTTGTTGTTTCTTAGCTTATTAAAAGTTAGTATGTGACAAAAAGGAACAAAAAACAATTGATTTTTTGGCATTAAAGTGCTAACATCCAAGTAATAACGAAAGCAATCCTTCAGGGCAGGGTGCGATTCCCTACCGGCGGTGATGCAGGAAGTGTAAGGACACATGTCCAGCACTTCATGCAAAGTCCGTGACCTGTCTGCCCTTGGCAGATGGCTGATCTGGTGTAATTCCAGAACCGACAGTATAGTCTGGATGGGAGAAGGAGAGGTGCAGACCTAACAGGTTTGCATTCAGCAGGAGTATTGCTGCACAGTCACGATTTGTAATGTCTTGCACTGTGCAGGGAAGATCCGGTTACGCCGGACAGTTCCATACATATGCCGCACTATGAAAGCTCTTTACCTGTAATTGATGTTCATTAAGGTATGTGTCTATTTTCACTTGCCCGAAATGAGGTTTTGGGCAAAGTGTTGGCGTGCTGTATCCATTTCACTCCTGCTGGTGACATTTGTCTCTCATCATCCCCATCGAACTGATTGTTCGACGGGGATTTTTTAATAAACAAGACTTTAAACCGCGGGGTGAACGGATTTGGAAATGATCAATGATGAATTTTATATGGCACTGGCATTGGATATGGCGGAACGAGCACAGGGACAGACGGGGATCAATCCGGTCGTTGGATGTGTAGTTGTGAAAGAGGGTCGTATTGTAGGCCTGGGGAGCCATCTGAAACGTGGAACCGGGCATGCAGAGGTGCATGCACTTAACATGGCAGGCAGTGATGCAGAAGGAAGTACGGTATACGTTACACTTGAGCCTTGTAGTCATTATGGCAAGACGCCACCTTGTAGTGAACGCCTGATTCATGAAAAGGTGAAACGTGTTGTGGTATGTTGTGAAGATCCAAATCCGCAAGTATCCGGCAGGGGCATAAGCATGCTTCGTCAACAAGGCATTGAAGTTGAAGTTGGCGTACTGCGTGAGCGTGGAAGACGCATGAATGAAAAATTCATTAAATTTATTACAACAGGTCTACCTTTTGTGACACTGAAGACGGCTACTACTTTGGATGGCAAAATTGCTACTCGCAGCGGAGACAGCAAGTGGATCTCTAACGAGCCCGCTCGTGAGATTGTGCATGCCCTTCGTCATCGTCACCAGGGAATTATGGTTGGCGTCGACACAGTGATTGCCGATAATCCGGAACTTACTACCCGTTTGCAAGTCGAAGGCATTAGTCCAGTGCGCATTGTGGTGGATTCCAAGTTACGTCTTCCCGTAGGTGCCAAAATGGTTAAGGATGGTCTTGCTCCAACATGGGTGCTGACAACAGACGAAGCCAGTCCTGAAGCTGCTGAACGTTTGGAAGCCTACGGCGTCGAAATTATACGCTGTGGTCCTGGACCACGTGTGGATCTGTTAAACGGACTTAGCAAGTTGGGTGAGCGTGAGATTGGTTCGATTTTGCTTGAAGGTGGAGGCACCTTGAATGGAGCCATGCTGGAGGCACGGTTGGTCGATCGACTGCTCATGTTTATCGCACCGAAGATTGTAGGCGGTTATGATACACCTGGAAGCTTCCGCTTCGAGGGTGTGGAACGTATGAATCAGGCGATTCAATTGAATCAGTTGGAGATCGAACAAGTTGGAGATAATATCAGCATTGGCGGTATTCCGGTGTGGCCTGAATAAATAAAACAGGGGAGGCGGCAGCATGTTTACCGGTTTGGTGGAAGAAGTCGGTCAGATCCGGCGTATTGGTCGGAAAGGCGAAGCGATGGTCCTGAATATCGGAGCTTCCGCCATCATGGACGATCTGAAGATTGGTGATAGTGTAGCAGTGAACGGCGTGTGCTTAACTGCGACAACACTCGAAGGTGGAGGTTTTACCGCCGATGTAATGCCTGAAACCTATCGTCATACCAATCTCAGTCAGCTGCAATCTGGCAGTAAAGTTAATCTGGAGCGGGCCATGCAATCCGGCAGTCGTTTTGGCGGACATATCGTTCAGGGCCATGTCGATGGTACTGGAGTGATTGGCAGTATAACACGTGATCAGAATGCGATTGTGTTTGAGATCAAGCCGGATGATCACCAGTTGTTCAAATATCTGATCCCCAAAGGATCGGTTACACTGGATGGCATTAGCTTGACCGTTGTCCATACATCGGATACCGCATTCACGGTTTCCATTATCCCGCATACCATTGGTGAAACTGTACTAAATGTGAAAAAGACAGGGGATACCATTAATATCGAATGCGATATTTTGGGCAAATATGTGGATCATCTGCTCCAGTATGGGAGAGGGCATCGGGAGACGGGTACTGGCAAGCCGCGCAGTATCAGTGAAGATTTTCTCGCCAATCACGGATTTGCATAAATAGAGAACAGAAATTAACTGGAGGTGGACCAATGTCAGAACAATCCATTCTGGACACAATAGAAGAAGCCATATATGACCTCATGCGTGGCAAACCCGTCATTGTTGTGGATGATGAAGATCGGGAGAATGAAGGCGATTTTATCGCTTTGGCTGAAAAGGCGACACCTGAAGTCATTAATTTCATGATTACTGAAGGTAGAGGTCTGGTCTGTGTTCCGATTACACAACAACGTGCGGACGAACTTAACCTGAAACCGATGGTTCAACAAAATACGGATTTCCATGGAACAGCCTTCACCGTCTCTGTGGATCACAAAGATACGACAACAGGCATCTCGGCACATGAACGCTCTATTACCGTGAAAGGTCTGATTGATCCTGAGGCGAAAGCCGGGGACTTCCGTAAGCCTGGTCACATGTTCCCGCTCATTGCAAAAGACGGCGGTGTACTTCGTCGTGCTGGACATACGGAAGCGGCTGTAGATCTCGCTATCATGTGTGGTTCCTACCCTGCTGGCGTTATCTGTGAAGTAATTAAGGAAGATGGCACAATGGCCAGACTTCCGGATCTGCAGGAGATTGCCCGCAAACATGATCTGAAGCTGATCAGTATTCAGGACATGATTCGTTACCGTAACGAAAAAGAGCAGCTGGTTCAACGTGAAGTGGCTGTGCGTATGCCAACGGACTTTGGTGAGTTTCAAGCGGTGGCTTATACAAACGCTGTGGACAATAAGGAACATGTGGCTCTGGTTAAAGGTGAGATTGATGGTTCCAAACCCGTACTTGTACGTGTACACTCTGAATGTTTGACAGGTGATGTATTCCATTCGCATCGTTGTGACTGTGGTCCGCAGTTTGATGCGGCACTCAAACAGATTCATGAGGAAGGCAATGGTGTACTGCTTTATATGAGACAGGAAGGTCGGGGTATTGGCCTGATCAACAAACTCAAAGCCTATAAGCTGCAAGAGGAAGGTATGGATACTGTTGATGCAAACCTGAGTTTGGGTTTTGCTGCTGACTTGCGTGATTACGGAATTGGCGCTCAAATACTGAAAGACCTTGGGGTTCGTCAGATCAGATTGCTAACTAACAATCCTCGTAAAATTAAAGGTCTTGAAGGATATGGACTTGAAGTCGTAGAGCGTGTTGCGATCCAGATGGAAGAGAACGAGGACAATACGGTGTATCTTCATACGAAGCAAGCCAAGCTGGGACATATGCTCAAGTTTGATGATATCGAGCAGAACGAACAGTAAATATATTTTAGATGAACAACGTTCACCATGTAATTTATGGAAGAGATTACTTAGGGATTTCCGTTACTTACATTACATTATACCGTTAGGGAGATGACTTGAATGCCACAATTTTTCGAAGGACATTTAGTATCAGAAGGATCCAGATATGGAGTTGTCGTTGGACGTTTCAACGAATTCATTACCAGTAAATTGCTTAGCGCAGCTCTCGATGCATTCAAACGTCACGGCGTGCAGGATGATGAAGTGGATGTAGCCTGGGTTCCAGGTGCGTTCGAAATCCCTTTGATTGCGCAGAAAATGGCGGAGAGTGGCAAGTATGATGCGGTGATTACATTGGGAACTGTCATTCGTGGATCCACTACGCATTACGATTATGTTTGCAACGAGATGGCTAAAGGGGTAGCGGCAATTAACCTGAAAACGGGCGTGCCTACGATCTTTGGACTGGTTACAACAGAAAATATTGAACAAGCGATTGAACGTGCCGGAACCAAGGCGGGTAACAAAGGTTGGGATGCAGCTACGGCGGCAATTGAGATGGCAAACTTGACGAAACAGCTAAAATAGTGCTTATTTAATAGTAGTGCCCTGCTTTGCGCAGACGAACACGGGAAACCGGATTCGGACGGCTTAGCAGGGTTTTGTATTTTTCTGGCGGGAGGATTCGTCTAGTGACGGTAGTTACATACAAACTGGAGACTTTTGAAGGGCCTTTGGATCTGCTGCTTCATCTGATTGATAAGGCTGAAATTCATATCCAGGATATTCCCATCAGCGATATTACCGATCAATACATGGCGTATCTGCATTCGATGCAGGAACTGGAACTGGATATTACGAGTGAGTTTCTGGTTATGGCAGCAACATTGCTGTCGATCAAGAGCAAACTTTTACTGCCCAAACCACCGGTAATTGAGGACTTTGAGGATTATGATTTTATGGAAGAAGAAGATTATGATCCACGTGCAGAGTTGATTGCACGTCTGATAGAATATCGCAAGTACAAGGGAATTGCGCGTCATCTTCATGAACGGGAGTGGGAACGCAGCCTTATATTTTCCAAAGAGCCCGAGGATCTGCGCCCCTATATGCCCGTAGAAGCCCAATCGAACCCGGTTGAGGGTTTACACACCTCTGACCTGATTGCAGCCTTTCAGAAGGCGCTACGCAAGGCTGAGAAGCGCACAACTGTAACCCGAATCAAACGGGATGAGATTTCGGTTAAGGATCGGATACGGGATGTCATCGGCGCTTTGGAAAGTATGGGGCCGGGAGGCAGACTGTTATTCTCCAAATTGATGGATGAGCATATCTATCGCCATGAGATTGTTGTCACTTTTCTGGCGGTGCTGGAACTGATGAAGATGAAGCAGATTGTCTGTTATCAGGAACGGATGTTTGAGGATATCGTTATGGAGTGGAGAGGGGAAACAAAGAATCATGGATTTTCCGAAATTGAAATCGATTATTGAAGGCCTGCTGTTTTTGTCCGGAGAAGAAGGTCTGAGTATCAAACAAATCGCCGAGATCGTCGACCAGCGAGTGGAGCTTGTAACGGACGCGATTGAGGAGATGATTCATGAATTTTCACAGCAGGGACGAGGTGTACAGATTCTCAAGATCGCTGGTGTAGTTCAGTTGGGCACCTTGCCTGACCACGCTGTATATTTCGAGAAACTGGCATACTCTCCCGCACGCACGTCCTTATCCCAGGCGGCTCTGGAGACGCTGGCCATTGTGGCGTATCGTCAGCCGATTACACGGGTAGAGATTGAGGAAATCCGCGGTGTAAAATCGGAGCGGGCCATCCATACGCTTGTGAATAAGGATCTGATCATTGAAGTGGGACGAGCCGAGGCCATCGGACGACCAATTCTGTATGGAACGACCAAATCATTCCTGGATTATTTCGGACTGGCTTCAATTAAAGACCTCCCGGAACCAGGCTTGTTCGAAGATTCGGAAAACCTGGAAGAAGAGACACAACTGTTATTCAACAAACTGGATTTGCAACAACTGGAACCGGAAAGTGTTGATCCGGCGGATGACCTAAGTCATATCGACAACGAAGACGATAATACGGATTCTTCACTCTAATTTGCTAGCTCATACTAACCGACACCCATCAGTGGAGTCGGTTTTTTTGTGCATTGTTTTAGATAAATGGTGAATAGAACAGGTTACAAATAAATATGTAATGGGATTTTTAGGTGAGACGTGAATTTTTTCCTATTCAGAGTGCCATACTAGACGAGAAAAGAATTGAGGGCTTGGAGGTAAGGCCTGTGTTGATTTGGCTTGGAGGAATCGGTTTGTTGTTCGCATTGCTGATTGCCGCAGTCCTCATCTCAAATGTTCATGTACATTTTACATTCAGTAAACATAAAAGTGATGATTACGCCAATATTAATGTTCGTCTTCTCTATGGAATTGTGCGGATTAACTATGAGATCCCGAGTATTGTTTTTCGCAATATGAAGGAAGGTTTTCTGGTCAAGACCGAAAAATCCATGAATCATTCGAGAGGCGAGGCCCAGGGAAGTGAGCGGGTCAACAAACGCAAAGTCAAGAAGTGGGCTAAAGATGTGAAAATTATGCTTAGGGCAACAGACGCGCTCAAGCTGTGGCTTAAGCAAACACTCACACGCGTACATATGACCCAACTGTCCTGGGCTACCCACATCGGCGTTGGTGATGCAGCATATACAGCGGTGCTTACGGGCTGGGTGTGGAGTATCAAATCCATTATTATTGGTTTTCTCACCTATCAGATCCGCTTTGATGAAACACCCGTGCTTCAGGTTATGCCGGTATGGTCCGATGAAATGGAATTTAGAACCGATCTGGATTTCAGAGCGAAAATTCGGATTACAGCCGTTCTGATCGCTGGAGTTACACTACTCACCCGTGTGCTTCAAGTCGAAGGCGGATGGCGGATGTGGTTCAAACTTCTTCAGGAACAGCGCCGCAGGCATAAGGAGAAGCAAAAGAAGAAACTTAGTGGGACAACTCTGTAAAAACCCATTATAGCCGACCTGTTTTGGAAATATGAGGTTGGGGTTCGGTGAGTGTACTTAAAATGCTTATTTACATAAGTCCCTTCAAGTTTGGGGATGATATGGTTAGATCAAACCTAGCTTACATTGAAACTGGAGGGAATTAAAATGTCAGATCATCCAATTCAAGGCTTAATGGAAACCGCTATGGAAAATATCAAGGCCATGGTGGATGTCAATACAATTGTTGGCGATGCAGTTGAAACACCAGATGGTACCGTGATACTGCCAATCAGTAAGGTGGGATTCGGATTTGCTGCCGGTGGTAGTGATTTTCACGTCAATGGAGAAAGTAATGGCAAAAGTGGTGCTACGGGTACCTCTGCTGAACATGCCAGTTCAGCAAAAGTGGCTTCTCCATTTGGTGGCGGTAGTGGCGGCGGTGTATCCATACGTCCTATTGCGTTCCTGGTGGTAGGTAAACAGGGGGTACACATTGTGCCACTCGATAACTCCACACATCTGTTTGAGAAACTCATTGACTCTACGCCTTATGTTCTTGATCGAATTCAAGGCATGTTCCAACGTAATACAACACCAACGAATACAACAGATGTACCAGTAACACCAGATCCTTCAACCTATAGCTGAATCAGTTGGTCATGATCCCTCCCGCATCCCAGCGTGAGGGATTTTTGCTGTTTGTTCAGCGAATGGTGAGGTGTTTTTTCGGTGGTTTCCGTATTTCATGAGACTTATGTCTATGATCCGCCTAACCTAGACATGAAATAGGTTATTGAAGGGGGAACGTTAATGCACAGAGATACCGTGTTTATGGTTTTGTTTGGCTGGCTGCTATCGGCAGTCGTGTATTTGGTAGGAGGAATTGATCACCTGTTTATTGCAGTGACCATCTTTGTGGGGCTGGATTACATCACAGGGGTGCTGTCTGCATGGTATAGGAAGGAGTTATCCAGCAGGGTTGGATGGTGGGGGCTTGCTCGTAAGTCATTGACATTTGTTTTTGTCATTATTGCACATCAACTGGATATGGTTGCAGGCAATTCAAATGATTTTATGCGAGATGCAATGTTAATGTTCATCATTGGTACCGAAGGAATCAGTATTTTGGAGAACATGGGAAAACTGGGCCTGCCTGTACCGAAGTTTATCACTTCAGCACTCTTTAAGCTTCGAGGGAATGAAGATCAAGTTGAAGATAAGGAGAAGATGTCATGATACAGATCACTAAGGATTACATACCTGTGAATAAATACAGCCGAGCCGGACTGAAATTAAAAGCAAAACGTGGGATTGTGATGCATTATACGGCTTCTCCCGGGGCGCCCGCGAAGAACATTAGCAAATACTTTGCAAGTCTGGCACAGCAAGATTCCAATAAAGCAGTGAAAGGTCGTTATGCAAGTGCACATTTCTCGGTAGATCGAACTTCGATATATAACAGTCTCCCGGATGATGAACTGGCCTATCACTGCGGGAGTGCAACATACACGAAGGAAGCTCTGGCCAAACTTGGGACATATCCGAACAATAGTACAGTGGGCATTGAGATGTGCATTGAAAAGGATGGCAGTATCCATGAAGATACATTCAATAACGTTGTAGACCTCGCGGTATACCTAATCAGGCAACGAGGCTTTCCACCCGTCTTCTTCACACATAAAGAAGTGGTTGGATGGAAGGAATGCCCATTGCCATGGATTAAGCAACCAGGTGAATATGAAAGATTTAAGCAAGCAGTACATATAAAACTAAACCCACTACAAGAAATATCAGTAACGGAGGATGATGATATGAATACGGTTCTGGATTATGCACAATGGGCCTGGAATGAACTTGATCAGTTCATTGAAGATGCCTACAACGACAAGGTGATTGAAGATTGGGCATGGGTAGAGAAGGTACGCAAGAAGAAGTTAACCTATGGAGAATTGTTGTTACTGAAAGTTTTAATTGATGAGCGCAGACGTAAAAAGTCCTAACCGCGAGAGCAGTACATATTGATTAGGAGCTAAGGATGCCTCCTGGTTAACCAGGAGTTAAAGTGTGCCGGATTTTTCAAAAAATAAAAATGTTGTATAATCACGATATGGTCAGGATACTCAAGTTCATATTGGGTCTGAATCGAGGATTCATCGACGACTCCAATAACAGCGAGTTGATTGGTCTCCATCACATGTGTTGGTGTGGGTGAGCTCATACAACCATCCTTTCGTTTATTAAGTCAGAGTCAACAGGGGCGATTGAGATGTCCATGGTCCCTAGATGACCTATACGAGGCAGGATGGGGAAGGTTAAGCTGATCCGGTTCAAAAAGGGTTCGAAATTCAAAAAAAGCAGAACCCCACGTCGAATGTGATGTGGGGTTCTGCTTATGTAACTACTCTTTTGAGAACGTGTCCAGGGCCTCATCTGTAAGATGGAGTTCTGCGAAAGCCCTGCATATCTTTTGGAAAGATCTAATGGTATTTGTCTCGTACAACATCTCAATGGGATCAAAACCTAACATAACAAGCGAATCCACTAGTTCTGTCTGATCTACTTCTGTATGGTGGAGCGCTTCAAGCATGGTTTCAATAACTACTAAAAATAAAATGGCTTTATTCACTGTCTCGATGGGTGTCCCCTCCTTCGTAATACTACTAGAATAAGCGGAGGAGGACAGAAAATAACGAGAAGGTCCAATTTCTCAGTGATGAATCTATTTAATCTAAAAGTGTGGAGAGAATAACTGGTTGTTGTAAATTAATATCTGATGATAAGCTCTCCCTTTGTATGTAAGATTAAGCTTTTTCGTTTACTTCGTGGAGAATGGAATCAATTAATTCATCATCAATCAGAGTGCTAGCTTTTTCGAGTGCCAACAGAATACCTTGCGGTTGTTCGAAAAAGACTGTAGAGAGAATAGGGGCAACCTCATCTAAATTAATCTTCTCAGCTTTGACCATACTGATCAAGGCAACAACGATCTCATGTCCCTCCACGTTACCTTCCATAAATCTTGTTCGTAAATGTGTTGCTACTATTTCGGTCTTTGACTGCGAGTACGCCATTACATTTCCCTCCAACGGTTTGAATATCTTAGCAGAGCTCCTCTTCATGCAAGTTTAAACCAGGTTAGATTAGGAGTTATCTTAACAATAATAAGGCAGATAGTTTAATTTATCAACAGCCACTAAATCAATAAAATCGGATTGGAATCACCGTTTTATCCAATAAAAAAGACCCGGAGAGGGTCATTTTTTGGGTCTGCCTTCCCAATAATCAGGAAATCCGTTGTAATCCCATGCGTTCAGATTTTCGCTGTCGGCTTGAATGGCAACATCTGCTCCGGAACCAAAGTCAACACCTACGGTTTGCAGTTCTTTGGCCTTAATAACCAGTACCTTACCGGGTGCACCTGCACACACCAGAGCAAGCTTCCACGGTGTCTGTTGGTAGATATGTTCCATTTGTTTGGATGCTGTGCTCACATGAGACCACGAGGGGCAGTCCACCGTTCCCACGATGCTTGTCCACCCGTATCTCCGCTCCAGAATTTCTCGATATTGCTCGGCCTTGGCTCCGCAGATCAGAATAGTCATGGTCTTGAAAGTTTCATAGAATAACTTAAATCGGGCGATGTAATTATTCTCAAAAGCATAGAAGGTCTCTCTGGGTTCAACTTTGTAATATGCAAGGCACATATCAAATAATGGCTTGAAATACCAGTGATCTGTTTGGATCAGGTGTCCAACGTAATCCGCTTTTCGCAGGCAGTGTACAATAATTTCTCTCGCACTCGCGTTGGGCAAGGTTATCCCGCAATAGGTAGGATCGTTCAACCAGCCGTAATGAGACTTAATGAAATCCATAGTTAGAACGGCATCGTGGGCCAGAATGGTGTTGGAAGCATCCCCAAATCGAACAGAAGCATGGGCTTCTCCATCAGAGGCCATTTGGAACCAGTTGTGGATTAATTCTACACTCCCCAGCATGCCTGTCACCTTCTTTCCATGTGTGAATAATGGTTTGTTTGGTATACATATTCATCAACTCCTTCTGTACTAGAATAGGAAAAATGCTTCGTTCTCTCTCTTCTTTTGAGGAATCACTCCTTTTTTGTTTAATGTGCGAAGGTTATAGAGCAACAGTCTAGACTATGTAAAAAGGGAGAGGGGATGGACTGTGAAAAACGTATTTATAGGTAGTCCTGTACGAAACCGGGCTTGGATTATGGAACGACACTTGCAATCGCTTGAGCAACAAGCAGTGCAGAAGCATTATATGTATATCCTGAATGATAGTGAAGATCAGACGGAGCATATCCTTGATTGTCATCAGATTCCTTATCTAACTCATCATCTGGGGAGAACATATGGTCATATACGTGGACAATATTCCTATCACAATCTGGCGTTGTTGAGAAATATGCTTCTGGATGAGTTTCTGAAATCGGACTGTGAGTATCTGTTCTCAATTGATACGGATATCATTATTCCCGGGGGTAGCCTAGGGCAGTTAATGGATAATGACAAAGATGTATGCTCCATGCTTATACGGAATCACCCAAAGTTAAAGGCTCATAATGCCATGATCGGCGGAAAACATATACCTGAGTTCAAAGCGGGTTTGTTCCCGGTAGAACTGACAGGTGCCGTATATTTGATTAAGCGTGAAGTGATCGAAGCAGGGGTTCGATATGGTTCTCATCCAACAGGTGAAGATGCACCATTCTGTGAGCAAGCTAGAAGATTGGGATTTGAACTGTTTGTAGATACTCGTTTGCGTCCCGTTCATGCCTATGCGGAAGGGGTGGAGTTGATTGCTCAATTGGTTGCTTCGTAGAAAACAACGAGAAAATCCGGTTTTTGAAAGTATAGAAATGACCATTGTCTACCCGCCCGCACTTGACTGGAACCTCTTGTTTCAACGTCCTCAGCAATTGATGACTGCCTTCTCCAATATTCCAGGTATACGGGCTATCTTTATCAATGAAGAAACGTACAGAAAGCAGAGCCGTCCGATTGAAAAGTTAAATGAGGATCTGTTCCTTGTGCAGAAAGGTGTGAACTACGATCACCTGGTCAAAGGAAAGAAGGTACTCTGGTTCTCGAATCCAGGTCAGTACAATTATTCGGATGGACGAAAGTTTGATTTTACCGTATTTGATTACCTTGATAATTCCGCTGATGAGTTTGCTGTATGGAAATCCTACATCCCGAAATGTTTTGACCGTGCAGATCTTATTGCCACGACTGCCAAGGTGATGTACGAGGCACATAAACATGACGGCAAACCAATCTTTATGTGCCCTAACGGGGCAGATTACCAACATTTTGAGAAAGCGCGAGTCATTCTGCCCAAACCGGCCGACTTCCCCGATGTTCATGATGGGCAAAAGATTGTGGGTTTCCACGGTGCAATGGCATCGTGGGTGGATTATTCGCTGATTACCGCTATTGCAGATAAGGGATATCGTGTTGTTTTGATTGGAAACAATACCCTCTATCAAAAAATTATTGTGCATCCCAATGTGACTTGTCTTCCGCACAAAGATTATAAAGTGCTTCCCGCCTACATTGCTCAATTCGATGTCTGTATCGTGCCATTCAAGTTGACAGAGATGATCCGGGGCTGCGATCCGATCAAGTATTATGAATATTTGTCTGCGGGCAAACCTGTGTTGACAACGCGTATGGAGGAGATTGTTCATAAGTACAGCGATGTAACTTACTTTATGGATCAGCATAATTGCGGGGTGATGTTGGAGAAAGCGATTCGTGAAAATAGTGCTTCCAAAATTGCAGCACGAGTAAGGGTGGCTAAGTCTAATAGCTGGGATGGCAGGGCAGTGGATGCCGTGAGGATGATTAATCAGGTGATGGGAGGCAGAAATCATGAAAAAGATATTTAAACGATTGTTTGGTAGTCAATCAACGACTCTGCCAATGGAGCTTCCAAAAATAGAGATTGATGCGATGGAGTTCAATGTTACGACATACACCCCAAACACGAATACAACGATTGTATATCTGCCTGCGATCGATTTCCATAGTGAACGATTCGGGCGTCGACCACAGCGGCTGTTAAAAGCACTCGCGGAAGTAGGCTTCAATGTAATATATATCAACTCCAGTGATGAGTTCTATCAGGTAGATGCCTTGGAGTATCCTCATCCGGAGCTTCCAAACTTTGTCGTAGCCCGTGTGGGCCAGAATGTCCGTACGCTGTTTCAGGGGGATCGCGTAATCTATTGGGTGAACGATAGTCGGCTGGCAAGTTCGGTCGAGACAGCATATCCTGATCTGGTCGTATTTGATTCGTTGACCGATCCGGATCAATATGAGAAGCACAAGCACAAGATGGAAGCTGTTGCTGACGTTGTCTTTATTACTCCCGAGAGAATCTATGAGCATGGCAAATATTGCTCGCATGTTCATCTGGTTACTGCCGATGAATTTGAGATCAAGGAACGTGCAGAACAGGTAGCGCAAATTATTGATTCTTTGCCAAACAGAACGGCCCCTCTGATGTAGGGGTCGTTTCTTTGATTAGATATAGGGCTATTCCTTTTGCAAGGATGACAGGGCAATTCGTACTTCAATATATTTCGTTTACATTATCGTTAGGGAATGAAGATAGCGTTCTACACTATAAAAAGCAGAGACGGCCAATAGCCAGACAGGTTAACGAAGGATCTCCCGATCATCAAGTCATTTAACCTGATCCCGGCTTAAGCAAGTCTCAGTAGCTAAAATTACATAATTATCCTAAGGAGTGGACTATTCAATGGCTAAAAAAATGATTATCAAAGGTGTAGGTACGTTCATGGCTAAACGCCTTCCAAAAGATCCGATGGGCGAAATTGAGGTAGTTACCCTGGGTACCCTGCAAGATCTGAAAATTGACCTTAACGTGGAGCTTGAGGACATCTTTGGTGGTGACGGTCTGTTCGCCATTGATGTACTGGTGAAGTCCAAATCGATTGAAGTGTCGGCAACAGATGCCAAATTCGATCTGGATGCGATCCAGCTGATGATGGGTTCAACTGTACAAGAGCAAGTGAAGTCTTATGTATGGGTACTGAATGAGCAGTCTACAGTGGCTGCAGGCGTGTCCAATTCTGGATTTGCGGAAGCCAAACCGAAGCATGCGAGTGATATCTATGGAAGTAACGGTGACATTACGGTTCGTCTCAAAGATTCCAACACGTTGCTGAAACAACTCACTTCCAAAGGAACGGCCGTGGAACCCAATGCGTTCTTCTACGACGAAGCGAATGATGTAGTTATTCTGAATGCTGCCCATATCGGTAAAGAGGTTGTGTTCAACTACAAGCGAGACCAAATTGTAGACATGGTTGATCTGTTGGTTGATGAAGTCCCATTCCCGATCTCTGTTATTCATCACGGTACGTTCCAGCAAAAAGATGGTTCGTATGCAGGGGTTGAAACCGAGTTGTACATGTGTCGTGCAAAAGGAACATTCAGCATCAATGCTCAGCGTGCTGCCGCTTCTGCATCTGCAATCTCCTTGCAGATTCTTGATCCTGAACGTGCTGACGGAAAAATTGGCAGTATCAAACGCTTCAGTGCACCAAGCAAGATCTAATATTTAAATAAGGTTGATTGCTCCTGGCAAGGTATCAAACGGCATCTGTGTCCTCCCCTTCACAGCGCCTTGCCTTGCCAGGTTTTTTATTATATAGGGGAGAATGTCCTGGGGAGGTCTTTAAATACATGGAAACAGAACAAGAAAAAGCAGAGCGTGAACTGGCCGAAAAGCTGAATGAGGAAGCAGCGAAACGAATCAAGGATGATCCGGAGAACAAACGAGTGACGCCGGAGGAAGTGGAAGCTGCTGAGCGTGCATTCTTTGAAGATGATGAGATTATTACGCTGCGGGATCGACGGAAATATCGTATTCCGCCATGTAACCTGAAGGATGCACGCCGTCTGATGAAGTTGCTGAAAACGGTGAATATTGATGCCATTATTCTTAATTTCATTCCCACTGAGAATGACGAACTGGACGAAAAGCGGCAGCAGGATCTATTTGATGTATTGGCAATGGCATTCAAAAACTATCCACATATCGTGACCAAAGATGAGCATGGTGAGTATATCATCAATCGAGAGTATCTGGATGAGTACCTTGATCTGAACACAGCTCGTAAAGTCATTGATATGCTCATTGGACTCAATGGTTTAAAAAAGTAGAACGCACCGAGGGGGAGTCTTTGGAGGGAACCGAAATCCGTGATACGGAAACACAGGAACCCGTTCACTGGGGAGAAATCTTCTTCACCCTCCATAAACACTGTGGGCTGAACAAGTGGGAGATTTGGGAGTACACACTCCCTCAGGTTGCGGAGCTGTGCAAGTCAGCCGAGAAATATATTCAATTTGAGGTTGAACTTATGACAGCACCTCTTCGCATGTTCGGTGGCGGTGGGGGCGAGGAAGTTGAAGAAGATGGGACCGTCAGACGTAAAAGAACCTTCAATGACGAGGATTACACGGAGATATCTGAAGATGATATCGGTATGCTTGCACAAGCGCTCGGAGGATAAGAGAGAGACATCCCGTTTTGCCTAAATGAAGGTAGAACGGGATTTATGCATAAAGGCGGTGATTCTTTTGACTGAAACAGAAGGACAAGGAGATAAACATTCATTAACACAAGAAATATTAACGGATAAGGATCAATTAACTGGACAAAACGCAGTACTGAAAGAGAGTTCCCCTTCAGGGGTTAGCACACTGATTAGACGAGTGGAGACAATCAGAAGTGATATGCAGTCGCAAATGATTGAAACACTGACGACCGATTTGGAGCACTTTTATCGTGGAGCGTTCAGTGAAATGAAGGATGTGTCTGCAGCTGGCTCACAGGGGTTGATAGACTCCGTGATGAATACGATGAAATATATTTCAGCAGGTGAAACCAAGGGGTACTCATCAACATTACTTAAGAAATCCCTTGACTCGTCGCAGCAGATGGATCAACAGATAAGCCGAGCCGACCAAAATTTGGAGCTTAGATCGTCTGGGACAACGCATGACAGAGGGCAATTCACACAAACCGGAACGGTCAAAAATCTGCAAAGAATTGCACTGCAACATGGTATGGATCAGGAAGATGTGGGTCTTGCCTATCGTATTGGTTCTCGTAATTATGATCATTCATCTGAAGCTGTCGCGTTTGCTGAAGAAGTAGCCAAGCTGCATTCAGCGGGCAATATGGATGTAGAACAGACGGCAATAGGTCTGGAAGCTGTTACTCCGGCATGGGGAAGCAGTAGCTTTGATCTGTCCCGAGTCACAGACATGATGATCAGAGCTTCAACGATGTTGGATGTTGGCATTCAGGACTTGATGGATATGATGCGTCAGACCCTTCCAAAGGTTGGGAACCCTGATGAAACGTTTGCACAAGAGGATGCATTAGCCAACTGGATTAGTAAGGCTGGATTGTTGGTTCAGTCAAAAGGAGATCATCCTCAGCAGGGCTTTGCATCGAATCGAGTTAGATTCGATCTTCTTGCTGAACAATTGAAGGCTACGGATGCAGACGCGTCGATCCATCAGCGCACTGGCAGTAGAGACAACCTTCAATTCCGACAACGAGAGATCGAAATCACTTTTCAGATTGCAACACATGAGGCGATGCAAGGGTTGAAAGAGGAATTTGCCGAGATGGGCGATTATCTTATCGCAGTCATGCGGTTAATTGGAGATCGTACGGGTGGCATTGTTGATCATATGGAATTGCTTAACCGAATTATGGATGAAGTCGGAGTTCAGGTTGCGTGGGATAAGTTCGGTGAAGTGATGAATGAAGGCGATCAGAAGCGATACAATGCTACGAATGCGGATCCAGGGAAAGTCGAAAATACGGGGAGCGATGTTCCCGAGCCACTTCGAGTCGTGGATGTGCAACGTGCTGGTGTAGCGCAGGAAATGGGCAGACAGCAGAGTCGTCTGCAGACTCTGGAACATCGCAGAACAGAAATTCAAAGTAGGGCCGCAGTTAAGCAAGATGAGGTACTTCAGGCTCGGACAACCCGAGATCATAAACATAATATGTACAATCAGGCTGTACAAGATGGGGATACAGCGGCTTCTTCCATTCATGCAGAAGAACGTGACGAAGCTGAGAAGCGAGTCAAAACGTATAGTCGAGAACTTCTTTTGTTGCGAGAAGAAATGCATTCACTCGATATTCAGATTGCAAAGACGAAGCGAAGTCTTGAATTACTAGGCCGAGAACTGGATGACACGAGTAGAGCAATGATGCAACTTGAACACCAAGCTAGAGTTTTGATGATGGCGATGGATGACATGGACCTGGATGCAGTTGAACTACGAAACAAGTTGTATTTCCTTAATGCTGAGTTTACATACGGTTCAACCGATGTTCAGCGCTACGAATCCGAGATCCAGAAGCTACGTAAACAGTCAACTCTATTGAACGATGTTCTCTCCACATTGAGAACGGAAGTCAATGAGTTAAATGCTTCTTTTAGACAAGGCATGATCGATGCTACAGCATACATATCCAAACTGAAGGAACTCGAACAGGTTCAGCTCGCGAGTATGATGAGTGGTCCAGGAGGATTGTTAGTTGTTCCAGGTGCAGGAAGTGGTGGATCCCCTGTTAAGGATGACAAGGAAGATTCAGCAAATAAACCTTTTTTAGAGAGACATCAAGATTTTATCAATGACGTAATTAAGGATATGGCTAAATCAAAGATTGAGGAAGTTATGGATTTTGGTTCAGACAAGAAGAAGAAGGACAAGCCCAAGCGACGAGGGATAAAACAGAGATTCGAAGATATGAAAGAAGTCGGCAGTAAAAAAGCATTTTTTAACGGTCATGCACCTATTCGTGACAAGGACGGGAATGTACTAAGAGGTCCGGATAAACCTGATGGAACCCCTGGAGATATCCTTACCCAACGTGATATTACAAGCGAGCGTAAGAAAAAAGGAGACATTCCAGGGAAATTAGCAAAGCTCGGCAAGTTCGGTAAGTCTATACTGAAACCCCTAAAAGCTGTTCCTTATCTTGGTGCTGCCATGACTGCTGTGGATGTAGTGTCCGGTCTTGTTGATCCGCTGAGTAATATGGGTAAGTCAGAAGCGGAGAAGCAAAGTATTCGTGCAACAAATAAAGAGGAACTGGCCAAGGATTTTAAAGATATGGAGCAGTCTTCAGTTGTAGGTAAAGTGTGGAAAGGCCTTAACCTTGGAATGGATGCAGTTGTTAAGGGAGGAATCAGCAGCCTATTTGGTAACAATGCTACCAATAATAAGTTCGGGGATTACTGGAAGGGATTTAAGGCGGTATGGAGCGAAGACGGCGGAGATGCAGTTGAGAAGAAACTGGGCAAGGAATACAACTACAAGCAGGAGAAAAAAGAAGCCCAGATTCAAATGGATAAAGAGTCTGGAAAGCCGCCTGGGGACAGCAAACAACAACAACAACCGCAGATACAATATATTCAACCTCAAATGCAGTATATTCCTGCTGCGGGAGGAATAGGTACCATTGCTAACGGCTATACGCCTCAGCCACAGAGCAATGGCATTGATGAAATGATTGCCAAGATTAATCGGCAGCTTAATAAATCGACAAGTGATAACGAAACCAATTACCAAGTCACTCGATCCCGTCTGTTGATTAGTGGTGTTCGCGAAGATTCTGGTCAGATGCGCGCGCTAATGGAGAAATATTTGCAAGAAAATATCAAGTTCTTCGATAAGGCCATTGCAAGTTTACAGAAGACGTACGACAAGATGGCTGAAGGTAAGGAGAAAGATGAACTGGGCCTGGAGATCAATGAGAAGAAACAGCAGAAGGCACAATCAGAGCTTGAACTGAATGGTGTCAAAAACAGCCAAATTGATGAGCTTAGACGCAAGATGAATGATCAGTTTGAGTTGACGCAGTTGGACTATGATAAACGAATGTATGATCTCCTGGCGGCTAATGGGGGTAAGGAAGATGCACCAGAATTAATTGCATTGAACAAATCCCGTGCATCAGAAATGAACTCACAAATAAGTTCGATCAAGCAAGATTGGAAAAATCTGCTGAATAGTGGTGTGTTTAAACCGGGCTCGGATGAATATATGCAGATTTTTAAACAAATCCAATCATTGGGTGTAGAACAGTCCAAAAATTTGTATGAAATTAGCAAAAAAATGGATAAACCGATATCTTCATTCAACATTCCAGCAGGTCTTAAGGTCATGGATTACTTTGATTACATGACCACGAACAATACACATAAAAGTGTGATGGTTGGTTCGGGGGATGTCACGGTTCATGTGAACATCGACAATATGACAGGCAACACAAAAGATGTGGAGAGACTGACATCTACGTTGGACAAGACACTGCGGCAGAACAGTCCTGGTATTGCAAACCGAATGTCCGGCAATGTTGGTGCGGGAATGGGAACGAATCATATCCCTAGATATAGTAGATAAGGAGGAACTCTGATATGACTCAGCAAAATCCGTTTGGCTTAGTTAATGACCGGTATAAAAGAAAGCTGTATGTAGATACAGGCATGAAGTTCGAGCCAGTAAACGGAAGAATTATTGATCCGTACTCTTCACCTTCGCCCAATCCGCAAGTGAGGGAAATTAAAATGATTAATGCTCCCTCACATTTTCATCAGATGGGTGTGTCTTCGTACAAGGCGATCATTAACATCCTGTTTAAAGATAAGCAATCCTATCACGACTACGCCATGTACGTAGGCTGGACACACAAATTTTATGATGAGAAGGGCAATATATATGTTGGTGTAGTAGAGTCCATCAAAGTTGACCCTATTTTCTACCATCAGGATACGATGGATAAAGATCAGAAGGGGTACAAGGTCGAATTGACCATGACCCTGATCAAAAAAGATGGTTATGACCGTAAGAGTGCAATACAGTTTCAGGATTTACAGACGACAGAAGGCAAGGACCACTGGGCAAGAGATTCCATTGAACGCTTGGCTGATTTGGGACTGACGGTTGTAACACAATTGGATGGCACACCCATTTTATATTTCAGACCGGAAAACTTCATAACCAGAGCAGAGTTTGTTACTTTTCTGATGCGTACCAAGCGTCTGCTGGAACGAACAATTCGAGAGTAGGGTGACCTACTCTCTTTTCTGTCTATTCTAAAGATAGGAGGTGTTTATCATACGAAAATGGGTTGATGTAAACGAAGGGGACTGGTTCTATAACGATGTTATGGAAGCCACGAATATGGTTTTGGATGATGGTGAAGTCTTTGTTGCCGGGATCAACTACAACAAGTTTGAGGAAGGCAAACCTTTTGTATATGAAGAAATCAAGGGGCAAGCGGGACAAACCTCATTCAGTCTGCCTGTGCTGATTAAACCAACAGATGACAATCCACTGTATGTGTTTATTGATGGGGTTCAAACGATCTACCAAACGGTTGAAACCAATAGTAAGGGATTAACCGATGTGGAGTTGTATACCGGTGTGAAAGCAGGACAGGTGGTGTCCTTCTGTAGTTATGGAGAACCGTTGCTGGACAGTGCTTGGAAAAGGCCACCCGTGTCCTGGACTGGAGATCTGCCGAGAGCTCAACTTAGTGCAGCGACGACCTATTTCTACGATCCATTCAGTCGTAATCATCAGGAATATTTGTATGCTGCAGGCCAACCCCTTCGCAGACTCAGTATTCCTTCCGAGGTATGGGGTGATACCATGGGGGATGCCGCGGCGGTTACCAAAATTGCAACAAAGGCTATTGGTTACCGAACGGATGTATATTGTGTCAGCCCGGGGGGCTCGGTGTTTCTTCCTTTTAATCTGAACGGTGTCACCTGCAAGTTCAATTATTGGACAAAGAATAACAAGTTCATGAGTGAAAATATCAAAGCGACAACCCTCAAACCAGCATACAACAATTGTTTCTTTCCTAATGCCATTATACAGCGGGGAGAAGCCTTTCATCTGATTAATAAGTTACGCAAGGTGTTCTATGCCAGATTTACGGACATGGAAGCACCAACGACGGAGATTAATCAGCCTATTACGGCATTTCAGGGACAACGGGTTTTTAGACTTAACGGCAATTATCCGGCCGGTAAAAAGAAACTTAAAATTACAGTGAAATTCAAAGACGAAAAAAAAGATAAAGTCCAAGAAACACCGACTTATTCGGAAATTGACAACCACACGGTTGTTTTTAATCAACCTTTCTCAGAAGGCGACGAAGTGACGTTCTATTATCTCAAAGATGTGAGCGAGAGGTTCGCAGACGTCGGCAAAGATTCGGCCATTTATTATCAAAACAAAGGTGAGCGGGTAGAACAGTCCAAGGATGCCTTTTGGAAAATAGCCGTCTCGGAAATGGAAGACGAAACATTTGCGAACAATGATCCACTCATTAATGGCATTCCTATCAAGAAAAAGATGGATGGTGCAGCGGTAGTCACGGATATGGGCAGACCTGTAGGTGGTACGGACGAGGAAGAGATATGGTTCCTTGGAAATTCCGCAATGACACGAGCTGAAGCTGTAGCATTCCTGGACCGATTCATGAAATGGACCATCGAGCGATTCAAGTAAGGGGGAGATTACAATATGATTCCAATTTCGGATGAGGTTATGAATGTGCTATCCCAGCGTCTGAAGCTGGGGGAAGGAGCGCTTCCCAATATCCGGGTCGAAGTAGATCGGCTGGCATTTATCCCGGGACGGACAGAGGAGTTCAGGCATATCGTAACCGAGCAGGTACCCATCATCAGTACAGAATCCGTTTGGGTGGATGAGTCGAGTAATGGTACATATAACGGTTCGACTCAAGCGAATGCTCAGGAGATTTTTTTTCCGGTTAAAGGTAAAACGATTGATAGTATTACAGTTACAGATAATTTTGGCTCTCCTCGTGATAAAGGTACAAGAATTCATAAAGGTATTGATTTGTATGATGACATTGGAACGCCTATTTTGGCTGCATGGGCCGGAAAAGTTGTTCGAATATCCTATAGTAAAACAAAGGGTGCTGGTAATGCCGTAAATATAAGACATGCAAACGGTGTAATCACCAAATATTTTCATCTGAAAGAAATTCTCTGTTTGGTGGATGATGAAGTAGCTCAAGGGGCTGTCATTGGAACGCTAGGCAATACGGGTGGCGTATATACTGGTGGTCATAAGGTGTCCGCGGCTGAACGTGCGGCGGGCAAAGGACGACATCTGCATTTTGAAATTTGGGAAGGAGTCAATCCAACAACGAGAACTGGAGAAGGTGGTAAGGCAGTTAATCCTCAATTGTATTTCAAGGGACAGCGCAAATTGCACGGAAATGCGAAAACAACATTTACTGATGTAAAGCCGGTTCAGGTCGAGGGATATCCTGGAGAGATCAAACTGAATGAGAAGTTCGACAAGCGAAACTGGCATGAGAAAAACGTTTATACAATCGGATTGAAATTTTCGGATTATGCCAAGATTGAATCGGGCTGGACTATGTTTGATTCAGGAGGCAAATTGCTATACACCTTTGAAGGCAAAGCCGCCGTAGCTGAATTTGAGATTAACGTGACAAAACTGAGTATGCCCACGCAAGGGCTGCTTAGTATTGGAATGGGGACTAATTTCAGTGAAGTGGAAGGGGATTCTTTCGCGGTGGTGATTGATGGTAAAACGTATGCCTATGTCAATAAGTTTAACGGGGCATATGATCTGACCAAACTGACGGAATTGAATAATATTGTGATCCCTGCAAAAGCCAAGAGTATCAAGATTAAGGTGACCTATGGGGGCAAACAAAACTCCACTGTCCCAACCGGGTCTGTTCCTGCTTCGAGTAAGAAGTATAAAAAATTCGCCATTGATTATATTCGCATACAAGAGTTGTTGCCTGCTCCGTTGAAGAATCAAAAGAGTGAAGAAGGGCTCGATCCATCTAAAGGATATTATCAAACGAACAGCTACACAGATTTTATCAATAATAGAAGGATCGAGACGGATGTTATTCAGGTTGGGTCTTTTGTTTATATGGACACGCAGGTTCTGCCCAATATCATTAGTGCCGAAATTGATGATCAGTTTGATTCTGAAGCTCGGGAGGCACGGCTGACGATCTCCAATCCGAGAGGATTCTTCTCCCCCGATTATAATCCTGCTCATTTTCCTGAGCTTGGGGGCGTACCGTCTCCATGGTCTTATTTCGCGAACGGATTCCATATCGGGGTTCTGAGTGAAAATACACCGATACGTATATATATGGGATATGGTCAGCACATGATGCGGGTTTTTACGGGGCTTATTGACAAGGTGGACATCAATGGCGAGGGTTCCACGCTGGAGATTACAGCCCGAGATATGTATAAGCGTATTATCGAGAAGGTCATTTCCGAGAAAAAAGCCTATCCAGAAGTAGATGAGATTGATAATGTACCAGATCCGGTGCCGCCTGCAGCAGTTGGCACGGACCGGACATCAACCATTATTCAAGCTGCACAGGCCCAAGCTGCGGCGTATGGTGTACCTGATCACAAGTTTTTGCTTGCGATATGCAGGCATGAGACCGTTCTCGGAACACAAGGTAAGGGTAAAGATGAGAACGGCAGCTTTATTCTTGGATACGGCTGTCCTAGTGAGGGACCGTGTACTCAGAAATACGCAGGTATTCAAGAGCAAATGAAGCGCGGAGCAGAACGGATGTCCAAGGCACTGGCTTCAAGAGGGAAAAAAGTGAGTTCCAAGGCGGATGTACTTTATTTCCATAATGGTGGAGACATTGCTCCGATGACCTGGAGTCAGGATCGGGAGAATTGGGTGGACAAGGTATGGACCTATTATCAGGAGATGCTCGCAGACCCGGCAAGCTGGACTATTACAGCAACCTCCACTCCGGCAGTTACACCAACACCCGCTCAGCCTGTGGAGCTTGAAAAGCCGGCCTGGGTCAAATCTACGGTTGTACTAGATCTCGTTAAACATGCAGGTATGGTCGGTTGGAGGGCAACCAGTGAGGATCGCTCTTATCCTGACTACGTGATTGACGAGACCTATCTGATTGAGGTGAATCAGAAGACGGGCAGGGTCATTGTTCCCGTACCGGGTCAGGAAGGTGAGTTTGAAGTTAAGGACGCAAGTACAGTGCTGACACCGAACGGATGGCTTAATCCATTTATTGAGGAGTATGGCAGGACGTTTGAGCAATGGTCAGGCAAAGTTACGGAAGCCGTTCAGGAGGTTATATCGGAGATTCCGTATCGAAGCTACTGTGACCGTTATGGTACATACCGACTGGAGCGCCTGAATTATGACAAACCGGTCGTGGCAGAGTTTTCCGAGAATGACAATCTGATCTCCATTACCAAATCCACGGATTTTTCCAGAGGAAGAAGTCACATCGTTGTTATCGACTCGAATGCTAGTCAAAGCAGTTTCGTGGACAAGGAGATTTTGCTCGAACTCAAAGGAGAAATCCGAACCATGGTGCTGGCCGTTCCTTGGGCGAAGACGGTTGAAGCCAAAAGACAGGTGGCAGAACGAGCTTTTTTTGACATGAAACGCATGTGTCGTACGCTACAGGTATCCATACCTGCCAATCCTGCGCTTGATCTGCTCGACAACGTCATTGTGACGGATAAAACGACCACCACACGAGCTGTATATACGATTAAAAGTATTAAAACCAGTTATTCGGTCGACCGGGGCATGTTACAGGTCATTGATATGATGTGGGCAAGAAAGGGCGTGATGGTGTAATGGCCGGCATTGTAAATGAAAATATTGTATTTCCCGTGCTGGATCTCATCCACCGGGAACTTCGCAAATATAACAGTATCTCAAATTCGAATGTTTCCCCTCTTGAAGGTGAGCCTTCCGTTACATTATATCGGGAGCACATGCAGGACCCGGACCGGGTGACTGGAGCAGACCTCTTGTATGAATCGGCATGGAAGGTATCGATCTGGATGAAGTTTGGCTCAGAGGATGAGGAAGATTTTCCTTCCGGGGTGGGCTACTCCCACCCGGATTATGATTATTACAAGTATTTTAGGCTAACGCAGGTGACAGCCCGTACATATGATGCATCTGGAGAGTCCATGTTCACTTACAATATTGGTCTAAATTATGATGACGAAGGACGCTTAACTGGAACGAGCGTAAGTCGTATATAACATGTAGGAGGTGGTTCCATGGCATTTAATGTATCTTACATCGCGGGTGGCGTCATCGACAAAGTGCGCGAGCTGCCGTACCCACACTTCAGTAAAAAGACGATCCCGTTCATTAGGGGACAGATGTTGGACATTCCGGCGGCGAAGACCACCAAGTCTGATACGTTCACCTTGGCGTATGACACAGAGTTTCTGAGCATTGCGTTTGCTGCGAGTCACTACTGTGTCGGCGATTACTGGGAGCTGACGATCGGGACTGAAAAGGTCTGCCGCACCATTTATGCGAAGGAACTTCCCGAGTCGGTTTCCATGGGGAACAGTTTCGGAATTGTCTACCCGATTCCGGCGGGAACGACCATCACGTTTGACTTTTTTAACGCGGTGGCTGAAGCCAAGTCGGTCTGGTACAACATCAAATTTTTGAGATAAGGAGGGTGACGATGGCACTGCAAAAACCGCAGACGAACTTTGCCGCTTATATTGACGGAGAGTCGGAAGCACAAAAATTGATCAACACGCTGGCCGATGAAATCGTAGGTGCTGATATTCCCAGAGTAGAGGGCGGAATTGACGCCAATCGCTGGGAGAAGGTATACGAGGCAGAGCAAGATTATTGGGTAACCTATACCCCTAAAACTCGGCCTAATATCCAAGGGAAGTACCTTCATACGGATGGTAATTTGTATGATGTGATTAAAATTCCTGACTACAGTAAACTTAAATTCAAGAATGGAACACCTGCTGTTGAAAATGATGGTTTTCTTTACGAAGTGAGTTCAGTTTATTGGAATCCAGTTGTAGAGGGTAGTGAACTACCTAAAGTAAGAGATAAGGATTATGGTAACTATAAGACGGGAAGAAAGGTTCAGGTCGTTCAGTTTTCTTATACAGATAAGACAGGGGCTAATATTTTTGTAGACGTTCCTAATCAACTTGCTATTTTGGTCACAGATCTTACTAAACCTGATGGTGTTTCTGCGTATATCGTAAAACAGAGACAAACTCTTAGTACCGATGAAGTAGTTTACTTGGATGACTGGAATGAATTTGAACTGGTTACGGAACTTCCGGATGACTGGAACTATGCTCTTAAGACGGCTTATCAGTGGGAGTATGTAAGATATTACGATTATTATAGTCCATGGACAACTTTAAAGAACAGTCTCGTGGAACCCGGTAAATCAAAATACACGTTTACTGAGCGTTATTATACTGCAGATCCTGTTCATGATGTGCCTTCTAGAGTAGTAGTTAAAGGTACGCCAACTGTACCAACTGGTATTCCTGTGCGAGAGTACTCTGTAATGTTGGAACAACCTACGAATGATTGGAACTATATTAATATTTATTATGGTGAAGAGTTTGAAGGTACAAACACAAGTGGAGATTCAACGACCACATACAGAGGAGCTTGTGATCCAGCTACGGTTAAACCGGGGTTAACGCCTACAGTTATAGATCAAGCCAAGGCACAAGCCATTTACGAGATGTGGAACACAGATACGATTGTCAAAACATTCATCCCACCGTCCACGAAGTGGAAGTTGGACTATGATGGCAAGACAGAGATCGTAAGTCCGGCAGCTCGCTTTTTCCACGGCAGACATTCTACAACCTCATGGTTGCCTAACAAAAAACGCAGACCGGATTACCTGGTAGCTTACACTTTATCGGTAAACAATGATCGAGTAGTTCTTGTTCTGGAAGGTGATCCTTCACCGAATATTCATAGCTATTACCGCAGTTTTGGATACATAGGCAAGATCGTTCCGTTCAATGATTACGACCATGGAGGAAACTTTGGTGTCACCGTTGGCATGGGTGATCTGCGAACAGATATGACAGGTTATACGAAAAATGATATTCTCACGGATCTTAATCCGGATATCTATGCCAAATACGGTGAGTACACTTCAAATGGTATGGACTCCATGTCCATGTTGAAGACACGCAGTAATGTCTTGTTCCAGCGGTATTACCCGGCATTTATTTCGCATCTTCCGAACTATCCTTCTGTGGGTAAACTTCCCCCGGGTCTTTCGAAATTGATTGTAGATGCAGATGGGTTCCAGAAATCCCTCTGGACAGGAAAGTATCATGCTAGTCCAATCTACCTCGTGCATCAGGCAGAAGGATATCGGGGTTATATGGACGGTGTAGTTGCGATATACGACCATAACTTGGTCAATCGCGATGAATTAATCGTAGATACAGAAATTCTCAAAGATCCTTCCAAACCTGCGTTGGGTACATGGACAGAGGTTTACAAGTTTTTCAGTATCAAGAGTCCGTTGAATCTATTCAAACATTCCCCATCACCAGATGTAATTACGATTGCATTTTTGAAAGAGATAAAATAAGGAGGATTACATAATGGCAAATTTTAAATATGTAGAAACAATCACCACTTCACAGGACGTGTTGACAAAACTGAAAGAGGAAGTAACAGGGTTTAAGAGTTTCCCATTTGAATCCACTGCAGGCGAGTCTCAGGAACAAAATCTGTGGGAAGTATTCTACGAGGAAAAGGACAGTAGTGACCGTATTCAGGAACTTATTCTTCGCGGGATCATGACCATTGGAACACAAGCAACACCGATTATTAAACATTTCTATGTAAGTTTCATTAATCATGCTCTGGTACCACGCGTTGTTGCACCAGTTCCCGCCTATGAGGAGCATAGTACGTTGACTGTTCAGCTGCTTGAAGGATTGGAAGGCAGCGAACCAACTACACTACCAGTTACCACTCGCCCTACATTCAAGCTAACAGGACATCCGGTACTCTACCAATGGGCACTGGAAAACTATACACCAACGGATCGGAATAAAGAAAAACCTGTATACATGTATGTAAATGTCATGAACAATCGTTTGGCGATGGTTCTCGTTGCGGACCCAGCAGTAAACTTCCTTGATTACAAAAAATCCTTCCTGTATGCAGGTGCATTGAAACCGTTCAAATACAACCTGAATGACGTAGACGGAAACGTAATGCTGACAGCTGGAGCAGTAATCGAAGAACCAGATATCTCTCAGATTGCAACAACAGGAACGTATTACTACGGTCAATATACTTCTGCAGGTAACAACACACTTCAGATGTTGAAAACCAAATCAGGTATTGAATTCCAGCAGCACTATCCTTCCTTTATTACTCAAGCTCCACCGAAGGGGAAAGCTTATCAAGATCCGGAATTGGGGGATACGGGGTTGGAACTGGAGCCTCAAGGCTTCCAAGCGTCCAAATGGACATCCAAATATCACTTGTCTCCGATCTACGTGGTTCACCCTTACGAGGGCTACCGCGGTCAATTCGATAACTGCATCGCGGTTACGAAGCATAATATCCTTCATCTAGATGAGTTAATTATTGATGTGGAAGGCAAGTCTTGGGACCAAGAGGTGTATCGTTACTTTGATACCGATACGGCACAGAATTTCATGAATCTGTCTGCCAACCAACGCATGGGTGTAGCTATTCTGAAGGAAGTCCGTTATACGGCGTAAGTTAAACTGAATCAAAGCTGAGTCGTATAGATTCAGTGAGAGGGAACTTTCTGAGACTCCACTCAGGGTTCCCTTTTTTTAGTTGGAAGGGGGGCAGTGACGTGAGTCAAGTAGTCAATAAGTTTGATTTCACCGTTATAGATTACACGACAACTCAGTACGGTTACCTGTTTACAGTCGGAACTACAGGAAGCAGGCCTGAGGATTATCGATTTATATATATGCCTTACAGCCGGTATCCAAGTGTCCTGATGCTTGATTTCTACATGGCAAGATCGATCTCACATGGGTTTAATCATCAACTTGTGGAAGCGATTCGCAAGGATCTGGAAGGAGAAGAACGATTTATTGTCCTAAGTGATGCTAAACAGGATAAAGAAGGACTTTTGCACAGTTCCATGGAAGGATCGAGCTCAGCTACCAAGCAAGGCGATGTCATGGAATTTTCGTTCGAAATGGAGCGATCTGCGTTAATTGAAGCTTTGGAAATGGATCATCAAGACGAAGGCCACAGGCCCGGAGGATTAAAGGATTCATTCATTCATGAAAATATGTCAGAGGGCTGGCGAGTAGATAACGATAAAGAGTTAAAGATTGTCCGTAATTTGGGTCTAACTCGTAACTTTGTGAAGAATCTGGATAAGTTGGAGCCAGGAAAAATCAGTTTCAGGGTTAGTGAATTTGGGATGATTGCGGATTATGCAGATAGTGCGGAGCAAGATAGCAGCTCTGAACTGGAAATTAAGCAATGGATATACGCTGTTCGAAACGACAAACCGGATATGGATGTGGCAGAGGTTTTCGAGAAAGTGGAGAAGATCATCGGACGCCGGACACAAAATGATTTTTTGCTAGAAGCCATTCAGGACCACTTCAGAAGTACAGAACTGGAGAGTAGTCTTCAATCCAGGAAGGTAAGCAAACAAGATGTGGAATTTCTATATCGGGATCTGCTAGGTTTACGTGATGGTCATAAAGAAACATTTGCCGAACAAGCTGTCATGATTGGGAAAAGAGTAGATGATCATCAGCAATTATCTATTCTCTCTGATATGTCTACTGCATATATACGTCGCTTTCAGGAAATAAAGTATATGCACCTTGATCGCACGTTGCCTTTAGCCCAAAGAATCTCTAACACATCCCAATTGACACTCATGCAAACACTAGGGACAGCTATGCGAGAAACAACGTTTGGTGGAACGACTACAGGCAATATTGTTCAAGCAATGAGAGAGATCGAAGAGAATATGTTTCGCTCACAACTGAATCAGGCTACGAGGGTTATTAAGAATGAAATGACAACTCATGAGAATGTACTTGCCAAACTGAAGGAACGTCAGTACCCCACTGTTCTGCATACCGAAATGAGAAGTACGCGAGAAGTCAACAAGCAACTTTACTTTCATGATGATCTCAGTCAAAGTAGCCGTGACCAACATCGAAATGCGTTAGTCTTTCGTCCGAGTGATACCCTTTGGCATCCGCTCCAAGCTCACAGAATGATTGACAAACATCCGGCAACTACAGCATCCGGTATCATTCTGGCATCCAGAGATATAGGGACTATTACGGATGTGGAAAGGCAGTTTCCTTGGGCAGCTCGGGATCAAACGAAAGATATGAACGTCTTAGGTGATCTGACTACGGGGCAAAGAGTTTATTTGGAGAAAATGTATATTGAGCATGAGCGTCCAAAGGCACAACGGATTTATGTAGTCCATAGTGAGGTGAACCGACAGGCAGAACAGGCTTATCGTGAAAGTACGGAGTACGGCTTTGTTTTCAGAGATTTGCAGGAGAGCAGAAGAATCAGTAAGGTTCCTGGGTATGTGGAGAGGGAAAGTAGGCTGGGCAAACGAGTGAATGTAGAGGCTCTTGAAGTACTTAACAAGCATTCACTTGGTGAAAGGGAAAACAAATTAGACAGCTATATTGAGGATAACTTCCATACTGCAAAAACAGAGAAAAAGAATTTGTACATCCCGAACAGCGAAGAAGGTGCAGAAAGAAAAGCATTCTTTGAAAGTTATACGGCTGGTTCAACAACGGCAGAAAGAGCGTTGGCTCATGATTTGTGGTTACCTGAGTCTGAGGACCATTTGGCTGACAAAGAATTATTACGTTCTACCATGCTCGAAAAGCTAAATTCGTATGGAAAGAACGACGAACAGAAGCATGTACATCTGACAGAGAAACCACTTGTGTTACATAGAGATCGTAAAAAGTTACATCTGGAAACGATCCTGCAATCTATCCGAGAAAGTAGTCGACCAACCATGATTCGGGATGAGCTTTTGGACAAATTGGTTGGTGGAGGATGGTTGGGGAATAAAGCATACCCTGGATATCTGGACGAGGAATTTATCGTCGGGGAGATCTTGGAGAACAGTCCGGCAGTCATCCTGGAAATGATGATGGAAGCTGTGAATAATGCAGACGCTTCGTTTTATTTCGATGAACCGTTTTTGGCTGGGGTTAGAGAGCGGGTAGATGCGTTAATCGATTGTGGGATCTTAACAGCTGATAAAGAAGGAAGCAGATCAGGCATCATTTCCTTTAATTTCGAAGGTGCGAAGGAATCTCAGCTTGGTGATATAGGTACGGGACTCTCAGAAGCATCCAAAGATTTGAGCATAACAGTACTTGAAGATGAATCTCGATTGGCCGAACTCGACAGACGTAACTCCACACTAGAGACAGACGTTTTCGAGGGAGTGAAAGTAAAGGAAGATCAGCATGGCGAAATTACGGAAGTCATTTACGGCGCCGATTTTAATGCAAGACCGGCTATTATTGAGTTAGAAGATTCATTAGGTTATCTGAATCCTGGAGGGGGATTATTCCCTGATGACCCAGCGTATGAAGGAAGTCAGGTTGAACGCACAGGACAAGCCTTTGATGAATACGGGATAGGTGTGAAAGACAAACGGAACGGAATGGCTCTCGACCATCATATCGTGAGTTCCAACATGAACCGTGTGAGTGTGATTCATACCGAATTTAATATGGGCGGGGTTTCCCGGTATCGATATGGAATAATTGATGATGAATACACCATGGGTGGCACGAACTTGCGCCAGATGCTTTTGAACAGCGAATATGCTATTGGAACGTCAAAGACTCGTGAGGGATACTCGTATGATCAACAACTTATGGGTACTAATCCAATAAGAGAAGGTTTAATCAGTGGTGAGTACTCCATAGGCACAGCCAAGATCAGACAGTTGTATTTGAATGAGAGCTATTCTATTGGCATGATTGAACCACGTCAGGCAGCTATTGATATCGATTACTCACTGGCGACTATGGAATGGAGATCAGCACTGCTCAGCAACGACTATTCCACAAGCAGCGCAAAATATCGAGAGGGAGTAGCTGAAATTGGATATACGCTTGGTTCATTGTGGGCAAGAGAAAGTGCGATGGACATTGAGTTTAATGCAGGTATGCGGCAAGCTTGGGAATCCACTTTGATAAATAATGCTCCTGAAGCGATTAGGGTAGTTCGATATGGATCGGTGCAAGATGAGATATCTCTAGCCACTACTGTAATGAAATCTGCGAAGCTTGACGATATGCTGACGGCTCATTCCATCATGCGCAAAGGACAATTGAACGTTGAAATCATTTCGGATAACATGAACAGATTATCCCTCATGCTTGAAGATAACCATTTTACAAGAATCGTGAAAGAGGCATCAGTCCACGAGATTGAGAGTGAAGTTGTCAAGTTACGCTTGAGTGAATTGCATGGTGAGGGTTGGTACGGTGGTAAAGGGTTCAGAGATACCAACTTGGTTGAACTGATCTATGATTCGATAAAGAGTACAAAGGATTCGGCACTGGATTATGATGTGATTCTTGCCTATAAGCATACTCATGACGTTTACCTTCATGAGACAACTGATAGCATTATTGAAAAGATTGCTAATCTTGAAGAACAACTTATAGCGGATAAACCGCAATATGGTTACATGGACCTCACGCTACCACTAGGCGGTACAAATCTGAAATATGCAGATGTTCCAGTGGAATCCGTGGGTGGGACGGGGCTCAGTTATGGAGATATACCTGTAGAGATTGTTGGCGGAACGAATCTGAAATACGGTGATGTTCCGGTTGAGATTGTTGGTGGAACAAACTTGAAGTATGGAACAACAGAAATCGTGCTCTCAGCGGATAAACCTCAGTACGGCAATTTGGAGGAGAATCTGCTCGCTGACAAACCGCAATATGGATATTTGGAAGAGAACATGTATGGTCTGAAAAATGCCAAAGATTCCACTATTGATGTGCAAATTCATGCGTTTAAAAACGGTAAAGAAGCTGATGTGACCCAAACGCTTGAGTTAAATAAAGAGGATAGATCAGCATTCCTGCATGACAACCTTTTGGGGGTAAAAGCTGAAAGATGGGCGCATACCCATGAGACGATCAATGATGTAGTGAAACTGCGAAATGGATCGTTGGATCAGGACATGTTCGACGGAAACAAGGAATTTAATGAATCCATTTTGGACATGGAACTGGTTGGCTTCCAATATAAACAGCTAGACCTGATCCAAAGCGAATATGCTTACCTTAAAACGAGAGACGTTCATATTGAAGATAACTCGTTCATGAGCTCCAGAAGTTCTTATGAAGCGTATAACCATCAATTGGATTCTGGAATGAACTTGTTAAGAAGCACGACTCTGGAATGGGAGCAATTCGCAGCGGGGAAAATGGATCGATATGGTCATTCACATGAAATGGAAAGTGGTGTTGGGGGGGGACGAGCCGGTGAGCATTTTGATGGGATATATGGGACCTCACTCCAGAGGTTTGCATTCTCAGGAGACGAGTTAAGGTACGGAAATAGTCTTTCATACTCAAGTTACATTGTTAATGACGGCGAGAGCTTTGGTAGTAAATTAATAGACCCGGGTTATCTTAGTGAAGATGATATTAAAGGGAAAACTGTGGAACGTGAATCCAGCATAGAAAGAGAGTTGCCGACTGGTATAGCGAACGCCAGATTGTCTGAAATTGAGGATCCTGATTCTCTCATGGCTTCATTTGAAGAACGCTGTTCTCAAGTCATCACAGGTTTTATTTTCGCTGAAAGACCTGAGAAAAGAGCAGAGTATCTGGAACAGTTGCACGCGTTCCTTCCCGAGAGAACAGCTCATCTTATGGAAATGTATCACGAAGCCAAGATGGAACCACGTGAGAGCTTCACACTGACGGATCACCCGGTGGCTGAACGGGAATCCACTGAGGCTTACATTCCAATGATGGATACCATGGCACAGGGTCTCATATTCGATTACTCGAAAGATCTGCTCGATCGAGGGATGGATCCTGAAGATTGGGAAGGGGGATTGGGTGTTCCAGAGGACTATGATCCGAATGATCCGTTTAATGTGTACTATCCGTATTCCAAGGATATGGATGCGCTGGAATTATCCCAGTCAGACGATTGGACTAAATTCGGTCAAGGCGATTGGGATCGGGATCAATTGCTTGGAAAGTTTTATTCCAAGGAAGATACGAAGAACATCAGCGGATGGTACCGAAATAATTTCCTGGCTGAGACGTATAAGTTCTCCATTGATTTTAAGGTAGATACAAGTACGGATGGGGATGGCGCAGGAATTATTTTCAAATACTTCGATGAAAATAATTATTGGATGTTTATGGTTCACGGAGGAGATAGCGATAACAGTCTGGATATGAGAACGCCGATGCAGCTATACAAAATCGTTGCTGGCAATCCAACTGCAGTGGGTTCTCCGATGCAACCCTTTAAGTGGGAGAAGGATAAATGGTATACATTGTCCGTGTCTGTCATGAAAAACAAACTCCAAATCTACACAGACTCGAAATTGCAATATGATCTGACGGGCACCGATTAACTCGGTGCTCTTTTTGTCGTATAGAGAGATTGGGAGGTGATTGGTATGGGTCATACATTTGGTTTGTTCTCCAAATCACAGAAAGGTGTATTGTTCGCGAATATGAGAGCGAAGATTGCGGACGAAAGTTACGGCAACCCCAATAACCCTGCGTATTTACCGCAGAGTCCCAATGCACCGAGGAGTGAAACGGACCGGCATGGCGAAGAAAATAATCCTATTCTGGGTGATCCAGGTTACGGTCAGATAGGACGATGGCAGACGGTTCAATTGGATGCACTGGAAAATAGTATTGATCAAATCATTGAGCAATATCTGAAAGATAAGTCGTGGTATGCGAGTGTACGATGCCGTGAAGCACTGTGGAATATGTATCGCAGGATTGAATGGTGGGTAGAACAACAGCAGCCTCCAGATAAAACACAATATCAGCGAGTACTGCAGATGATTAAAGATTGTATTCACAAGATTCTTGAAAATGCTCAGAAGCCTGGCGGTAGTCATCATGGTGTATCGTTGCCCGTTTGTCCGGCACCCTACTACCATCATTTTAGTGGGAATTACTTTAATCATTTTGATGCAACCGTATATGAGATTCCGCTCTTTTCAATGAAAAAGGACGTCCCGTTCTCGAATAAATTCCCTGATTTCTTCAGATATGTATCTTCAACGGAAGATCAGGAATGGGTAGCTGTCCACTCCGTAGGCCGGAATGAACAATCTGGATCAGAGATGATCTTAAAACTGGATTTAGGGCTTCTGGAGATTGGCAACTCATCCAAAATCACATTTAACTGGCGTGTGAAGCGTTATGGACAGATCAGGTTCAAGTACCTGGCTAGTGCCAAGCGCGGTAATGGCATGCTGTTCTATATTAATGGGCAGCAAGTTGGGGGCGAATGGAGCGAGAATAGCGGATGGCAAGAAGCTGCATTTACGTTGCAGCCAGGACAGATGTACAAGTTCGACTGGCTGATCCGTAAAATGAGACCTGAAGTATGGCAGAACAATGGTATTTATATCAAGGATGTTGAAGTTGTTGAGATTGTGGATACACGCAAGCCGCCTGCGCCAAAAGATTACGATCTGGATGGTGAGGACGTATATGAGTATGGAAACTGGGTTGTAAGATCACCGCAAAGTGTGGCACAGGCCCATTTTAAAGGACAGTTCATTACGGATGATTTGCGTAAGAAAACCATGACGATGGATCTGGACAACGAATGTGATGGTACGGTTTCATTTGCATACAAAATGGGTGTGGATGAAGAGCCGTATCCCGATCATGATTATCAGTTGTTTTTTGATGATGAATTCGTTCAGCGGAGTCAACGCGGAGATGGAGATCATGGTAGTTATGCTCGATCCTTGCATGGTGTGGAGTGGATACTGAATGGAGAATATTCAGAAACAGAGACCAACCAGGCTAAAATCGAATATGAAATTGTTGCAGGGCCGGATACGACGGTGGACTTGAGAGGTGCGCTCGAAGTAACTTGTCCTCCGCGAGAAATTGATCATTGGGAGCCGTCTCATCTTGGACAAGGTATTGGGAAATATCAATGGTTAATGTCGGGAAATCCGAGATGGATCCGTAAAGAAGATATTTTACGTTTGGACGAACCAACGGAAGGGAAAATGATAGCACAGACAGAGGTGATATTAGATCATGAGGGGTGGTTTGTATTCAGTTACGCGCATTCGCTAAGACCGACTGAAGCTTTTGAAGTGAAAGTTAACGGAATGTTAGTACACTATACCTCCATGCAAAGTGCTAGGGAACTAGTGCGTATTCCATTAGAGGCTGGACACAACATCATAGAGTTTAATATTCAAGATCGATTGACAGAGGAGCCATTCAAGTATCAGAAGAATCATTTGTTTACCTATGGTAATAACACTGGTAATACATACCGTACAACGTCACCGCTAGGTTCATATGTTGATGTGACACGAGGATGGGATGTAACCGATGCTGGAGCATCTACACAAACAAATGGAGACACGATTACATACAGGGCAGAGCTCAATCCTGGTGCCAAATTAAAAATTAAAGAGCACATGCGAATCTATCCTGCAATGGATTCCAATTATGACCCAGATAAAGGGACTTCAAGAGATAAAGAAGTATTTGGAGAGTTATTTAATGAGAAGGATGTTTATAAACCGTCTTTGAAATTTATTGGTGATTGGAAATGGAAAGATATCAAACCTCCGCAATATAACCCTGACAATCCCCCTGATCCAATCCCGGTTGGAGATGGTGTAATGTGGGCGCAGGGACATAACCAAAATTTTATTTGTGAATTTACAGCTTCAATGAATAACTCTGGATATATATGCTGGCAGTATGGTGGCGACTTTGATACAGGGGAGAAGTTAGAATTACAGATAGATGGCATCAGCGTATGGACAGGAAGTCGATCTAACGGTGATAAAGGTACAGATTGCATGTACCCCCTTCCTGCTGGTAATCATATATTTCGCTGGATATATCAGGATGGGAAGGCGTATACTCCTGGTTTCGGAGGTTCAGGAAGTTCGGGAGATTCTGGAAATAGCAGTGAAAATGAGCCAGGAAATGATCAAATAGGAGATAAAGTCACAGATCCTTTTGGACAAAGATGTTTTCTAGCAGGTACCAAAACACATAAAATTGAATATGGGCAAGTCCCATATGACGGAAACTCAGCACAGTCTAGCCAGTGGGGATGGAAGAACGATGGATTAATTTATAGTGATAATGGTATGCAGGGTATTAAAGTGCTGGATGAAGGTAAAACAGTCACACGGTATTTTAAAGCTCCACCTACTGGAAGTATCTTATACAGTGAGCAAATTACCGTTTATCCGGTGAAAAATAACAAAGTTCAGGGTTTAAGAAAAATTATTCCAACTATCATTCCAAGTTCAGGAGTAAGACCCCCTAAATTTTTAGGAACACCTTATTATTCTATAAACGTTAAAGGTACAGAGCCAGGAGATAAGGATTCTGATTTTGATAGTAAGTACACGAAAAAAATAGAAATTTCTTTTCATTGTGAAGGCAAATTTAGACTTAACTACAAATTTATTAGTTACCTTGTAGACAAGAACCCAAGAGCTAAACTTAGAGTATATTTCTATCCTGAAGGTCAGTCAAAACAAAAAAAGCTAATCCATGAAGAGAATAATAACAGAGGATACAATAGTACCACTGTTGATTATGACAATTTCACCAATGAATTTTGGGAAAGATCGGCAGCATCCTATCAATCTGATGTAATTAATGTACCCCGACCAGGTAGATATACAGTAAGTATTGGTGTCACGGATATCTATCCAGATGATGATCAAAACAAGCAAAATGTCCGCTATCATGCGACTATTGGTAATTTGCAGATACATACTGAAGACCCTTACAGTAAGAATAAAAATAGTTTGATTGGGTATCCCGATTATGATTATGAAACGAAAGTACAAGCAGTAATATGGGATTTAACACTAGATATGAAAGCGGGAAGTGCCACTTATAATTTATTAAATGGAGAGCCTAGAAAATTTACAGACAGTTTTAAAACTTTAACACCTGGTCATACCTATCGAATTGAGTATACCCTTCACAAAAAAAAGGGTGAAACAACGGCATCTGGATTGGATGCTGGTGGGTTCACTCTTAGCGGGGGGAGCTTTATTGAGACATGGGATGCTTTCTGCGGAGACGCTCAGGGATTACTGTATGGAGAAGGAGAGTCTCCGCATCCAAGTGAAGACTCATGGAATCCGCCCGGACCAGTTACGACTGCGCCAGATGGTGGAAGTCATGCCTGGCTCGATGTAATTCGTTTATATAAAAATACAAGTAGAGCTTGTTCGGGAACTAAAATTGTCATTGAAACTCTTGAAGAAGGCCAAGTAATTGATACTCGACCAGTCACAAATGAAGATGATCAGATCATCTCCATTGAAGTCGAGAATACCTCAGATCAGAAGAAAAATTACGAGATCCGCATTCGATTTGAGCAGGGCTGCCCGGGAGATGGAGCGATGATCTGGGGCGGATCGATGCAACTTGACGATATTAGCAAATTAGATCCATCCTGGGCTGAGGTGACTCACTTTGAAGTTTGGAATAACAAACCGATCTGGATGGGCGGCTGCGATATCAGTAATATGCGCGTAAAAATTACACGTGAGGACGGAAAAGTGTTATGGGATGAAAAGTATTACGGGGATGGGTATCGTGGCTTCGAACTGAATGATCTGGCTCCCAAGCCATATAGCAAGTATAAGGTGGAGATTACAACAGATCAGAAGGGGCAAATTAGCGATTGGACAGGAAAACGATATCTGACCACCTTCCGGGTGTATGACTTCAAAGCCTACGAAAGATGGGTGTGGGTACCTGAACCGTTTGATTGTCAGCTGGATTTCTTCATTGACAATGAGCTGATCAAAACATCCACCCACGAGGGTGGATACTATACATTTTCACATCCAGTGCCCAAGGGCAAACATGAATTCAAATGGGTGTTCACCTCGCTTCAGGAAGTGGGTACGCGTAGTTACGAATACGCTAATCTAGATTGGATGGAACTGACCAACTGGATCTGTGATGACGTCTATGTCATTCCTTACTGCGAAGGTGGTGGGGGAGACAAGTGTGTTGAAGCGCTTATTAAATGTTTGCTGGAAGTTTGGAAAGCAAGGCCTAAGATGTGTGTAATCGGTAAACGCATCTGGTTATTCACGTAAAGAAAGGAGGATCTGTATGGGTGTTGCGAGACTGAAAGAGTCAGGCAGGATTTATGAGGATGCGTTCTTAAGCTCCAACCTGGATTCCAAATGGGAAGTACTCCCTAACGATGCTACTCGCTATGAAGCGGGTAGTGGCAGCCTGGTGCTCAAACATGGTCAAGATCCACTGTATATGTTCTATAAACCTCTGACGGATATGAAGCAATTCGTCATGGATGTGAAGAATAGTTACAATCCCGATACAGAGGGATGCTACGGTGGAGTTATCGTGTTTGTAGACGAACATAATTACATGGAGATTGAAGAGTTTTTGGATATGTCCTTGCCAAAGCCTTTGCTGAAGACTTATCCGTGGATACGATTGATTCGAGATTATAACTATTATACGGCGTATTGGTCAGATGATGGCTTGATTTGGAACATCATTGGTTCTGTAGAACTGGTGGGAGCTCCTAAGATTGGTCTCTATCTGAAGGGTGAAGGAGATCACCCCATGCATGTTCAGTATATTCGAATTAACAAAGGAACATCTATTGCCGTAGACAATCTAACCAAAGGGACTGTGGTTGATCTAATCGATCAGAAGGGTGTTGTGCTTGAGTCCAGGGTATGCCGATCTGAAGAAACGGTTGTACATTTTAACATGGATCCATATCCATATCCGTTTGAGGGCAATTTCGGGATTAGGCTTCCGGATGGAAATCGGTTTCAGGCCATGGATTCTATTAAGTTATACAAGGGAGACTTAATGTATTTTGAGGTTACACCAGATTTATATTACAAAGAGTCGAATCCTGAAACAGGAGAAGATTTCGATGTGCTTCTTTATCCTAACACGGATCGGTTTCTAGGCTATTTAACCGCAGGTGGTTCTGCTACACAAGAAGTTCGAATGTTTGCTAAGAACCCCATGATATCAGGAGACTTTAAAAATGTAACCTTTGCGCTCACAAGCGGGACGGATAAAGTGCAGATTGCGCCTGATGTTGAAGGCATTCCTGGGTCCTTCAGTTACTCGATCACCGCGTTTACTATTTTGCCAGGAGCGTCCTATCCATTCTGGCTCCGAATGGAAAGGGAAGAATCTCAAGACAGGTATGCTTCCCAGGTCAAATTTTCGCTACAGATGTATTCGACATACATATGACTTAATCGAATTGGAGTAATTACGTATAGATCATGTAAGGCATGAATGGAGGTGGTCAAATGTCAGTAAGAATTAACCAGTCTCATCGATCATCCGCCAAGAGTCATAAGGAATTGAGTGATATTGGGGTCCGTACGCATGATGAGATTGATGCCTATCTTGCAGAGTTGGAAGAAGCCAGAGGGTCTGAACCCAATCTAGGCGACCGAATCACACTCGTAGAAGAGTCTGCAAGCGATAGCCAAGATGCAGTAAAAGATCATGAGCAAAGACTTGGCGATGTCGAGACTAAGGTTATCTCAAACAGCTCACGACTGGATGATGTTCAGCAGGATATTCTGACAGCAAGAACAGATGTCAACACCCTTTCCAAGAGTCAGGATGACCATGAGAAGAGATTGAGCCTCGCGGAGACGGAAATAAAAGAAGCACGTGGAGCAGAGGCATCCATAGATCATCGATTTGATACGTTGGAGAAAGCGATTGAAGTTGTAGCGAAGCAACCCATTCAGGATCTCAGTGTTACCAACCCCACGTATCTAGATACAAATAACAGTGTTCAAGTTACGATTAATGCAGGACGAGCCAGTATCAACAAGATTATTGTAGATCAGTTTACTCAGACATTCAGCATCCCGGACATTGTGGCAAACACAACATATTATATTTTCCTTCATGAAAATGGGGAGTACTCTTATAGTTCAGATCAAAAAGAGCCCAAGGATGCCATGATCATTGGTGGACTCGATGTCGGAGTTTCTCCAACAACTTCACTTACGGCTTTGGATTTCAGGTATTTCTTAACAAAGGGTTCTATTGAAAATGACATGTCTGTATTGGGAGTTCGTGTAGATGATCTGGAAAAAACCGTTGGTGAGCAGACCGCAACAATTGCTTCACATCATACGGCGATCGAAGCGATGGAAGCCCAATTAGAAGCAACTGCTGAAGAAGTTGTGGTTTCAAGAGAAGATAAAAACGGAGTCGTCTATGATGCTCTCAAGGACAGACTCGACAACATGCAGAGTCGTCTTGAACTCGCTGAGAGTCGAGGCACCATGGAGCATCAATCCGTATTTCATTTCACTTCTGCTCCTAACAGCAGGTTGTCGACGACTAGGGATTTTCAAGTGCCCAGATATGTGATTGGTTCGAATTCCGCAGAGGTATTTCTGGATGGAATACGCATGGATGCAGGAGACGATTACATTGAATATAACGATACGCTTATACGGTTTACTTTTGATGTGCCTAAGGAAGCCAGAGTAACAGTCATTGGTCGAGGGTCTATTATTAACACCACTTCGGTAACCGAATATACCTACTATCCAGATGGGAAAGTACATACCGAGAAGATTGATGGAGGAATTAACCGTATCATTGAGCACTTCTATAGCCCGGATGGAAATCTAGAACGACAGGAAGTTACCGAGAGTAACGGGCAGATCAAGTCTATTGAGTATCAGCGTGACATTACGGGTAAAGTACTGCGCGAAATCAACAACGGTGCAGAGTATTATGTGCTTCAAGGTGGTGCTACCTTCGATGACACGGACATCCGGAGGAGGCTTGTCTTTCTTGAAGGAAGTACACTTGAGCTCGATGTCGTGTATAACTACTTCTCCAATGGTGACATCGAGTCAGAAGAAGTGTTCTCTGTGGACTTGACTCCGCAGCTATTAAAGAAAACATCGTTTACCTACAATGCCGATGGTTCCGTTAAGACTGAGACCATGATCTATGACGGCCAGGGAGTGCAGAAGGCATTTGAATACGATGCTAGTGGTAACATCAAACAAGTAAAAATCAGAAAGGTTGTGATTTGACGTGACGAGGACCGTGCAGGATGTGAAGTTTGCACTACATACGATTATGGATAAATTAGTGGGCAATCACTTAGAGCCATTCAGTACAGAGGAAATTGAAATCCTGATCTTTGCTTTTGAAAGCAATATCCTGTTTGATAATGTGGCTCATAAGTTTCTGCCTTCACTAAAAGGGTTACCTGAAATTTATGAGGCTGCTAGTAGTGGTGTGGAATCAGAGGATGGAGCTGAGGATAAAGAGCAGTCTTATCAAGAGAATCTCATAACAGAGAGAAGCGACATGGTGAAATCAATTCTGTTAACCGTACTTAAAGAGAACATCTTTCACGAAATGAAAATCCGATTTGGTGCCTAAGGAGGTGAGGTAGTTGGCTGAAAATATTTTATTAGGTGCCCTGCGTCGGTATGAGTTTTATTCTTATTCTTCCAATTTGATTGCTGAGCTTTACAAAACAGTTAGTCAAGATTTGTATGGGGATATACATTGGAACTGGACTTATGAACCATCTAATGAATATTCAATTCCAAGGAGTTGGACTCATCCTAGTAGGAGTGATGCAAATCTGGGCACTCTTACGGCTCAAAATATAAAAGATCCAAGTATGTTCTTCACAATTAGTATGAATGTTTCTAGGTTTTATACACCCAATTACAGCAGAGATTGCACTAGGAGTTATATGCTTAGAACAGGTTTGAGAAATAATGGTTCGATTGTGAAACCTGATCTTTATACCAATGTAGGTGCTGTAACCGAAATTCCTCTGAATACTTGCATTAACGAAGCGTATTCAAATTTATCTAATGCTCCTAATGTTTACTGGAAGTGGACTCTATTCACTAATTTTAATTACATCTATTTATTTGGTGAGGCACAAAATTACATTGGCGATGCAGCCTATCCTGTTAGATTATATCTTGGCAGAATGAAGTCTTTTGAGGAAGAAGATCCACTTGTAGCAAATGACTTTGTGGGGATTTTTGGTCATTATCCAGTTGGGATGAATATTGCTGGTGTTGAATTGAAGCATAATACAGGCAGAGGCTACGTGAGGACATCAAGAAATGGTACAAGTAATGCGTTATATCATTTCTCAACGAGTTCTCAAGTTCCTTCTCCGGGTTTAGGTGGAAGGTACTTTATCTCTCCTTTTTATGTCTGGCATGGAACGGAAGGAGTAAGGGGAGAGTTCTTCGGTATACGTACTGCCGTACTAAGAAATTCGAGTATGTACCCGGATGGTTCAATTCTTGATCTGGGGGATGAGCGCTATTATGTATTCCATGTGAATGTTCAGCAGCATCCGGCAACTCATCAGGGATTTTTTGCAACTAATGGAGCTTACTACAATGGTCAACCCTACTTCTTCGATTCCCCCTTACTTCTCGGTGGTGGGCAGCGGGTGCTGCTTTTCGAAATTGAGAAGGAGGTGTAGCGCATGACCATGATTCGCAGACACGAGTTTACCAGTACGCTAAGCTTATTTACTTCAACACTTGTTAACACATTGAAAGATGCGCTCGATCCTTACTGGGATACGGTACATACTGCCGAAACAACCTATGCCAACTGGGGAAATGCGCTGCTTACCAATAAAAAAAATACATCCATGCGTTTTACCATGTGTGTATGGGCGCATGCAAGAGGAGTCAACATTCGTTGGGGGCTGAAGAACCTGGGAAGCAATGTGGCATCACCAGATCTATTCGTAAATCCACCAGTGGACACAGATAAATTCATGACGGAAACGCCATTTATGTGTCATAACGTGCAGTACAATGTGAACTATAAGTGGTCAGTAATTTCGAATGAGGATATCCTGTTTATTCACGGAGAGAGTCTGAACTACCCGGAACGAGCTTATCCCGTAAGAATATTCCTAGGTAAATGCCAGCCACTAGAGCAAGAAGACCCGGCGATTGCCGATAAATTTTATGGCGTTTTCCCACATATGCCTTTATCCGCTTCGGATAACAACACATCAGATCAATATAATACACCGAGAGGTGTTGTGATGACTTCACGGAATGGAACGGAGTATGCACTGTACAATTTTGGAACTGAGTCGATTCCTTCTCCAGGTGTGGGTTCCAGATACTATGTTACGCCTTTCATGGTCTATCATCCATCTGAAGGAGCTAGGGGTGAATTCAAGGGTATGCGTTCCATTGTATTTAAAAACAGTGCCCAGCACCCCGATGGATCAATTCTGGATCTTGGCAATGATGGCAAGTACTACGTGTTTCATGTGGTAGACCAGGATTATCCGAATACAGATTATGGACGTTATTACTACAATTCGAACCTAGCTCCTGTGTATTCAAGGCCGAAGTTTTTCCATGGTGCCAGACTGCTTGGTGGCGGGCAAAGAGCGTTACTTTTCCAAATATAGGAGGTGTTTAAGAGGAATGGCTACTTTCACAGGCAAAGTTAAGATGAATGAATTATTCGCGAATATTGTTCAAGGTTTTAAAACGATTGCGGGATCTCCCTGGTCCATTTTTTACGAGACAGCGAGTGTGATCGTGCTGAAATCGGTGGGCACAACGGGTTCTGATAAACTGTTCTTCAGACTTGAGGTTGGAAACACGAAGGAAACTACGGGAAACAAATTGACCGTGAGTGTGGCTGAAGATGTGATGGCAACAGATGGTAGTATTCCTTTGGGCAGAGCCGAAGTGAAAAAGGACTTTCTATGTCATACGAGTGCGGTTGATACGAATCTATTAATCGATTACCAAGTTTCAGTTCAACCAAACCGTATTATTATTTACTTGCAGGGGGATGTGAACTCGGTCACCGGTATATCCAATCTGGGTTACTTCGGAATTCTGAACAGATATGCCACAGAGACAGATTCCTCGAGTTTGAGTGTTGGCCTCAGCTACAACGGGGATAATGGTATCCGGACGTTGCGTGATAAAGATAAACAGATGGTGAATAACATTTATGATGCTTACTCTGCCATGCTTCCTGTTAATCCAGGGTGGGGGTCTCTTTATCATCTTGCTCCGGTTATTATGTGTAATGGTGTGGAAGGCCCTAGAGGCGAGCTTATTGATATCTATGCGGTACCTTCTGCTGGAGTTTCTCATGGAGATGAGATCAAAGTGGGCACTAAAACAATTAAGGTATACTCACTGTCGATTGGTGGACAGAGCTTCTTATCAGGCGCTACGGTTGCTGTCCTGATGAATTAAGGTGGTGATGGACATGGCTATACATCAAGGGAAAGTTGTAGGGACCGCCGAGAGCGGTTCTCTCTATACCCAGAGTAAGGCGGCAGTTCTCCATGGCATTGGATACGATCTTGATGCTGTTCCGGTCACCATTGAAGGTAAGGAAATAGTCTATTCATTAGGAACGTTATCCACTACGGCTGAATTAATTGACATCTACCGTTGGGGTACATGGAGGATGCTGGACAACCATAATGATCAATTGATTGGATACGTTACGGATAAGTATATTTATGGGCCACGAACCAGAGTGGGAATTCCTAATGAAAAAAATATGATACTGAAGCATCAATTTTTGACCCAATCCAGTGGAGCAGGTTTAATTCGAGACACCATAAGAGGCCTAAAAACAAAACAAAATTTTGCGGGGCTTGATTGGTGCATTAAGGTCAAAATTCCTGTCCAGCAAGCGGGGTTAGTGGGGAAAACGTGGGGGGATTGGTCTTACAGCGGAAGTGGTAACACATCTGGCAATCATCTTCGTCCACGACGGTATCCGGATACGCATATTCCTAGAAGGAGGGAAGACTCTTGAACAGGACATGGAAACTGATGGAGGAGATGAGAAAAGTGCTATTGCCGGTATCGTTTGCCCAAAGAGTAGAGTATGTTGCCGGTGGGGCGAAGGCAATGATTGATATTCCCATGGAACATCCTCGATTCATGATCAAAACGATTAGGGTCATTCCGTCCAGAGAGACGAATATGGAAGTTCATGTTTTGAACAGTGCGGGTCCACATCCAGAGGTTCTCTATTTCAACAATGCCCAATACTCGACGGGGAATTTTATGGAAGGGATTTACGATATGATCGATTTGCCATATGAGGACGTAGATGGGACTTCAACACTTCACTTGTCGTTAAAAAATCTGGGTACAGATGTAGCCCACTTCGATATCGAGGTCGTTGGATTGACTACGAGGTAGGAGGAGGAGGACCACCACATGGATATTGTTTCATTCAGCAAAGCTGCCAAAGTAGAACGTGAAGTTAAACAAGCCAGGGATTCTTATGCCTCACTTGATGGCAGACTGGACGCAGTGTCAGTAGGAAACGTGGTCTCGGTCAGACTCAAAACTGAACTGCCAACCTTAGGTGAAGCAGGAAGATTGTATCTGGTACGCCAAGACTCAAGCAATCAAAATGAATCAACGACCTATACATACAGCGGTGGGAAATATGTAAAGGTGGGTGGTGATCGAGTTTCAAACCATCCCGAGAATGGAATCATTAATCTTAATGGTTCCAAAACGGTGATCTATACTCATCCGGATACACACAGTGCAGACATGTTAACAGATGGAAGTTATAACGTTATCATGACTCTGAACGAACGTGAAAAGTTGTCCAACATCGAGCTTGAGGCCAATCATTACAAACATCCTGACACACACAGTGCCGATATGATCAACGATGGAGAAACGCATGTGAGTATGACCTGGGCTGAACGAAAACGCCTGAATGTCATTGATCCGTGGGAATCGATCAGCGATTTGGTAGATTATACGGATGTAGTTACATATTTTGCTTTTGACATGCAGGGAAGAGTTATTCGACAAGTCGTTACAGACAACTACACCGAGCAGCTGGTCAGAGAACCTGTACTGATCATGCCAGCTTCTCCAGAAGGTTATGCACAAGATGAATCTTTCATGGTCACTTCCATTGGTGAAATTTACCGATATGACGGTGTGGACTTCGTGCAGCTTCCTACTTTGGTTGATGTCATCTATCAGTATGATGATGAGGGAAGAATGGTGGCAAAGTCCATCACCAGGATGGGAACAACACCTGTTCAAACCAACTTCCAATATATATATGATTCATACGGCAATCGTATAGCGGTTAAGAAATACTAATACGGAAGGATAGCATGTGCTGTCCTTTTTTCTTTTAACAACGAAATAGTTTGTGTATCCCACATCTACATATGAAGATTAGCATTAACACTTATTTGGATAAGACGTATAGAGAAAGTAGTATGAAAACGTAATTATTCCGGGAGGTAGTATACGATGAATATTGAACTTACTGCTCATTTCTATTTCAAGGGAAGTGGGAAGAAAAAGACGGTGAACTGGATAGAAGATAATCCTAGATTACAACAGAAAGAGAAAGATTCGGATAAGATCGTACGCGAAATCCCGTTAACTGCGGATGAGGTTAAGCAAGAATATCGCCGACTATTCACCAAACACAAGAACGAGGGAAAATCGATCACGTTGGAAGATACAGACGATGTGGTTCATATCATTGATCTTACCGATGTGCGAAATATTGAATTGACCTCTAAGGAGGGGAATACAGATGCTTTACAGGCTGACCTTTGCACTGAATGATGAGGAAATTGTCACTACCGAGATGACCTCCGATAAGGAGGATCTGGTTGGAGCAACGGAAGAAGCGTTCGATTTGATCGAAAGAGACTATGGTGCCAATGTCATTTTGAACCTGGTTGCGTTTAGCCTGCTCAAAATAGAGCTCACCAATGAAATGATAAATTAAGCGTATAAGCTAACTAATGTTAGCTTTTCAGCACTAACTGCTATTTTATTTGAATAATTATAAAATATAGTTAATAAAGTGATATACCCCAAGCCTAGTTCTGGGGTCTATTCCTTTTTCATGAAAAGTTGATAGTGAATTGATTTAATGCATCCATTGAAACTTGTCTTGTACAAGCAGTTTTGATTAAACTAGGTTGAATTCATATGTTCAGGGGCAGTAGAAGGGGTCAGGATGATTGGCAAGGAGGGATGGGACATTGAGATAAAAGACTTGGAAAGAGAGCTCGCAAAGTTGGCATCCAGAATAAGAAAAGATTTTACTGAACGCGGGCCGGTAGATACCAGAGTCTCTATCATGAATCATTTTATCATCTTAAAGTTTACAGCAAAATTCACCAAGCCTGAAGCGTTTATGCTGGAACATATGCAATCACACTCAAGTCAAATTTTCGCCGAATACAAGATGAAGCTAGCACATATGATGAGAGAAGATTTCAACCCCGTTTTCTCCTATATCAACATGGGTCTGAAGATCGAAGACATCGAAACAACATTTTTTGGCCATGATTTTGCAGAGCAGATTACAGTCTTCAAGATGAACAAGGATGTTGAAGTACTGCTGAAAAATGATGAGATTAAGATGCCTTAAGACCTATGAACTAACGTTTGAATACTGGACAGGTTCTTAGGAACTAATTTTTGTTGTTGACAATATCCTACATATTTCCTTATACTACCCTTATGGCGATCGAATAGATTAATAATCTTGACGAAGCCTATAACCTTGTTAAAGAACTTGAAGGCCATATCTTCGGTAATTGGGACGAAATAGATGTCAGACCAAGACCGACACATTCCACCATTTTGGTATTTTCCAGTGGTGCGCTCTGTGTTGGTCTTTTTGTTTGTAAAAAATGCTGCTTTACCTTTCACCGTATACTTCGTATATAGTCAGTAAAAGACATATAAGCGAACGAAATAAATAAATGTTGCGAACATTAGTTCGTATTTGTTATTCTGAATGTAATAGGATGGGAATAGGGAGGCGGATCAAAGGGAGATTTCTTGATCGTTTGTATGTAATTAGGCTTATTAGCTTCAATTCTGTGTAAATAAGACTACATAAGGTATATGAGATTTCGGGAGCAATAGCGGGAATATAGAGTAAGATCATGCTGGATAGCGACTAGATTGTGAAGAAAGAATACGAACTACTAATAATTAAATAGTTAATGGGGGAAATGTATAATGCCTGCTACAACTGCTATGGGTTTTGATGATTTATTTGAGATTGGGGATATAGACATGTTCCTGAATAAAGCTCAGGAGAAGTGTCGTCACAAGCTTAGAGGTAAAACGTTTGCCGGGATGGAGAAAGAAGATGTGACCCAGGAGATTATGATCAAATTAGTTAAATCCCTGGACAAGTATGATGCAGAAAAAGCCAAAATGTCGACGTTTGTTGATCATCTTATCGAAAATAAAATCAAGGACATGTACCGCAAGTGCATGTCTGAGAAAAATCTCAGTGTGGTTAACGCTGTACAGATCATGTGCACGGATCAGGGTGGTGGCGATGAATCGGAAGGCTCAGATATCGCATTAGCGCTTGGTCATGCTGGGTTTGCTTATGAGAATTTTGAGTTTGTAACAGATATTATGGAAAATATGAGACTGAACGAACGTGAGAAACAAATCTTTAAGCTTCGGACTTCGGGGTATGAATTTGTAGAGATTGCAGGAATGCTAGGTGTATCCAAGGCACGTATATCCCAGTTATGGAAAGCGATTCGTGAGAAATACGAAGCATTGTAGTCATAAGTGGCAATTAATAGCCTAAGTTTGATGAAGATAGATCAGTAACCTACATAGAACAGAGAGAGCACCCTTAACTGGGTGCTTTTTTATGTCGTATAGAGTGATTAGTACAGAAAGGAAGGCGGAACAAGATGCTTAGTGTGGTGGTTTTAGGATTTTCTGTGGAACGTCTGGAGGGGTATTCGGATATCGCTTGGGCAAGTCATGATTCTTCGACAGCTTCTGATTTAAGCAACAGGGAGTATGCCTTGATCATTGAGAAAGTAGTGGTACAGGCTGATGCCGTCTTGGTTAATCTGGATATGGATCATTTGACCTCTACTGATATTGTGATCATGCATCATGCTTATATACATAAAAAGCCGATCTTGGTTGTGGGTTTCAGGCCATTGGAGCCTGTCATTGAAGACTTTGTCTCCAAACGAGTGGCTGATCTGGACGTGGCTGTACACCATATGCGGACGAACTATATGGTCCTAAGCAGCGGAACCAATACTTCATCTGCGGCTCCAATTTAACTGCTGCTCCTATAACACGTATAGAGAATGTAAGGGCAAGAATATTCGCGAGACTTTAATTAATGGAGGAATAATTCAATGACACATGTGATCAAAGCAAAAGAAGATAAATTAACGGAAGAAATCGTAGCCAGTATGATTGGAAAGTATATCCACGCGCCGACCAATATGCATGAAATCCAGACGCCAACCGGCGCAACAACCCAGGCCAACGTATGGTTTGCTGGCAGTGTAGCGGGTTACGAAAAAGCCGTTATTGGATTCAACTACGAAGAGGGTACCTTCCATGAAGAACCACAAACATTTTATAACGTTCATTTAACGGATGGTATGGGGTACATTCTGACAAGTGCTTATGAATTGGAGATTCATGAACTGACCGAAGAGGAGTTTAATCAACTCATTGAAGAGAAAAAGGAAGAGGAACAAGACTCATCTGGTGAAGAGCAATGAAGGTGTTAAACTACGCCTCGGATTTAGCTGTAAAAACGTTTGTGTCCGCTAGCGCTGCAGGTGTGGAAGAATTAATCAACGCATGGATGTTATCCAAGCCACACACGTTCGTTACCGGACTGGAGTTTACCTCCACCGTTGAACCATCCAGCAGCACGTTGGAATTTGCGGCAATCATCGTATATCAACCAAGTGAACAAGACCAATCCTAACGTTGTATGAGATTATTCCTTCTATAATATAGAGGCTTTCAGTAAGGAGGTGGGCGAATCTGTTGCTCACTTTAGAAAGAGTAATAGGTATTGTTATTGCTGTTGTGGTATTGGCTTCGCAATACGGGAGTCTATCAGCATTAGGAAATTACAAACCGATCGGCGAAGAAGCGCTTGACTCCAAGAGATTAAAGGAAGTAACACAAGAAGAGCAGATAAAGCCAGTAAAACCAATGAAGCAAGAAAAACAAGAGAAGCAAGAAAAGCAGGGAAAACAAGTTAAAGATGCATCGGTTGCTCCTGCGCAAATACAAATGACTGATATGCTTGAGCAGTATATAGAACTCCATCATGAGAAAACAGTGAGCCGGGCAAAGCTGCTGAAGTATGTGAGGTGGGTAGTTCAATATTCGAAGGATACGGATATCGATTCCGTCTGGATTCTGGCTATGATGTGGCAAGAGAGCCGGATGTTAGAGGAAAGTGTATCATCTCATGGAGCGATTGGTTTACTTCAGATTCTTCCAAGCACAGCGAAATCGTTTGGAGTGAGTAAACAGGAGCTACATCAGCCTGAAACGAATATTAGGACAAGCATTATATACTTGGAATATCTTATGGATAAGTACGACGGAAATCTTCGTACGGCAACCATTGCGTACAATCAGGGAGAAGGAAACGTAGCTAAGGGAAAGGCTCGCTCCTGGTACTACAATCAAGTGAAGGAGCACCATAAAAAAATGCTTGAAATAATCAAAAAAGGACAATAAACATCAGTTAACAATAGAATTTGAATACTATAGTATAGTTTATCAATTTTACATAGGGAGATCCAAATGGGAAAATTTCCAGAACATATTAGTACGAATTTGCAGGTAGATAAGAAGCACTACACAATGGATGAAGTAGAAAATATTGAACGTTGTAAGCTCGATGAGCATTTCCTCGGGGATTGTATTTTGGTCAATGAGAACTTGATTTGGCATTCTGTTCATAAGTATATTGGAAAGCCCGAAATGATTATTAAGAATCATTGTGTAGAGAAGGATGATATTCTTCAACTGGGCCGTCTGGGATTCATCAAAGCGATTAGGGCATTTGATACGGGGCGTGGCGTGAAATTTAGTTCGTTTGCTGTCACTGCGATTGTCAGAGAGATCCGATGTTTTCTAAGAGATAGCGCAAGCATTATTCGTCCAACTCGCACAGCTACGGAATTAATCAACCGAATCAATCGACTTGAGCACGATATGGGCTACCTGCCACCAGCACATGAAATCGCGTTGCTGCTGGATGAGGAGGAAGATAAGGTCAACAAAGCACTCCAGGTGGGTAAAGGTGTGAAGTACCTGGATGAGCCTGTAGGTGCTGATGATCAACAAACTCAATCCGTGACTTTGATGGATACTATCTATAGTGGGGAGAACATTGAAGAAGGTATTCTGGACAAGTTATACGTTGATGCGGTTATTGATTCAGTCAAGCGCAAGCTTAGTGAGAAAGAAGTGACTGTACTCAAGCATCGTGTAGAAGGATTTAATCAAACTCAGACAGCAGATATGGAAGACATTAGCCAGATGAGGGTCTCTAGAATTATGCGAAAAGTAGCTAAAATGCTGGATAAAAAGGATCAGGCATGATTTTTGCCTCAGCCCTTCATATCTTATATAACGTCTCATAGATAACGTCCCTCCCGCATCCCAGCGTGAGGGATTTTTTGCTGTTTTTGCCCGATGGGACATACTCCAAGTTGTCCGGACATAAGATAGTACAAGATTCCAAGTGACCCGGAGGAATGAATTGATGCGAAAAATAACGAAAGTTCTTGCATGCATGCTTATCCCTGTCTTCTTGCTGTCTTCATTAGGGGTTACTCAAGCCCAGGCAACAATTCAAGGTCCGTCTACACATGCGCAAAGCGCTGCTCTCATTGATGTCACATCAGGCCGGATCTTATACAGCAAGGATGGGGATAAGGAACTGCGGATTGCCAGCTTGACCAAAATCATGACGGCGATTGTAGCGATCGAACACAGCAAGCTGGATGAGAAAGTGAAAGTGACTCCCACGGCTTTTGCCAAAGAAGGATCGTCTCTCTATCTGAAGTTAGGTGAAGAGATGACGCTTGAAAACATGTTGTACGGGCTAATGCTCCGTTCAGGCAATGACGCTGCCTCTGCGATCGCAGAACATGTCGGTGGATCGGAAGAAGGCTTTGTCCTGTTAATGAACAAAAAAGCGGAGCAAATCGGCCTGACCCATTCCCATTTTATGAACCCTCATGGACTGGATGCAGAAGGTCACTATTCTACAGCTAATGACTTGGCCCGATTAACGGCATATGCGTTGCACAATCCGGTGTTCAAACGCATCGTAGCCACGGAGGACAAATCCGCACCGAACCCCAATGAAAGCTGGGAATACTCTTGGCATAACAAAAATAAAATGCTGCGGATGTATGAAGGTGCAGATGGCGTTAAAACCGGCTACACAAAGAAAGCTTTCAGATGTTTGGTCAGCTCCGCTACACGTAATGGACAGCAGCTCGCCGCAGTAACGCTGAACGACGGAAACGATTGGAACGATCATGCTCGGATGCTAGATTTCGGGTTTGAATACTTCCCGTTGGTAGAGATCGCGAAGCAAGAACAGCCTGTGCAAAATACAGATGTTGTTACGGGCCGGGGATTCTGGTACCCACTGGCTAAAAGTGAACAAGGCTCATTGACCAAGAAATTGATACTACACGAAAATCGAGGACAGTCGGAAACGGATGGCAAGGAACAATCGACAGATCCTTCGTTCGGATTGGCAGGTCGCATTGATATGCAACTTGACGGAAAACTTGTTGGCTCAATTCCGGTGTATCGCAAAGGCAGTTATATTCCTCCTGAACCGAAGACAGAAGATGCAACGCTGGGTGGAATAGGTGATGTCTCTTCCTGGGCAGCTGCATGGCGTGCCGTGTTAAGCCACCTGTTGTCTCCGTAGCTAAATCGCAATTGAAGGGAGGATATCATCCATGATTAATCTAATATGGCTGCTCATGATTTTAATCGGATTTGCTTTTGCAGCCGTCAACGGCAATATCGAAGTAGTCACGCAAGCTGCTTTTGATGGGGCTGCAACGGGAGTCACGGTCTGTTTTGGACTGATTAGTGTTCTTGTGTTCTGGATGGGTATGATGAAAATGGCTGAGGATGCTGGCCTCTTGGCCCGGATTGCCAAGCTGCTCGGTCCGGTTGTGGGTTTCCTGTTCCCCGATGTGCCCAAAAATCATCCGGCGATGGGTTATATTCTCTCCAATATGAGTGCGAATCTGCTGGGGCTAGGAAATGCGGCTACTCCAATGGGAATCAAAGCCATGCAACAGCTGCAGGAGCTTAATCCGGACAAACAAACCGCTTCTCCTGCCATGTGCACCTTACTGGCTCTGAATACGGCTAGTATTACCATTATTCCGACAACGCTGATCGCCATCCGCTTAAACTATCATTCTGCCAATGCTACAGAGATTGTGGGAACAACATTGATGGCTACCATTATCGCTACACTTGCTGCTATAATCGCCGATCGCTGGTATCGGAACAGGGCTTTACACAAACCGCCGCGCATACAGAAAAGTGGCAATCCCGGCATGAAAGGATGAGCACCTTTGTTAACCTTCATCAACTGGATCTCCGTCTGGGCCATCCCGGTTATTATCGCGTTTGTTCCATTATATGCGTTTACCAAAAAGGTCCCGGTTTACGAATCCTTTGTTGATGGGGCCAAGGATGGTTTCTCCACTGCAATCAGTATTATTCCGCATCTCGTGGGCATGATGGTCGCAATCAGTGTATTTCGTGCCTCGGGTGCATTGGATTTTGTGATTAGTCTGTTCGCTCCGCTGGTGTCCTGGATGGGTGTTCCAGGCGAAGTGTTGCCACTCGGAATATTGCGTCCTTTAACGGGGACAGGCTCTCTGGCGTTTACAACCGATCTGATCAAAACCCATGGTCCCGACTCTATGATCGGACGTATGGCGTCTACGATTCAGGGGAGTACAGACACCACATTATATGTGCTGACTGTCTATTTTGGGGCTGTAGGGATACGGAACGGTCGATATGCACTCAAAGTAGGGTTGTTTTCCGATGTCGTTGGTTTTATTGCTGCCCTCGCCATTTGTTTGCTCGTTTTTGGTTAAAAGATATCTCCTTTCCTTCCGATATATTAGATATGCTAGAATAATAGCGGAGGAGAGTGAGACATGCAGAAGAGTTGGAAACGAATGCTCCGTGTCGGAATGACAGGCGTGCTTGCTATTGCAATGCTCGCAGGGTCAACGGGGCTGGCGGCAGCTCAAGCCGTTCAGACGATACATTTTACAGGTTACTTCGATAAACAGCTGCGTGCACAAATGGCAGTTACGGCAGATTCTTTTCCAGTCGTGAATGTACGTTTGGTCAAGCAGGATGAACCCGATATGGTATATTATGATGTTGGTACCTCGATACTGATCTCGAAGGATGAAGTGCTCACGAATTACCATGTCGTTCAGAGTTTTGCTGAACTGTCTGATGGTGATGAAGGCACACTGACTGTTGCGAGCCCAGGTTCCTTAGGAAAGCCTGTAAAGGCAAAGATTATGAAGACAGATCCGGTGACAGACATGGCGCTGCTGAAGCTGGACAAGGAAATAGACGCCCAACCGGTCACATTTGCAAACGCGAGGGATAACCAGGTTGTCTATACGATTGGATTCCCCAAAAATCCTGCTGGTGATCTGGTCATCCTGGATGAAGATTTTCCTTCAACCTTCAATACGATAGCCAAAAGCAGAGTGTTTAGTTCTCAAGCTTCGGATGTTCCAGGTAAAAAGGGAATCGGCAGTATTGTGAAATCCATGGCCCAAGGTAATTCAGGTGGCCCTGTTCTGGATCAGAACAACCGGGTCATTGGGATGATGACATTTGTGTACGGTGGACGTACCTATTATATTACTTCCAAGACATTGGAGACTTTCATTAAAGAGAGTACTAAACCTCCCAAAAAACAAGTTGCAGTTGCCGGAAAAGTTTCCAATTAAATGATTTGAGGAAAAGGCTTATCTTTACGCCATCTGTGTTCAACAGGTCGTGTAAAGGCAGGCTTTTTTTGCGTCAATCTCAAAGGGGGAGGTAGCCTAAAATACATATTCGTGTCGCCAGTTAACAAAATCCTTGGATTATCCTTGTGATTTCCCTGTTTGATGGGTATCATTAGTGTGAGGTGACATGACAAACATGGAAAGATTACAAAAAATTATCGCACAGGCAGGCATTGCATCCCGCCGCAAAAGCGAGGAACTAATCCTGTCCGGCAAAGTAGAAGTTAACGGGGAGGTCGTAACCGAACTGGGTACAAAAGCGAACCCCGAAGAGGATATGATTACGGTTAATGGAAAACCGATCCGCAGTGAGAAAAAAGTGTATTTGATGTTGAACAAGCCAAAAGGCGTAATCACAAGTGCATCTGACCCGGAAGGTCGGAAAATTGTATCCGACTACCTGAAAGGTGTCAAGGAACGCGTATATCCTGTAGGTCGTCTGGATTATGACACAGAGGGCTTATTGATCCTTACCAATGATGGTGAGTTTGCACATTTGCTGACGCATCCGAAGCATCACGTACCCAAAACGTATCACGCAACGGTCAAAGGTGTGCCACATGGTACAGCTCTGGAGAAATTAAAGACAGGCATTATGCTGGATGACGGCATGACGGCTCCTGCAGAGGTAGAGTACAAAGATGTGGATACAGCGGCTAATGAGTCGGTCATTTCCATTACGATCTATGAAGGACGTAACCGTCAGGTTAGACGTATGTTCGAGGCAATCAACCATCCGGTAACCCGTCTGAAACGGATTTCGTTTGGTGGTATTTTGCTACAAAACCTGAAACGTGGTCTGACACGTCATCTGACCAAAGAGGAAGTCAACAACCTGATTACCCTCGCACAATCAGAACCAGCCAAAAAAATGAAAAAAAGGTAATGTGAGGACACATAATTTTCATAAAACCGCCGCAGTTTTGTGACGAAATTCGCTATAATTGTTCATAGGATGTTCACAGTTGTCTTAGACCAATAAGATGCGAATGCTACAGTCACTTAAAAGGGGAGCAGCACATGGGCAAATCAAGAAGAACGGTGCAAATCGTCATTTTGTTATTGATCCTGGTGTTGGGCGGATATGCGATTACCACATCGGTATCCGGCTCGAATGGCAAGCCAAAGGAAGGGGATAAGTCTCCTTCTTTTGAACTGCTGGGCCTGGATGGTCAAGTTCATACGTCTGATGAGTACAAAGGAAAAGCAATGGTGATCAATTTCTGGGGCACTTGGTGTGAACCTTGTGTTAAAGAAATGCCTGCACTTCAGGCGCAAGCTGACAAATGGAAGGACCAGGGAGTACAATTTGTCGGAATTAATGTTGGAGAAGACCAGATGACCGTGGATAATTTTGTACGGCAGGTTGGGGTTACGTTTCCAATCATGTTAGACCGTGAGAAAAACTCGGTTCGTGATTTTGGGATCTCTCCGATGCCAACGACATTCTTTGTGTCCGACACGGGCAAAATCTCTACCATTCATATCGGGCAACTTGATTTGGACACACTTGACGCTCAAATTTCGCAACTGGCGAAGCAGCCCTGATAGGAGGTCTATTCGTGTTCCAAAATACCAAATGTGAGTGCGGACACCAGAATCCGGTTGGCACTGTACTATGTGAAGCATGTGGGAAACCGATACTGGAGTCTGAAGCTAAATCGAATGAAGTGCTGGAAATGCGTTATGATGGCATGGCGCGCCGTTCACAGCGCAGTAATCCCAACATCATTGACCGCATATGGAACTTTTTTTCATCCGTCAAAATTGCCGTCTATATGATTGTTTTCACGCTTGTAGGTTCTATGCTTGGTACGATCTATCCGCAAGAAAGTACATTTTTAAATATTGATCCTTCCGTTTATTACAAAGAAACATACGGTCAGTTGGGTCATATCTATTATCTGTTGGGTTTATCCCATACATACGAATCCTGGTGGTTTATCTTGCTGTTGGTGCTGATTGGTGCATCATTGGTGATATGCAGTCTGGATCGCGTCCTACCGCTCTACAAAGCACTGAATAAACAGAAAATACGTAAACATACGCAATTTCTGACGAGACAGCGTCTGGTGTACCAAGGATATATCGAAGAGGCACCAGAAGACTGGATTAAGAAAGCGGTTACGCCGCTTAAAAAGAAAGGCTACCGAGTGCACACCCAAGGTGATGCTTTGCTCGCCGAGAAACAGCGATTCAGTCGATGGGGCCCATATGTCATCCATATTGGACTCATTATATTTCTGCTGGCGGTGCTCGCACGAGGGCTACCTGGCCTGAATCTGGATGAGCATGTTGCTTTTCCAGAAGGTGAGATCAAAAAGATCCCGAATACGTCGATGTATCTGAAAAATGAACAGTTTAATGTTGAATTTTACAGTGAGGAAGAAGTACCTGAGCAATTCCGTAACCTGAATAAGACCGTTCCAAAACTGTTCGAAACAAAAGTTGTTTTATATGAATGTACAGCAGATTGTTCGGATCTTTCGAAAAAACCTCAATTGGCTGAGGTGGCCAGACATGATGTTCGTGTGAATCATCCATTAAATTATAACGGTCTGAAAGCATATCAGTTTGATTATGATCTCACACCTACCATTCGGTCCGTAACGCCGGATCTGGTCAATACAAAGACTGGTGAAGTATATGGGGCGATTAAGATTGATATGGTCGATACCCAAAAAACATTTGAAGCGGGTCCTTATGAACTGACCGTAAAGGAAAAGTTCATGGACTTTGGATTGGATGAGAATGGTCAGCCCAAATCAAAATCGCCTTCACCTAATGCACCTGCTTTTCTCTTTCTCATTAAGGGACCGAATCTGCCGGAAGAGGGGATACAGTATCTTTATTTTGCGAAGCAGATTGATAAGCAACGGTTTCAGCAGGATGCAATTAACCAACAGCTGATCGGAGCAGAGATTCCTTTACAGTTGGAAGTAGACAGCATGGACAAGGTTGATATTATTCAATCCGTAAGTTATCTCAATATACGCGTGGATAAAGCAATGCCTTTTGTGTGGGTAGGAGCCGGCATTGTCATGTTGGGTCTGGTCATGGGTTTTTATTGGCATCATCGCCGCATCTGGATTCGTTTTGATGATCAACAGCTTACCTTGGGTGGACATACCAACAAAAACTGGTTTGGCTTCAGGCGTGAAGTCGCGGCTGTTTTGAAACAAATGAATTTGGAAGTGGAAGAGAAGTCGTTGGATAACGGGGGGAACCAAGCATGAATTTATTGGATTTCAGCAGCGACGCATTTATCGTAGCTTTCTTTCTCTATTGTGCCGCATTCTTTTTATATGGTGTTGCGGTAATGGGCAAAAAATGGAGCAATCGTGATCCTCTGGACCATATGAATCGCTGGGGTAAACGAGCTTTCATTGCCTCGACTGTCGCTTTGGCAGCACATCTTGTATTTTTTGCAACACGATGGGCTGGGGCAGGGCATATCCCGGTTAGTAACATGTACGAGTTTATGTCTTTTCTGTCCATGATGATCATGGTTGCATTTATCGTTGTATACGCCATATATCGGAAGTCACTACTGGGTTTGTTTGCCTTACCACTTACCATCATTATAATGGCTTACGCTGCTGTATTTCCTCAGGAGGTACAGCCGTTAATCCCGGCACTTCAGTCCATCTGGCTGAAAATTCACGTGACGTTGGCTGCACTTGGTGAAGCATTCTTCGCCGTGGGTTTTGCCGCAGGGTTCATGTATTTGCTCCGTACGGTTGATTTCAGTGGTAAAGACAAGTCTTCAAGACGGCAAAGAGGATGGGTTGAATTCACCCTGGTTACGATCGTCGTCGTTATCGGATTTATCGGGACGGTATTTGCCTTTCGTGCAGCTGGTTACGAGGCAGTTTTTGTACAGAAAACGGTCAGCATTGACACAGAGGTACAGGAAAATAGTACAATAGAGAAAGTGAATTATCGCATGCCTCCGATTTTTGCACCATATAATAGCGAAGTGGAGAGCATGACACCGTTTCTTGGCATGAAAAAACCTTTACTTGAGACGCCTTCCTGGATGAACGGCGTAAATGCCGGGCGCAAGCTGAATACGGTGGTTTGGTCACTTATTGTAGGTTTGATCCTATATGGAATTGTACGACTTCTTGTACGCAGACCACTTGGACAAGCGTTACAGCCAATGATGGATGGAATTGATGCCGATGATCTGGATGAGATAAGTTATCGTGCGATTGCCATCGGTTTTCCGATATTTACGCTGGGAGCATTAATCTTTGCCATGATCTGGGCTCAGATTGCCTGGAGTCGTTTTTGGGGCTGGGACCCCAAAGAGGTGTGGGCATTGATCACATGGCTATATTATAGTGTGTATCTGCATTTGCGTTTATCCAGAGGTTGGCAAGGTCAGAAGTCTGCATGGCTTGCAGTTCTTGGCTTCCTAGTCGTCATGTTTACGCTAGTTGGGGTGAATCTGATCATTGCTGGATTACATTCTTACGCTGGTGCGGACTAGGACAGACTCGTATTGCAAAGGTTGAGTTTAGAAGCGGGAAACACAAATGTACCTTTTTATTGAAGGGTATTCAAATATTGTTCGCCAGATCGAACATAATAGAAGTGATGAGGAGTTATTGCAAAGGGGCTGGAGAGGCATGGCTGAACATGAGAATCGAATACTGGTCGTGGATGACGAAGAGAGAATCCGCAGGCTTTTAAAAATGTATCTTGAAAAAGAAGGTTATGAAATCGATGAAGCCGAGGATGGGGAAACTGCGCTGCGTAAAGCAACAGCAGGGGACTACGGGCTGATTTTGCTTGATGTGATGTTACCAGGTATGGATGGAGTTGAAGTGTGTACCCGTCTTCGTCAGGTGAAATCAACGCCGGTTTTGATGCTCACTGCAAAAGGTGAAGAGATTAACCGGGTTCAAGGCTTCGAAGTTGGCGCTGATGACTATGTTGTAAAACCATTCAGCCCGCGTGAAGTGATTTATCGTGTCAAAGCGATTTTGCGTCGATCTTCCGCGACAGCTTATCTCTCCAAGGAGAGCAATTCGAGTAACAACATCGTGTTCCCGCATCTGGTTATTGAGCATGATGCCCACCGGGTAACCGCTGGTGGCGAAGAGATTAGTCTTACACCAAAAGAATATGAATTACTGCACTACCTGGCAACATCTCCCGACAAAGTTTTCTCCAGAGAAGAATTGCTCAAGGATGTATGGAATTACGAATTCTTTGGCGATCTTCGTACCGTGGATACGCATGTGAAGCGTCTTCGCGAGAAACTTAACAAGGTATCGCCTGAATCGGCGGCCATGATTACGACGGTGTGGGGTGTGGGTTATAAACTGGAAGTACCGAAGTAGTTTTAGTTTCTGGAGATCACTGGTCGGGAAGTTATGGATCACTATTATCTGCCTTGTGGGTTGTGTACTTATTGCGCTGGGTCTTTTTTTGCTGCCCTACATTGATACGAACTTTGCAGAATCCGAATCCAGAGATATTAAGCGGTTGTTCACCTATATCTGTATAATCGGATTCAGTTTAACCACGTTTTTTGCATTGTTTCTATTCACCAAAATAACGCAGCCCATGCAGCAATTGATTCAGGCAGCCAATGCGATTCGCAAAGGGAATTACGGAACACGTCTCTCCCTGGTAACGAGTGATGAGATTGGTGAACTTGCCAACACATTTAATCATATGGCTGCCCAACTGGAAGATAATATTCGAAACCTTAACCATGAGAAGGAACATTTGGCAAGTGTGCTTCGCAGCATGACCGATGCGGTAGTTACATTTGATGGTGAAGGCAAAGTTATTCTGACGAATCCGCCTGGAGAGAAGATCATGCAGGCATGGTATGATCTCGATTGGGAGAGAATGGACGAAGGACAAGAATCCGAGCAGTCTGACAAGACTTTGCGTGATGTACCTGAGCCCCTTCTCCCTTTGTTCAGAATGGTGATGGAGCAAGGTGGAGACCAGAACTCCAATGTTCACGTACAGCAAGGTGTCTGGTCTGTTCAGATGGCACCGTTGTATGCTGACAGTGTTATCAGAGGGGCTGTGGCTGTCTTGAGAGATGTAACCGAAGAAGTGCGTCTGGAGAAAATGCGGCGTGATTTCGTGGCTAACGTATCTCATGAGATACGAACACCGCTATCCATGATGCAAGGCTACAGTGAAGCCCTTTTGGACGGCATGGCAACCTCACCGGAAGAGAGCGAAGAACTGATCCAGGTCATTCATGATGAGTCCCTCCGGATGGGCAGATTGGTTAAAGACTTGCTTGATCTTGCCCGGATGGAAGCTGGACACACGGACATGGTGATGAAGGAAGTTGACCTTGGAGAATTACTTGAACGTGTATATCGGAAGTTCTCGGTGCGTTCAAAAGAACAGGGAATTCAACTGCACTTTGAGTTCGAACAGCCAACCATTGAACTTCAACAAGCAGATGAGGATCGACTTGAGCAAGTATTTACGAATTTGCTGGATAATGCGTTCAGACATACACCTACTGGCAAAAATGTAATGATCTCAGCAGAGCGGGTCACTTATCTTCGTGCTCCATTTGTCAGAGTTTCTGTGAAGGATCAGGGTGTAGGTATCCCTTCATCTGACTTGCCATTTATTTTCGAACGATTCTACAAAGCAGACAAGGCTCGTGTTCGGGGAGAAAGTGTGGGTACAGGGCTTGGTTTAGCGATTGTGAAAAATATTGTTGATGCGCATCAAGGTATGATTACCGTCAATAGTGTGCTTGGCGAAGGAACAGAGTTTATTTTGCAATTTCCCTTGGATTCATCGAAATAGCCTGAATTTCATACAAAAAGTGCGGAAACACCCTCTTATGGAGGGTGTTTTTTTGTTGAAGACTACCGTTTAATCTTGTTCAACGTGGAACAAGATTAGTCTTTTTTTGACTAAAAAGAGTGTCCAAGATAATTTTCCTTCCTATGTTACATAAGCTTGAAAAGCAAGCAAGATAGAGGAGGATTGAGCTAAGCATGTCCGATGATCGAAAAAGGGTCAATATTAAAGCTTTCCTGGAAGGCAGATCTTTTAGAGCAGGCTCTCCGTTTATTCCAATAACCACAAGCGAACTGGAGCAGTTTGAATCCATACTGCGTTCTTTGGCTGTGGCTATTCCTGCTGCAATTAGTCAGCCGATTTCAGCCAATATACTGTCATTACAGAATGGATTACGCCAGTTACTTACTTTTGTAAATCAATCCGGATTTCGTGCCGGAGTAAAGGCAGAATTACAAGCCGTATTGGAATTAACGATTGCAGGTTCAGAGGTTGTCCCTGTTCCTCTTATTAATCTCGCAGGTAACTTTCAAAACTTACTGGATGACTTGTTAAGTGTGACGCTGCTTCTGGAAGCACCACCTGCAGAAAAAGATAAACTTGTAGGATTAATTCGATCGATCTCCATATCGCTAAGCCGTGCGACGACAACTCTTGGAACTGGAGGGATTACCGGACCAGCCGGCCCCCAGGGAGTGCCAGGAGTCCCGGGGGTACCAGGTGTCCCGGGAGTCCCTGGGGTGAAAGGGGCTACTGGCACACCGGGAGGAATTGGACCAGTAGGACCGGTCGGCCCAGTTGGTCCACAGGGAGCACAGGGTCCGGCAGGAGCACCTGGTGTGGGTTTGAACAATATTACTGCATATGATCCTGCACTGGGACCAACTTATGCTCAAGGTCAAGTAGTAAGCTACGAGGGTAGTCTTTATGTTGCCAATGTGAACGGTCCCTTGGGTACACCCGGAAGTTCTCCAGACTACACTCTTTTGCTGTCGGGTGGAACGAATGGAGCAACGGGAGCAACCGGAGCTGGTTTGACAGGAGCCGTGGCATTTAATCCAGCGCTCGCCCCGGGTTATCCAGCAGGTCAAGTCATTACGTATAACGGTAGTACTTACATTACGAGTGTAGATGGTCCTCTAGGAACACCAGGATCTTCATCGGATTACACATTAATCGCTGCTGCGGGGGCGACTGGTGCAACTGGAGCCACAGGTGCAGGATTAAGCGGCATCGTGCCATTCGATCCCGCATTAGCACCAACATATGCAGCTGGACAAATCGTCACGTTTGGTGGCAGTACTTATATTACAAATGTCGCTTCGCCAACGGGTACGCCAGGAAGTTCTCCAGACTATACATTGCTTGCAGGTGCAGGGCCTACAGGAGCCACAGGTGTAACGGGAGCAACCGGGGCGGGATTGACAGGCCTTGTGCCATTTGATCCAGCCGTAGCCCCAACGTATCCAGCGGGTCAGGTTGTAACGTTTAACGGCAGTACGTATATTGCGAATATAGCATCGCCAACCGGAACGCCGGATACATCGCCAGATTACACATTGCTTGCTGGCGCTGGAGCAACGGGTGTAACAGGTGCAACTGGAGTTGGAGTAACAGGAAGTACCGGAGTCGCAGGAGCATCAGGAGTGACGGGAGCGACAGGCGTAGGTTTAAGTGGTATCTTGCCATTCGATCCAGCCGCAGCCCCAACGTATCCAGCGGGTCAGGTTGTAACGTTTAACGACAGTACGTATATTGCGAATGTAGCAGCACCAACCGGAACGCCGGGCACATCGCCAGATTACACGTTGCTTGCTGGCGCTGGAGCAACAGGTGTGACGGGTGCAACTGGCGTTGGAGTGACAGGAAGTACCGGAGCATCCGGCGTAACAGGAGCGACAGGTGTAGGTTTGAGTGGCATTGTACCATTCGATCCAGCCGTAGCCCCAACGTATCCAGCGGGTCAGGTTGTAACGTTTAACGACAGTACGTATATTGCGAATGTGGCATCACCAACGGGAACACCGGGTACCTCACCAGATTACACGTTGCTTGCTGGCGCTGGAGCAACAGGTGTGACGGGTGCAACTGGTGTTGGAGTAACAGGAAGTACCGGAGCATCCGGCGTAACAGGAGCGACAGGTATAGGTTTAAGTGGTATCTTGCCATTCAATTCAGCCGTAGCCCCGACGTATCCAGCGGGTCAGGTTGTAACGTTCAACGGCAGTACCTATATTGCGAATGTAGCATCGCCAACCGGAACACCGGGGACTTCACCGGATTACACATTGCTTGCGGGCGTGGGAGCAACAGGTGTTACAGGAGCAACCGGCTTTGGAGTAACGGGAAGTACCGGAGTCACGGGAGCATCGGGCGTAACAGGAGCGACAGGCGTAGGTTTAAATGGCATTGTACCATTCGATCCAGCCGTAGCCCCAACGTATCCAGCGGGCCAGGTTGTAACGTTCAACGGCAGTACGTATATTGCGAATGTGGCATCGCCAACCGGAACGCCGGGCACATCGCCGGAGTACACGTTGCTTGCGGGCGCAGGAGCGACAGGTGTGACGGGTGCAACTGGCGTTGGAGTGACAGGAAGTACCGGAGCATCCGGCGTAACAGGAGCAACAGGTGTAGGTTTAAGTGGCATTGTACCATTCGATCCAGTCGTAGCCCCAACGTATCCAGCGGGTCAGGTTGTAACGTTCAACGGCAGTACGTATATTGCTAATGTAGCATCACCAACCGGAACGCCGGGCACATCGCCGGATTACACGTTGATCGCTGGAGCGGGAGCAACGGGTGTGACGGGGGCAACTGGCGTTGGAGTGACAGGAAGTACTGGTGAAACAGGAGTATCCGGCGTAACAGGAGCGACTGGTGTTGCGGGGGTGACTGGGGCGACGGGAATTACAGGAGCCACAGGAGTAAGTGTAACAGGAGTAACTGGTGTCACTGGCGAAACAGGAGCGACAGGGATAACCGGAGCAACGGGAGTTGGCGTAACCGGCAGTACCGGATTAACAGGTGCAACGGGTGAAACGGGAGCGACGGGTCTTGCAGGGTTAACCGGAGCCACTGGTGAAACAGGAGCAACAGGTATAACGGGGGCAACGGGAGTCGGAGTAACAGGAAGTACCGGGGTAACGGGTGTGACTGGTGAAACGGGAGCGACAGGTATAACCGGAGCAACGGGAGTCGGCGTAACGGGAAGTACCGGAGTTACTGGTGTCACTGGTGAAACAGGAGTAACAGGTATAACTGGGGTCACAGGAGTCGGCATAACGGGAAGTACCGGGTCAACGGGTGCCACTGGTGAAACAGGAGCAACAGGTATAACCGGAGCCACGGGAGTCGGCGTAACAGGAAGTACCGGATTTACTGGTGTCACTGGTGGAACGGGAGCGACAGGCATAACTGGAGCAACGGGAGTCGGAGTAACAGGAAGTACCGGATTTACTGGTGTCACTGGTGAAACGGGAGCGACAGGCATAACTGGAGCAACGGGAGTCGGAGTAACAGGAAGTACCGGATTTACTGGTGTCACTGGTGAAACGGGAGCGACAGGCATAACTGGAGCCACAGGAGTCGGCGTAACAGGAAGTACCGGAGTTACTGGTGTGACTGGTGAAACGGGAGCGACAGGTATAACCGGAGCCACGGGAGTCGGCGTAACAGGAAGTACCGGATTTACTGGTGCGACTGGGGAAACAGGAGCGACAGGTATAACTGGAGCCACAGGAGTCGGCGTAACAGGAAGTACCGGAGTTACTGGTGCGACTGGGGAAACAGGAGCGACAGGTATAACCGGAGCCACAGGAGTCGGCGTAACAGGAAGTACCGGAGTTACTGGTGCGACTGGGGAAACAGGAGCGACAGGTATAACCGGAGCCACAGGAGTCGGCGTAACGGGAAGCACGGGGGCAACTGGTGCGACTGGGGAAACAGGAGCGACAGGTATAACCGGAGCCACAGGAGTCGGCGTAACGGGAAGCACGGGGGCAACTGGTGCGACTGGGGAAACAGGAGCGACAGGTATAACCGGAGCCACGGGAGTCGGCGTAACGGGAAGCACGGGGGCAACGGGTGTGACTGGGGGAACAGGAGCGACAGGTATAACCGGAGCCACGGGAGTCGGCGTAACAGGAAGTACCGGAGCAACTGGTGCCACTGGTGAAACAGGAGCAACAGGTATAACCGGAGCCACAGGAGTTGGCGTAACGGGAAGTACCGGAGTTACTGGTGTGACTGGTGAAACAGGAGCGACAGGCATAACCGGGGCCACGGGAGTCGGCGTAACAGGAAGTACCGGAGCAACTAGTGCGACTGGGGGAACAGGAGCGACAGGTATAACCGGAGCCACAGGAGTCGGCGTAACGGGAAGCACGGGGGCAACTGGTGCGACTGGGGAAACAGGAGCGACAGGTATTACCGGGGCCACCGGAGTTGGCGTAACGGGAAGTACGGGGGCAACAGGGACAACTGGAGTTACAGGAGCAACGGGAACATCTGTAACATCTAACTCGGCTTTTGCTGAGAACACTAATGGTACGATTGTTGTAATATTGGGTGGTACACTCGTTCCATTACCGAATAACCAAAATATTGGCACAGGTATAACCGTCAATGGGACAAATGACACCTTCACGCTTGCCAATGCAGGTCGTTACTATATCTCATACAAAATAAATCTGACAGCTGCACTTGCTATCCAATCTCGGGTTTTACTTAACGGTACAGCTATTCCAGCGAGTGTAGTATCTCCAGTGCTTTCTCTCAGTCAGCTGCAGTCTGACTTTATGGTTACCGTTACCGCTGGTTCAACAATACAGTTACAATTATTCGGGCTTGTTGGCACAGCTATTCTTTCTCCTCCGGGATCTACACTAAACATTATTCAGTTAAGTTAATAGTTCGATAACGTATTAAGACTATTTCCCTAATGGGCAAATGAAATGGAACTCTTATGGGATTAGTGCATCAGATTGTCGAGAAACCCAGATCATTTTTAGATCTTGGGTTTCTCTTTCTTTCCAGATAGTGGGTCAATCCAATATTAGGTGCTTGGGGCGACCGAAAGAGTAAGTTCCGCACGGCCAGAAGTATCACTCACCATCATTAGAATTACTTTAAAATTGAAATGAATACGTAATTTACTTCGCGACAAAAAAAGACGGAACCAAGAGGGTCCTGTCTTTTCTTATACATTTACAATACGTATGATTATTCCAGCACGATTTCAACAGCAGTATTAATCTCAGGCAGCGCAGCAAGCTGCACAAGCACATCTTTTGGAACAGCTTTATCTACGGTCAGAATCATGATCGCTGCACCACCAATAATTTTACGTCCAACCTGCATGGATGCGATGTTGACATCGTTTTGTCCAAGCAGTGTGCCTACACGACCGATAATACCTGGTTTATCGTTATGTGAGATCAAGATTTGATGACTTTCTGGAGCGATATCTACCGGGAATTTATCCAGACGAACGATACGCTCTCCATAACCTGCAAGGAGTGTACCCGCTACACGGCGTTCCTCAGCATCCTGAGTTGTAACCAATGTTACGGTAATCAGGTTAGTAAATCCTTTAGTTGTTGAGGTTTGGCTTACAACCACATTCAGATCACGGATTTTGGCCAGATGCATGGAGTTAACGATGTTGGCTTCCCCACCCAAATGTCTGGCGAGAATCCCTTTCACAATGTAACGTGTGAGAGGAGAAGTATCTACTTCAGAAAGTTCACCAGCATAGTCGATACGAATCTCCTGCACTGCATTTTGTGTAATCTGTGCTGCAAAACTACCCAACGTTTCACCCAGTTTGAAATACGGCTGCAATTTGTTCATCACGGTTGGTGCAACAGCAGGCATGTTAACTGCGTTCTTGAACGGTTCGTTGCGCAGAATATGAAGAACTTGTTCCGATACATCGATAGCCACGTTCTCTTGTGCTTCTACTGTGGACGCACCAAGGTGAGGCGTAACGATAATGCTTGGGTGATTCAGGAACGGGTGATCAGCGGCTGGCGGCTCGCTTTCGAATACGTCAAATGCTGCACCAGCAACAATACCCTGATCAATGGCTTCGACAAGTGCCATCTCGTCAACTACACCACCACGAGCACAGTTAATGATACGCATGCCTTTTTTCATCACTTCGAATTGTGGACGTGAAATCATATGCCGTGTTTCCGGTGTTAATGGCGTGTGAACGGTCATGAAGTCCGCATTGCGAATGATATCATCTACACTAGCCAGCTTCACTTGCAGCTTCTCGGCACGCTCCTCCGTGAGGAACGGGTCGTAAGCAAGAATGTCCATTCCAAATGCTTTGGCGCGCTTGGCAACTTCACTACCGATCCGTCCCATGCCCAGTACACCGAGCGTTTTGTTTCTTAATTCGACACCCAGGAAGGTTTTGCGATCCCACGTACCCTGAATTGTCTTGGCGTATGCCTGAGGAATGTGTCGTGCCAATGCCATCATCATGGCAAACGTGTGCTCACAGGTTGTGATGGTATTGCCATCAGGTGCATTAATAACGATGATACCGCGCTGTGTAGCAGCTTCCAGATCAATGTTATCTACACCAACACCTGCACGTCCGATCACCTTGAGGTTGGTACCAGCCGTCATAATACGATCTGTAACACGAGTCTGGCTGCGAACCAAGAGGGCATCATATTCACCAATAATGGCAACAAGTTCATCTTCACTAAGACCGGTTTTCTTCTCAACAACAACATCATTTGCATCCACCAGTTGCTGGATCCCCAGATCACTGATTGGGTCCGACACTAACACTTTGTACATGGTTTCTTCCTCCTTAGGTATGTGTATCTATATCGTCAAGGAACTGACCTCAGCGAAGAGGTATTCCTTAAAACCAGGTTGATTCTTCCGCCCAACAACGCGGTGTCGCAACAGAGGGGGAAGGTGAAGCAAATAGAGTGATCCCACAGATATCCTTTAAAATAAATCAAAAAACTCTCAATCCACATACTGCTTGCGCAATAAGGGACGAGAGTTGTCGTGGTACCACCCTAATTCACCGCCGTTTCGCAACGACAGTCTTAGCGGTCAATGAAGACCGAAGAGGATAACGGGTCTAAACCGATTGCACCTACTCCAATTTCAATGCAATAACTCAGGAGCGCTCAAGACCATTTGCCTGCCACCGATTCACACCTACCATCGGCTCTCTGTAAGACGAAGCAACGTCTTTTTTCCATCATCGTGTTTAACGTGACTAATTTTTTCATAATGTATCATGGCTGACATGAGCATGTCAATAGGCTTAAATGTTTTAAAATGTTTTGCAGATGTCTTTAGATTCACACATAAACAGAGTCACCATAAGTAATACAATAGTTAATATACCTACCACAAGAAGATGGAAAGTAAGCTGTTTGGTGAACTAAATTTTACTGCTTTAATGAAGTAATGGCAATGACATCTAACCAGGACTTGGGGCAGGTCTTGAACCTAATTGGTTTTTTGGCTATCATTTAGTATACTATCCGATTGGACAACGTAATTGTTATCCATCAAATTTAACTCAAGAGGACAGACGCATCCGATGAAAAAATTCAAGTTTCCCAAGTTCAAGATTCAGAAGGCTGAGCCACAGCAGCTTACCGAGCGTTTGCTTTTAATCAATCTATACTTTACACAAGGTCTGACACTGATTATCGGAGTTGTGTGGATCTTATTGCAGAAACGAAACTTGTTAGATGTACTCGCATGGCCTGACAATTACCAATTTATATGGTGGGGTCTTGGTCTTGCAGGAATAATGCTTGTTATGGACTTGGTACTGTCGTATGTTATACCTCAGGAAAGCATGGATGACGGTGGAATTAACGAGATGCTGTTCCGTGGGCGTCCGATCTGGCACATTGTATGTATAGCAGCCATTGTTGCTGTGTGTGAGGAATTATTATTCCGTGGAGCCATCCAACATGCCATCGGTCCTTACTGGACAAGTATTTTATTTGCAGTTATCCATATTCGTTATTTGCGCCACTGGATTCCAACAGGCTGGGTGTTTGTCTCAAGTTATGGATTGGGTTGGATTTACTTGCAGTCCGGCACATTATGGGCGCCTATATTATGTCACTTTATTATTGATTTGGTGTCCGGATTAGCGATACGTTTTCGGAGGGGATCATGAATCAGCCATTAAGTAGAATGAAGACATATGGCAGTCAGCGCCATCGTCAATCGGATAAAAAAGAGAAATCCGAGCGTCAGTTGGCTTCTCAAGTAAGCATCGTTGCTGAAACGGCAGCAGCTGCTGAGGTTGGCGGAATCACACCAATTACTTCCGTTTCTTTACCTAGATCACAGCGCAAGCCTTATACAGAAAAACTGGAAAGTCCAGTACTTCCTCAAAGGGCACCATCACGCTCCAAAAAAACGCCAAATTCAACGGAAGAATCGATCCCCGAAGCGGGTTCGCTTCCTACACGGACAGAATTACATCCTTCACGTCGGTTAAAATTGAGCAAGAGGTTTGTTAATTCACTCATTTTTATTTTTGTCATGTTAACGATTAGTCTGGTTTGGTGGGGGGTTGAAGGGGCACCCGCTCTGAATACGTTCCTTCCCTTGCCGTGGTAATGTTTTTACTCGCAGGTTTAATCATTTTGATGGGAGTTTTACTGCTTTTTCATATGTGGCGAGAAGCCCATATTCATCAAATGATTGAAGAAGAGGTTGAAGTGCCTCATCTGCCAACATCCTTTGACGGGGCTATGATTTTGTATGTATCCGATACTCACAAGCGCAAGCTGAAGCAGAAGGATTTGGAAAACGTAAAAAACAAGGTGGACTGGGTTCTCATCGGCGGGGATGTTGCGGAAAAAGGAATCTCATGGTCTATAGTTAGACATAACATGAAAATTTTATCGAACATTGCTCCTTCATTTACGGTGTATGGCAACCATGACAAGAGGGCTGGTACCGCTCAACTTGCGCGAGTCCTTCGGGAATCGGACGTTAAGCTCCTTCAGGATGATGTGGAATATCTACAAAGGGGCAACGACAGATTGAGCCTGATCGGCATAGACTATCGTTCCAAACAGGGCGATGTATTACTACAGCAGATCGGTAACCGTTTATGCAAAATTGCTATCGTTCATGATCCTTTGCAGGCCCTTCGTTTGGAAGAAAATGCAGATCTTATTTTAAGCGGTCATACACATGGGGGACAATTGGTAATCCCATTTTTCGGACCTGTGTTCCTGAGCAAAGCGTATCATCCCGTATCGAACGGGTGGTACTCCCTGAAGCGCAGTCCGGAGGACGTTAACCAAGAAGGCAAAATGCTTGTTAGCAGAGGATACGGTACAAATCATCTTCCACTCCGACTAGGTTGTCCTGCGGAGATGCATATCATCACGTTAAGAGTGCCCGCAGAAACAGCACTCACAGAGAAACAGCCCTGATCCACTGGATCAAGGCTGTTTTATTTTAATGCGCAAAATTACAATTTAACGAGCTTCCAATTCAATTGCACGCGGATCAACAAAGGAATAGCCTTTTTTTTCTAGCTTGGTCAGCAACTCATCCAATGCTTCAACCGTCCATGGCAACTCATGCATCAAAATATTGCTTCCGGGATTTAACTGGTCCAGTACATTTTGGATGACTTTTTCAGGTTTGTCTTTGGTGCTTTTATCCCAATCGAGCGAACCATTAGACCAAGTCATATATAACATACCATTTTTCTTCACAGCAGCCTTCAGTGCATCATTTCCCGACCCAAAAGGTGGACGGAAGAATTGCGGTTCCTCACCAATGGTATCCTTCACTATTTTTTGGACATCTGTAACCTGTTTTGCCGCCTCAGCGTTGGACATTTTTTTGAGATCCTCATGATCCCAGGCATGATTGCCTACAATCTGACCCCGTTCATGTATGAGTTTGAGCAATTCCGGATGGCTTTTCACCCGATATCCATTGACGAAAAATATCGCTTTAGCGTTATGTTTATCTAAAGTGTCGATCAGTGAAGTAATCATTTTTTCTTCTTTGGGTCCATCATCAAAAGTTAACAAGACCACTTTGTTTGGGCTCGCTTCAACGTTTGGTTTAATATAATAATTTTCATTCATATGATACGTCTTTTCCACTTTCTTTTCTGTTGAAACCTTCTCCGAAGATTCAGGTTCTTCTTCTGTCGCAGTTGAATCTTCCGTTGAAGGCTCGGGCACACCAGTTCCAGGTTCTCCTGTTTTAGTTGGGTTAGAGTTACCTTGCTCTTCTTGAACCGTGGTAGTTGATTCGCCCGCTGGTGTGGGATTATCAGATGTTTTTTCTTCCGCTGTCCCACAAGCTGACAGCAGCAAACTTGCAGCAATGATCAATGCGGCGGTATGTCTAAACATGATTTCAACTCGCTTTCCTGTATTTATACGGAATGAGATTGCTCACTACCGCAAACACTAAATATGATTTTAACACTTGAAGGAGGTTGGTGTAATGAAGACGTCATCCTTTTTTTGGGGCATTGTCATTGGTGTTGCAGCCAGTTCATGGCTGTCCAAAGGCAAATTGCCCATGATGTCATCGGGTTCATCACGAAATATGATGGATCAGGCAAAACATAAGATGATGGAGATGACTTTCCCGGGTATGGACGGGTTCACAAGCAAGCAAAATCAACATGGTGAATCCCACAAAAATCCGGCAGCAAAGACTGCAAGAGCAATCACACCGCAGGAAAAAGAAGCGAATATGAGCATGCTCAAAGATTTTATTCGCACCAATCCGGATGTGAAGCATGAAGTTGAGCAAATTTTAAGTCAAACAAACACAACAGTACCGGGTTTATAAACCAAAACCTCCAATTAGAATCATCCACAGTCTGGATTGGCTGTGGAATGATTCTTTTTTTGTCGATTTTACTTCGTGCATTTAGAGGTATAAAATGATAACATAACTACATAGATTTATTTTCAGCACATATTGTTTTGTGCTTCATAATCTGTTATAAGACTTGCTTATAAAGGGGAGATCCTGTATGAAAATAGAACGACTAAGTCACGATAAGATACGGATTTTCCTGACCTTTGACGATCTGAGCGAGCGCGGAATACAAAAAGAAGATATGTGGCAGGAAATACCTAAGGTTCATGAACTGTTCACTGAAATGATGGATCAGGCCTATTCCGAACTTGGATTTGATGCCACAGGTCCACTCGCTGTCGAAGTATTCGCACTTCCCGCTCAAGGGATGGTTGTCATTGTCACACGTGGAAAATATGATCCGCAACAATATGGTTCAGGTCATGAAGATGATCTTCCTGAAGAAGTATATGAAATGGAAGTTACACTCGAGCAAAGCGATTCCATCGTTTATGCATTCAAGGACTTTGAAGTGCTCATTGAAGCTGCACATATGTTGCGTCAGCATGTTACGGATGCTGGGAGACTTTATTCTTATAAAGACAAGTGGTTCTTGCATTTGGAGCCAGATGAGGTAGATTCCACCAAACATGCGGCATTGATTGCCTTGCTTGCTGAATTTGGCGAAGGCTCCTCAGTTACTCCGGCAGTTATGGAAGAGTATGGTAAGGTTGTTATTCCTGCACAAGCGATTGATGTTATCTGCACCCACTTCAAACGCCAGGATTAATCTCTAGTTGTAATCGCGTCTTTAGTCAGAGGAGGGAATTTCGGTGCTTTTGTTTTCGGTCTTAGCGGCAGCAGTTGCTCCGGGTCTCGCCTTGTTAACATACTTTTACCTGAAAGACCGTTATGATTATGAGCCACTTCATATGGTATTGCGGGTTTTCCTCATGGGGATACTGATGGTACTGCCTGTGATGATTATTCAGCGTGGCATGATGATGTGGCTCGGGGATAATCCTTATCTTGAGGCCATTATGATCTCAGGTGGTGTGGAGGAATTTGTTAAATGGTTCGTACTTTATCATATCATCTATAATCACACCGAATTTGATGAGCCGTATGACGGCATCTTATATGCAGTCGCTGTTTCACTTGGATTTGCCACTGTTGAGAATGTGTTGTATGCCTTTGCGGGGAATGCATCCGTCTCAGCCATGTTCCTTCGGGCACTGCTCCCTGTTTCAGGGCACGCTATGTTTGCGGTAATCATGGGTTATTATATGGGTAAAGCCAAGTTTATCGGTGGTAAGAAAAAGCGGTGGTATCTGGTTCTTTCTCTGGTGTTACCTTTTTTCTGGCATGCATTGTACGACGTCATCATGAACACCATGGTGAATCATTGGTTGTGGTTTATAGCGCCGCTAATGGCGGGCCTGTGGTATGGGGCAATGGGTAAAATCACACGAGCTAATAACCGTTCTCCTTTTCGTTTTGTGAAGCGGGAGGAAGAGGTTAAATTATAAAAATACGGACACACTGGTGGACATAAAGCGCATATTGCGCCTATGGCTCCGGTGTGTTTTTATTTTTACAGATAAACTCCCGGGGAATGACCAACAGAAACGGAGATCGTTGTGATGAGAATTAAAATTAAAATCAGATGCAAACAATGCGGTGAGCGATTTACATTACGAGGCAAGAAAGAACGGGGCCGAATTGAGACGGGATTCAAGCAGTGCCTCTGTGATAACAGAGACCAGTTCGAAATTGAAGAAGAGGGCATGGCAACTGGGATTCAGCTGAATTAAAAGGAGGACCCAAACGGTACTTTAGCAGCCTGCTTGTGTAAGGACTGGAAATCGCATGCATAAGAGATCTTTCTTCGATCCACAATAGAGGTAGTGGTTTAGAAGAAAGGAGACTCTACCGATGTATAAACGATTAAGTTCAGTTATGTTTCCGATATTTGCGGTTCTGCTGGTCGGTGCGCTCGTGTGGGGCTATCAGGAGAATCAGGAGAAGAATGCAATTCTGATCAAGGCAGAGAATCAATATCAGCGTGCCTTTCA